>NZ_LT605205.1:3743308-4414963 GCF_900095135.1 Proteiniphilum saccharofermentans
AAACTAAAAAAACTACTTTTCGCAGCTCTTCTAATGACAGCTTTTGCAACTACACTCAATGCACAACAGTACAATACCGCCCTCGGTGTGAGATTGGGCTATGACAGCGGTGTAACGCTGAAACATTTTTTTGCTCCCGCATCGGCTGGCGAATTTATCCTCGCGGCATCACCTCATTACTTCCAATTGACCGGATTGTACGAATACCAACAACCGATTCCCGGAGCGCCCGGTTTAGATTGGTACGTGGGTCTTGGCGCGCATATCGGAGGAATACACAAAGACAGGAATCATTACAGCAGTTCTTTTCTGCTGGGAGCCGACCTGATCGGGGGTATCGAATATGTTTTTCCCTCGGCACCTTTTAATATCTCTCTGGATTGGAAGCCGTCGTTCAACTTCACCAACAGCTATAACGACTACTGGTTTAGCGGATTTGCACTCAGTTTGCGCTACACGTTCAGATAAAAATCAGGTTCTTTTTTGGAGAGGGAGTTGTCTCTAACAAGGCAACTTCCTTTTTTTTCGACCAAATGGATGGTAAAATTATATGGCCTCAATTACGGCTCGACAACAGAAGAAGGATTATAAGACAGGCTTTTTTTCCCTATCTCATTGGACAAACGTTCATTTTCCATTTTTAGTCTCTCATTTTTGGCTGATAATTCTTTGATTTCACCGATGAGTTTATCCAAAACCGATTCAGGGATATTATTATCTCCCGGATCATTGAACATTTCACCTCTGCCTAAAATCAACCACATCGGGTTCAAATCCGGACAATTTTCTATTATCTGTAAAAGAATACCCTCCCCTACATCCGAAAGCCTTGCATACATTTTACTTATATAACCATTGGAAACGCCAATCATCCTCTCAAACTCAGCCGGCCTTACCCCCTTCTCATTTATATATTGATATAACCTTTGTATTATTTTCATGAAAAAATAGAAAATTGTCCGGGAAAATTTGATTAATTAGAAAATTGTCTATAACTTTGCGTAAAGTTTCAATTTGAAAACCGCTATAAAGGTATAGAAAAATTTTCACATATAACAAAAATGGAAAATACTATCATAAAAGTTGACTATTCGGTACGAAAAGAGATTATGAAACTGCTCAATGTAACGTACCCTACGATCCGGAAGGCGTTAAATGGTAAAACAAATACGGAATTATCAAAAAGAATCAGACAAACAGCGATTGCAAAAGGGGGTGTCGAATTAAAAATTATCGACAAATAAAAGTCAAAAACACCCTACCCAACTATATATCAATAATTTATACACTTATCTGCAAAACCCTGTAAAAGTAGCATATTCGCTGTCTTGACTGCGGTCATTAAAAATATTCATCTAAGTAGTGGAAGATTGTATGGACGGCATTAAATTAAAAAATATGATTATCCGCAGTTATTCCTAAAGAATTTAGCGGGAAAAAGTTATAAATAAGTTTCAAAAATGCTTGTGCAATTCACTGATATTCATTATATTTACATCGATAACGATATAAAGATTCAAGCTATGAATATCCTGGATTTTGCTATAAATTACCCCGATGAGGAATCCTGTCGGAAAAAATTCAAAGAACAAAGAGACCAAATGGGAGTAACCTGTCGGCATTGCAATTGTAAAGAACATTATTGGCTGGAAAACAAGCAGGCCTATGAATGCAAGCGTTGTCGCGCACGCCAAACCTTGCGTTCAGGCACCGTCATGCAGCACTCCAACCTGCCTTACCGTTACTGGTTCGTGGCCATGCACCTGCTCACGGCGACCAAGGGCTCCTTTTCCGCGGCGGAGCTGCAGCGCCAGCTGGGGCACAAGCGTTACCAGCCCATATGGGAAATGGTCAATAAACTGCGTGACGTGATGGGCAAACGCGATGATGAGTACACCCTTGAGGGAGCCATCGAGTTGGACGACGCCTTCTTTTCCACCGAAATATCCCTTCAAGAGAGGGACAAACCGTTGAAGCGCGGCCGCGGGAGCCAAAAAAAGACCAAAGTGCTGGTAATGGCTGAAAGCAAAACCGTTGAAAACCCCAAACCGGGTAAGAAACCCAAGAAGGTCAGATACCTGAAGATGAAAGTCATCAACGACTTGAAAGCCGGTACAATTACAAGGAATGTCAAAGAGCACGTTGAAAGCACGGCGGACCTGACCACCGATGACTCAACTTCTTACACTAAATTGAAAGAGCATGTCCATTCACATACGGCATCCGTTATTCCACACGAGGATCTTTCCAATGTGCTGCCCTGGGTCCATACCGCGATCAGCAATGCCAAACGACAGCTCTTGGGCGTGTATTACAAGATAAAACCGGAATACTTGCAATATTATCTCAACCAGTTCTGTTATAAATTCAACAGGCGTTACTTCGGGGAAAACCAGTTTGAAAGACTGTTGATAGCCGCTGTAACGTATGCTCCTGATTTCAAGTCAAGAATTTACAATAGGAACTATTGCGGATAATCATTTTAAAAAATAACAGAAGGAATGACGTACGCAAATATTTGCTGACGGATGTAGTATCATGCACGTTTACTTTCTCGGACGGACTAAAAAGCAGAGTTACCTCGTCGCCCGATAATGAGATCGTACTTGTAAAACTGATCCCGCGTTCTTCAAAATCAAAACGCTTTGAGGATAGTGTGTTAAGTAATTACTCTTCTGCAAAAAATATGTATGAACTGGCGGGACTTTGTGGTTATGATTGCATAAAAACTTTCACACGTCATTTTAAGAAGTGTTTCGGACAAACGCCTTATCAATGGATGTTAGACAGGAAAATGGAAGAAATCAACTCATTAGTGGTCAATTCGGATATGAGCATTACAGATATAGCCGCCATGTACAACTTCAAGAATATATCGCATTTGATAAGCCTATATACCAAACGTTACGGTATTCCACCCCGTAAAAGCAGATTACAGGATATTCCCTGATCCCTGTTCTTACAGAAAAAACAGTATCTTGCATATATTTGTTTACCCGGGCACCCGACGACCGCCTTCAAGGCGGATGTCTATTTTACCCTCATATTCCTAAAGTACAAGCGGTACAACACTGATAAACATCGGCACGGATATGCCCCATACCCGTGCCGACAATAATATTGATGATGAGCATCAGTGGCTTTCACCCGAAGGGATTGCCAGGCTCTCTCCCCATCCCGCAGGAGTTCCGAAAGACGGTGTTCCATCGGGCTTCCACGTAAATTTCTGAATGAATGTCGACCTGCCTGATGACCAACCGCTGTCGTTACGGTTTTTGACATGGTAGACGATCCAGTCTTCCGCATCGTCAGGCGATTTTGTGAAGCTACAGTGCCCCACTCCGTTCACTCCATCAGCACCGGCCGAATCATCGTTGCGGTAAAAGACGTCCGTTACGGACTTAGTCCAGTTAGCAGGATGGGTGGGATCAGCCAACGTATCATTGAGCATAATATAACCCAGACGATAGTGCTTTGTCCATGAACCGTTGCAGGAGTAGACCACAAAAAATTTACCCTGCTCCCTGTTTTTCAGGAATGCCGGTCCTTCATTTATTTTCGTCGCAGAAGAGATGAGTTCCCAATACTTATCGGCACCCGATATCGCGGATCTTGACGAGGATATGGTGCAGGGATCAGACATGGCGGCAATGTAGAGCTTTTGCTCGGAACTGCCAGCCGGATTCCCCGACCACACAGCGTATAATTTTCCGTTCAACATGAATACACCCAGATCAATCGCGTAATGGGTGTTGGAAGCATCGGGCACGACGCCCGGCTGGTAGTTATCGCCCGTATAGAGCATGCCCATATCTTCCCACTCCCCCATCGGATCGTCGGTCTTCGCCCGTAATACCCCGCTACGCTGATAGCCGTAGGAATTTGTCTCTGAGTGGGGACGTCCGGCAGCGTAATAGATGTACCACCTGCCGTCGACGCGATGTAATTCGGGCGCCCAGACATGTGTCACGTTCCACGGTTTACTGTTCCCCACGTCAATAGGACAATTCCATACCCTGCGGGTATGGGGGAATTCGGACAGCTTGTCGGACCGGGCTATATTTATTCCATTTCCGTCCGCTTTACACAGGTAATAAGATCCTTCATGCTTTATGATCCACGGATCCGGTATTCCCGCTATGGGATTGGTGAACGTAAGCCTGGTCTGGGTTACGGTCAGTTCAACAGGGGATACCCCTTCACAGGTAAACACAATGATACCGGTACGTTTATCCGCAGTACTCTCATCATACTGAATTCTTACCGATATATCCCCTTTTCCTTCCTTTCTTTCCGGTCTCAGCCATGAATTTTTGGATTCAATGGTCCATGAACTATTGGAAGTCACATAGATGTCGAATGATCCGGCAGCATTCGCAACCAGTTTTTCCTGTGTATTTATTTTCAGAGCAGGCTTTTCGCTATTGCCCGGATCATCCGGACCATCTTCACAACCAAAGCAAAGAAGGGAAAAGATACATAAACAAGCATACAGATGTCTCATAATTGAAGTTGTTTTATTGAAGTATTCTAAATCGCTGACACATTAACCTTTCAATTTCATTAGGCGTTTTTTCGCTATGGCATAGTATAAGCAAGCTTATCCTCTGCTCATTTAGCTTAACGAAAACGTTCAATTTCATTAGACTATTTATCGAGTAAGGCATAAGCACACCATAATACAGGCGCTTGTCCATGAAAATCGCCTGCTATACGAGGGCGATCAAGGTAATATTGCTTACTGTTCTTTTTACCAGTGCCGATACATACTTCGGTAAGATCATTGTCATCGTTTATATAATTGCACAATGAGAGCCAGGCCCTGCGGGCGACAGGTGCAAATTCCCCCTCATCCAGCCAGCCGTTCTTCACACCGGCAATCATGGCATAAGTGAACATGGCCGATCCGGATGTTTCCGTCCAGGATTCGGGATCATCGATCAGTTGATTCCAAAGTCCGTCTCTGTTGATATATTTTTTCAGATTGTTCATCATCAGGAGATACCCTTTAAGGATGCGTTCCCTGTTGGGATCGCTTTCCGGTAAATTGAACAGAAGTTCGGTCATTCCTACCGCCATCCAGCCGTCGCCCCGTCCCCAATAAAAAGGCACGTCCGGTGCATGGTAGAAAAGGCCATTGGCATGTTGCAACTCATCCAGATACAATACCATCTCTTTGGCGGCCCTGTTCATGTATTCGGCATTCCCGGTAATAGTATAGGCTTCGGATTGTACGATCGTAATCATATACATATCATCTATCCAGAGGCGGGTTTGCCAGGAATATCCTTTCTCATGCCATTTACGCTCTTCCTCTCTGGCATTGGCCGGCAGTATCCATTGGGTGTCGGCATAGGGCAGCCCGAGATCCAGATAGCGCTTATCCCCGGTTATACCGTACAATCTGAGAGGCAGGCATCCGAACATATTCTGGTCTACATGGATGGGCGGGGGAAGAAGATCCTTTTCTATGTGGAACAGTAATTCGAAGCGGTTTCTCAGTTGTTTTATCAATGCCTGATCATCGGTCAGCTCTGCGAACCGGAGTGCTCCATACCAGGTGCATACTTCAGCATAATGTATTCCTTTATCGAAATACAACTGATGTTTACTCTCCAAAAAGCGTTTACTCAGTTTATCACCAACACTTTTGGGATCTGCATTTACAGGGAAATTATCAAAATAATCCTGAGACGCAACAGAGTTTGTTGCCAAGAAAACAGTTACAAATAATACACAAATAAAGCGGTAATTCTTTTTCATACGATAAATGTTGGAGCCAGGAATCAAGACACAAGACAATTTAAGTATGCCTTGGGAGTAATAATGCCCATGCTCGTTTTATACAATTCATTGATTTTAACTTACAATCCGGTTACAGGTATCTGGTTTGCCGTACTTGCCAGGGAGGCATCGGAAACTCGGTGCTCCTCAGCCCGTCATGTGACACCCTTATCCGGTATAGTTTAGGGGCATCCGTAACCGGACTATTATTTCCCGGACCGTCATTTTTGTCACCACAGGCTATAAAGACACAGCAGAGTGCCAGTAAAACTGTTGCTTTGAAAAATCTTTCCATTATATAAATATTTGAATGACCCGTGATACATTTTCTATTCAATCGTGACGGAATAATCAACCATGCATCACGGATCATTTATAACCTCAGTTCATCAATGGAAGAATACTATTTACCTATATAGATTTCGGCCAACTGTACCGATCCCCGGTCTGTTGCAAAACATTCCGGCTTCTGAGAATAAAATTTCAGATACCTGTATGTCGATTGAGGGATCACAAGATTCGGCGTCTCTACTGTGGCCGCTACATCCCAGCCCGGGACAACAACATCCGTAGCAATAGGAGTGAAATTCACGCCATCGTTACTCCCGGAAACCTCTTCTATGATCCGGTATCTGAGAAGCGTATCGGTACCGCTCCTGTGACGGATCCTGAAGTAACTTACCTCGCGTTCTGCTTTCATATCGACAATGAAATAAACAAAGCCGCCATTTGCCGCAGTAGGTATTGAAATACCCGCATGACTTTTCCCCGGTTTCACCAAAGCAAACCATGTAGCAGGATCTCCGTCGAGTGCATGTTCCAGTTTATTATTGTTCCCTTCTACAAAAAGAGGATTTTGCGAGGCGGTTAACGTCCATCCTTCACGCGAATAGTCTTCAAACACCCTTACATTAAATTCTCCCGAAACGGATGGATCATATTTGGATGTAACGGTTACCTTTGCGGTTCCACCAGCGACCCCCGTGATGATCCCGCTTGTGTTTACATCCACGACCGACGGGTTGTCGGAACTGTAGAGCAAATCGTTGATAGAAGCTTCCGCGGGAGATATGATGATGAGTGTTTTCAGATCTTCGGCAGATCCTACATTGATATGTATTTCAGGATCAATGATTTCTATTTCAGAGATTTCGATGACGTCTTTTTCTCTTACCGTCAATGTAAATTCGTCGGATTTTCCATCTACCGTTACAGCTATTACAGCGGTACCCACTGAATTTGTATTGATTTTTCCCCTGGCATCCACCACGGCCACATCGGCATCGGAAGAGGCAAACGTTTGCATTTTATTGGTGGCATCTTCCGGAAAAACGGTTAACCGGTTTGCAATCACCAGAGAGTCGCCGATCTCTATACTTACTCCTTTTTTGAGGTCTTCGTCCAATGTTATACTTTCCACACTGACATTCTCATATTTGGGTATGTTATTGTCACAATTGGTCAATGATAATCCGGTAACAAAGAACACCAGAAGAATGACTATTAATGTATTTTTTGTCATAGCACACTGTTTTTATGTTATTATCATCTATCATTTATTTTACCAACCCGGATTCTGAACAAGTTGCTCACTTTTCTGAATGGCGGCGTAAGGTATGGGATCAAAATAATTTTTCCTTTTAAAGCTACGGTCATGTATGACCGTTCTTGTATGAAATGTGGTTTTGTTCCCATACATGTTCATGCCGTGGAAGTTTCCTCCCTGTCCGCCTTCTCCCGGCGCGTTTTCAGCGATCATCCACCGCCGCACGTCGAAATAACGTTGTCCTTCGGTTGCCAGCTCGATGCGCCTTTCCCTGCGGATGGCTTCCCGTTGTAAATTTTGGTCTCCTTTTATAGCAGGGTTGAGTTCTTCCAGCTTCGGCAATCCGGCACGTTCCCTTACACGGTTTACATATTCCAATACATCGGGATCGGACGGGGTGACTTCATTCAATGCCTCGGCATATAACAGGTAAAAGTCAGCCAGGCGGAAGATGATGGAAGGTCTGAACTTGGACTTGACTCCCGGGGAATCCATGTGCACGGTACGATTAACCCTCTTATAGAGGAGATACCCTGTCCTCGGGGATCCTTCCACCCTGTTGTCGGCGTTCCCACCTCTGTAGAACTGCACTTCTTTATTACTGATATGCCATCTTTTCCCGGAAAAGGTGACCGTATTGTAAAAGCGCGGCTCACGGTCGATATACATATTGGAAACCTCCACTCCATTGTATGTGCCGAATCCGGTTTCACTGTACAATGGAGACTTAGACAAAAAAGACGTATTTTTGATCGGCAACCCGTCTTTCATATAAAAATCGTCAACCAGTTCCTGTACAACCGCTATATCTCCCAATCCCTTACTCTCGCTGCGGGGTGTGGTAAAGGTATCATAATCGTTTCCGTCCGCACCTCCCCAGGAGGTGACCGAAGTAGCCCATATGATCTCCCTGTTATACTCCTGGAAAACCCCGTAAACGGATTGATCAGGATCTAAAACTCCGTTAGACATCACTCTATACAATTCGTACCTGTTATTTTCTTCTGCATAGTGGATGAAAGCCTTGCACGCATCAAGCGCTTTCTGCTTTTTGCTTTCATCTTTGGCAGGGAACAGGTATTTACCGTCTTTATTCTGCAACTGCAAAGCCTCCGTATATTCGCCGTTATAAAGCGGGCTGGCAGCATACATCCATAATTTAGCAAGCACAGCCAGGGCCACTCCTTTGGTAGGTACCGCCCTGAAACTTTCATTATCATGGTAAGGTTCCTGCTCCATGCCCGGGATGGCTTCCTTGATCTCGGTATCTATAAAATCAATGACTTCATCCAATGAGTTACGGGGGATATCCAGCTCATCATCCAGTGTAAAAGACTGGGTAATAACAGGTATCGGCCCATTTAACTCCATCAGGTAAAAATGATACAATGCTCTCATAAAGCGCACATTGGCCTTATATCGATCAACCTCCGCCTGCGTAAGTGTGGCTGCATTAGGACCTCCTTCTTCTACGATGGGTTTGGCTTTTTCCAGGAATATATTCGCCTGCCTTATCCTCTGGTATAACTCGACCCACCTTTCCGAAGTGTTGTTCGTTGCATTCCAGTCGTTATACCGCCCTGTATTATTTGCCCACCGGTTATACACCTCATCGGTATACGCGCTCCATATACCACCCATTCCATTCGCATTGCAAAACCTGGAATAATTAGGCATATTACTATACACATTTGCATACCATCTCTTGGTATAATCCACATTGCTAAAGACCTGATCGAAAGAGGACAGTCCTCCCGAGAGTTCGTCAGATACGTCCAGATAATCCAAACAAGAATTGAAAGAACTGACCAATAAGCCGATAATCAGTATTTTTATTGATTTGATTTTCATACGATTAAATTTTAGAACCAAGAGTCAAGAATCAAGATCCAAGACGATTTCATCATTCGTCCGGTTATTCATCTTTTATCATGGTTGTTTCATACGATTATTTTATTTGTTTACATCAATGTGTATGGAACCTTTGATGTTTAAGATAATCATTCCCTTCGGGTGTTTAATGATTATCTTAAGCATGTCGGTTTCATACGATTATTTTATTTTTAAAAATTTAATTCAACCCCCAACGTAAACGTTCGGGGCAGCGGATAACTATTTCCCCCGTTCTGGTTACCGAGTTCCGGATCCCAATATTTCACATCATCCCATACATACATATTATACCCCTGGAGGTATACCCTGGCGCCATTCAACAGTAACTGCTGCGTATATTGCTTTGGGATGTTATAGCCTACTTCAAGATTCTTGAAACGAAGGAAACTTCCGTTTCTCAACCACCACGTACTGGGTTCCTTGTTCACATTTTTAGCATAGCCTACGTGTAATCTCGGCATGATCACATCCTGGCTTGGATTGTCGGCTGTCCACCGACTGTCGAGGAACTCTTTACGGATATTTGATTTTTCGATTCCCCAGTTGAAAGGCCAGAAGGTGTTGTTGCCGCTTGCCAGAAGGATAGATGAATTACCTGTCCCCTGGAAAAAAGTACTTACATAAAATCCTTTGTACTCGACATTTATCCCGAAGCCATAGTTTATTTCCGGATTGTAAGGATGACCGACTCCTCTTACCTTGTCAAAGTTGTCGATCCTGCCGTCATTATTGATATCCCTGTATTTGATATCACCGGGACCTAGGATACCTTCCAACGTGACTTCGGGTAATCCGGGTTTCAGTTCGTATGTATAAGTACCATTCGCTTTTTGTGTTTTTATGAAATCGTCTTCCGTGTACAGCCTTTCAGCAATATACAACTCATGGTCTCCCACTCTTGTGCCGGTGACGGCCTGCCACGGATATTCCTTCGGCAATTCATCGTATTCGATAATTTTATTCCGTGCAAAAGTGAAGGTACCTCTCATGCTTACTTTTACCGGTCCCCAATCCTGGCGGACATTCAGACTGGCATCCACACCCCGGTTATCCACAATCCCGAAATTTTCCCAGGGCCTTGCGTGGAACCCGGCTACACCGGGAATGGTGTTCCGCTCCATCAGTATATTCTCCCTCCTGTTATTGAAATAATCGGCGGTCAGTTCGATCCGGTTGTTCATGAATCCAAGATCGACACCCACATTTCTTTTATTCTCAATTTCCCATTGGATATTGTTATTCACGAACCGGATATCCTTGATCCCGTCTCCCAGTCCATTGGTGCCGCCGTTGGAACCTATTCCCTGATTGAAACCGCCTGCATCCATCTGAAATGTAGCGCGGTAAAGGAAACGGGCGCTTCCGGTATCGTCATTTCCCGTACGTCCGTAAGAAAGCCTTATCTTCGCCTTGTTCATGATATTGCTCAATGCTGCAGGATAGAATTTTTCGTTCGAAATATAATAGCTCAATCCCACGGCAGGGAAGAATCCGAATTTTTTGCCTTTGGCAAAGGTTTCACTGCCGGTATATCCGAAGTTACCCTCTATAAAATACCGGTCGTCGTACGAATAAGTCGCACGGCCTACCATCCCCTGCTTCCTGAACGGAAGAACCACATCCGATGCCTGCGTTTCTTTCTGCATATACAGGAGCATACCTCCTACCGTATGTTTCTCCTGAAAGGTGCGTAAGTAATCGAATGAACCTTCTATATAGATCCTGCGGTACGATACGCTTGGTTGCGTTTCAGGATCTTTCAGCTCAGGAGAACCGGATTCCGATGTCGCGAAAATCAGGGTTCCGTCTTCATCACGCCCGATGGCATTGAACAAGCTGGGCCAGTGATTTCTTAAGGTCTGGAAATTTCCGTCATAATCCAGACTGACTTTCCCGTTAAATTTCAATCCTGGAGTAACAAAGCTAAGATCCTGGTTTAAACCGATATTCGATTGGATCATTGTCCCCCACATTTTCCTGTATCCCTGGTTCATCAGCATATTATACGGATTCCTGTTATTGCCGTCACTCTGGGTAAGATAAGTGGCAAGCGTGCCGTCGCTGTAAACAGGAGGGAACAAATGGGGCGGGGTATGCAACATGAATCTGAAGATATCGCCGGGCGACCGGTTGGATGTCGTGCGATTGACATACTGCCCGCTTAGGTCAATGCTCAGAAGGGTCGATTTCGTTACATTCAAATCGATATTGCTCCTGAGATTATACCGCTCAAACCCGAAGTCGCCTTTATACTTTTCCATCGGATTTTGCTTGAAGATCCCCTCCTGCTGGAAATAGGCCATTGACACGAAGTACTTGGCATTCTCCGCCCCACCCCTGAAATTCAGGGTATACCGCTGGTTGGAATAATTATTGGCCAGTAACTCATCCATCCATTTACTGTTCGGGTACAGGTCATTGTCGACCCTGTTACGGTATCTTTCTATTTCCTCCGGATATTTATAAGGGTTCTCCCCGTCATTGAAGTTGGCTTCATTGGCCAGTTCGATATAATCCCACGAATCGACGAATTCAGGCAGGCGGGTCGGTTGGGAAACCGAATATTCGCCGCGAAAAGAGATCCTCGGTTTTGAGATATTTCCGCGTTTGGAAGTGATCAGGATAACGCCGTTCGCTCCTTCGGCTCCGTATACCGCTGTGGCCGCGGCATCTTTCAACAGGCTGAACGTTTCTATTTCATCAGGCTCAATGTTACTGATTGCCCTGGGAATCCCATCGACTAACACAAGCGGATTGGTTCCCCCTTTGAATGTGCTGATACCCCGTATCCAGAATTCCGCGTCATCACGACCGGGTTCCCCGGAGCGCTGGATACTGATCAGTCCGGCAAGCTGGCCTGCCAGGTTATTCGTAAGATTACTGGTGGGCACGGACAATTCTTTTGAAGTGACCGTACTTACAGAGCTCACCACACTCGATTTGCTCTGTTGCCCGTAACCGACAACCACCACTTCTTCGAGCATCTGTTCGTCTTCCTGAAGCGTTATGTTCAATACATTCCGGTCCCCTATACGGACTTCCTGGGTGAGAAAACCAATATAGTTGAATACAAGAATATCCGTATCATTGGCATCGATTACATACAATCCGTCTATATTGGTGACGGTACCATTTGTCGTGTTCCTGACCGACACGTTCGCCCCGATCATGGGATCGCCGTTGGCATCGGTGACGGTACCGGTGATGCGTTTTTTTCCACTTTGCCTTATCTGCGGGTGCTTTTTGGACAGGTAGATCTGTCTGTCTTTGATCAAGTAACCTGTATCGGTTGATCTGAAAATCTGATCCAGTATTTCATTGATCTTCTTCTCTTTCACATTCACTGTAACCTTTCTATCCAGATCCACATCATCATGGAAATAAAAAAATATAAATTCACTGTTCTTCTCTATTTCCGCAAAGACTTCTTTGACGGTTTTTTCTTCCAGGTTTAAAGAGAGTTCCTTGTCTTGTGAATAGCTGTTGGCAGCTCCACAGATACCGACACATGTCAATAAGAGTATAGTTGCTATTTTCATCCTCCGTAACAGCTGAATATTAATGATATGGCTAATACCATACTTATCGAAATTTTTCATACATTTGTAAATGGTTTTAATATTGTTATAAAAATCGTTAACTTGTTGAAACCGGACCGGGCGGTATGTGAGAGTGCCGTCCGGTTATTTTTTTTAATGTTCGGGGTATCTTTCCATAGGCTATCTGTTTTTAAATAAAGTGAATCTGTTCTTTTCTGAATCGTTATTTTTTTGTCGTTTCCCTATCGCGGCACAAAGCATCCGCACACCAAAGGAGGGGTGCCTGGCCATGCAGGTCGCCGGTATTTCGTTTGCGGTCAAGGTAATATTGATGGTCGTTTTTGGCATTTGTGCCCTCACAAACATTTTTGATATTATCGTCCTCATTCAGATAGGTTAAGAGCGCAAGCCATCCCTTACGGGCAGCCGCACCGTATGTTTTTTCATCGAGCCAGCCATTCTTTACCCCGACAATCATCGCATAGGTAAACATGGCGGTACATGACGTTTCCTTCCATGATGAAAAATCGTCTATGAGCTGGCGCCACATCCCGTCATTCGCTTGATATTTGAGTAAGGTCTGCATCATTAATCTATAGGCTTTTTCGATTTTTTCCCTGTCGGGATTATCTTTCGGCAGCACCCTCAATAAATCCGCCATCCCTACGGCCATCCATCCGTTTCCTCGGCCCCAGAAGAATGGCACATCGGGAGTATGATAAAACAGTCCGTTAGGTCGTTGTATCCGGTCGAGATACATTGCCATTTCCCGTGCCGTTCTGTCAATATATTTCCTGTCTCCGGTGACCAGGTATGCCTGTGACTGAACAGTTGTGATCATATACATATCGTCAATCCATATACGTGTCTGCCAGGAATAACCCTGATCGTGCCAGTTTTTTTGCGATTCCTTGGGATCCGGCGGCAGTTCCCACTGCGTATCCGCGTACATCAATCCCAGTTCAAGGTATTTATCTTCTTTCTTTGTTTTATATATTTCCAGCGGAACCGATCCGAATACATTATTATCCACATGGTTTGGAGCGGGGTACAGGTTATTCGATTCTGAAGAAAAAAAGATATTGTCATATCTTTCAAGCAGCCTGTTATATAACTGATCGTCGCTGATAGTCTGTGTAAACCGGAAAGCGCCCAACCAGGTACACACATAGGGATAGTTCACACGGGGGTTTTGGGTATCGATGGTACGAATATATCGTTCGGAGAGTCTTACACCGATTGCCTTAGGATCGGCTCCCTGGGGAAAATTTGTTAAATCGTAACTCTCCGGCGTTATTTTTCCTGTATTCCCGCTCTCAGCCGGATGATCTGACGAGCAGCCATATAAATGGGAAACAGTATAAAAAGAAAAGAGGGTCACAGCAATTAAAATTCTTTTTTTCATATGATTTAAATTAATATTTTTTTACTAACGTTAAATAAAGATGTCGTAGATAATTGAGCGAAGCGAAATCGCCGACTTCCTTTAAATGATTATTTATTCATGGAATGAATGTTCCTTATGCTATACAATTAAAGAAATTTTTCATATAAAAAAGCATACATCTCTCATGGCCGGATCATGCAGATGATCTTTAATCCGGCAGAATATCGGTAAAAATCCGGTTCAGATTTCTTTCAGAGAAAAGTCAGTATTCTGAAAATCAATGAGATTTAAGAGGGGCTTTTCATTTTCATTATTTAATTTTTTATAGTGTTATTATATATAGGACCGTATGGCATCCGGATTAATAAATTTTATAGGTATTATTACCGGATGTATATTTCAGGTTGAGATTATCTAAAATATCATTTAAACTTTCTTTTAAATCAAGTTTTCCCGAGCACCGTAACTGTCCGGTTTCAGGGCTGCACGCTATTTTCTTTCCATAGTACTTCGAAAGGCGTTTCAGGACGACCTCGAGCTTTTCATTATCAACGATATATAACCCGTTGATCCATGATGTATAATATTCGGCATTGACCTGTTTTTTCATGGACTGCCCCTCGTGAAGCTCAAACATTTCATTCGGTTGCAGGAAAACATCCTGCCGTTTGCCCGATTGGGATATTTTTACCGACCCGGAGACCAACACAACGTTATTGATTTCATTCTCATACGTGGAGACATTGAACTTCGTACCCAAAACCCGGATATCAAAGTTATCCGTTTTTACAATGAAAGGGCGATCCGTATCGTGGGCAATATCCAGAAAGACTTCTCCGCTTACATAGATCTCTCGCCTCGTATCCGTGAATTCAACAGGATAAGTAAGGTGGGTTCCCGCATTTACCCATATTTTGGTACCATCGGACAATGTAAGTCTTGATCTTTTTCCATATGGGACAATCAACTGGTTATATTCTGCCGATTCGGCCTTGGAAATTTCTGTCGTCGCTAATTTTATCTCTTTCGAATCGTAGGCAATGACAGGTTCAACTTCTTCGGTGACAATTATTTTCTGATCAGAAATAATCAGTTTGACTGTCGTATCATCCAGATTAATTGTTTTGTTTTTTTCCACGTATGACAATATTTTATCCTGCCCGAGGGTCAATGGTCCGGGCTCTTGAACTATCATTATTACGGCAATAACGCATGCAGCAATACCAGCCGCAACCCCCATCCAATAGCGTACAACCCGCCTTTTTTTATTTGTCCGCCCGAGGTTTATATCCATGATCCGATCTAGCAGCTGATCCACCTCTTCGTCAGGCAACATCCGGCTTTCGTCATCCCTGATCGCAAGAAGTATTTGTTTTGCCTGAATGAATTCCCCTATATTGGACGGATTCCTTTTCGTGAATTCGGACCAGAAATTCTCGGATTCTTCCGTCGGTTCCTTCATTGAGCGTATAAAAAAAGTATCTGACAGAAACTCTTCGGACCTATAGTTTACGTATTTGTTCTTGTGATCTGAATAAAGCATATTACATGAACGTTATATATATAACTTCGGGTTTATTTTTTAATACTCACTTCAACGAATCTTTTTTCAAATGTTGACGAATTTTTTTTAAAGACCGGGAAAGGATATTCTGCAAAGACTGGTAGTTCAGATCCATCAGACGGCATATTTCTTCAGGGGTTAAACAATCTATATAACGGTAACGGACTGCTTCTCTTTGCCTGTCGGTCAGAAGGGACATGGCCAGGTTGATTTTATCTCCCATGGCCCTATCCTCTTCCCGTTCTATCAGGATGTCTTCTATATTCTTTTCAGGCAGATTCCCTGCATTTGTGTCTTCCCTCTCAACATCCATATATATTTTCTCTTTGGATATCGCGGTGAGCAACTGATTACGCATGGAGGTCAGGAGGTAATATTTTATATTGTCAGTATCCCCTAAATTCGAACGGTATTTATATAACTTGGTGAAAACATCTTGTATACAGTCCTTAATGATTTCCTTATTTTTGGTAAATTGAAGTCCCTGAAAATATAAATCCCGGACATATGTCCTATAAATAAGAATATATGCATCATCGTTCCCATTTCTGAAACTATTCCATAATAAAACGGGATCATTGGTGTCACTCTTTTTCATAATCACTGATCATCCGTAATGGGTGCTGTTATCAATTTTTATTCTGAAATCCGGTTGATACGAAACGGCTGTAAAAGCGAGCGCATCAGATTGTTTTTCCCGGAAGGATCTTTGGTTGAACTGATGGCAAAACTCATAGGAAAAACATTGTCAGTCCGACAAAGTTATCTATTTTTTCTTAAATTTCCCTTTTTCACCCGATTATTCTGAATACTCTCCCAGTCCCCCCTTGCTTAACACCCATATAAGCAAACCATTGATTCACCCTTTACCGTGACACCTTCAAAGAGGGACAGTTTTTTTATTCCGTTCCGTCGAAAATTCGTACTTTTGTAGTTATGCAGAAAACCGAAAAAAATAGTGACTCCGGCTTGCTCAGCCACCTGAACGAAGCACAACGGGCTGCCGTAGCATTTTGTGACGGACCTTCACTTGTGATTGCCGGTGCAGGATCGGGAAAAACACGGGTACTCACTTATAAGATCGCCTACCTCCTGGAGCAGGGACTTCCCCCTTATTACATCCTGGCGCTCACCTTTACCAACAAGGCGGCACGCGAGATGAAATCGCGTATTGCCGATCTGGT
Source organism: Proteiniphilum saccharofermentans (assembly GCF_900095135.1). NCBI lineage: Bacteria > Pseudomonadati > Bacteroidota > Bacteroidia > Bacteroidales > Dysgonomonadaceae > Proteiniphilum > Proteiniphilum saccharofermentans. Next base: position 3,760,206 of record NZ_LT605205.1, read on the forward strand.
GGGAGAAAAAAGGGCCCGGCGGCTCTGGATGGGGACCTTCCACTCCATCTTTGCTCGTATACTACGGAGTGAAGCGGAAGCGATCGGTTTTCAGTCGAATTTCACCATCTTCGACTCATCTGACTCCAACAATTTAGTAAGGCTGATCATCAAAGAGATGGAGCTGGATGACAAACAGTACAGGCCGGGGGTGGTGCATGGACAGATATCGAGGGCAAAGAACAGCCTGATCACACCAGCCATGTACGCAGCTAACACCGAAATTATACAGTACGACCGGATGGCGAAAAGGCCACAGCTCTTCGAGATTTATCAACGCTACCAGAGCAGACTCCGCTCGGGCAACAGCATGGATTTCGACGATCTGCTGATGTATACCAATATATTGTTTCGCGACCACAAGGAAGTACTGGAAAAATACAGGAACCAATTCCAGTATATATTAGTAGATGAATACCAGGATACCAATTTTGCCCAACACCTTATTGTGAAGCAATTGGCTGATGCACATCACCGTGTATGCGTGGTGGGTGACGATGCACAAAGCATCTACTCATTCAGGGGTGCCAATATCGACAATATCCTGAAATTCAAATCGAATTTTCCTGGTACACAAATATTCAAATTGGAACAAAACTACCGTTCCACCCGGAATATCGTGAATGCGGCCAACAGCCTGATCAAAAAAAACAGTGAGCAGATATTCAAAAATGTGTTCTCCGAGAATGAAGAGGGTGAGAAGATCGAGATAAGGAGCGCTTTTTCCGATTTTGAGGAAGCACTGATCGTCTCCAACAAAATCGCCCGGATGCGGCTCGAAAAATATGCCGGCTACAACGACTTCGCTATCCTTTATCGTACCAACGCCCAATCGCGTGCCTTTGAAGAGGCGCTTAGAAAGAATAATATTCCCTACAGGATATACGGGGGACTGTCGTTCTATCAACGCAAGGAGATCAAGGATATCATCAGTTATTTCCGGCTGATCGTCAATCCGAACGACGAAGAAGCTTTCCGCCGTATCATCAATTACCCGACCAGAGGTATCGGTGCTGTAACTGTCGCCAAGATCACTTCTACCGCACAACGCCACAACGTCAGTCTCTGGCAGGTGGTTACCGCTCCACTGGAATATAATCTGGATGTAAACACGGGTACGGCAAAGAAATTGGAAGGTTTTTATTCCCTGATACAGGGTTTTATCGATAAAAACGAAACGATGAACGCCTTCGAACTGGCACAGGAGATAATTAAAAACAGCGGAATCGCCAAAGAAGCTTATGACGACATGACCCCCGAAGGGATGAGCCGTGCACAGAATATGCAGGAGTTGCTTAATGCGATGAACGAATTCGTGGAAACGCAACAGGAGCAGGGTGAAGAAAATATCCGCCTGGCAGACTTCCTCTCAGAAGTGTCATTACTCACCGATCAGGACACTGACAATGAAGCCGATAACGAGAGGGTAACACTGATGACGGTCCACTCTGCCAAAGGGCTGGAATTTGACCACGTATTCGTGGTGGGACTGGAAGAAGATCTCTTTCCTTCTGCTATGGCGAAATCGGAAATACGGGGCCTGGAAGAGGAACGTCGCCTTTTTTATGTGGCGATCACCCGCGCAAAGAAAAGCTGTACTATTACCTACGCGAAAAGCCGCTTCAGGAATGGACAGACTAATCCCGCCACACCAAGCCGCTTCCTGAAAGACATTGACTCCTCCTATATTGAAGGTGGGGAAAATGACTTTATTACCAGGACGGCCCCGGCAGATGATTTCTGGGGATCTATGCGGGAGCAGCGATTACAGAATACCATGAGCAATCACACCATTACTCCAAAGCGAGTGGTACCCGTTCAACGAGTCGCTTCCTCCACTCCCTTATCGAAAGAGGCACAAGAATTGGAAGTCGGACATATAATAGAACATGAGCGATTTGGACGCGGTGTGGTGACTTCCATCGAGATGAGCGGCAACGATCGACGTGCATTTGTAGAGTTCGAGTCCGCCGGTAAGAAACAACTGTTACTCAAATTTGCCAAATTCTCGATTGTTGAGTAAATTCATCACAAATGCCAGATTTATATAACACACCTCGTGTAGCAAAGAAAGTACAGAATCTTTTTTCAGACTCCAAGTAATGCCTTCTCCCCGCTACTTCCTCCGAACAGTATATCAGTCGGTTTTTCCAGCAATTGTTTAACCCTGACCAGAAAACCGACCGACTCCTTGCCATCAATCACACGATGGTCGTACGATAATGCCACATACATCATAGGACGGATTACTACCTGACCGTCTATGGCTACCGGACGCTCCTGGATATTGTGCATACCCAGTATGGCAGACTGAGGGGGATTGATAAGAGGTGTGGACATCATGGAGCCGAATATACCACCATTAGTCACGGTGAACGTGCCGCCACTCATTTCGGGGATGGAGATCTTGCCGCTCCGCGCCTTTGCTGCAAGTTCCTCAAGCGCACGCTCTATTTCTGCCAATCCCAGGCTTTCTACATTGCGGATGACAGGTACCATCAATCCTTTGGGTGTACTCACTGCAACCGAAATATCGGCATAACCGTAAGTAATCATATTCTCACCGTCGAGCATGGCATTTACATTGGGAAACTCGCGTAGAGCTACTGAGCAGGCTTTCAGGAAAAAAGACATGATACCCAGCTTGATACCATGTTTCTCCACAAACTGGGTCTGGTATTTCTTCCGCAAATCCATAATAGGCTTCATGTCTACCTCATTAAAAGTGGTCAGCATGGCTGTCTCGTTCTTCACCGATACCAAACGCTCGCTCAACTTCCGCCGGAGTGAGCTCATCCGTTCACTTTTGGATTCCCGGGTGACCGGACGCTTCAGTCCATTCGTACCAATTCTGTCCGATGCTGCACCCAGTACAGCCTCCACATCCTCACGCTTTAATCTCCTCAAACCGTTGATCACATCCTCTACCGACAACCCGTTCTCTATCATCACTTTTTTTGCCAGAGGGGTGATCTTTATTTTGTCATAATCAGTTTGGGATTCAGATGGCTCAATGGCAGTTTTCGCCGTAGAGATACCTGTTGCGGTAGATTCTTCTACCGACGGAACAGAAGTTTTTTTTCCGTCCTGCGATGCCGTTTGTGTTATATCTGCTTTCTCAGAGGATTGCCCCGAAGCGGAAGGCTGTTCCAAGGATGTCTTATCATCTGCTGCCGGCGCTACAGACTCTTCCGGTTGTACCGAGGTATCTATGGTACAGGCCACAGCACCCACCTCTATCGATTCTCCCTCCGTAGCTTTGAGTGATATTTTCCCGCTCTCTTCGGCCATCAGCATCAGCGTAGCTTTTTCCGATTCCAATTCCGCTATTTCAGTATCTTTTTGCACGAAGGCACCCTCTTCTACCAACCAGCGGGAAAGCTCCACGTGCGTAATGGATTCTCCGGGACTTGGTATTTTTATTTCTATAATTGCCATATCATTAATGTGATGATGTGTTGATTATATAATTATAATCTGCTAATCATTAAATCAGCAAATTTGCAAATTAGCTAAATGCTTCATCCAGAATAATTGCCTGCTGCATTTTATGTTGTGCCGACAAACCTTCTGCCGTAACACCACTGGCGGGACGGCTGAGAATCTCCAAGGTACAATCATCCATTTGCTGTTTTACAAAAAGGGCTGCACCCATATTGAATGGTTCCTCCTGTACCCACACAAGCTCCATATTTGCAGGATAGCGCTGTAATATCTCCCTGATCTGCTTTTCCGGGAAGGGATAGAGCTGCTCCACACGCAGAATGGAGATATCGTTTATTTTTCTCTCTTGCCGCACTGCATTGAGTTCGTAATAGATCTTACCACTACAAAGCAGCACTCTTCTCACTTTCGACAGATCTTTTATGGACTTGTCTTCTATCACTTCCATAAATCCACCTTCGGTGAAATCGGCAAGGGAAGAAGTACACTCAGGGTGACGCAGGAGGCTCTTGGGTGTAAAGACGATCAGAGGAAGACGGATATCGCGGTGCAACTGCCTGCGAAGCACATGGAAAAAGTTGGCGGGAGTAGTACAGTTTACCACTTGTAAGTTATAGTTAGCGCAAAGGCTTAGAAAGCGCTCTATCCGTCCACTCGAATGTTCCGCTCCCTGCCCTTCGTAGCCGTGCGGAAGAAACATCACCAGCCCGGACCTTATACCCCATTTCTCCTGTGCGGCTGAGATATACTGATCCACGATCACCTGCCCTACATTGTAGAAGTCACCAAACTGTGCTTCCCAGATGGTAAGCCCTTCGGGATGAGCCAGTGAATAACCATACTCAAAACCCAGTATACCATACTCATTGAGGGGCGAATTATAGACCCGTACAGGCGCCTGTCCCTCACCCAGGGTTTTCAGGGGAAAGTATTTCTCTTCACCGTCTTCGGTGATTACCTCAGCGTGGCGATGCGAAAACGTACCCCGCTCGGAGTCCTGGCCGCTCAGCCTTACCGAATGGTTTTCTTTCGCTAATGAAGCATATGCCATCAGTTCACCCATCGCCCAATCGTAACTATCCTGTTCGATCATGGCTGCCCTCTGTGCGAACAGGCGCCGGGTCTTGTTGAAGAATTTTTTATCCTCCGGCAGCTTTGTAATATCTTTTGCCAATTCTATGAACAACTCTTTTGAAATGGCCGTATCCACACTCTTTTCAAAATCCGCAGCCTCCGGATAACGTATGTTTTTATATCTTTTCGGGAAAAAGGGCTGAAGGTTTAGTTTATTGGATTTGAGCGATTCTTCGTAAGCCTCCTCTAATCGCCGGTGAAATCCGGATACTTTTGCTTCAAACTCCTGTCGGGTAATGACATCTTCAGCAATCAGTTTTTCCGCATAGATATCACGCGGATTTTTATGTTTGGCAATGATATCGTAGAGTTTTGGCTGTGTAAAACGTGGCTCATCCCCTTCGTTATGACCGTATTTTCGGTAAGAGAGCAGATCGATAAAAACATCGATATTGAACTTCTGACGAAATTCCAACGCCAGCTTGGCTACATATACCATCGCCTCTATATCGTCTCCGTTCACATGGAATACGGGTGAATGGGTCACCTTTGCCACATCGGTACAATAGGTACTGGATCGTGCCTCCAAATAATTAGTGGTAAATCCCACCTGATTGTTAATCACAATATGGATAGTACCTCCTGTTTTGTAACCTTCGAGTTTTGAAAACTGAATGGTCTCGTAAACAACACCCTGTCCCGCGATAGCCGCATCGCCATGAATAAGGATCGGCAAGACCTGATCATAATCATAATTGTGCACGTTTTCCAGCATCGCCCTGGCAATACCCTGTACTACGGGTCCTACCGCTTCAAGATGAGAAGGATTAGGAGTAAGGCTAAGCGTGATAGTACGTCCTTCATACTCGATCGTACTGTTATATCCAAGATGGTATTTTACATCACCGTATTTAATTTCCTCATCGTAATTTTGGGCATTGAATTCGCGGAAGACCTGTGCATAAGGCTTTTTCATCAGATTGGTAAGGACATTCAACCGTCCGCGATGCGCCATACCTATCACGATCTCATTCACATCGTAAGCGCCACCACGCGACATTACGGCATCCAGCGCCGGTATGATGGACTCTGATCCTTCCAAAGAAAACCGCTTTTGTCCTACAAACTTTTTGTGAAGGTAATCCTCGAAGCCTGATGCCTCGATAAGCCGGTCAAGGATCCGCAGCCTCGCTTCCCGGGACAGTACATCCCGGTTTTCGGAGTCCTCCATTTTGTCCTGCAACCATCGAACAATCTCCGGCTTGGTCATATAACGGTATTCCACTCCGATCGATTTACAATAGGTCTTTTCGAGACGGGCGATAATCTCCCTCAGTGTGGCCTTTCCCATACCCCCCACCTCATGCCCGGCCTCAAAGTGCCTGTCGAGATCACTTTCGGTAAGATCAAAATTCTCGATGTCAAGAGTCGGGAAATAACTCCGGCGCGTACGTACCGGATTGGTCTTGGTAAAAAGATGGCCTCTTCGCCTGTAACCGGTAATCAATTTCATTACCGCCAACTCTTTCCGGGAGTTTTCTACCGAGACACTACTCTCTCCCGGCTTTACCGGAAAACGGGTAATGGCTAAGTCAAACCCCTGAAAGAAATAACGAAAACTCTCATCCACACTTTCGGGATCTGCCTTATATTTTCTATATAAATCCTCTATGGCTTCCAGATCCACTGCATTCATCTCATCTTTGGCATTCATCGGTCAATTTTCTGAATATTCATCTCAATGAAAAATGAAAAGTGAAAAATTTCTATCCTCTATCTATCGCACGAAGTGTATACTTTATCGAGCGAAGTACATTATCTTTTCCACTCTTCCACCTTTCCATCTTTTCACCTTCCCACTTATTGATATGAATGGTAAAGATAGTAAAATTGTTCATTATTTCCCGAAAAAATAGTACTTTTGGGGTTGAACTTCATCGACTGTCAGTCGTTGTCCGGACGTATAAATTCGTGTGGAGTTATCCTCCACCCGTTTGCTTAGCGCAAAGCCCGGCACAAACTATCCGAGAAGAGACAAATACAATTTATCATAAAAAAAATTGATCTAATGACAAAAAGTGCTTTACAAATTGCAAGGGCAAGTTATGTGCCCAAAATGCCCGAAGGTTTGAAGGGTAATGTGGACATCAGGGAAGGTGCTGCCACACAATCAGTACTTGATCAGGAAGAGATTCAAAAACTCTTCCCCAATACGTATGGGATGCCGGTTGTTCAATTTATACAAGCAGCCGGTGAACCCGGAGTATCGGAACCGGTAAATGTGGGAGTGATCCTTTCAGGCGGACAGGCTCCCGGAGGGCACAATGTGATTGCCGGAATATTCGACGGCATTAAAAGGCTACACAGCGACAGCAAGCTATATGGTTTCATTCTGGGGCCTGACGGGCTGGTCAAGCACACATATAAGGAACTTACCGCCGACATCATTGATGAATATCGTAATACGGGAGGATTTGACATCATCGGCTCCGGACGCACAAAACTGGAGACAAAAGAGCAATTCGACAAAGGGCTCGAGATACTAAAAAAACTGGATATCAAAGCGCTGGTCATCATCGGGGGGGACGACTCCAATACCAACGCCTGCGTTTTGGCCGAATATTACGCATCAATCAACGCAGGTGTACAGGTGATCGGTTGTCCCAAGACCATCGATGGTGACTTGAAGAACGAGCAGATCGAGACCTCATTCGGTTTTGATACGGCTTGTAAAGTATATTCGGAGTTGATTGGCAATATCCAGCGCGACTGTAATTCAGCGCGCAAATACTGGCATTTCATCAAGGTAATGGGTCGTTCGGCATCGCACATCGCACTGGAATGTGCATTGCAAACACAACCCAATATATGCCTGATCTCGGAAGAGGTGGCCGCCAAAGAACAGTCGCTCGACGACATCATTGACTACATAGCCGGCGTGATCACCCAACGGGCGGAAAAAGGACTGAATTTCGGCACAGTGATCATACCCGAAGGATTGATCGAATTTATCCCGGCAATGAAGAAGTTGATCCATGAACTGAACGACTTTCTTGCACACAATCAGGAAGAGTTCAACCTGGTACGTCGTTCCGGACAACGCGATTACATTATCAGCAAGCTCTCAAAAGAAAATGCCGATATTTACGCCAGCCTTCCCGAAACGGTAGCACGCCAGCTCACGCTGGACCGTGACCCGCACGGCAACGTACAGGTATCGCTGATCGAAACCGAGAAGCTGCTTGCTGAAATGGTGAAAAAACGCCTTGACGCATGGACGAAAGAGGGTCGCTATAAAGGTAAATTCTCCAGCATCACCCATTTCTTCGGCTATGAGGGACGTTGTGCCGCTCCGTCGAACTATGATACCGATTATTGCTATTCACTCGGTTATACAGCCTCCATGCTGATTGCGGCAGGCAAGACCGGGTATATGTCATCGGTACGCAACACCACTGCTCCTGCCGCAGAATGGATCGCAGGCGGAGTGCCCATCACCATGATGATGAACATGGAACGTCGTCACGGAGAGATGAAACCGGTAATCCAGAAAGCATTGGTGGAACTGAATGGTGCCCCGTTCAAATATTTCGAAAGCCAACGTGACCAGTGGGCGGTTGAAACCGACTATGTATATCCCGGCCCTATCCAGTATTTCGGCCCGACCGAAGTATGTGACCAGCCAAGCAAAACATTGCAATTAGAACAGAAGGGCAACATCGAGTAATAACTCACTTTATACGAATAGTAAAAGAGGTGGCCTCCGTTGTGGAAGCCACCTCTTCTTTTTGTTTTGCCAAGGATGTAATCAGAAGAATCTGAAACGATTGTCTTCTACTCCCAGTTTATCTTTCAAAACCTCTACCGATTGCATCTGCAAGCGATAAGCATTGTTATTCAGTATATGGTTTTTCTGTTCGTCGGCATCATATTCGTCCGTTCCTTCGGTACGATTGACTACTGTAGCCACATACACACCCATATTCCCCTTCATCGGACCTACGACCTTATTAAGTGGGGCAAATGCAGAAACAGCATTCAAAGCCGGTTCAAATCCCAATCCGGTAATATTCTGGGTATTGAAATTCACAAAACGGACGGTATCGGTATTGGCGTTCATCGCTGTTGCATAGGCATCGATAGAGGAGAGGTTCTGTGACTTCAGATCGCTAATGATCTTTTCAGCCTTCTTCTCGTTCACCAGTTGGGAACGGATACCGGAAGAGACTTCCGACAAAGGCGTCGTGCCTGACGGTATCACCCTTTCTACCCTTGCGATGATACGTGAGTTAGTAAGGTCGAACTTCTTCACGGCCCCTACCTTCTTCTCATTGGCAGCCCAACTGATTACCTGACGCGAACCGGGAATCTGGGCTAATGTGAAATCATTTGCAGAAACAGTGATGCCGGGCATCACCATATATCCTTTTTCGGAAGCCAGTTCATTAAATTTCTGTTCCACATCGGGGGTGGATACGAACTGATTCAGTTCGTTATCGATATTGTTCGAGGTCTTTTCACTCGGCAACACCGGCATATCCACAATGGCCAGTTTATATTTATTGACCGGACGTGTACGCTCTTCCACCTGAAGGATAAGTTGCTGTCCGGGGATAGACAATTTAACAGGTTGACCTACAGGCGCATTAAAAGCGGTTTTTACCAGTTCAGTGCTGAATCCTGCAAGATCGATTTCCCTTGCCCATCCCATATCGCCACCGTTGGAGTTGGGATTGAGGCTGTTGGCAACCTCCGCAAAAGGAGTGCCTCCCGATATAGCCCCGTAAATACTGTCCACAAAATGGGTGATGACAGAATCCTGCCCCACCATCGAAGCATCGGGAATAGCCATCATCCTCAGATGTACAGAGTCGGGAGCGACAGTCTTATCGATCAACTTGTAAATATGAAATGAGTCACCTTCACGTTTTGGGCCATACATCTCATTGATTGCCGCAGAGCGCACGAACTCCACTTGTGTGGGAGTCAGCATATGTTCGCTTACAAATACGTCACGATAGGGTGTCTGGGAGTAATCAGCTACGATAGCCGCCGGATTGGCAGTATTGTCCAGCTCTTCAAAGGCTTTATGCGATTCGGCCTCCACTTCGGCGTAATCCTCTTCACTGGGTGTAATTCCTTTGGTAAAGTAGGAGAGCTTCACCAGAGGGGCTTCCATCCTGAAAGATGACTTATGTCTGTTATAAAACGCTTTTACTTCTTCATCGGTTACATTTACCACAGAATCAGGAACGGTGAAGTAGCTCTTCATCGCATACTCTATATCGGCATTCCGTTGTGAGTGTTCGAACGCTGTTTTCGCCTCCACATCATTCACAATAACCGCATTAGAAAGAAGAGATATATATTTTTCTTCCAGACGTTGTGTCCTGATCATCTCCTCGATGAACAACCACAAACTCTTGTATTGGTTCACCAATGCCTGTTCCTGAGGATTAGGACTTGGGATGTTTACCGTATTGATAAACTCTATCAGAGCTCTCCTGTCAAACATACCGGTTTGCGGGTCGAGGAAAAACGGAAGTTGTTGCAACACCGGTGAAATCGATTGTCCATGCACCAGATCATTCAGCTCTTCTTTGGTCACCGTCAGGCCCAATTTTCCTGTCTGATGACCGAGCAAACGATCGCGTACCATCTGCTGGTACACCACTTCGCGTATCTGTGATGATACGTTCTCATCGAGGGACGACTGTCCGCTTACCATCTTCTGGAATTCTTCGAACTGTGTAATCTTATCGGCATATTGCTGAGTTGAAATTACCTCGCGGTTAACTACAAACGCCTTGTCTTGCGCCCTTCCAAATAATGTGGTCCCGGAAGTGAGTAAATCTCCCAACACAAAGGCAAGCAACGCCAAGCCGATTATAATGACGAGGAGCGTACCTTTATCTCTAATCTTTTGTAAAGTAGCCATTTAACTATCTTTTTATTATACTAAGAACGTGATAAATTGTTATAATTCAAATAAGGGCACGAAGTTAGCAAAAATAACGCAGACAGCATTATTTTTTTTAGGAAAAGTGCAGATTTAGCTGCATGTCCGGTCAGGACAACATCTACTCTGCCGTTTTGCTATCGGTACTAAGCTGTACAACTTCTATTTTCCGTGCGGTCACTTTTAGTATTTTAAAGGTATATTTCCCTATAATAACAGTTTCATAAGTCTTTGGGAAACGTTGTGTGTGAAACAACAGGTAGCCGGCAATGGTAGAATATTCATCCGACCTGGGAATATCGAGGTGGTATATTTCGTTCAGATGGTCTATTTCCACACGTCCCGACATTACAAATTCGTTTTCGCCCTCTCGTTTTACAAATTTCGACTCCACGTCATATTCATCCTCTATGTCGCCGAATATCTCTTCCACCAGATCCTCCATAGTGACAATCCCTGAAGTACTTCCAAACTCGTCCACTACCACGGCAATACTTTTGCGATGCTGCATCAGGTCGCTCATCAACCGGTTAGCCTGCATGCTTTCAGGCACGAAAGAGATAGAAGCAAGATTATTTGTCCAGTCCTGCGGATTATTGAAAATCTCCCACATATGGATATAACCGACTATATTATCGAGATTTTCTTTAAAGACCAAAATCCTGGAGATGCCGGATTCGATGAACAACTCTTTTAACCTGTCGAGGTCGGTATCGAGGCTCACCGCCACAATATCGGCACGGGGCACCATACAATCCCTCACTTTTTTGGAGGAAAAATCGAGGGCATTACGAAAAATCTTAACCTCAGAATCGACCTCCACCTCTTTCGACATATCACTGCTATTATTCTCTATAACGGCATCGAAATTAACCCGGTAAAAGAGGTCGTCTTGTCCCGAGGCGGACAATTTAACACCTGAGAGCCTAAGTATAAATTTCGAGAACCTTTCAAGTAATCCGGCAACAGGATAAAGCAATATGTGAAATAAAAAAGCAGGTAAGAGAAACAGTTTCACCCAGAGATCGGGCTTTTTTCCAAACAGGATACGCGGCAGGAACTCATTCGTCAGCAAGAGGAAAAAGGTGGCAATCAAGATGACCAGGAATATTCTGAGAAAAGCGTTGCCCGGTGCACCACTAGGATAGTGGCATATAACCAGGCCGGTAAAATAAACAAAAAGAAGAAGCAGGATAATCCTTCCCACCATCATTGCTGCCTGAAACCGGTGAAAACGGCTGTAAATAGCATTCAGCATGTAGCTGTAAGCACGTGTTGAACCACTGTTGACTACATATTGCAACTTACCGGAAGAAATATAAGCCAACTCCATCCCCGAAAAAAGAAGGGAGAGAAACAGGAATCCAACCCACCACCCTATTTCTACATGGGTATACACTTTAGTTATGAGTTATGAGTTATAAATTACCAATTGTCAACTATCAATTGTCAACTATCAATTGTCAATTGTCAACTATCAATTGTCAATTGTCATTCACAGGCATCAGGTTTTCCGCTTCATTTACTTCTCCGGAGTCCGGTTGTAAAGAGTCGGCAGGCGCAGCTTCTGAAAAAGGAAGCTTTCCATCATGCGGCCGGAAAATACGGTAATCGGTCATCGTCTGGTTCGACTCAAAACCATACCCTTTGAGCTCTGTATGACCGCTCTTGATCTCAATATAAGCCTCTGAAAACACTTTTCCATTCTTCCCGTCCCAGAAGAGTTCTTCACTGTCGAACTGTTCTCCTTTCCTGTTTTCCACATGGACATTCTTTTTCAACCTCCACAGGTCTTTCACATTATAATACCACGCAGTATCGGCTTCAACGGTAGCCTCAATCTCAAAATCGGGTGTGAATTGTTCGAAATATATCCCTTCCGGAAAATACCAATAGGGTTCCTTCGCCTGTTCAAAAACCATCCACAGATCCGCAACTATTCTATAACGGGTAATACCGGAATCTGAAATAAGTTGTGAAACGGAAGTGGTGATCATAGTCGGCACCGTGTCCGGGTCATAGGCAAATGCTATCAGATTATCGTTCTTATCCTTACATGAAAAAAGCGACATAACAACCACTGAAACAGTGATTGTTATGCGCCATAAATATTTTATGTAACGATGTCTTCGCAACATTTGTTCAATTAATCAGACTGTACGGATTATCTCAAACGAACAGTGGTCGTTTCTCCGATCCAACCGGGAATAGTTACCGTCTCACCGGCTTTAATCCCCATCATAAAAGCTGTTTCGGTATCCATAAAGGCGGCAGAGTAACGGTTGATAAGGTTATTAGCCTTACTTGCCACACTGGGGTCAACCGATCTTGCTTTTTGCAGTTTGTCCACTGCAGCCAGGTATACCAATCCCGCTTTTTCCGGTTCAGGGAAGATATTGGCTGCCGAGCTGGCATAGAGCTGGGCAATCAGGATATATGCTTCTCCGTTGTTCGGGTTATACTCCAACGCATCATAAGCGGCTTGTCTTGCCCTTGCAAAATTACGCTGGTTAGAGAAAATACCTGCAAGTTGCATCATATAATCGGATGCTTTATTCTTGTCGGTTTCCATCTTGGCAGCATCGCCATAATACTTCATAGCTGTTTCATAATCCTTATCGCGCAGGCTCTTGTTGGCCAATCCGAGTGCGGCGCTCGCCGATGGCTCAAGACGGTAGAGATACTCAGAAGCGGTAAAATAGAGATCGGTATCCGAACAACCTACCGAAGCAAGTGCGTCCAACACTTCATTCAGGAATGCTTTATCACCCTTATTGGGCTCTACCTGGTCGGTATAGTACTCGGTGAGCGTCTTGCAATCACCGGCTCCACTATTGACAAATCCTTTTACAATACCTTCTTTCACCTGTACCAGATAATCAGCGCTGGCTTCGTCGTTCGCAGTGCGGGCATTGGCAATAGCCTGATCTACATAGCCTACCAGTCTAAAATAATCAGAGATATACCTGTCTTTTTTAGAGTTATCAGTCAGATATTCGTTCAAAGAGGCAACCATAAAATAGGAATATGCATCAAGCGGGCTCAACTGATCTTTCATATCTTCAACAGCTTCATTCAGCATATTGTAAATAACCGCCTGGTCAGCTTTTTCCCCCATCAACTCCATATAATCATAAGCTTTATAAGCAAGGATTGTCCCTTTGGCATCATCCTGACCGTAGTATTTGAGACGTGTATCATATATCTCCATCACTTTGTCAATATACTCCTTCTTTTTGGCTGCATCGGCTTCGGCATCGTGCAACGCTTTAAAAATACGTGGCCCATAGATATAAATATTCTTGCTTGAGGCAGGACAATTCTCATAGGTATAAACCCATGGTTGCAATGCACCTTTATAATCTTCTGCCTTGGCAGATGTCTGCATAAGACTTAAATTCAGACGACAGTTTACACTATCCTCTCCATGGCCGTAAGGCGCCTTCACTGGATCGTATCCCGGTTTTTGCGCTAAGGCGGTAGCCACTACCACAATAGCTACCAGACCCGATAATAATAACTTTCTCATACTCCTTGATATTTATAAAATTGTTTTTCTACTTACTTGCTCTACTAAATGTCTGTTTTGTGGATTGGACAGAGTGTTAAAGAAAAAGTTTAAACATCTGCCCCGAATTGGTTTCTTTTTTGACTTTATTTCTTTCTATACAAAACACTAGTTAAACTGTCGTTTAAAGAACCAGAACTCATTTATATTCATATTGACAGATATTTTGAACATATCCTGGCTGATCATATAGTCAGTGTTGGGTTGCTGCCTTGTATAGCCAAACCCGATATTAAGCATCGAGACATGTCCCGACATATAATCCCTGAACGGCAATCCTAATCCCACATTAATTCCGTATTCGTTGAAGGTGCCGATATACTTTCCGACACCGTTCACCGGATCATTTGGATCATTCACGCTGAAATTGCTGTAAGAGTTCGAATAGGAAAGTCCACCCCTGAAACGTATACGTTGAAAAAAGTTCTGGCTCATGGGATCGATGACATACTCCATCCCTGCATTAACACGGAACAGGTTATTAAACCGGTTTTCAGATGAAAGGTTATCCAGCAAGTCGGGATATTCCAGATTCTTCCACATCTGGTAAGTCCCATCGAGTCCAACCAGAAACCGGTTGGTACTATAAGTGATACCTGCACCAAACGTATGAGGCAGCTGGAAGGAAGCATTTCTCAACGTATCGGTCTTCAATATCTGTGAGGGTGCCAATCCGGGAGTGTTATACGGGTCGCTGGCATATAACATTTCGGTAGGATTCACATCCGCCCTGGCATTCAATTGTGGTGAATAAACCGCACCAAAGGTTACCGAACGGACCTTATCAATAGGATAAGTAAACTGTAACCCTAAATCGTACTTCAATTCACGGAAAGAATAACCATATTTAGTCTCCCCTATCAACCCTGATGCGGGAGCAACCACACTGCTGCGTGAAAAATTGCCGAACAGGTAAGAAAGATTGGCTCCCAGGGAAATATTTTTAACAGGCTCCCAGGCAATCCCGCCATATATCTGGTTCAAACCACCGGTACCCCTGTATGTCTCCCGATACTGGATATTTGACAGGGAACGAACCGCTTCGAAATTATATCCCATCTTGGAATAGGGAAGCAAGCCGATACTGGCACCCACTTTTTTGAACAAAGGAAACTGTATGGCCACATAATCAAGATTGCCGTTATAGAAATCCCCCGGGTCGCTCACCCCATCTTTCATCCGGGCAAGATGTCCGGAAATACCGAAATCGAAGATAAAGGTGAGTGTATCCAGTTTCGAATAGGATGCAGGATTGGTCCAATTCACCTCTTGGCTCCTTCGCACTCCATAGCTGATTCCTCCCATAGCTTCCGACGCACCCGATACCGGATTCATTAAAAGTCCGTATCCATACCTGCTATAGGGCGAATTAGACCCTACCTGTTGTGCGAGAATAACTGTGGTAATCGAGAGAAAAGCGATCAATAAAGAGAAACGTTTTTTCCTAATATTCATCTGTTTGGGATATATAACCAGCTCATAGCCGCCTTGTTTCATATTTTTTTTAGCGTGTACAAAGATGACATATTTTTGCGATGTCACCAAAAATCGGGACAAACATCGTGTTAAAAAGATTAAAGTTTAATGTTTATAAACGATTTAAATATATTCAACGGCGACAAGCTATATTTTTCATTCCTATTTTTTTATACTATTCCTATAGCCGTTATAGGAGACCACCTCCTCCAATGGTTTCCGTTTTTTAGGCCTTAACGGTTGCACACTGTACCCTATGGCAATATCGAGCCATACCCTCTTTGAGTCGGGAATGGACAAAATATCCCGCATCTTGGATTCGTTGAACCAGCCAAGGATACAAGAGCCCAAACCTTCGGCGTGAGCCGCCAACGCAATATGTGCGGCAATTACCCCGAGATCCATCTGGGCATAATCCTTCTGCTTCACCCATCCACCCATACCGGAAGTAAGGTTCACTTTCTCTTCTACCAGCACGATATGTACCGGTGCTTGTTTGGTGAAATGGTTCATCCCTAACACACGGGCAGAGGTGGCGTCGGCAACCCTGTTTTTCAGTTGCGGATCATCCACCACAATCATGTGCCAGGGCTGTGCGTTACACGCCGAAGGAGCCAATCGTGCCGCTTCTACGATACGTTCAATTTTCTCTTTCTCCACCGGGCGTGCCGGGTCAAAGGCGCGATCACTCTGGCGGGTGGAAACAAATTCTAAAAAATCCATATCTTCGGTTTTCTATAAAGCATTCAATGTAGCTATCCGGCTGATATACTTGCCAATAATATCAAATTCGATATTTACTACCGTCCCTTTTTGGATCTGATGGAAATTGGTATATTCATAGGTGTAAGGAATAATAGCTACCTTAAAACTATTGTCGGTAGGTTCCACTACTGTCAGGCTGACACCATTCACGGTAACAGAACCTTTGTCAACTGTCAGATATCCTTTTTTTGCCATCTCACGGTCGAACGCATATTCAAATGCAAAGTACCAGCTACCGTCAGCTTCCGTAACATCAGTACATACAGCGGTCTGATCCACATGCCCCTGCACGATATGCCCGTCGAGACGACCATTCATCAACATACTGCGCTCAAGGTTCACCTTACTGCCGACCTCTAACAGGCCGAGGTTCGACCGGTCGAGGGTCTCCCGGATAGCTGTTACAGTATAGGTGTCACCGTCGATGGATACCACAGTAAGGCACACACCGTTGTGCGACACACTTTGATCGACTTTGAGTTCATCGGTAAAGGAACACCTCAGGGTTATATGCAGGTTCCCTTTATCCTTTTTAAGTGCTACTACCGTTGCCGCTTCTTCTACAATTCCTGAAAACATATATTTTGATTTGTTGATTTACTGATTTGATGATTTCAAAATTTCACGATTTAATAATTGGTAATTAGTAATTAGTAATTTGTAATTTGTAATTTACTACAATCAATTACCAAATAGAAGCCCGTTCCTCTTCCGGCAGAAACATCGGATCAGAAGGCTGAATATTAAATGCTTCATACCATGCACCGATATGGGGCAATGCACCATCTACACGCCATCTGCCTAGCGAATGCGGATCGACTTTCGTGAGGCGAAGGATTTCAGCATCACGTACATTGCCGGCCCAAAGAGCGGCATAGCTCAGGAAGAAACGCTGCGCCGGAGTAAAACCATCGAGAAATTCTCCTGCTTTTGCCTGCTGCGTTTTCAGGAATGCATGATAAGAGACCTGCAACCCGCCATGATCGGCAATATTCTCTCCGAGGGTAAAGCTGCCGTTGGCATGCACGGTATCAAGCACCACAATATTGTCGAAATAATCGACCAGCACTTTGGCTCTCTCCTCAAACCGTTTCGCATCTTCGGTAGTCCACCATTCAGCCAAATTTCCCTCCTTATCGAATTTGCGCCCCTGATCGTCGAAACCGTGCGTCATCTCATGGCCGATCACTACGCCGATACCGCCATAATTGATCGCATCGTCGCCATCCATATAGAAGAACGGGGGCTGAAGTATTCCGGCGGGGAAACAAATTTCGTTGGATGATGGATTGTAATAGGCATTGACCGTCTGGGGCGACATATACCATTTCGCTTTATCGACCGGCTTGCCCAGTTCATCAATCATCTCGGCGTAGGCAAATTCAGAAGCACGTACTATGTTCTGCCAGTAAGAATCATCCTTTATCTGGAGCGAAGAGTAGTCTTTCCACTTATCGGGATATCCTATCTTCACGATAAACGTACTCAGTTTTTCCTGCGCTTTCGCTTTCGTGGCATTGCTCATCCATTCCAGATTAGTGATCCGTTCACCCAAAGCTGTCTTCAGGTTATTCACCAGCCCGAGCATCCGCTCCTTGGCTTCCGGCGGAAAATATTTTTGCACATAGAGCTGCCCGACTGCCTCGCCCATCGCTCCGTTCACGGCATCGATACTTCTCCGCCAGCGAGGACGAAGTTCCTTACTGCCGCTCAATGCCTTGCCATAAAATTCGAAGTTGGCGTTGACAAAATCATCACTGAGATAGCCGGCGGCAGAATTGATTACTTTCCAGCTCAGATAGTCGCGCAGCACTTCTACCGGCTCTTTGTCGATAATGGCGATAGCGGTTTTCACCGGTTCAATCTGCGCAACATTCAGGCTGTCGATACCGGCAGCGCTCATCTCTTCCAAATAGTATGCCCATTCGAACGGGGCAACCGCCCTGTTCAGGTCAGCCACTGCCAGCTTATGATAGTTCAGTTCCGGTTGACGCCGCATCTCTTTGGTGAAATGCGCTCCAGCCAGTTTGGTCTCTATATTCAACACATTCACGGCTGCTTTTTCTGCATCGGCTTCATCATAACCTGCGTTCCGGAACTGTGTCTTTATCAGCTTTTCATACTCTCCCCGAATCATTCTGGTATGCTCATCCTGCAACAGGTAATAATCCCTGTCGCCCATGCCTATGCCTGATTGGTAAAGGTGCGCAATATTCATGGAACTGTTCATGTCATCGGGGCCTACATAAAATCCGAAGAACGGGTTAGAAGCATAACGACTTACCTTAGCCGTCAGCCGTATGATATCTTTCTTGTCGGACACCGTCGCAATTTCTTCCAATTGTGCACGGATAGGTTCAGCACCATCGGCATTCAACTTCACACTGTCGAGACCCATTTTATAGAGGTCGCCCACCTTTTGCGCATTGGAGCCTACAGGGTTTTCCTGCTTTCCGAGTTCCTCTATCAGGGACTGTATCTGCACCTGGTTATTTTCGCGCAATTGGTCGAAAGAACCGTATCGGGCGTATTCATCGGGGATAGGGTTGGCCTTTTGCCATCCTCCGGTAGCATATTGGTAGAAACTTATCCCGGGTGAGGCCGTGGTGTCGAGATTAGAGAGGTCGAGCCGTTCCTGCGGCTGTCCTGTTTTCTGCTGTGTGCAGCTTGTGGTGATCATAACAGCTAAAACGATAATAGGATATACAATCCGTTTCATATATTTGATTATTTAGATACAAGAGCCAAGAATCAAGACACAAGACATTTGGAATTATATCTTAAATCTTAAGCACATACAAAAGTACAAAAATATTTTGTTCGGTGCATATCAAACATGTCGAACTGATCTGCTTGATGTCGTTTTAAACTTCCTATAAATAAAACTATTTCCATAAGAAATAGAAAGGATACCATGAACTATTGTTAAAAATCACATCATTCTGGAACAGAGAAAAAAAACAGGGCATGGATCGCTCCCGGCCCTGTCCGCTATCCTTTCAATAGTGTTTAATTTTCGTAGAGTTTACAGATGCATTGAAAGGGTTTTATTGTTCAATACAATGAAGAATTTCCTGAGGAAATTCACTTACCATCCCGGGTTTTGCTGTTCTTTCAGTTTCGGATTGGTGGATGTTTCCGAATCCGGTATTGGGAATAAAAATCGTCTATCGGAATAATCATATGCCCCGATCTTAAACATATCAGGATCCAGAATACCGCTTGCCGCATTCCAGGATGTGGGTGTTACGTTTGCAGGGGCCACTTTTGCCGGAACTCCCGATACTCCGGGATTACCTTCTACAAAATAGACAGGATCCTTTGCAAGCCTATGAATATCCGCCCAGCGACGTCCTTCCCCGAGAAATTCAATTCTTCTCTCTTTCAAAATGGCCTCGATCAAACTTTGCGCATTGGGAAAAGACGCCAAAGTGAATCGATCGGCTTCATCTACCACAGCCCTGTTCCTTATCTGGTTCAATAAATTGACAGCTAACTGGGTCACTCCATTTTGTCTGGCTTCTGCCTCGGCATAATTCAGGATTACTTCGGCATAACGAATAATGGGTGTCCAGTCTGCCATTTTTTCATACGTTTTATACTTATCAACCCAATATAGATGATTTTTAGAATATGCCTCACTATAGGCTACAAGCTGGGTGCGTCTTTTATCATTCGCCAACCAGAAATCTGCATTATACATAACAGGACTGATACAAACCAGTGATCTTACATGACTGTAAAACTGGGAAAGCGAGCCGTTATTCGTTGCATTGTCCAATTCATTATTTTCAATTGAGAATATGGATTCAGAGTTTCCGGCATTATTTAAAAACGGGCCATTTGGTTCTGCTGTGAGTTTGTATCCTCCTATTGGACTTTCAAAAGAGGTATTTACTATTTTCTGCGACTCAGCGATAAGCTGGGGCATATTACCCATATGCTGGTAAATTCTTACTTTCAGCGCAATAGCAGCCCCTTTGGTAGCTCTTGAAATTCTCAATCCTCCTGCCCTTGTTGCGGGCAAATTGGCTTCGGCAAAATTCAAATCTTCAATAATCTGGTCATACACCTGTTTCACCGTAGCTCTACCTGCACTCTTCGCTTCTTCCACTTTGTCGATAGAGTTGATAGGGGCGGTACTTAACGGGACACCCAAATGAGAGGCGTCTGGCGTATCTGCATAGGGACGGGCAAAATGAATCAAAAGTTCATGATATCCCAATGCCCTTAAGAAGCGGGCTTCACCTTCATAATCTTTGGCTTTCGCGTCATCAATTACTCCGTCTGAGACAGCAAGCTTGAAACCCTCGATACAGATATTGATTTTGTTGATCATCTGGCAAGTACACTCCCACATGGCTTGTCCGTTCGGCGCTGACGTATTGTAAGTACTGCCATACGTTACGGCAAAGAAAGCCTGCACATTCAACATATCCTCACCCCTCATATCACCTTGCTCAATAGAAGCAGCGCCGAAAGGATAACCGCGCCTTTGATTATTTCCGGGGTAATAACCGCTTTGAGCGGCATCATAACAACCCACCATCGAGAGTTCACACATTGAAGGAGTACTGAATGCAACACTATATCCTACAGAGTTGCGGGGCATTAACTCGAGGGTCTCTTCGTTACAGGAAATCAGGAAAAACAATGCGAAAATAATTCCTAATCCTGCATATTTAATATCTATTTTTTTCATATCCTATTGCTTTATTAATTTAAAAAACATCACTAAAAATAATCAACTGGCATGCTTTTAGATAGGAATTCTGGGAGAGTTGCAAAGGTATCCTTTTATGTCATGGGTAGGAAACAGGCGGCACCTATGGGTCAGTGCTGCCGGCACACTAAAAAGACAGGGCGGGGAATCACTCCCGCCCCTGTCCGTTATCCTTTCAATAGTGCTTAGTTTTAGGTAGAGTTTATAATAAACTCATTGAAAGGATTTAATTTACCCCGCTACGGGTATCCCACCACATTTTCTTACCCCAGAAAGCATCAACCACCTCATCATCAAATGGTTTTGAATTTGCACCATTGAGCGTAAGTTCATTTTGAGGATAAGGATAACGAAACGGAGGGCTGTTGTGTCCCGGATAGACGGATGCAGGAGCCACATAATGCGTTTCGGGAATTCCCGTACGCCTGTAAAGAGACCATGCCTCCATGCCTTGTTTGAACAAAGCAATCCACTCCTGCAAATAGACCTGTTCTAAAGTACCGTCAAACCTCCCGTTTCCTGCGAGATATGTTGCAATATCGGAAGCGGCAACCCCGTTCTCGGCCAATGATGCCCCTACAGCCTCATTATAAGCAGCTTCCGCAGTGATCCCCCCGGTATTGAAACCTTTTAAAGCTGCTTCTGCCACATGGAACATTACTTCAGCGTACCTCATATAGGGAGTAAAACCTGCCGGATCAAGCCTGAAACGTGCCCCGATTCTCGAGACAGTCGTTAAATTAGGCTGGGCGGCAGCTCCAATGGTGAATCCCCGGTATGCGCCATCAGACTCTGCCGGAATAGCGTATACGGGAAGCCTTGGGTCGTCCAGTTCAATCAACACGTTGACCAACACATCACTTACCGCATGGTCGTCGCGGCCTTTGTAATCGGTATACCAGGGTTCCTCATAAGGATCGCTCCCCGGCCACCAGAAGAAAGCATTGTCACTGTTACCCTCCATCACAGGATATCTGCCAGGATCTCCTAATATCTCTGACACAGTGGAACTTGCCAGGTTTTGATCTACGGAAGAAATCCTCATCGCCAATCTTAACCGGAGAGAGTTTGCGAACTTTTGCCACTTTTCCGTATCGCCTTCGAAAAGAATATCTCCCTCACCCAATGATCCGCGGCTATTATCGGCAAAAATATCTGCCGCTTCCTTCAATTCACTTAACAGGGCAGGATAAATATCCTCTTGTTTGTCATATTTAGGCAACAGCGTACCCTCTTTCATCTTCAAGGCATCGGTATATGGTATATCTCTCCATGTGTCGGTTGCCGTCTGGAAGATAAAAACCCTTAATATTTTGGCAACTGCGAGCAGATTCTGATTATCATCCGTTTCTGCTTTTGCCATGATTTCATTTACATTGTTCAGCGTCAGATATACATCGTACCATTTAGCTTCAACGATTCCCGGCCTGAAGAGATATCTTGCTTCATCGATATACTGGATCTTGGCTAAATGCCCCCCATAGGTCGACGGCTCGTTCATATCCGCCCAGACATCATTCAGGTTATCGGGCCAGTTGGTAAGCACGAAAGCCAACACATTGGTTGCCGGTGCATCTTTTGCTCTATCCGGGTCTGTATTGATTTCTTCAAAGCTGTCGGTACATCCGGCCAGAAAAAGTATTGTGAGAAATAACAGGCCAAATTTTGTTATATATTTTTTCATACGATTATTTTATTTGTTTACATTAATGTGTATGGAACTCGCTATAATCATGTTCCCGGGCGAGAACGGTTCTCATGCTCATTTCATATTCATCATATATTACATTAGAACTTTAAATTCAACTTTATACCAATACTGCGTGAAGGGGGATAACTCGTTGTTTCTAATCCGACCCCATTGTTGTCCGCAGTTACCGTATTTTCCGGATCCAAGCCTGCCATATTGGATTTATGCAACCACAGGATAGCCAGATTAGTCCCAACCAAAGAGACTGTACCGCCTTTCAGGAAGCCGGTTTCGGAAAACATTTTTTTCGGCAACTGGTACGACAGATAAGCCTCCCTCAATTTCAGGTAGGATCCATCGTAAACGGACAACTCCCTGTTGGAGTAATAGGATTGAAAGAAATCCTGGGCACCCGTCACAATATCGTTTTCGGCAAATTGTGAATTTTGAATATCGGCTTCGTCCAGTTGTGTAATCTTCACAAATTTCTGATCGGTCATGAAATCTTTCCCCAGAATCAATCCATTTTCACGAAAATCATTTCTTGCGGTATATTCAAGAATACCGGAATAGGCGCCAAACATATTGGAGACGCTGAAAATGTCGCCTCCCTTTCTCATATCGAGCAAAAAGCCAAAACCGAAGTTTTTATAGGTGAAATCATTGCGTAGTCCACCTGACCAGTCAGGAGTAACATTCCCCAGTTTCATGTTGGTTTGTGTACGCGGGCGACCGGCGTCATTTACGATGATGGCATTATCCGATTCCCTTCGAAGCATCCCGGTGCCATAAATTTCCCCCCAGGGAGCCCCGGGCCGGGCCTGAACAAAGGTGCTCCACTGGTTGCCGATCTCATAAGATTCCAGCTTTTCACCAGTATTAGGATCTGTATATAATTCATTGATCCTGCTTTTGTCCTTCGCCCAGTTAAGTGTCACATTCCATTCGAAATCGGTGGTTCTTACCGGAGTTCCCGTTAATTGCACTTCCACACCTTTATTGTTGAAGTTCCCGGCATTTACCAACATCGCATCATACCCTGTTGCCTTGGACACGGTAACCGAAAGTATCTGGTTGGTGGTCGTTTTGTTGTATAAAGCAATATCAAATCCAAGCCGCCCCTTAAACATACTGGCTTCCAAACCTATTTCTGAAGTTTCCACTTTTTCCGGCTCCAAAGTGGCGGGAGGAAAAGTCCTTGCCTGGTAATATTGGGTAATACCGTAAACGGTTGACGTTTCTGCTGTAAAATAGGGATCAATCATATAAGCACCTGTGGCTGAACCTACCTGTGCCCAGGATGCTCTTAATTTCAGGAATGTGAAGAGATCAGAATCAAGATTAAAAGCATCCAGCGGCAAAAAGCTCATACTAATGGAGGGATAGGAAAACGGTGTCCGTAAAGTGGAAGACCAGTCTTTTCTTAAAGTACCGTCCATATAAATGAAATTTTGATACCCTAAAGAGAGGGAAGCATACACACTATTGGTGCGAATCCGGGAATTATCCATGTTGGTGTATGGAGAGCCCTTGGCATTGCTTATCGTGAACAGGTCGGGGACTGTCAACGAATTAGCTCCAAGAATATTCCTTGACCAGTCTAAATTCCTGTAATTTGCACCGACAAACGCATTCACCGACAATTCCCCAAAATACTTATTGAAGTAAGCAATAAAATCCAGGTTCACCTCCGTATTTTTTTCATTGATCAGGCGGAACCAACCTCCATCCCACTGGCCTGCTCCGGCTAACATTTCGTTTGAACGGTAAGTGGTAATCGGATTCATTTCTGAATCATAATAATCTAACCCCATACGGCCTTCGAATCTCAAATATTCGGTCGGCTTAATAAATAACGAGGTTTTACCGAACACCCTGTTTTTCTGGACAGAATTGGTGTTCTTATATAAACTCCAGTAAGGATTGTTGTGATAGTTACTGTTCCAGTTGTACGGATACCCGTTGGGCATATCCTCCTGCCAATGCGCTTCCAGATCTTTCATGTCTATCTGACGGCCTGTCCACTGACCGAGAGACTGCATCGGGTTGCTGGCATTATACTCGGTGACCGGCAAATTATCGCTTTCCGTACGGGCATAGTTCAACACAAGGTCAAAATCCACCATTTCATGAATCTTCATCATCGAGTTCACATTTGCATTGTACCGTTTCAGGTCGGTATTCGGCAATGTTCCTTTTTGATCCCGAAAACCCAACGATAAACGCGTGGTAGCCCTCTCGGTGTTTGAAGTCAGCGAGACATTGTGACTCATGGTGTAACCTGTCCGGTAAAGGTCTTTCACATTATTCGGATTGGAAACCCATGGAGTAGGCTGATAAACACCATTTGCATCTACAGGACTGTTGAACTGCGGTATCATCAAACCGATATCAAGGCGGGGACCCCAACTTTCATCCACGCCATCGTTGACGCCTCCTCCTAAACCATTCACATATTTAAATCCATAACCGGGATCGTAACCACCCAATGCAAATTCCTGGTAACTACCGGTATAACCGTCCGCCTGGGCTTCCTTATAAAACCATTCATCACCCAGATAACCCTGCCCGTACTTATTCTGCATCCGCTGGATGCCATAGACCTGATCAGCATTAAAGTTGGCGTCATAGTCCACGGAAATTCCCTGTTTGTCCCTTGCTCCCGATTTTGTGGTAATTAAAATTACACCATGCCCGGCACGCATACCGTAAAGAGCAGCGGCAGCTCCACCTTTCAATACA
Organism: Proteiniphilum saccharofermentans; assembly: GCF_900095135.1. NCBI lineage: Bacteria > Pseudomonadati > Bacteroidota > Bacteroidia > Bacteroidales > Dysgonomonadaceae > Proteiniphilum > Proteiniphilum saccharofermentans. Next base: position 3,785,686 of record NZ_LT605205.1, read on the forward strand.
GAAACAGATTCTATATCCTGCGGATTCACATCGTTCAATCCACTACCAAAATCGACACTGTTTTGACGGGTGGTACTATTGGAAACCGGCACCCCATCTATTACAACAAGAGGCTGATTATCCCCCAACGAACTATTACCTCTTAATACGATACGCGATGAAGCCCCTAATTGCCCACCAGCCTGATTCACCTGCATCCCTGCAACTTTCCCGCTCAATGATGAGATAACGTTGGGTGATGCCGCTTTCACCAGTTCATCCGCATTTACGTTTTGCACAGCCGAACCAAGCGATTTTTTCTCTCTTGTAATACCCAAGGCGGTCACGATGACCTCATCAAGCATCTCGGCATCCTCACTCAAGACGACCCTTACATTTGCACTAACGGGTACTTCTTGTGTTTGAAATCCCACATAGGAGATCACCAATATGCCACCGGCTGGAGCGGACAGGTCGAAATTTCCGTCCATATCGGTTACCGTTCCCTGCACGGTTCCTTTTATCTGGACCGTGGCACCGATCACCGGCTCCCCTGCCTCATCCACAACCGTACCACGTACCTGTGTCTGGGCAGTTACAATCCCTATTCCAATAAGGAACAGGGTCAAAAACATAGTTAGCTTTCTTTTCATACTCTATTTTTTTAAAATTAAATGATTCAAAAGATATATAATACCTTTTTTCTTTATAAAACCTAAACAATCTACCTTTTTAACATTTTAGAGTACAAAAATAAATCATATTAATCAAATAACGCCTATTTAATGTGTTAAAAGGATATTTTTTAACATTAACTTTTTGGAGGGTAATAAGAAAATTTTGCTTCTCCATCGCTACCCTTTACCTGTGTCTCTGGCTCCGGGTTACCATAAAAAAAACAGGGCGGGGAATCACTCCTGGCCCTGTCCGTCCTTTCAATAGTGTTTAATTTAACGTAGAGTTTATATTAATTGAAAGGGTATCTATATTTCGTGTAATTATAATCCTTATTTACCCAACACAATTGTCCAGGTACCTGAGAATGTTCCGGCATCAACTGATGCTGTTGCTTCAAAGGAAATCTTTGTATCACAGGCATTCACTATTCCCGTACCATTTCCAAAAGCGAAGTTATTATAAGCGGGATTGCCCCACCAAACACCTGAATTTGGCACCAGGATTTGTTTATCAAAGGAGATAGAATAATCCACGGGGTTAACCTTAATAATCAAAGGATTAGTTGCTTCCCCATTAAACAAACCCGCAATGCTCAATTCAGTATCTGATATTTTTGTCACTTCCACTTCGTGAGGGACTTCTTCCCACCAGGTATCCTCAGTGACGATACAAGTTCCGACGAAATCGTCTAAGACCAACTCACACACTACAGAATAACGTACATTGTATGAATATGCTCTACCGTTAACCCTCCAACCGGTTAATATTCTATTATTAAATCCGGTATGTTCAGTCCAACCGGGAACAACATAATCATCCTTCAATACCGCATTGGTAGTAAAGTAAAGTGTTTCTCCAATATCCGGTGTAGTAAGTCCAAATTTGCTATAAACATCGGCCATATCGATAGTAATCTCTGTAGGAAAAGTAGTGATATTGTCTACAACAACTTTAGCATCTCTTACAGTCTTGGTCCTATCCGGATTATCTTCGGTAGGGTCTGGAAGAACTCTTTCCAATACAGCAAACAACTGTCCATGTTTCAAGAAAGAATAATCGCCCTGCTGTTCAGGTATAGACAGCATTACTTTAAAATTCCCATCGGTCTGGCCTCTATATAACACACCATCCGTACCTTCAGAGCGCACTATATCTATTGCTACTCCTCTTTTTACATCATCAATGGGATAAGGCAATTCCTTGTCACAACTTTGTGCCGCAAAAAGCAAGGGCAGTATGAATAATATCAAATATATTTTTTTCATATTTTCTTTGTTTTTAAATTATTATTTATCCCAGAACACAAGGGGTACTGATACGTCATTCTTTTGCGGCATATTCGGATTTAACTCAGTTTCCGAATTGGTCGGATAGTAAAGCGAACGCGGGTAAGATGCCGGGGTGGAAAGTTCCACTCTCGCATCCGATTTCTCAGTATCACCACTTGGGTTAACGCCATATCCCGGCTCTTGTGTGTTATTGGGATTAAACAATACCGGGTAACCTGTGCGACGATAATCGGTATATGCGTCTATTGGATTCATAAAGTTATGGATCCATTTCTGGGTCATCACGATCCTCATTTTTCCTTCCGCATTAGCCGCATCATACTTTGCCAGTATCGCATCAATATATTCCGCTCTATCTTCAGCCGAAATCTTAGGGGCAGAGTTATTAGCTTTTTCATTTTCGTCAACCACACTATGGATGTGATCGATGGCTTCACTTATACCTTCACTCAAAAGAGTTCTGGCATCACCCGTGGTTTCACCGGCGAGAACAAGCTCCGTCAACATAAATTTAAGAGCAGCATAAGTTATCATTTTATGTGGAGCAATACCTGTAGCATTTGCAAGAGTAACACTACCTCCGTTACCATCATCATACTTACCACCAATAGGATATACTCCATATTTGGTCATTTGGTTACGATTATCCGCACCTGCGTTAGGCCCCATGGTGGCAAAAAATATTGACAAAAAGTTTCCGTTCCGATACTCATAATTATTGGTAGGCACATCACTGTCCTTCATTTGATTATAAAAATAGTAGGGAACCCGCGGGTCTTTTATCCCCGCGAAAGGATTGTCCGTAGTATTATAGGTCTGACCCATCATCGTTTCATAGAAGAATGGACTGACAAAGTGCGTATGTTGTCCCGTATACGATGAAAAAGCCGGATGGCGTTCATCTCTGGGACTGGTGTTATTGCTATACCAGAACTGAAAATCTTCATTTTTTCCAATAAATGCATTTTCTGAGATCAAGGCGTTAAATTTACCTTGCCAGTCTGTGATATCAGATTTCGCTTTACGCGAATGCAATAATAGTCTCAATTTAATGGTGTTATTCAATCTAACCCATTTAGCCACATCTCCGCCATAAAAGAAATCGTCTTTGCCCGGCTTTAAAGCGTTGGCTGCACTAGTATTTTGCAAATCTCCACGCCCCTCTTCCAACAGTGCAATAAGTGCATTATAAATATCCTTGCTGCTATCCGGCGCTGGCGCTGTGAGTCCGGGAACATTAAACTCTGAGAAAGGGATATCACCCCAAACGTCTACCATCACCGAAAAGGCATATGCTTTCAAAGTTTTGGCAATACCGGCATAAATCAGATTTTCATCCGGTTCTGCATATTCTATAATTGCCTCATAATCATTCAAAACATAAGTATAAAAATAATTCCATGAATTGAACGGATTATTCGCCGTAGGCCCCATTCCATAATTCGAATCTTCACGGGGATTCAAATAGTGTACATACGAACTCAAACCATAACCGATAAAATTCCCCTGACTTAATGCCTGCACCATAAAATATTGGCTACCCGAAAGAAGCTGATTCAATTCAGGGGTCGTTGGGCTATTAGGGCTTTTGTTTATATCAAGGTAGTCTTTTGTACAGCCTCCCAGATATATAACAATGGATAAAGCCAAAAAAAGTTTTACTATATTTTTCATCTTTATAATCATTTAAAAATTCGTTATCAGAATGTCAATCTCGCATTGAATGCTATCCTTCTTGTGGAAGGGGCACTTTCACGGTCAATACCCTGTACGTTTCCGCTACCAAAAGCATTGGATCCCGGGTCATAATTGGTATATTTCGGAAATCCGGGAGCAAAATACCAAAGGTTCCTTCCCACCACTGACAGATTTACTGAACCGAGGAATGTGTTCCGCAGCCACTTTTCAGGAAGATCATATCCAAACGATACTTCGCTCAGACGGAATACGGTTGCATCAAAAGTATTGAATTCATGGACACTATTAATAGAGAATGTATTCCCTTCTGATGGAGAGAACCACAAATCGTTTTCCGACAACTGAATCGTATTTGGTATTTTATTTCCATTTGCGTCCTTCAAAGGCTCCCTTGTATTTGGGTCACCCAACACACCGGGTAGAATACGCGTACCCAAACGGTCTTCGGTATCCTTAGTCAAACCACGCCCCAGAAGGTCTGAAGCAGGCCCTGAAGACAAGACACCACCAACCCTGGCGTCAAAAATTACGCCCAAAGAGAATCTTTTGTAGCTAAATGTATTGTTAACCGACAGCCTGAAATCGGGATAAGGATCTCCCAAGTCACCCAGTTCGGTTTCTGCTATATAAGCTCCACTATTGGGATTCACAAGCATATTCCCTTCATCATCCCGGGCAATCACTGTACCACGGAGAAATCCATATGGAAGACCTGGTTTCAAAGTAGGTTGCGGTTCGGAAGTAGAACCCGTGGATAGGGTGATTTGTTCTACGCCATCAACCAACGAAATAACTTTACTGATGTTCTTTGTAAAAGTACCGGTTATATCCCATTTGAATGAGTTTCTTAAATTCACCGGCACAAAGTTGACCCCTATCTCTACCCCTTTGTTATTCAATTCGCCGAAGTTGGTGTAATAGGTCCTTGATCCTGTGGAAGAGGGTAAACTTAACGGAGCTATCTGATCAGTCGTTGATCTGTTGTACCATGTGAAATCTATACCAATACGATTCTGGAAAAACCGCAATTCTGCTCCCAACTCAACCTCAGTAGTAAACTCAGGTTTTAATTCAGGATCATAAGAAGTTGTGGGCAACAACATGATAGGATTGCCCCCAAATGGAGTATCCTGAAGATAGGTTCCATTTACATAATACGGGGATGCATCGTTACCCACACGTCCCCAGGCTAAACGCACTTTACCAAAGTCCAGGATATCGGAATTGAGTTCAAAAGCATCACTAAACACAAACGAACCGGTAACTGCCGGATAATAGTAACTGTTGTTTTGTATCGGCAAAGTGGAAGAGTGGTCGTTACGCAAAGTAAGATTCAAAAAAGCATAATTCTTGTAATCCAACAAAGCATCAGCATATATCGCCCATAACCTTCTTTTGCTTGTAGACTCTCCCGCTGTTTGTTCCTGCGTATTACCCACATTATATATGCCTTTGAATATCATTATATTACCCTCCTGGTCAGCCCTATGGGTCGTCCGTTGATTGACATTATGTCCAACAGTAACTCTTAAATTATAGTCCTCATTAAACTTATGTTTGAAGGTTAGATTAAAATTCGACTCGATCTCCTGTGTAGTATAGCTGTCATTGGTAATCTGCCCTTGCCCTGCAAAACCAGAAGGGCCTACTGATCCAATATTGATTACCTGCTTACGATCCATCTCATATTGATTCCAACCGAATTGATAACCTGCCGACAACCAATCGGTAAAATCATAAGCGGCATTTACCGTACTGACAGTACGATCCATCACACTGGTGATAGTATTGTATTTCCAAGACCATAATGGATTGTCAACACCACCGAAAGCCATTAAGTTTCTTCCGTCAGGCGTTTCGTAGGGCAAATTCGGGAGATCCACATTTCGCGGCACCAACATGGCACGAGCAAAAGAACTCACCGAGCCACCGTAATTTCCGGCACCAAAGAAAGGTCCATTCTGGACTGTCCTCGAATAGGATACAGTTCCTCCGACGGTAAGGCCATTATCCAGTTTTTGATTTCCCCCTACACTGAATGAGGTACGATCGAATTCGGAATAAGGCACATAACCATCCTGAGCAAGATTGGAGACCGTAATACTGAAATTACCTTTATCATTGTAACTCATGATATTCACAGAATTATCCAAAACACTACCATTCCTGAACAGATCCTTCACATTATTCGGATATGCCTGATAGGGAATTCTTGGTCCCAATTCTGGATAAACAGCATTAATGGTCGAGTACAAAGGTATGGTTTCATTTCCTGGAGAACCAAAAGCCGGCCCCCAAGAACCGTTCGCATTGGAATAGGTGAAATTAGATCCTTGTCCATAAGTATTCTGATACTCGGGAAGTGAAGCAATCGATTCTGTAGTATAGGAAGAGGTTAATGTTACTTCAAATCCTTTTTGGGATGGACGTACTCTTTTACTTCCTGCTTTTGTGGTGATCAGAATAACACCATTGGCGGCACGGCTACCATAAAGGGCTGCAGCGGCGGCACCTTTCAATACGGTCATACTCTCGATATCGTTGGGATCGAGGGTGGCAAGACCAGTTCCGTATGCACCTGCGGTGGTTAACCTATTCCCTGTAGTTACCTCTGAATTACTGTAAGGAAGACCATCCACAACATATAACGGGTCATTGTTTCCTAAAAATGAAGAGTTTCCCCTGATCAGTACTTTCGTGGCACTACCGGGCGTAGCCGAAGAGGCTCCCACATGCACACCGGGGATTTTACCATCTAACGAACGGAAAAGGTCTGGCTCCGCTTTCTGAATAGCTTCAGCCGGATCAACAATCGTCTGTCCATAGCCTGCAGCACGCGGCGGACGTGTTATACCCATGGCTCCCACAATAACCACTTCGCTTAGTAATTGTGCATCTGAAACCATTACTACCCGTACACTCGCACTTACCGGTACTTCCTGAGTTTGCATCCCCACATAGGAAATAACCAACGTACCACCCGCAGGGGCCGAGAGGTTAAAATTCCCGTCGATATCGGAAACGGTTCCCTGCGACGTTCCTTTGAGTTGGATGGTAGCACCAATCACAGGTTCGCCCGTTTCATCCACCACGGTACCCCGTACCTGTGTCTGAGCCGTTACAATCCCTATCCCAATAAAGAACAGGGCTAAAAACATCATTAGCTTTCTTTTCATACTCTACTACTTTTTTAATTAATAATTCATTCGAAATAAAATTCTGGTTTTATTACAAAAAGTGAGGGTATATACGGCTTCTCTGATTCGTGAAGACGCATCATACCCTGTATTATGTTGTTGTGGTTTGTCGGGAAATGTAAAGTTTCAAAGTAAGGCAAAAAGACTGGGGTAATATTTGCTGATATTGTTTCCAGAAAACACAAAAGGGATTGCCGCCCTGACAAGGCAGACATAGATATACCGACCTTGTTCAAGACCAGCAAAAAAAGATATCGCACGCCGAAAACAGACTTCGACATGAAACTAAAAAAACAAATAAAACGGGATGATAACCTTTTAAGAAAAAGAGATCGGAGAGACTTTAAGAGGTTATAAAGCGATTTGCCCCCCCCGTTAAGGTTTGTCAACAAAAAGGGGAGTATTGTATTATTTTCTAACTTTAATCTCATCTGTCTCTACTTTTTCAAATAATTTGTCACAAATTTATATCATTCTATTTTAATTTCACAATTTTATTTTATGAAAAATCGTTTTTTAACATATTGGGAAGGCAAATGGGAGAAAAGTGAGCAAATTTCGTTACATTGTGCAACATGCTTCTAACGGACAGGAGCACTTAACAACTCTTCCAATGTTCTTTGCAAGTCTTCCCCTTTGAGATTTCGCGCTACAATTGCACCTTCTTTATCTATAAGGAAGTTCGCAGGAATAAGCCTCACTCCATACTCTTTGACGCCTTGTCCTGCCCAGGCATTCCCATCTATCAGTTGCGGCCAGGCAAGACTATCCGTTTCTATTGCCTTAAGCCAAGGTGCAGCACTATTATCCAAAGATATCCCCACTATCTCGAAACCTTTGGACTTATATGTATCATAGGCCTTTACTAAATTTGGATTTTCTTTACGGCACGGCGCACACCATGAAGCCCAAAAATCGACAAGCACATAACCCTGGCCCAAATAGTCCGAAAACTTCACTTTATTGCCATCCCTGTCGGTTGCTTCAAAGTCGGGCGCTTTTTGTCCAACGGCGACTTTGTCCAATGTGTTTGCCAATTCATCAAGCACTTTCACATAGTCCGTACCTTTTAGCGAAGGATCGAGCAGATCAATATTAGCCTTTATCTCGTCCGGCGACAAACGATAGGAATAATAACGGTAGAACACATACAGCGCGGCAATAGAAGAGGGATTCTCCCTGATCACCTCACTTATATCCGAAACTTTACGGTTTCTGATATCAATAAACAGGTCGTGCTCTTCAGAACCTTTTACTACGGTGTTTTTAAAGCCGTCAACAGTATCAAGATCCACAGTAATAGGGTTATTGTCGAGAAAAACGAGGTAGGAATAAAAAGGATTCGTTCCCGATCCTTCTAACGACAGACCATATATCTCCGGCAGCTTAACTTGGGTATCGAACTCGAATTTTCCATCTTTTATCTCTGTAGAGTCTATCGTAAAGAAAGATTTATTCTCGTACCGTTGCAGGTAGATCTTACCCGATGACTCATTCTTTACCGTACCTGAAAGATTTAATTTGTCAGGATTCTTTTCACAGCTCACCATCAATAAGGCCAAAGCTGCAATAGCGATAGGAAATAGATTCTTCTTCATATTACTTGTTTTTTAAATTTATTATTCATTTATCAATTCATTGGTCAATATCTCTGAATTCGGAATGGGAAATACATAGCCTTCATCGGCCGGACCTACCTGGCGGGCAGTCAGGCTGGCCAGTGAAGGCTTGCCGGGGAACGTCTGCAAATCGCGCAAAATATCGTTTGCCCTGAAACCTTCGCCCAGAAGTTCGATACGTCTTTCGACCCTGATTGTAGTCAATATCTGATCTTGCGCCAATGCCTGTGCAGGGAAAATATAAGCAGCATCGGAACGATTGCGGACAGCCTTCAACAATGCGACCGCCTTATTCAGGTCACCGCTGGTACTGCGGGCTTCAGCCTCTGCATAGTTAAGAAGCACTTCCGGATAACGGATTACCGGAATATAATCTATCGCAGGACTCACCTTCGTATACTTGGCTAGCAGATACAACCCGAGACTACTGTTATATGAGACAAAATTGCGCCGCGCGTCGGATTCCCGCCATTCGGTATCGGATATTATCCCTGCAGGCTCTGTGTTAAGCACAAAATCAGGCGCACTGTAATATACATTTGCCAAAGCAGCGCCACCGGGAGGATCCGCAACGGTCATAGGCATGGAGAACACCGATTCGGTTGTTGTATAATCGGCATTGAAAATAGTGGTGATATCCGCATTCAATGCATGTGTGACACCTGTCGTAGCTGAAAACGGCGCTTCATCCTGGGGAACTATCTTTTTAGCTTCTTCTATCACCTTGTCAAACTCGCCTTTATTCAAATAGACTCTTGTCTTCAAAGCAATCGCCGTATTTTTATGAGCACGGGTAGTATTCAGCAGAGCCGATGAATAACTTTCCGGCAAATTGACTTCGGCATAATCAAGATCCTCGATTATTTGCTTATACACATCAAATACCGTACTACGGGCCAGATTATTATTCGCCGATGACACCTCAGCCTGCAATCTTAAAGGCACAGCCTTGTCCTGGCCCCCGCTTTCGATATAAGGCCGGCCATAAAAAGTAACCAGATGGAAATAAGCCAATCCCCTCAGGAACCTTGCCTCTGCAATATAATTGCGTTTTTGCCCGTCGCTGATAACACCCTCCGACCTGTCCAACCCTTCTATCAGGACATTGGCATTGTTTATCACAACATAGGCTTGCTCCCATACACTGTTTATATCACCGGTAAGGTTTGTAAAACTATTGGCCCACACATATCCCCCTGCCAAGGCATTTTCGGTGCGGATGACAAAATCTTCGCCACGCAGGTCTCCATACTGTACCAGGCGCCCGCTATACAGGTTGGCACTCTTCAGCGACCGGTACGCTCCATTCACCAACCCTTCTATACGGGCAGGGGTGTCAAAGATCGTTGCCGAACTGAGGGATGTTTGGGAAGTCTGATCGAGAAGGTCGTCACAGGAACTCACAAAGCCTAATGAGACAAGAACGGCTGCAATCACTATATTTCGTTGTATATGCTTATATTTATATATAGAAGTATTCATAATTGTATCTTTTTAGTTTGTTTTAGAATGTAACATTCACTCCGAAGGTAAAGGTCCGTCCCAAACCGGCGGTGTTATATTCAACACCCGGTGCGGTATTTGAATTCCCGTTTGCCGACACTTCCGGATCGATACCACTGTAACCGGTTATAATGAACGCATTGGTTACTTGCCCGTAAACCCTTACCGCACTAAGCCTTGAAAAACCAAGAGCACTCTCAGGCAGGTTATAGGCGAATACCACATTCTGCAGGCGAAGGAAATCACCTTTTTCCACATGCTCTGAGATAGGGACCGATCCACCGAAGGAGATCCTGTCCCCATTTATGATCCTAGGGATATCGGTCTGCTGCCCGGGAGAAGTCCAACGTCGTAAAATATCGGTAGAATTGTTGAAAAATATCTGGTCGGTCAAGGTGGACCTGGTCCTGTTCATCACATAATTCCCTCCGGCATAGGTAAAGTTCAGATTGAGTTCAAAGTCTTTGTACGTAAGATTACTTGCCAATCCTCCGTACCACTTGGGAAGAGCATTTCCCAAAACATAAAAGTCATCTCCCGAAAGAGCTTCTGCCGTAGATCCGTCAAGATACGTCCACCTGTTCAAGCCGTTATATTGCACCTCTTCCCCTTTTCCATTAAGGAATACACGCTGGCCATTCTCCGGATTCACATACAGGGTTTTAAGACCATAAAGGCTCCCTATCGGTTCCCCTACACGGGTTATATTGGTGTTACCGCTACCGGTGGAAGCGATGATATCCTGATTTTCATCCGCAAGGGATGTCACTTTGTTGCGTAGATTGGTATAATTGAAATTCAGGTTCCATGTAAGATCTTTTCTTCGGATCACTTCATATCCTATACCAAACTCAATACCTCTGTTGTACATGGACCCTACATTGGCAAGGATAGAATTTCCCGGTATTCCTTTCGATGGGGACTGTGCCACACTCAGGATCAACCCGTTCACATTGTTATTGAAATAGGTCAGTTCGGCATTGAGGCGGTTCGTAAAGGCACTCACTTCGATTCCCACATTGGTCTGTTCACTGGTTTCCCAGCTGAGATCCGGATTTCCCTGTTGTGTAATACTCCAGGTCGCGGCGCTGCCATAGAGGTAGGAAGAGTATAGGTCGTACGAACTATAATCGTTTTCAAGATTACCGTTACCTACCTGCCCCCAGCTGGCATTCAATTTCACATTGTCGAATGTACGGGCCAAGGGGGATGACTTGAAGAAACTTTCTTCAGACAGCAGCCAACCACCCGACACACCGCCGAAGTTCCCGTATTTACGGCCTTCCGCCAGGGCAGAATTTCCGTCCCTCCGGAAGTTACCGGTAAGAAAGTAACGCCCTTTGAGATCATAACTAAGACGGGAGAAAAGAGAGGCAAAGACCCTTGTACCTTTCCTGTTTCCGGAAGCAACCACATTAGCCCATCCTCCCTGATAGTACTCGAAAAAATCATCGGAAGCATTGGTGGCATTGGCACCCCACGCCGACAGTTCATTGTACTGGATGTCCGTTCCAAGCAGTGCCGACAGGTGATGATCTTTCAGAAAAGTTTCATTGAACGAAAGCGTATTCGTCCATGCCTGATTCTGGCGTGTAATTGTCACGTTGGTCACCGACCCGCCACTGTTATAGCCACTCGAACCAAGTTCTGGACTTAGAAAAGTGATATTTTCGGTCTTCACACGATCAATCGCATAAGTCGTTGTCAGTTCCACCTGTTTTACGGGTCTGATGCTCGCGCTTATATTGCTTATCACGTGGTCATTCTGGGAAGTGTAACGGGACAAATCGAACAAAGCCGCAGGATTGTAAAGGGGGATGGTCGTCTTGTTGTTTCCCGATCCCAGTGTGCCGCTATTGGGATTTAAGTGGTAACTGCCATCGTCATTATATGCACCTACATTGGGTGGCAAGACCAGCGCAAGACGGGCCGCACCCGTTGTGGTCATGGAGGCCCCCGGAAGACTGCCCGTGTCGTAGGATTTGTTTTCGCTTACATTATACACTGCACCTGCCGTTAATTTAAGCCAGTCGGTGACCCTGTTATCCAGGTTGAAGCGGATTCCCTTTCTCTGGAAATCATTACCAACCAGAATCCCTTCCTGGTCGGAATAATTCAGCGACAAATAGTAATTCACCTTCTCCGAACCTCCCGCCACACTCAGTGAATGATTGTGTGAGACCGCTGTCCTGTATATATAGTCCCTCCAGTTTGTATCGACAATACTTCCGTCAGGATTGTAAGACAAAAAATAGACCGGCTCTCTCTGCGTTCCATCTATCGCCGTTGCATTGGCTATCGATTCGTTCTTAATATCGGTATACTGTTGCGCATTCAACACGTTGGGCAATCGGGTGGCATTTGTAAATCCTACCCAGCTTTCATAGTGAGTAGTGGCATGTCCCGCTTTACCTCTCTTGGTGGTTACCAGTATTACGCCACCGGCAGCCTTCGACCCGTAAATGGCGGTCGATGCCGCATCCTTCAGGATGTCAATGGAAGCAATATCGGCCGGGTTTATATCTCCCAACGGGTTGTTTGCCGCACGGTTGGTAGAAATATCACCTGTACTTAACGGAATCCCATCCACCACGATCAGAGGGTAAGAACTCAATGAAATTGAATTAACGCCCCTTATGCGTATCACCGCCGGAGCATTCAACTGTCCGTTAGGCAAAGCAATACTTACACCGGCGGCCTTACCTTGCAGCGCCTGATCGAAACTCTGCACCGGCAGCTCTTTCACGAGATCGCCACTGATAGAGGCCACCGAACCCGTAAACTCCCGTCGGGATTGGGTCCCGTAACCAATAACCACCACTTCATTCAATATATTACGCTCTTCGGCCAGGGTCACAATGACAGGCTCCCCGGAATCATAGACATCAATTTCCTGTGCCGTATAACCGATAAAGCTCACCTCCAGCGTAACCGGCAACGACTGATCGATGGTAAGATTGAAATTACCTTCTTCATCACTCACTGTTCCGGTATTTGTTGACTTTATCATTATCGTGGCTCCCGGCAACGGGTTATTGTCCCTGTCAACCACCGTTCCCTGTATCGCGTTTTGTCCATAAGCAAGGAAAGAAAAAAGGAAAAATACTAAAAAAACAGCCATCGGTTTTATTAGTATCGTGTATACATTGTTATTCCTGAAAAAAAATTCTGATCGTTTCATATTCTAATGCAAAAAATAATAATTCACTATATTCCAATTGGTGTATATATTTTATATTTGAATTGTAAAGATTTCCCAAGCCGGACATACACCTAAAAAAACTCCCCCGAAGATATATCGGAGGAGTTTTCCCATATTTACAGTATGCACTCTTCTATCCGATACGTTGTCGTGGCAAACACATGCACATAGACATACATCCACAACAACAGGCAGCCACAAACGATGTGGAAGAGAGTATAGAGGAGCACTGGATATTTATTGAAGTCAGCATTGGCGATTTCTTTGAAAGTCAATATACTTTAATTTAAACCTAAAAAGCCCTCTCGACATGTATCGGGAGGGCTTTCATATTCTTTATTTATCAAATATCTTAGCTTATCCGACACAACAGTGTCCGAACATCATACACATAGGGCAACACATTGCGCTAAATGCATTCATGTTCAAACTGTTATATTGGATATAAATACTTTTCATTATCTATCAAAGTTAGACTATCTCAAAAGTTTATCCTTTCAGGAGTCCGGGACAAAAGTAAAATTTAATATTATACAAGCAAAACAAAGAATAACTATTTAACATTAATTAAAGGCAACTCGCTTTCATTTTAACACCAAACCTGCGCCTATCGTTTACTTTTGCCATTAATCATGTCTTTATAGTTAGCTTTTAATATTCATTACCCGCCGACCCGTGTAAGTTCCTTTTTGATCTTTTCAAGTGTTTTTTCACTCACAGGAACCAGCGGCAGGCGGAGCTTGTTGTGGATCATGCCTTTTAAATGGAGCAGGCATTTTACCCCTGCCGGATTGCCTTCTACAAACATAAGATGGAATAATGTCTCAAAATCGGCATTCATCTTACGGCGCGCATCAGCAGCATTGCCTTCCAGGGCATTCTTCACCAACCATACCATTTCAACCGGAAAAGCATTGGCAAATACCGAGATCACTCCTATCCCGCCAAGCGCAATCACATCAGTAGTAATGGCATCATCCCCTGAAATAACGTCAAACCCTTCAGGAGCCTTGTCTATGATCTCCTTGATCTGATTGAGATCGCCCGAAGCCTCTTTCACCGCTACAATATTGCCACAGTCTTTCGCCAAACGTAATGTAGTTTCGGCCGTCATATTCACACCCGTCCTTCCGGGCACATTATAAAGTATGACAGGTAGCGGGGAGGCCTGAGACAAAACACAGTAATGTTGATAGAGGCCTTCCTGTGTAGGCTTATTATAATAAGGTGTGACGGATAGAATGGCGCTTATCCCTGAAAAATCGGTACTTTCCAAGTCATTTACCAAGTCGGCGGTATTGTTACCTCCTATCCCCATCACTACCGGAATTTTACCGTTCACCTGTTCTACTATAAAACGCACCACTTCGTGCTTCTCCTTCTTTGAAAGTGTGGGAGTCTCGGCCGTGGTACCCAAAGCCACAATATAGTCTGTGCCGCTCTCCAGATGAAATTGCACCAACCGGGAAAGTGCTTCATAATCTATGGAATTATCCTCTTTAAAAGGGGTGATTAGGGCCACCCCCAAGCCTCTGAGATCAACTTTTGACATGAAAGGTATATTTTTTCCAGCAGTTTATTCACGGAACACTCATTTAAAAAACAAAATGATTCCGAATCACAAAGGTATATATTTTTAATTAAGTCAGAAATTTTATTCACGGTGATAGAATAAAATCGTTCTGATAATGTTATCTTTGCGGTGAAGTGAGTAAATAGTAATCGTATGCAATTTAACCCTGAAACATACCGTATGCCGGATATCCCTATGCAGCCGTTTATCGACACGGCTGAGATATGGGATTATCTGAATAATACCCCTTCCTCACCCGAAAAAGTACGGCGGATCATCGATAAGTCGCTGGCAAAGAATCGCCTGAACCTGAAGGAGACAGCGACCCTTATCAATGCGAACGACGAAGAATCAATAAGACTTATCAAAGAGGGAGCCAAAGCACTCAAGACAAAGATATACGGCAACCGTATCGTACTGTTTGCGCCCCTTTACGTAGGCAATAAGTGTGCTAATGACTGCATTTATTGTGGTTTCAGGGTCTCAAACAGGGAACAGGTGAGGAAAACACTTTCCAGGGATGAATTGATAAAAGAGATCGAAGCCCTGGAAGAGAGTGGACAGAAAAGGTTGATACTGGTCTTCGGAGAGCATGCCGAATACAATCCCGGATTTATCGCGGAGACGGTGAAAACAGCCTATAGCGTAAAAAAGGGGCGCGGTGAAATCCGGCGGGTGAATATCAATGCGGCTCCGCTGGATATAGAAGGATTCCGCATGGTGAAAGAGGCGGGCATCGGCACCTATCAGGTATTTCAGGAGACTTATCACCGGGAAGCATATAAAAATTATCATCTATGGGGAAAGAAAGCCGATTATGACTACCGGCTCACTTCACTCGACCGGGCACAAGAGGCCGGTCTGGATGATGTAGGTATCGGCGCGTTGATCGGCCTTTATGACTGGCGCTTCGAAGTGATGGGACTGGTACGCCATACCAATCATTTGGAGGCATGCTATAACGTAGGGCCGCATACCATCTCTTTTCCCAGGATTAAAGATGCTTCGATGCTCAGGATAGGGAAGCATTATTTCGCTTCCGATGAAGAATTTACCCGTCTGGTAGCAATCCTGCGTCTGGCTGTGCCTTATACAGGCATGATCCTTACCGCCCGCGAACCGGCAACACTGCGTAATGAACTGATACAATATGGTGTGTCACAAATTGACGGCGGAACAAAAATAGAATTGGGCAGTTATGTTTCCCAACAGAAGAATCTCGACCTGAACAGGAGCCAGTTCCATATCAACGACGACCGTTCACTCAATGAGGTCATCGAAGAGTTGCTGCAACAGGGGATGCTCCCTTCGTTCTGCACTGCCTGCTATCGTCTCGGCAGAACCGGTGAACACTTCATGGAGTTTTCAGTCCCGGGTTTTATCAAACGGTTCTGCACACCCAATGCGATACTCACACTGGCAGAATATCTGGAAGACTATGCACCCGAAACAACCGCGCAAAAAGGATGGAAAGTGATAGAGAAAAATATGGATGAACTGAATGAAAAAATGCAGAATGAGGTGAGGGATAAAATCGCCAGGATCAAACAGGGAGAGAGGGATCTATATCGTTAATTATGAGCATAAACAGTTTACATATCGGTATATTCGGCCGTAGAAATACGGGCAAGAGTTCGTTAATCAACATGCTCACCGGACAAGATATCTCCATTGTGTCTAACTTCCCGGGAACGACGACCGATCCAGTAAAAAAATCGGTGGAGATCTTCAATATCGGGCCGGCCATACTGATCGATACTGCCGGAATAGATGATCTGGGAGAGATCGGAAACAAAAAAATCCGGAAATCACAGGAAGTAATCCGGAAAGTCGATTGTGCCATCCTTCTGATTGCCGGTAATCAGTTTGGCGATTATGAGGTGCAACTGATCGAACAATTTAAAAAGAATGAGGTACCTTATCTTTTCGCCCATAACAAAAACGATATCGACAAAATCGCCGCCATCACCGTAACCGCCATTAAACAGCACTCCAATGCGGAGATCATCGATTTCAGTACTATCAATCCGGCCGATAAAGACAGGTTAATCACCGCATTAAAACGGATCATTCCTGCAACGGCTTTTCAAAGGAGTTCATTGATCGGCGACCTGGTACGCCCAAAAGATGTGGTACTACTCGTCACACCCATCGATAGCGAAGCACCGGAAGGGCGAATGATCCTACCACAAAATCAAACAATCCGTGATGCACTCGACAACCAGTGTGTGACAGTAGTAGTAAGGGAGAGCGAGATCCCCGACTTTCTACAATTAGGCATCAAGCCTGCATTGGCAATTACCGACAGTTCGGTGTTCGGGATTGTGGCTGAAGCACTCCCGGAAGAAATCCCTCTAACCAGTTTCAGCATTCTCTTCGCCCGTATGAAAGGTAATTTCACGGCATTTTTGGAAGGTACGCCACATATCTCCCGGCTCAAAGACGGCGACCATATCCTTTTACTGGAAAGTTGTACACATCAGACCAGTTGTGACGATATAGGCAGGGTGAAAATCCCGAAGTTGCTACAGCAATTCACCGGAAAACGACTCCATTTCACGGTCGTTTCGGGGCTCTCAGAACTTCCCTCGAATATACGGAATTTTTCCCTCGTCATCCAATGCGGCGGCTGCATGATCACCCGCAAGCAGTTGCTCAACCGGCTTCACCCCTTTATTCAACAGGGTGTACCGGTAACCAATTACGGGATGGTGCTGGCATATATCCATGGGATTTTCAGGAGGGCGACCAAGATGCTCGAAAAGGAACCAGTGAACCTGCCCCTGTTTCCCGACAACTGAAACAGCACATAAAAAAGACAATGCTCAGGATAGTCATTTCTTTTACAAAAGACCTTATCAAGAGAAACCATATTACTTTTTATACTCCGCAATGATCGCCTTCACTCCATCGGGTGACACCCGTCCGTACACTTTCTCACCTACCAACACTACCGGCGCCAGGCCGCAAGCACCCACACAACGGAGGCAATTGATGGAGAATTTCCCATCAGAGGTAGTCTCTCCTACCTCCACTCCCAGTTCTTTCCTGAACTCCTCCAGCACCCTCTCGGCTCCACGGACATAACAGGCTGTACCGGTACAGACAGAGACAGGATGCTCTCCTTTGGGGATCATCGAGAAAAAAGTGTAGAAAGTAACTACACCATATACCTGTGCAACAGGCAGGTGCAGATTGTGAGCCACCACATCCTGCACTTCTGCAGGTATGTAACCGAACGTATGTTGTATTTCGTGCAATACATTAATCAATTCTCCGGAATCATTGTTGAAAGCATCGCAAATCTCATTGATCTTCCCGATCTTCTCCTTCGGAAGATTCACTCTCACCTCTACACCGTCGGAGCCAGTCACCTTCTCCATATACTCAAACACCGCAGGCGCTATATTTATTTTCTGATTCATAACTATTTCAGATTTAAAATTCAAGATTCAAAATTTGGAATCTTGTCAACTTTCCATTGTCAATTGTCCATTTTCAATTCTCATCCCACCTTTCCACTTTCTTTAACCATGTAAATGGATAGTAACCTCGTTACTCTTCGGGAAATACTCGGTATGGAGCAGTTGGTGCGCTTTATGGCTGCCGGGCTTACCCAGATACTCTTCATAAAGCCTGATGATGGATGGGTTTTCATGTGATTTCCGGATCACTTTACGCTTATCTTCAGTGTAGATGGCCGCAATCCGTTTACTAAGTATCTCACTGTTACCATGATGATAAGGCTGTCCCCCGCCACCAATACATCCTCCCGGGCAGGCCATGATTTCAATCGCATGGTACTGCGACTTGCCGGCCTTTACATCATTCAGCAGCTTACGGGCATTCCCCAGACCATGCGCTATACCTATATTAAGTTGCAATCCGTCGAAATCGACTGTCGCGGAACGGATACCTTCCATGCCCCGCAGCGCATGAAAATCGACTTTTTCCAATGTCTTGCCGGTATAGAGCTCGTATGCCGTACGGCAAGCCGCCTCAATCACTCCTCCGGTATTACCGAAGATCACACCTGCACCGGATGATTCTCCCAGCGGGTCGTCAAAATTCCCATCGGGAAGATTAAGGAAATCTATATTGGCCTGCTTGATAAACGCAGCCAGTTCACGGGTAGAGATGGAATAATCTACGTCGGGGTTACCGTCTGCCTTGAACTCATCGCGCTGGCACTCATATTTCTTTGCCAGACAAGGCATAATGGAGACCACGATCATATCTTTCCGGTTCACTCCTATCTTTTCGGCAAAATAAGACTTGGCGATGGCACCGAACATCTGTTGCGGCGATTTTGCCGTAGAGGGTACATCCAGCAGATCGGGGAAATTATGTTCAAAGAAGTTCACCCATCCCGGACAGCATGATGTGAGGATCGGCAGCCGCACTTCCGTATCTCCTGCCAGATACTGCTGAAGGCGTTGCAGCAACTCTGTCCCCTCCTCCATGATGGTCAGGTCGGCACTGAAGTCGGTATCGAATATGTAATCGAATCCCAGTTCACGAAGGGCAGAGACCATTTTTCCGGTGACCAGCGTACCGGGTGGCAGGCCGAATTCCTCTCCCAAGGCAGCGCGTACGGCAGGAGCCGTCTGCACCACTACTGTTTTAGTGGGATCACTCAAAGCACGGATGATATCGTTGGTATGATCCACCTCGGTCAGTGCGCCGGTCGGACAAACCGACACACACTGTCCGCAATAGGTACAGGGTGAGTCTTCGAGGTTCATCTCGAAAGCAGGTGCCACCACTGACATGAACCCACGGTTCACGGCTGAGAGCGCACCTACAGTCTGCACTTCATTGCACATCATCTCGCACCTGCGGCACATGATACATTTGTCCACATCGCGGATGATGGAAGGAGAAGTATCTTTCCGGTACCGGGATTGCTCACCTTCATACGGCTGGCTTCTGATACCGAACTGTATGGCTAGACTTTGCAGTTCGCATTGTCCCGATTTGGCGCAGACCAGGCAATCGAAAGGATGGTCGGAGATGATCAGTTTGAGCACTGTCGTCCTCGCATTCAACACCCTTATATTGTGGGTATGGATCACCATTCCGTTTTGTGCTTCAGTCATACATGAAGGCGCCAGATTACGGCGTCCTTCCACCTCCACCACACAAATGCGGCATCCGCCCGGTTTATTCTCGATACCCATGTCGCACAGTTCAAAGTGACATAGCGTAGGTATTTCTACACCCGCTTCCCGGGCTGCTTTCAGGATGGTAGTACCCTCTTCTACCTGTACCTTTTTATTATCTATTGTCAGTTCAATCATAATTTCAAATTCAAGATTCAAGATTTAGCTTTGCTGATTTTTAATTTATAATTATACGATTTCATGATTTGACTACGTCGATTTGCAATTCACAATTTCATGATTTATGCCCTACTGATTCATTAGTCATTGGTAATTAGTCATTGGTAATTAGTCATTGGTAATTAGTAATTACTAATTTCAACACTCGCTCTCGGGTAATCATTCATCAGGCTGATGGCATCAAACTGGCATTTCTCCATACAGGCGCCGCATTTGATACATATCTCCTGATTGATAACATGGACCTCTTTCTTTTCACCGCTGATGGCATGTGTGGGGCACACCCTCTTACAGGCCATACATCCGATACAATCCTTCTCCGATATCACATAATAGAGCAAGTCTCTACATTGACCTGAACGGCATTTCTTATCATGCACATGCTCCAGGTACTCATCCATAAAATTATCGAGAGTGGAGAGTACCGGATTGGGGGATGTTTGCCCCAGCCCGCATAATGAAGTATCTTTGATGACACTACCCAAATTTCTGAGTTTCTCGATATCTTCCTGCATCCCTTTCCCATCGGTGATTCTACCGAGGGTTTCATGCAACCGCTTATTACCGATGCGGCAAGGAGCGCATTTTCCGCAGGATTCCTCCACAATAAATCCAAGGTAGAACTTTGCCACCGATACCATACAATCATCCTCATCCAACACGATCATCCCCCCCGACCCCATCATGGAGCCGGCTGCAGTCAGGCTTTCGTAGTCAATAGGCGTGTCGAGATGCTTTTCGGTAAGACAGCCTCCCGACGGCCCTCCGGTCTGCACCGCTTTGAATTTCTTCCCATTCTTGATACCTCCTCCGATCTCATAAATGATCTCCCGGAGTGTAATACCCATAGGTACCTCTATCAACCCCACATTATTGATCTTACCCGCCAGGGCAAATACTTTTGTTCCTTTCGACCGCTCCGTGCCGATAGAGGAAAACCATTCAGCTCCTTTAAGTATAATCACCGGTATATTGGCCAGTGTCTCCACATTGTTCACATTGGTCGGTTTCCCCATGTATCCGCTCTGCGCAGGGAAGGGTGGCTTGTTGGACGGTTCGCCCCGTTTCCCTTCCATGGAATGGATAAGTGCTGTTTCTTCACCGCAGACAAACGCACCGGCACCATATCTCAATTGGATATCGAAACTAAAACCGGTACCAAAGATCTGATCTCCCAGCAATCCATATTCACGCGCCTGAGCGATGGCAATTTTCAACCGCTTAATGGCCAATGGGTATTCCGCCCGGATATAGACCACCCCTTTTGTAGCACCAATGCAATAACCACAGATAGCCATCGCCTCAAGGATAGAGTGCGGGTCACCTTCCAGGATGGAACGATCCATAAATGCTCCGGGATCCCCTTCATCGGCATTGCAGACCACATACTTCTGACTGGCGTCATTCCGGGCAGCGATCTCCCATTTCAATCCGGTTGGGAAACCGGCTCCGCCGCGGCCGCGTAGTCCCGATCGTTTGACCAGATCGATAGTTTGCCGAGGAGTATATTCAGTGAGCACTTTCCCCAACGCCTGATAAGCATCTCGCGCGATCGACTCATCGATATTCTCCGGATCGACGGTACCACAATTACGAAGTGCTATGCGTAATTGCTTTTTATAGAACCCCATATGTTTCGAATCAGGGACATGCTCTTCCGTCTCGGGATCGGTATAAAGCAGCCGGTATACCCGCCGCCCCTTGATAATATGCTCGTCGATGATCTCTTTGGCGTCAACCGGTTTGACCTGCGTGTAAAAAGTGTTATCAGGCAGTATCTTCAGGATAGGGCCTTTTTCACAAAAGCCGAAACATCCGGTGCGAATGATCTGCACCTCCTTCTCCATCCCTTTTCTTTCCACTTCGTCACAAAGCATCTCATATACCAGATTGCTTTCGGATGAATGGCAACCGGTACCTCCACAAACAAGCAAGTGCATTTTGTATTGGCTCATAAGCATCGATTTAAATGGTATTATAATTTTGCGGGATGATGCCATCCACCAATTCCCCTTCTTTGATATAACGCTCGATAATCTCGTCGGCTTTTTCTCTATCCACATAACCGAATACCATAGGCTCCTTACCCGGCAAGGTAATCTCCACGGTAGGTTCTGCGAAGCAGTACCCCATACATCCTGTCTGTGTGACAACCGCATCGATCCTTCTTTTATCGAGCTCCTCCACAAAGAACTCCATCACCTCTTTGGCACCGGAAGCAATACCGCAGGTGGCCATTGCCACTTTCACCTGAACCAGCGATTCGGGATCCTCCGCCCTATCCCTCAGACTCATGCGGGACATTACTTCTTCCTGTCTCTTTTTCAAGTCGGCAAGTGTTTTGATTTCTGTCATATTATTTAAAGTTAATTGTTTATACTTTCTTCGTTCAAGATTCAAAATTCAAGATTTCAGACCTGACTACGTCGATTTACAATTCAGATCCCAGGTTCAAGGTTCCACATCACCCTCTCTCCCAATTTCCCCAGTCTCCCAGTCTCAGTATCTTACCTAACCACATCATCTTTATTCTTTGCTCTTTATTCTTACTTATAAGCATAAAAAGTTGTGCGACGACCGTTTTTTATAAATTTCTCTCAAATTCTCCCGGATATATTCCCTTACCGCACCCAGCATCCGGGGATGTTGTAATTCAATTCCCTGTTTCTTCAACTCATCGGAATCCAGTATAAATTCTGTTTCATCAATTCGACAGGTAAACCGGAAGCAGACATGGGGATTTGCTCTCAATAAAAGAGCAAGATATCCTCCCATATCGCCCAACGGCAGACAGTCGGGATGATCGGTATGGTAGATCGCTTCCATCTCACTGCCTCGGCCTTTTTCCGAAAACACTTTCAGTCTTCCGTCTGTCTGTTCACAGGTCATTTTCAAAAAGGGAACTCCCAAACCGACTTTTCGGGTGGTACGGGTGGTAAAGAAAGGATCGTCCAGTTTCTTCACCGTCTCCGCATCCATACCGGCACCATCATCTTTTATGCGGAACAGCAACGTGTGATCGCGACTATTCACCATCAGGTCGATCTCGATTCTCTGCGCACCGGCACGCAGGGAATTCTGTACGATATCCATCATATGCATCGCCAGATCAATCATAACGTAAATAAAAAAATGCATCTGTAAAACTCTCCCAAGTCGGCTCCTTCATATCAAACCATGTATAGGCACAGGCAATATCCTCCGGATAATGGGCATCTGAACTTTGCAGAAAACGCTTTCCCACCAGTTCGGGATGACTCCTGAGAAATGCGCCCGGGGTTGTCGCCTTCGAAATCTCCAGCGCTTCATATTTCAGGTCAAAAGGAACAAAGCCGAGTTGACTGATCAGGCTGTTCTTCGGCCGGTCGATATGTGCCGGCACAAAAACACCACCCAACCGGTGCACCTGTTCCGCCACATCCTCTATACCATCCTCTATACTCATAAACAACGATCGCTCTTCTTCATAGACGATCCGGTCGTTTTCATCCACTGCGACCTGATATCCAAAGCGAACCGGATCGTTTTTCATATTTGTCATCCGTTCATCCAGATAAGACTGAAACGCTTCCACCGCCCGCAGATGGGGAAAATAACAGAGTGTATGCACCTCTTCCCGTGTATTCACCTCACATCCGGGAATAACATATAGCCCTGCCTTTTCACCCAATTCCATACATGCCCGCACATTCCTTGTGCTGTTATGATCGGTAATGCCGATTATCTGCAACCCTTTCTCCTTCGCAATACGGATAATATTACGAGGACTCATATCCAGATCCCCGCAGGGAGAAAGACAGGTATGTATATGTAAATCGGCGTTCATATTTGCTTACTCCGTGTTAGTAATGAACAAAAACCGAACAACTACTGAATAACCCGAAACAGTTCTCCCGCCGTTTCGAAGGCAGGCTTCTTCGATGCAAGGATGACCACCTCTTCCAATTCGGCCTGCTCCAGCACATCCAGATCCACTTTCCGTTCGTTCACCACGATGATGGCACTCAACTCCTTCAACGAAGCAACCGCTACGATATTTTTGTGCACCTGTGAGGTAATCCAGAGCATACCGGACTGCGCCTTGCCCATCACATCACTTAGCAAATCGGAGACATAAGCGCCGTCCACAACCCTGTCGAGCCATATTTCACCGGACAGGCACTCATAATTCAATTTTTCTTTCAGGTTATTTAGGCTTATTTTCATAACTCATAATTCATAATTTATTTTTCACCTTCCTACTCCCCACTCTCCCAGTCCTCCCAGTCTTTCTACACCTTATCCACATATTTATCGAGCCGTCCCTTCCCCCATATTTTCTCTATAACTACAAAGGCCTGGTCGGGACTCAGTTTATAATTCTTCTCCATCACACGCTGCACAAACACACAGTGCGAGATACTGGCCTTCCCTTGCACAATGTCCTCCGCAAGGTTTCTACAACCGGGTGCGCCACAGGCACCGCAATCGAAACCGGGGAAATAGGTCCTCAGCCTCTCTATGCGTTGCAGTTTGATAAGGGCTTTTTCTATATCCTCATCCAGCAGCAGGCCGTCGCGCGGATAAACGGGATCGACACCCGACATTGTATGAAGTATCTTCTCGTATTCCATCAGAGGGTTTCTCACCCTTCCGTTATCGGCATCTTTCAGTTTTTGCAATCTCTTCTGCCGATGTTCCAACCGCTCCACTGCCAGAAATCGGTTCCCGGGACAGAGAATACCACCCGCACAACCCTGGTCGCAGGCACGCATCTCCAAAAAATCGATATCGGAAACATGTCCCGATTCAAGTTTTTCCAGAAACTCGATCACATTATCCATCCCGTCGATGGCAAGCCCTCTTCCGGGGAAATATTTTTTTTCGGTTCCCGATAACGACCAGTTGACGGAATCGGGTCTCATATTGGCGAAGGTTTTATGTAATCCCGGTTTTTTAAAGCCGTACAATATCTTGGATGCTTTATTGTAAACTGCCGTCATATTGACAGTCCCGTTGATAGGTGATTTCTCTTCTCCTACCGGTGCACGGGCAGCCACAGTTTTCGCAGCACAGGGAGTAACATAATAAATGGATAACTTTTCCGGGGCGAGGCCTTCTTTCTCTTTTGATCTCCGGAGATAAAGTGCGGCAATATCATGAGGCGCTTTCAACCGCATGATCTGCCCGGTGAGTGAAGGATACTGCACCTGGATAAGTCGTACAACCGCAGGACAATAGGAACTGATAAGCGGATGCGAAGGATTTTGTTGCGCCACGGCCTGATAAGCTTCCTTCATGAAATCCACGGCCTGCTCTACTTCGAATACCTCATCAAACCCAACCTGTTTCACGGCACTCAAAACCTGGGTAGCTGAATATTCCGAAGGGAACTGGCCGATAAAAACGGAGGGTACAAGCGCGATCTTATAGTTTTCCGGCGGAAGGGTGCCAAGACCATCATCCTTGGCATAGATGGCCCGCTGCGGACAGACACGGAAACACTCACCGCAATCGACACATCTTTCGGGTTGTATACGCGCATATCCGCCCATGATCCGGATAGCCTGTGTGGAACACACACGCATACAATGGGAACATCCGGTACACCTGTCAGGATCGATCTGTATGGAATGTGTGTAGTTCCTGTCTTTCATAACAGTACCTCATCAAATATTAACTATAAATTCCAGCCGTGTGCCCACACCGGGGATGGAAGTAAGCGTCATCTCGTCACTGTTCTTTTTGATGTTGGGCAGTCCCATTCCCGCTCCGAATCCCATCTGGCGAACCTCTTCCGTGGCCGTAGAAAACCCCTCTTCCATGGCTTTTTCAATATCTTCAATACCGGGACCTTCATCTTCAACCACAACATGGATACAGAACGGTTGAATATCCACACTCATGACACCCCGGCAAGCATGAGCTACTACGTTCATCTCTGCCTCATAAAGCGCTATCGCGATCCTTCGCAACAAAAGCGGGGAAATATTGAACTGTTTCAACGTTTTCTTCACTTCCGAACTCGCACTACCTGCGGCACTGAAATTACTCCCCTCTATGTGGTGCTCTATTTTCAATTGATCTTTCAATTATTCATTGTCAATTGTCAAAATCAGTACATCATCACTACTTCCCGATAAATCGGGACAAGTTGTCCCGACTAGTCGGGATCATTAAATCGACTTTTATACCCATTTCATTCCCGAACCGGTTTCAATCCGTTTTGATAAAGCCTGCCGGCAATTTCAAACACAGTCAATCCGGATTCAATGATCGCTATATTGTTTTCTTTCGCCAGTTGAAGCATCTCGTCCGATATCCGTTTACCGCGAGCGAAAATAATACAGGAAATATTGGATATCTCCGCAGTACGGATCGCCTGCAGAGTGCACAATCCTGTTATCAGGAGCGTGTTTTCCATATAATAACGCAGTACATCGCTCATCAGATCTGAAGCGAAAACATTTGTGTAATCGTGGAATGTATTACAATCGAGTTGAATTGTACCGTTAATAATTTCGTTTACCTGGTGTAAATTCATTTTTTGTTTCAAACAATGTACGAAAACAGCTATCCTTATGTTTCCTGAAAGTGTTATTTCGCAACTATTTATATCATATTACTACTATTTTATCAGAAACAACCTCGTAAAAGTAATATTGCGGAGCAAAAGACATCTTTTTAATAATTTGATTATTAGATAATTAAAACAATTCCCCGCTACATTTCACAAAGTAAAACATTTTCCTTAGATTAAAGAAATTTTTCAGTAATTAAATTCAATAAATTTTTAATATCCTCTTTCCACATAGTGCGTATGCAAGAGATGATGTGACTTCTCACCCAGGGGTTCATTGAGAAAATCCTTATATAGCCTTGCTATTTCCGGATTTTCGTGTGACTTACGTATCGCCTTATGTTCATCTTCAAAATAAATGGATGCGGCACGCCTTTCACGTATTTCCGCATTGGTCGGTATGGGTTGGCCTCCTCCCCCCAAACAACCACCCGGGCATGTCATCACCTCGATGAAAGCATACGCAGATGTGCCATTTTTAATCTGATCCAACAATATACCGGCGTTTTTTAGTGTGTGGGCAACCGCCACTTTCAATATGGTTCCATTCAAATTGACGTCGGCTTCTTTTATCCCCTGCAAGCCCCGGACCGACCTGAAATCGATATTGTCCAGCCTTTTTCCTGTGTAAAGCTCATAGGCAGTTCTCAATGCCGCTTCCATTACACCGCCCGTGGAGCCGAATATAACTGCCGCACCGGTAGATTCGCCCAACGGGCTGTCGAATTCCTCTTCCGGAAGTTGTGTGAATTCAATCCCGGTTTCACGAAACATACGTGCCAGCTCCCGGGTTGTGAGGGAGTAATCCACATCAAAAAAGCGTTCTTTTTCCGTAAGGTTCAATTTTTCTTTCCAGTATTGGAATGCGCCGTCCATTTCAGGCCTGCGTGCTTCATATTTTTTGGCGGTACAGGGCATGATGGATACCACTACGATATCCCGCGGATCAATACCTGTCATTTCTGCATAATAGGTTTTGGCTACCGCGCCGAACATCTGTTGTGGAGATTTACAGGTGGACAAATGCCCCAATAGTTCCGGATAAAAATGCTCGATAAATTTTATCCATCCAGGTGAACAGGAAGTGATCATCGGCAATGTGCCACCGTTTTTTATCCTATGGAGCAATTCGTTTCCCTCTTCCACAATAGTGAGGTCTGCCGCGAAATTGGTATCGAAGACCCGTGAGAATCCAAGCCGCCTCAGGCCGGCCACCATCTGTCCCGTGACCAGGCTCCCATAGGGCATGCCCATTGCTTCTCCGATGCCCACACGGACAGCCGGTGCAGTCTGCACCAGCACTACCTTTTCCGGATCCTGCAACGCTGCCCACACTTCGCTTACCGAACTTTTTTCAGTGATAGCTCCCGTTGGACAAACCAAGGCACACTGGCCGCAATTTGTACAGACGACATTCCCCAATCCTTTATCGAGAAAAGCAGATACCTTTGTTTTCAACCCTCGTCCCGAGAAATCGATCGCTTTTACATCCTGTATATTGTTGCAGACGGCAACACAACGTCCGCAAAGGATACATTTTTCAGGATCACGGACCAGAGAAAGAGAGGAATCATCTTTTGCGTAATACTCTTTGCGGGTCCGTACAAACCGTTTCGAATTGATACCCAATGTAAAGGTCAACTGCTGCAGTTCACAGTTTCCGTTCCGGTCGCAGACCAGGCAATCCTGCGGATGGTTGGCCAATAACAGTTCAACATTCAATTTCCGGGCTTCCATCGCACGCAGGCTGTTGGTCGATATCTCCATCCCTTCGGTAACTTTTGTGATACAGGAGCGCAACAAAGACCTGGCCCCTTTCACCTCTACTACACATACTCCGCAGGATGCATTTTGAGATACATCCTTCAGATAACACAAAGAAGGCACATGAATGCCCACCGAACGGCAGGCTTGCCAGATGGTACATCCTTCGGCTACCTGAACAACCCGGTTATTTATCCTGATTTCCATAATATGCGATTTTACCTATTGACATTTGACATCACACCTCAGGCACCTCTCCACTTCGTTACGGGCCTGTTCACCCGTAAATCCGAATGAGATCTCATTGAAATTATTCATTCTGTCTTTCACCGAGAGTCTTCTGGCCACGTTTTTCGGGCTTGGCTTCGGATTCATGGGCACCTGATTTCCATAATGGAATTCACGCGACAAAAGCTGGAATCTCTCTTCGTTCATCAGCGCCTTGTCAATAGAGGCAGCGGCTTTCTTTGCCATCCCCATTGCCTCTGCGGCGGTTGAAGGACCGCTGACAGCATCGCCGCCGGCATAGATCTTCGGATCAGATGTTTGACAGGTGAACGCATCCACCTTTATTCTGCCATCTTTTTCCATATCCAGACTGTCCCCCAAACTCTTTGAGTCGACCTGCTCCCCGATAGCCAGAATAATGGAATCACAGGGAATTTCTTCCAATATCCCGGTTGGAACAGGTTTCCTTCTTCCCGAACGGTCAATGCCTCCCCGTGACATTTTTTCGATCCGCAGCGCCCTGACCTGTCCGGAGGTATCGGCAATGATCTCATGGGGAGATGAGAGGAATCGATATTTTATTTTTTCTTCTTCCGACTCGGATATCTCAACGGCATTGGCTGGCATGTCACTCTTTTCGCGTCGGTACACAATAGTCACATCCCTACCCATTCGCAGGATACTGCGGGCAGCATCGATGGCTACGTTACCGGCACCGATGATCACTACATGCCGGCCGAGCCCGGGGACTTTACCTGATGCGATCTTTTTTAAAACCTCAGTGCCGGCAAGGACACCCTTTGTATCTTCACCCGGAATATTCAAATCGACATCTTTCCATGCTCCAATCGCCATATAAATAGCGTCAGACTCTTTTCTCAGATCCGTCAACGAGAGATTATTTCCCAATCGTTGATTGAATTTGAATTGAACCCCCAGCTTCTTAATTACCTTTATCTCTTTCTGCAGAAGCTCTTTAGGTAAACGATATTGCGGAATGCCAAAGCGAAGCACTCCGCCGGCCTCCGGCAAGGCGTCGTAAACGATAACCTCATGCCCTAAGCGTACGAGATAAAATGCGGCCGTAAGCCCGGCAGGTCCGGCGCCCACTATGGCGATCCGTTTTCCGGTAGGAGGTAGTTTCTCTTTGACCAACTTCCGATAGATCTCATTCTCTTTCCCGAGTTGATACATGGTGTCCGCCAGATAGCGGTGGATCTCTCCCTGTGAAACCGGCTGATCCAGCATCTCACGCCGGCAACGCATCTGGCAATGGAAGTGGCATATCCTGCCAATCGTTCCCGGCAGCGGATTATCGCGCAGTGTAAGCTCAAAAGCATCCTCATATCTGCCTTCTTTTATCAGTTCGATATAGCCGGGGATGTTCATGTGCAACGGGCAGCTGTTTTCACACAATGCCATATACAACGATTCGCACGTTCCTGCATGACAACGTTTTTCTCTGATATGCTCCTCGTATTCGTGCCTGAAATATCTCAATGTGGTCAGGATCGGATTGGGTGTGGTCTGCCCGAGCGCACAAAGCGACGAATCTTTGATGACACCGCTAAGGAGCTCCAGCACGGCCAAATCGGCAGGAGTCCCTTGCCCCCTTGTGATGCGGGTAAGGATAGCGAGTGCCTGTGCGGATCCTTCGCGGCAGGGTGTACATTTTCCGCACGATTCCCCGGCATTGAATTCGAGAAAATAACGTGCCACATCTACCATGCAGTTGTCCTGGTCCATCACGACCATACCGCCGGAACCCATGATGGCACCTATGCTGTTCAAAGACTCGTAGTCGACAGGTGTGGAAAAATACTCCAACGGTATGCAGCCTCCCGAAGGGCCGCCTGTCTGTACCGCTTTTACCCGCTTGGAAGTGCCTGTCCCTTCACCTATACCGAAGACAAACTGTTCCAGTTTAGAGCCCAGCGGAAGTTCCACCAGTCCGGTATTCTTCACTTTTCCGACCAGCGAAAATACTTTTGTACCGGTACTTTTCTCCGTACCGATGGCGCTGAACCATTCACTCCCTTTCTCTATGATGACAGGTATATTGCACCATGTCTCCACGTTGTTAATGTTCGTGGGCTTTCCATACAATCCCCTGCTTGCAGGATAGGGAGGGCGGGGCATCGGGCGTCCGGCCTTTCCTTCAATGGAAGCGATCAGTGCCGTCTCTTCACCACAAACAAATGCTCCGGCGCCTTCCACAATATCCAGACTAAAGCTGAAGCCGGAATCCAGGATATTTTCACCCAACAGCCCAAATTCTTCAGCCTGCCTGATGGCACTTTTGAGGCGTTTCACGGCAAGCGGATATTCGGCTCTCACATACGCTATCCCTTTATCGGCTCCCATGGCGTATGCACCTATCAACATGCCCTCGATCAGCATGTGCGGGTCGCTCTCGATCTCATTGCGGTTCATATAGGCACCCGGGTCGCCCTCATCTGCATTGCAGATAATATATTTCTGACCGGATTCCTGTTTTTGCATGATCGACCACTTTCTACCGGTAGGGAAACCCGCGCCTCCGCGGCCGCGGAGCTTCGCCTCCATCACCTCGCTGATCACGTCAGCCGGCTCAAAACCGGCAAGCACCTTGACGAGGGCATTGTATCCTCCTACGGCAATATAATCGAGGATATCTTCGGGATCAATGAGTCCGGCATGGCGTAACACTACTTTCTGCTGCCCTTTAAAAAAAGGGATCTCGTCCCAATGCGGAATATCTTGATACCCTTTACCAAATTTCACTTCTGAAGTCAGGAAATCCCATTCGTCTATCCTGCACAAAAGCTTGTTACGGCAGATCGTATTCTTCACCAGGCTTTCGATGATATGTTTTACGTCTTTTTCGTTCACTTTGCTGTAGACCAGCATCGGTTTACCGGGCTGGTAAAGCATTACCATCGGCTCTTCGGCGCAAAAACCGAAACATCCTGTCTGTTTGAGTTTACAATCGATCCCGGTATCTGTGATTTGCTTCCGGATCTGACGATAAACCGTATCAGCTCCATTGCCAATGCCGCAAGTCCCCATCCCTACCAGTATCATTGGCATGGCAGGAAGTATTCTTTCCTGATGCTGCTGCTCTTTTATTAGTTTGATCTCGGACGGTCTCATATGGTTAAAACTATGTTAAGTTATTTTTACCGGTTCTTCGGGACTTTCCTCTTTTCAGTTTGTCCAGTATATTCAGCAATTTCTGTGAATTCACATTGCTGTGAATAATCCCATCCACTTCAACAACAGGAGATTGGGCGCACTGCCCGAAGCAAGCTACCGTTTTGATGGTAAACAGATTGTCGGGAGTGGTATAAGAGGATTCCGTATCGTCTTCATCCCTTTTAAAACCCAGAATAGCGGCGATATCATCCAGCAGGGCTTTCGACCCTTTGGTATGACAAGCTGTACCCCTGCAGACAACAACAGTGTGCTTGCCTTGTGGTTTTAAGTTGAAGTAAGAATAAAAGGAGGCTACACTATATACCTGCGTATAAGGTATTTTCATTTTTCTTGAGATCTCAGCCAACGTTTCGCCGGGAAGATATTTCAGGTGGTTTTTCTCTTGTATCTCTTCCAGCGTCGTAAGCAGCATCCCTGGTTTTCCCCGGTGCTTTTCAATGATCTCATCGAGGAGAGCTTCTGAAACAGGAACATAGGTCAGTGTTTTCATAAAGACAGATTTTTATTATGTATATACAATACAACCGACAATTATACCGGGCAGACGGCTTCTTTGGCTTAACCATACTATTACACCTACAAATATAATACACTTATATCGATTAAAGAAATTTTTCTTTAATTATTTTCCGGTAAATTCCCCAATCTTACACAACAGACATAATATATCTGATAATCTACTATTTAATCCGAGGTTCAATGCCATTATCTATGGTGTATAAAAACCATAAGAACAAGGCTCCTCCGAAATTGGCATGGTTAATCTTTTCAAACCGGATAAAATAAAGCAATTCGCTTAATAAACAATAAACAGAAACAAATCTGTTTGACAATGTTATAGCAAATATCTATGTTTATTTATGAATTATTTTGTACTTTTGCAGCCAAAGAGCCATCATCTATCCGCACACATTCAAAGATGATTTATTTCGCTATGTGTGAATGGAATAAATTTATTTGGAATAAAAATGGCTGAGAAAAGACCCTATTTATGCATAATTCAGAACTGAGTGAACAGGAAATCATACGCAGGCAAAGCCTGGAAGAGTTGAGAGCACTGGGAGTGGAACCTTATCCCGCCGCACTGTATAATGTAAATGCCTATTCCACCGAGATAAAAGATGAATTCAACGACGACGCCGAGCAGCGTAAAGTAAGTATTGCCGGACGGATCATGAGCCGCCGGATCATGGGGAAAGCATCCTTTATTGAGTTAATGGACTCCAAAGGTCGTATTCAGGTCTATATTACGCGCGACAATATTTGCCCTGATGAAGATAAAGAATTCTATAACACCGTCTTCAAAAGACTGACTGATATAGGTGATTTCGTCGGAATTGAGGGTTTCGTTTTCCGCACCAAAACAGGGGAGATCTCCGTACATGCAGAAAAACTCACCTTGTTGTCAAAATCATTGAGACCGCTGCCTGTCGTGAAAATGAAAGACGGCGTGGCGTACGATAAATTCTCCGATCCCGAATTACGGTACCGCAGGCGGTATGTAGACTTGTTAGTGAATGACGGTATAAAAGATATTTTCGTAAAGCGTACCCGCATCTTCGATGCCATGCGTGAATTCTTTAACGGCTATGGCTATCTGGAAGTAGATACCCCCGTACTGCAAAATATTCCCGGTGGAGCTGCAGCGAGACCATTCATCACCCACATGAATGCACTCGATATCGAACTCTATCTCCGGATCGCCAATGAACTTTATCTGAAACGGTTGATCGTGGGCGGACTTGAGGGTGTTTATGAGTTCTCACGCAACTTCCGCAATGAGGGGATGGATCGGACGCACAATCCGGAATTCACGGTAATGGAAATATACGTTTCCTATAAAGATTATAAGTGGATGATGGAGTTCACCGAACAGATGCTGGAGCACGTTACGATGAAAGTACTCGGGACGACAAAAGCGAAAGTGGGTGATACGGAGATCGATTTCAAAGCGCCCTATCGACGGGTTACCATGATCGACGCCATCAAGGAACACACCGGCATTGATATCAGTGGAATGGACGAGGCTCAACTGCGTGATATATGTAAACAGCTGGATGTGGAACAGGACGAGACCATGGGTAAAGGCAAACTGATCGACGAGATCTTCGGTGAAAAAGCCGAAGGAAAATATATACAGCCTACCTTTATCATCGACTATCCCATCGAGATGTCACCACTCTGTAAACGCCATCGTGAAAATCCTGACCTGACCGAACGGTTTGAACTGATGGTCAACGGGAAAGAGCTGGCCAACGCCTATACGGAACTGAATGATCCGATTGACCAGCGTGAACGATTTGAAGAGCAACTCCGGCTCTCGGAGAAAGGAGACGATGAAGCAATGTTCATAGACCAGGATTTCCTGCGCGCCTTAGAATACGGCATGCCCCCCACATCAGGGATGGGTATCGGGATGGACAGGCTTGCCATGTTGCTTACGGGACAAACCTCTATACAGGAAGTGCTGCTTTTCCCGATGATGCGTCCGGAAAAAACAGTCAAAAAAGATGCCGCATCACATTATACCGACATCGGTATCCCGCAGGAGTGGGTCGATCCGCTTCAGCAGGCGGGATATATCCGGGTAAAAAGTCTCAAAGAACTGAATCCCAACAAACTCCATCAGGAGATATGTGGATTGAATAAAAAATTCAAACTGAATTTGGTCAATCCTACTCCTGATGAGGTAAAAACATGGGTAGCTAATGCCTCGGAACTTTAAAGCCTGATTGTAAAAAAACATATAATGGATTCTATCGGCAAAATTTGTATTCTGGGCGGCGGAACATGGGGAACGGCGCTGGCAAAAATCGTACTGATGAACCAGAAGCATATGAACTGGTTCATCCGGCGGGATGATCAGATAGAGGGTTTTTATAAGCTCGGCCACAACCCCGGCTATCTGCCCAATGTGAAATTCAACCTGGCCCAGATCACCTTCTATTCGAATCTGGAAAAGGCAATCAAGGACTCCGACACCATCATCATCGCTATCCCTTCTCCCTATGTGAAACAATATTTCCGGCGTATCTGGAACAATACCTTCAAAGGAAAATTCATGGTATCGGCACTGAAAGGGATCATTCCAAACGACAACATGGTGATGAGTGAATTCCTTGCCAGTAATTTTAAGATTCCTATCGAAAATACAGGCGTGCTTTCCGGCCCCTGCCATGCCGAAGAGGTGGCATTGGAACGGCTCTCATTCCTGACCGTTGCCAGCAAAGACCAGACAAAGGCGAAACTGCTTTCGGAAGCCATCAACTCGAGAATACTCAAGGCTGCCGTCTCGGATGATGTGGTGGGTATTGAACTGGCTGCCGTACTGAAGAACATCTACGCCATCGCTGCAGGTATCTGCCAGGGATTGTTGTATGGCGATAATTTCCAGGCGGTGCTGATGAGCAACTGCGCCAAGGAGATGTCGCGATTCCTCAATGGAGTGATTCCGCTTGAACGCAACATCACCGAACAGCACTACCTTGGAGACATGCTTGTGACAGGCTATTCACAGTTCAGTAGGAACAGAACGCTCGGAGCAATGATCGGGAAAGGCTATTCCGTGAAGTCAGCGCAACTGGAAATGGAGATGATTGCGGAAGGATACTACGGGGCAAAGTGTATCCATGAATTGAACAGCCGCTTCAACATCGATATCCCCATTGCAGAAACGGTCTACCGGATACTTTACGAAAAGCTCTCCCCACAAAATGGCATTAAGAAGCTGATCGACTTCTTCTGAAAAATCAGAGGAAGAGCGGAAAAGTGACCGGGGAGACCGGGTGAATGGGAGACCGGGGAGAAGGCCCCTAAGTGGGAAGCGAAGGAATTTAATAAGACTAAATAATGAAGAATTATTATTCTTGACTTCTCAACTTCAGACTTCTAATTTCTAGTTTCAATCAAATAAACAAATCAACAAAAAATGGATACGATTCAATTACAGATTAAAGATCTCTCCGGATTCCTTTCGGAAGAGGATATTCTGAAACAGTCGGCACAGGCAGCAGCCTGCAACCAGGCGCTCCATAACGGCTCCCGCGAGGGGAATGATTTCTTGGGATGGGTAGACCTACCTTCTTCAATTACTGATCAGGTATTGAGAGAAATTGAAGATGCAGCCACAGTACTCCGCACTCACTGCGATGCTGTGGTAGTAGTGGGTATTGGCGGAAGTTACCTCGGCGCCCGTGCGGTGATCGACGCGCTCTCCTCTTCATTCGACTGGTTACAGGAAAAAGAAGACCGCAAAAATCCTGTCATCCTTTATGCCGGGAACAATATCAGCGAAGACTACCTTTACGAACTGATGCGGTACCTCAATGACAAGCGATTCGGTATCATCAATATCTCGAAATCGGGTACAACCACCGAACCGGCCATCGCTTTCCGGTTACTGAAAGACCAACTGGAGGAGAAGGTGGGCAAAGAGGAAGCCAGAAAACGGATTGTAGCCATCACCGATGCATCGAAAGGTGCGCTTCGGACCTTGGCCGACACCGAAGGATACAAAACATTTGTTATCCCCGATAATGTAGGAGGGCGTTACTCCGTACTCACACCGGTGGGATTACTTCCGATTGCCGTAGCAGGAATAGATATCCGTAAACTGGTAGCCGGAGCTGTGGAGATAGAAAAGGCTACCGTGCCTTCCACTTCGTTCGATTACAATCTCCCCGCCATCTACGCGGTAATCCGCAATGAACTATATAAACGGGGTAAGAAGATCGAGATCCTGGTGAATTATCACCCCAAACTCCACTTCCTGGCCGAGTGGTGGAAACAACTCTACGGCGAAAGTGAAGGAAAAGAGAATGTGGGTATCTTTCCGGCTGCGGTCGATTTCACTACCGACCTGCACTCCATGGGTCAGTGGATACAGGAAGGTGAACGCACCATCTTCGAAACGGTGATAACGATTGGAGAAGCCAACGAGAAAGTACAGATTCCCCATGATGACAAGGACCTCGACGGGTTGAACTACTTAGAGGGAAAACGGGTGGATGAAGTCAACAAGATGGCGGAACTGGGCACCCGCATCGCCCATGTGGATGGAGGCGTCCCCAACCTCACAATAGAGATACCCAAGTTGAACGAAAAGTATATCGGACAATTGATCTATTTTTTCGAAAAAGCGTGCGGCATCAGCGGCTATCTACTCGGGATCAACCCCTTCGACCAACCGGGAGTAGAAGCTTACAAAAAGAATATGTTCGCCCTGCTGGAAAAACCGGGCTTCGAAGAAGCAACCAAAGCAATCAAAGCAAGGTTATAAGCCAACAATCACCTATTGGAAAATCGGACAAGCCCATGTTTGTCCGATTTTTTGTTTTTTCAATGGGTCAGGAGGGATTTTTCATCTATCTATATGGTTTTCAAAAGAAAATCATCTATATTTGGAGAAAAATCAGAAACAATGTCAACCGCTGAATTAAAATTACAAATATTCCCACAGGTAGATTCCCTTGACCAAAAGAGTCTGGAAAAGTTGCATCATATTGTGGATACACTTATTGATCGTCTATATAATAGCATAATACATTAGCAGGGATAGCAATCAGCGTTCCGAAATACTTCAGAAAAAGGTATTATTATTTTTATTTGGTAGCGTCTGTTGGATTGTTAATCGGCCCAATGTATTCTTTTGCGACAACCAAATTTGCAAATTTGATGTAGCTGGAAGGGGCGTTGGGATCATCATGAAAAAACTCGAACCAAAGCCAGTTGATGTTCAGATCAACATCTGTTCTCCATTGAAACCCTTCGAATGGAGTACCAGCAGGGTTGTTATACCATTTATCCCTTAACCAGTAGCCATTCGGGAAACCAGGTCCCCAGTGACCGACAGGAACACCATCTTGCCAGACTTTCAATTCACCATTATGGGCGGTAACCGGATCATTCAATTTGATCATTATTTCAATACACATCCATTCGTCAAACGTGACTACTGGAGCTTCTTCGGAGGCAGGCGAGTTATAACCTGCACGACCTTCATTAATCGTTGTATTTCCATAACAGTTTTCTCCTTCATTGAAGCTACGCATGCCTCCCCAATAAAGATAGGTATCCATTCCCTCCGGAGCCTGGGAATTTCTCCAAACAGGTTCGTAGGAGATAATCAACCTGCTGTCTCCCAAACCACAGGTGCCTGCTCTGGGAAATGTGTACGAAGTTGAAGGATTGTGACCACCAAACCATACACTCTCATGATGAAAATATCCATTTGACGATGTTGGATATTTCACATAGTAGCGGACATAAATAATGTTGTTAAATCCCGGTGAAAATTTTTTGAACAAATGACCACCATTATTTACCCCGCCGCTTATACTGGTCATTTTTAAAGAATACGATTCCTTACTTCCTGTAGGTACGTCTACCTCGTCTATCGACATTCCTTCAGGATTCAATTTATCATCATATCGACTAAGAATGTTTGTCATCCCGTTGTTAAACTTTTCAACATAAAGAACGTTAGCGTCATTTTCAATTCCTATGTCATTTGGATAAGAATCTGCAAGTGATACATTGGTAAAAGTAACAATCACTTTAATAACTGTTGATTTATTTTGTCCATCGGTCACTGTGACAACTGTTTCGCCAACATTTACTCCTTTTATGATAATCGTTGTTTCCTTTACAGTGGCAGTAACCTTTGTCTCATCGGCAGATTGTATAGAATAATTTCCGTTGCCGGTTTTAATCTTAACTTGAGCCTCTTCTCCCACTTTTACTGAAATTTCAGCCTTATCCACAGTCAGTTCTATGCTTGAATTCCCACTTCCGTACGAAACAAGCACAACAATCAGGTTTATTGCTAATAATATGCTTAGCGCTCTTTTCACAATTATTTTAATATTGATGTATCTAATTACAGTAATTGGTAAATCATATAATCTCATAAAACCATTGGATTACAGTTCTGATTTATGAATTACTCTTAGGTTAAGACGTATTTATATTACCGATGAATATATTTTTCGAAATTTTTCTCATAACATAATTATTTTGTACTATTTTAATTGCAAATAAACAAAAAGTAAACAAGGAGACGTAACAATAATCAACTACTGCAAAACAAAAAATCATATTATACGGCTATAATAACCGTTTGTCAAGGTTATTCTTCCCCGGTACAGGATAATTAAAAGCAGCGTCATCCAACACAAGTATCCAGTCAGTTAACTCTCCCTTATCGGGCGAAATAAATGTTCTTTTATCCTGCACATTTTCAAATGTATCAAAAAGGGTTGCTTCTCCATTCCGCGGATTATACCACCATGCTTTTATCTTTATTCCTTTTATGACTTTCATATTGACAGTAAAAGCACGTCCCACAGGACAGTAAATCATCACGTAAGTACCATCCGTATCCCGGGTTGCCACGAACCGGTAACGACCCTCCCCGGGAACTGAAGTCGGGATCTCTCCCTTCACTATAATTGAGGGATCAGGTATTCTCGTAAGGAAAGGACGCGATTCCATCAGTCTCTTTCCATAGATCATCTGCGAAGCTCCCGGTTGGTCAAGCGCATCTTTCCACGACATTAACGGATTATTGATAGGACGTCTTTCTTTTTCAGGATCGTACATCTGCCATATCGAATGATGCCCATAGGTATGACCGAATGCACCATCAAAAAGGTTCCAGTACAGTGTCCTTCTCACATCGGCAGCTATAGAATGCCCCTGATTGGCAGCATCAAAATGTATGGGATGATCTTCATATAAGGGTTCCCCATCGAATACCGGTTTAATAGGTTCCCTGTTATAATCATTCAGTGTTTTACTATACTTGCTTGTATAATCAGGGGTATGTCCGTTCTGACGCATATTGAAATCCAACCAGGCATCGTTATGGAATGATTCTGCAGAACCTCTTCCACCACGCGGATGAAAACTCAGAAGATGTGTTCCGTCATCACCCGCTTTAATGCCTTCAGCCATTGCCCTTGTTATTTCATAATGGAGGTCGCTGGTTACAAACCTGTCACCTCCTAATATCCATATTACATTTTTATCTTTATACCGTCTTCCTAAAAACTCACCGTAAATCCGGGCATTTTCGGGTGTGAAAATCAGGAATTTCTCATCATGCCAGTAACGTCCCCATGTAGGAAGGAAACCAATGTACATTCCGAGATCATTTGCCCTATCAACAATATAGTCTACATGGTCCCAATAATCGTTATCAGGATCCTCTTTTACGGCCGGTTGTGCAGGATCCAGATCATTAAGCGGCAGATGACCGTAAGGGTTTGGCACGGTATGTCCATCCAATTCCGCCAATGCCACTGCCTGGATAACATTAAAACCTTTTTCCGCTCTGTCTTCCAGATATTTATTGACCTCTTCCCTATTCAGGCGGTGAAAAAGCTCCCAGGCGGTATCACCAAGATAGAAAAAAGGAGTGCCATCCTCATGTTGCAGAAAACGTTTATTCTCCGAAACTTCTAATTTTCCACGAGAAAAAACATCCTGTTCCGGCTGTTTCGGATTTACAGTAGAACATGAAAATAAAACCGCAAGAAGTAGGAAATTAGATAAAATTCGTAAGATCATAAGCTTCAGAGTTGAAATTAATTTATAACTATTAGAAAACTCACATTATGTCAATCATTAACATGTATAACAATACGTTTGTATGAAGTCAAAGACGGAATTCCATTATCGGTCACTTCCAATATTAGATGAATAGTTCTACCTGCTTGATGTGGAGGGATTACTATACTACAATAACTTCCATCTGCGCAATAATCTACTGACATACAATCGGTATTACTTATTTCGTTATAGAAAAACCAGCAGAACGATAAAGAATCTCCATCCGGATCATACGTTCCTGTAGTTTTAAAAGTTAGTTTTTCTTCTCCATCCGCTTTTATTTCCAATGCCTGTTTTCCAGAAATACCATTAACGACTATTACTGGGTTATGATTTGCATTATCAAATGGTTCAACACACCATTTTAACCTTGTCATAAAATCATGTTGAAATGAAGGCCTCCATCTTGAAACTGTATGTCGTTCATTAAGTGTGCCATTCAAAAAATCTTGTGCATCAGTATAAAGGTGATTACGCAACAACCTATACCGTCCGCCCCATCCTCCCCAATCGGGTTTTTCGGGAATATTTAACCCGTTTTGAATCAAACCGAGAAATGATGGGGAGTCACCTTCCTTCATTCCATCTGTACCGTGCCCATCCAACGGATAACAATCACTTAAAGCTCCATGTCCGTGAATACTTGTTTTAACCCATTCTCTATTTTGAATTGATGTGTTACCTGTCATATACATCCCTCTGTAAACAGAAACTTCTCTTAGTCCAAAATTATCGGGAAACATATATCCACTGGCAATATAACGGATATTTCTAAAATTATTTATTATCCAATTACGATGCTTATCCTGATCTCCAATTGCGTAAACTTGTATTTTTTTGATAAATTGCCTAACTTCCGCTTCTGTTCTTATTTCTTTTACATTCCAGAGAGCTTGAGCCAATTCACGTTGTCCTCCCCAAATTAAAATATGTATTGTATTTTCTGCATTATCGATTGTTTCAATTATAAAATCAGATGCCTCTGATTCATAACCGTCTCCAATATTAAATTGATCACCTTGCCCATTTTTAACTATTGAAGTCAAGTAATCTGGAGAAAGAAAATTTGAAGAATGAAGTAACAAATTAGGATATACCGAACGGTATGCTTGAATTTGTTTATATATAAGTTCCGGTTTTGTATCTTGTCCATGTCCGAGACGACTGGTGGCACAAATAGCTTTTATATTTAAATAATCTGAATAGAGTAGCAATCTCACCAAACTTTGTTCATCGTCTGTATCACCACCTATGTCAGTAAGAACTATTACTTTGGGGTTTTCGTCAGCATTACTCAATAATGCAGATAGGATAAAAATAAATATTAAAAAAAATATTTTCATAATTCATTTTATTTCTACTTTGACAGATTCGGATTTTACATAAGATATGCAC
Organism: Proteiniphilum saccharofermentans; assembly: GCF_900095135.1. Lineage (NCBI taxonomy): Bacteria > Pseudomonadati > Bacteroidota > Bacteroidia > Bacteroidales > Dysgonomonadaceae > Proteiniphilum > Proteiniphilum saccharofermentans. Next base: position 3,827,517 of record NZ_LT605205.1, read on the forward strand.
TATTAATGTCCTGTTGTCGTCGAATATGTCGGTGAATGATCTTATGATACAGCTGTTCATCAGTCATTTGTTTATAGAAATATAATCTACCAAAGTAGAGTTAATATTTTATCAAAAATAATTTATTCCGAAATATCCAAAAACTTCGAAAGATATGTTGTAAAACATTATTTACTCATATATATATAATTAACTGTATAACAGCATTATGTATTACAAAGAGCACCCGATTGGCGTTTCGAAATATTTCGAAAAATTGTTCTATCTCCCGTTGCCTCTTAATTCGTCCAGAAACCACCTTGCAAAAATGATAACCTACAGGGCCGGAACCACCCGACCAATAATCTAGCACCCTACTATAGCGGGGGGGGGGGGGATGAGATCAGGTCGTTAATAAAGGCGGGATAACAAACTCCCGGTTGATCTGATCCCGGCCATAAAAAAAGAGCTAAACATCATTTTATCCAATTTTATTGCCTTATTGATATGAAGCGATATGAACCTTAATATTCCTACTTGTCAATTCAGATATTATTTTGGGGGGTATGTCTTCGTCTGTAACAATTGCGTCAATATCTTTCACTTGCGCTATAAATGCAAAACTTCTTTTGTCAAACTTGGAAGAATCAAATACAGCAATAGATTCTTTTGCCATGGATATCATCGTTTGATTAATATTTGCCTCTTCGAGATTGGGTGTAGAAATACCCTTTTCTATCGAAAAACTGTCGACACCCAAAAAGAGCTTGTCACAATAACATACTTTCAATACAGATTCAGCCAAAGGGCCAACGATCGACAGAGAGGATTCTCTCAGGTGACCACCTAATAAGATAACATTAAATCTGTCATATTTAGACACTTCCAATGCAATATCTATCGCATTGGTCACTACAGTGAGGTTATGGAATTTATGCAGATTTTTAGCAATTTCCATGGTCGTTGTCCCAGAGTCTATAATAATAGTCTCATTCTCATTAATCAATGATGCAGCTACACGTCCAATCGCTCTTTTCTGTTTATAATAGAAGAGCCTTTTTGCCTCTACACGCGCATCATTACCGTCAACCGTCGACGGTATACGAATTGCTCCTCCCCGGATTCTGAAAAGTAAATTACGTTTTTTTAAAATTTCTAGATCCTTCCGTATAGTCACCTCCGACAAGCCATACCTTTCGCATAGTTCCGAAATCATCACCCTCTCTTTTTGATTAAGTATCTGGATGATATCAGCCCTTCTCTCGTTAGTTGAATAGTTCTCCATCGTTTTTTATTTGCAAATATAATACTTTTGCTTAGAAACGAAATATATTGAAAGACATATTAAATAAAATAGCTTATTTCGAAATATTTCGAAATAAAAATCAAAAATAAAATATAAATATAAATAGCTATTTATCAATTATTTAAAATGCATCCACCCGGATATATGTTTTACAACATACATTTGTATTATTTTGGATCTTTCGATTGAAACTAATTTTGATACAAGTAATCAAATCAAAATCAAGCGACAATATGAGAGCAGTTAATGAACATTTTTTCCAACCGCCATCAATGTCCTGCTGGTGATGTAAAAAAGATTATCAATATCCATATAGTCCAGGGGTCTGATCTATTTTCTCTTCAATAATCATATTTACTACAATAGAGTTCAAAGAAAGACTAAATATTTCATATAAATTTAAATAAAACATTCCATAAAAAATATCTATATGAAACTGAATTTTCCAATTGTGCTCACAAGTTTTTTAGCGCTCATATTTTTTACTACAAATTGCAAAAACAAACCCCATCAACACTCCGGATTTTATGATTCGACTGAATGGAAGGTTGTCGGTCCAGGCGGTGGTGGAGGGGTATTTAGTCCCACAATCAGTCCGTTTAATGACGACTTTGTGATTACTCATTGCGATATGACAGGTATTTATATTTCATGCGATGGAGGTAAGAACTGGAGTATGAAAAATCTTTGGAATGTTCCTGTTGATTTTGAGTTTGATCCAACTGATCAAAACACTTTATATGTGGCAACACGAGGATTTAGATACAGTGAAGACAGAGGTTCCGGATTAAGTCTGTTGTATCGGTCATCTAACAAGGGTGAAAGCTGGGAAATCATATACCCGGATGTTGGCAAAGCAAAAGAAGGCTTAGAACGATTACAGAGTTATGATTATCTTCCTTCAGATATTATTGATAATGCTATAAATGGAACAATAGATAAGGTTGTTGTTGACCCATCAGATAATAACAGAATATATTTAGGTCTTGCCCCACTGGAAGTGTATATATCACAAAGTAATTCTTCCCAGAATAGAGATTCCACCTTTATAGTTATTTCTGATAATAGAGGTGAGAGTTGGGAATTATTATCAACACTTCCGGGTAAGAGAATTAAAGCGATTTTTCCAATACGTAAAAGAGAAATGAAAGATATGATTCTCGTTTTTACTAACAATGGGGGGTTTCATGTTAACAAGATAACCGGAGAAGTAAAACAATTAAAATTGCCGATAGATAACTTAATTATAGTGGAAGGAGGAAAAGGAAAAGAAGGGAGTCTAATATATATTCAGTCAGCATTTATAAATGAAAATGGAAAATTTAGCGGAGGTATGTTTATATCTTCAGATCAAGGTGATACTTGGGAACAAATTAATACAGGAATTACTAAATCAATAGCAGATGGCACTGTACCTATTTTTCGTGAAGGATTGGCCGTTTGTGAAACTCAACCGAAAATCGCATATATTTCTTTTACATCTTCAGAAAAAAACAGAAATGGTGAAATTGAGCAAATTTACAACATTTATAAAACTATAAATTCTGGGAAAGAATGGGAACCTGTACTTAAGGCATCAACATCCGGGGGCTATATTACTAATAATTTCGAGGGTTCATGGATGGAAGAGAGCTTTGACCCAGGTTGGGGTGGAGCAGCCCTCAATTTAGGTGTTGCACCAAAAAATCCTGATATATGTTTTGCTGGTGATAATGGCAGAGCTTATAAAACAATTGACGGGGGGAAAAACTGGAAGCAGACTTACAGCCACAATCAACCTGATGGCTCTTATTCTAGCGGAGGATTAAATGTAACTACCTGTTATGGTGTACACTTTGATCCATTCGACAGTGAACACTATTTTATATGTTACACTGATATAGGACTATTCCATACATATAACAGAGGCGAAAGTTGGTTTCATTCTTTGACTAATATTCCCCATTCCTGGCAAAATACGTGTTATGATTTGAAATTTGATCCTGAAATAAAAGACAAGGTTTGGTCTGTTTGGGGAAATGCACATGATCTACCAAGGGAAAAAATGTTTAGTTTGAGAGGATTTGATCATTACAGCGGTGGTATTGCCTTATCAATAGATGGGGGTAAAACTTGGAGTAAAAGTAATAATGGAATGCCAGAAAACTCTGTCTGTACAAGTATTCTAATCGATCCATCCACTCCAGCAAATAAAAGAACTCTATATGTTACTGTGTTTGACAAAGGAGTTTACAAGTCTATAAATGACGGTCAAAACTGGATTGAAGTAAATAACGGCTTGAAAGATAACTTATATGCCTGGCAAATTCGCAGAAATACAAATGGTATCTTGTACCTGTTATGTTGTCGTGGCAAAAGCAGAGGGGAACAAATCGATGGAGTTTTGTACTATAGTGAAGATGATGCTGCCACCTGGAAATCTTTAGCTCTACCGGAAGGAGTGAATGGGCCTCATGATCTGTTAATTGATCAAAATAATGAACAAATAATGTACCTAAGTTGCTGGCCGAGAAAAACAACAAATGGTGATAAGAATGGGGGTATTTATAAGACCATCGATGGAGGATTAAACTGGTATCAGATATTTGATGAACGAGTAAGAGTAAATTCAGCCGCCACAGGTTACGAGAATTCAGATATAATTTTTATTAATACGTTTCAGGATGCAGCATACAGAAGTGACGATGCAGGTGAAAACTGGCTAAGATTAAATGGATACCGTTTTAAATGGGGACAAAAACCTATACCAGACCCTAATAATTCTAGAATGTTGTTTCTGACAACTTTCGGCGGTAGCGTTTTTTATGGTCCTGCAGAAGGGACTGAAAATACATTTGAAGGGATTGTAAATATGCCTGAAGATTGGTGGTAAGTAAAGCTGCTGATTAGTTCTAATCGATATATAATCATAAGGTTACTGGAGTACATTTTAGGTCGAAACATCTATGATAATGTAATTTACTTATAACAAACAATGAAAACTATATCATTACTAATCGTTACAATAAATTTATTAATGCCTTGTTGCAATAACAAGAAGTATATTCAAATTGCAGTAGATAATCCAGAGTTCAAGCCTAATACTGTCTTCTCTGGATCAGAAGATTTAACTTCTCCAAAGTTTAATCATCTAATTGAAAAATATCAGCTGGATACTGTTTTTCAGGGTGAAACAGATGAGTTAAGTCGTATCCTTTTATTACGCCACTGGATAAAATCTAAAGTTAGAATATCAGATTTTGAAGAAAGTTATCCCGGTGAAGGTGATGTGGAAAAAATGCTAGATTATGCATTATCCGGACAAGGCTACCATTGTGGACATTACATGAAAATTCAAAATGCAATAATGAATGCTTATGGTTATGTAACTCGTACTCTAGGCGCAGGTCCTGGCGTTAAAGGAGGTCCTGACGGATACCATGGAATTAATGAAATATGGCTGAATGACTTCAATAAATGGTTTTTATCCGATGCTAAATATGATCACCATTTTGAAAAAAATGGAATTCCACTATCAGCTATGCAAATTCGTGATGAATATTTGAAAAACAAGGCTGCTGAAATTGTTGTAGTAAAAGGACCAGACCGAATTATAACCGAGATTGACCCTGAAACAGGAACTAAACGCGAACGAAGAGCACAAACATATACTTGGGTAGAGTTTCATGGATATAATAATATGTTCACTGCCTGGCCGGCACATAAAGAAATGAATATTATGCAGGAAGATGATTTTACAAAAAATAATATATGGTTCAGAGATGGCAATCCTCACTGGGCATACGAAAAACCAGAGTACCGAAAGTGGGTTAAAAACAGAGATGACATTGAATGGACTCCTAATACAATAAATTCAAATGTTGAAATTAATAGGAATAAAGTTTCGATAAAACTAATGTCCAACACGCCAAATCTTAGTAGATATGAAATGAAAGACTCTGCTTCGGGGATTTGGCAACAGATAGGAGATTCAATTGAGATTAACTTAAATAAAAGTAGATACGTGCTTATTTTCCGTACTGCAAATATAGCTGGAGTCACCGGTCCAGAACACAAAATCATCCTATCTGAAAAGTAGTTGTTGAAAATCAGACATATCATCCATTAAAATAAAAACAATCCTAAAATAATTTTATCAACTCATATGTTTATAATTCCCGATAATTAAAAGTATGTTTATGAAAACTATTATTCCTATAAAGAAAATCTTTATTGAGACCCTAAGTTTTTCGAAAAAATACTTCGATTCTAACAATTTCGAAATATTTCGAAATATTTTTTTCAAAAAGGATAATTTTTAATACACTGATATTATGATCATTAACTAAATATAATGAAAACATGTTTTATAACAGATATTCCGATAGTTTCGAAAAAAATCAGTAAATTAATTTTGTGATATATTATCAAACAATTTAAATTGTATACTCTTATCTCATTATAGCATATAAATATCCCGAAGAACTTAAATTTTGTAAACCTAACGTAGGCGGGTTTTGGAGCTTACGAAAGTTGAATTCTAAATATGTCATATTCTTTAAAACTAATTTCGATTCTATTTCTGGTTCTATTATCTATTAAATCTTTTTCTCAGAATCCAGATAACCTTGTGATTGTAAAGCCAAAAGAGATTGACAAAGTACTCAACAATCCGGGGAAAGGCTTTATGACTTTTCAAAGATTTAATGGAGATGATTTGAATAGGGGAAGTTACTGGACTGAGGGTTATCCTATTGATTATCAGCAATTAGATGGCAATCTTACTAATTCGGACTATCCTTCAACAACGATTGCTTACTGGCGTGTTTATTGGAAATTTGTAAATCCTGAAAAGGATGTGTATCGATGGGATATGCTCGATAAGGCTCTAGAGATTGCAGAGAATAGGGGGCAAACGCTTTTAATACGAATTGCACCTTATGGAACCGGCACGGAAAGGGATGTCCCAAATTGGTATAGGGAAATGGTTGGACCAAATGTTGATTGGGAATACAATAATCCCGTAAATAAGTGGGTTGTGGATCCTGAGGATCCACGTTATGGGAAGTATTTTGGTGGATTTATACGTAAAATGGGAGAGCGATATGATGGTCACCCCAGTCTGGAAGCAGTTGATCTTTCAATTGTAGGAGCATGGGGAGAAGGAGCTGGTTCGGAACTGTTAAGTCAATCGGCCCGTGAGGAACTTGTTAATGCATATACCGATTCTTTCGTTAAGACTCCTTTGATAGCTTTATTAATGGACGAAAAAACGAATAAGTATGCTAACTCTAAAATTCCTGTGGGATGGAGGGTTGATTGTATTGGTGATTTGGGATTTTGGGCAAATGAACAAAACGGATGGACACATATGTATGACTTTTATCCCCGTGAAATCATTAATTGTGAAGTTCAAGACAGTTGGAAAAAATCACCCGTAAGTTTTGAAATATGCGGTACTTTTTTAACGTGGCGCGACAATCACGGTTATGGAAGGGAAGAAGTCAAGTATATTTTTGATCAGTCTTTAAAATGGCATATGTCTTCTTTTAATGCAAAATCCTCTCCAGTACCTGAAGAGTGGGAGGATTTGGTTAATGACTGGATAAAAAAGATGGGCTATCGTTTTGTTTTAAGAAGATTTACATATGCGCCTGAAATCAAACGAAATGGGAAATTATCATTTACTTCCTGGTGGGAGAACAAAGGTGTGGCTCCTTGTTACAAAGACTTTATTCCTGCAATAAGATTAACATCAGACGAGCATGAAGCAATCATGGTTGTTTCAAACTTTGATTTAAAAGAATGGCTACCAGGCGACATCGTCTTTGATAATGATGTTTTTGTTCCATTGGATCTTCCCTTAGGTTCATACAATCTTCAGATTGCCTTGGTTGACCGACTTGAACACAAACCTCGTATAAAACTTGCTTTCGAAGGTGAAGTGGAAGACGGATGGTATCAACTTGGTGAAATTAAAGTTATTAATTAATAGAAATGCTAAGGGTTGAATCAGAAAAAATAACAAAATTTCTATTCTTATCACTGGTCATATCTATTTTAAATTTCAATTATTTTTTAAATGAAAAAAAGATTTATGAAAAAAAAGATTTTCGCAACATTTATGACAGTATTATTTTTACTGGGAAATGTTTTTGCGCAGCGTAGTAGTACAATAACGGGAACTGTAACATCGGCATCAGATAATTTGCCTTTGCCAGGTGTCACAGTGGTCTTACAAGACTCTCCTACTGTTGGCACTATAACCGATGTGGATGGTGAATTTTCCCTTATGGTACCGGATGGCTCTAAGACTTTAGTATTTTCTTTCATTGGAATGGAAACACAAACAGTCAATATTACTTCATCAAAAGTCATAAATGTTATTATGGAAGCTTCTAGTGAAATGCTGGAAGAAATTGTTGTTACAGCCTTTGGTATTGAAAGAGAGAAAAAAGCTTTAGGATACTCTATGCAGGAGGTTAGACCGGAGGATTTAACCGAAGCCAGAGAGGTTAACGTTGCTAATGCCTTGAAAGGAAAAGTTGCTGGTGTTCATATTAATCCTTCTTCAGCTGGAGGGGCTGCTGGCTCTTCATATGTAAATATTCGGGGAAATAGCTCTTTGACTGGAGATAATAAACCGATGTTTGTTGTAGATGGTGTTCCCATAGATAATCAGACCATTGACAAACCCAATGATTTTGATGGATTTGATTTTGGGGATGGAGTTGGTAATATAAATCCGGATAATATTGCCAGTATGTCAGTACTTAAAGGACCTGCTGCAGCTGCTTTATATGGTTCCCGTGGCGCAAATGGAGTCATCCTTATTACAACAAAAACTGGTGTACTTAAAAAAGGAGTAGGAGTTGAATTAAACTCCAATTTTACTTTCGACACACCAAATGTTCATCCCACTTTTCAAAACACATGGGGTGGTGGATATGACGGGGACTACAATTCATTTGATACAAAAATTATAGACGGACAGGAAGTTTCAGTGTGGCCTGCATGGTTGATTGATAACTGGGGGGGACGTATGGACGGACGGCCCATTATGTATGAATATGCACCTGAATGGGGTGTTCAGCCGTATACAGCACAACCGACAGACAATATTGCAAACTTTTTCAGAACAGGAACTACATTTACTAATACAGTTGCCATCTCTGGAGGAACTGACAGGAATACTTTACGTCTTTCGCTTTCAGATATGAGAAATCAAAGTATAGTTCCAAATTCTTCCCTAAATAGACAAAGTGTATCTATAAGAGCTAACTCGCAGGTTTCTGAAAAATTATTTGTGGATGCGAAGGTAGATTATATAAGACAGGAAGGAAACAATAGAATTCAGAATGGTATAGCTCTTATAAATCTTCCATCAAGCCTAGGGGTATTGCCACGGAGTGTTGATCTTGAATGGATGAAAGATTACAGAAAAGAGGATGGACGAATGCAGAGTTATAAATCCGGATCACCTTATAATCCTTATTGGATAACCGAACGGTTCAAGAATAATGATGTAAGGGATCGTATCATGGGGTTTGTACTTACTAGTTACGATATAACTAACTGGTTGAGTATTCAGGGTAGAATTGGTACCGATTTTTACACTGACAAAAGATTTGCAATCATACCACAAGGTACACCCGGAGCGGCAAATATTAATGGCCAGGTAAATAATACAATGTGGAAGGTAAGAGAAGATAATAGTGATCTATTGCTTACAGCTTCTGGTAACTTATTTAGTGATTTGTCGGGTTCATTTCTTTTAGGTACTAACCATATGAATAGAGAGCAAGAGGTTGTAGGTATACGTGGAGAGAACTTGTCTATTCCTGAATTATACCATATAAATTTTGCAGCACAAAAATTTCCAAGAAATTACTATGAGAAAAAACAAACAAACTCGGTTTTTTTCTCTGGTCAACTCGGATACAAAAACTACTTATACCTTGATATAACAGGGAGGAACGACTGGTCCTCAACCTTAGGACTTAATAATCAGTCATTTTTTTATCCATCTGTCAGTCTGAGCTATGTATTCACCGAAACATTTAATACTAATACCGACTTTATTACTTTTGGGAAATTGCGTGCTTCATATGCGCAAGCAGGTAATGATGCTAATCCTTATCAAACAAAAGCCGGTTATTCATATGATGCTATTTCATTCAATGGACTAAGAATGGGGACAATAAATAGTACGATACCTCTGTTGGATTTAAAGAATGAATTAACTGAGTCATTTGAAATTGGTATGGATTTAAGTCTATTTAACAACAGATTGGGTATCGATTTTACCTATTATAATCAATCCACAACAAATCAAATTATACCAATAGAGGTCTCCGCTGCTACAGGATTCTCAAACAGGATGATTAATGCGGGTGAAATTCGAAATAACGGACTTGAATTAATGATTAACACCGTTATCCTGGATATGGGTCAATTCCGATGGAATATGGACTTAAATTTGTCACATAACAAGTCAAAGGTGGTTTCTTTAGTTCCCGGGATAGATAGCCACACTCTACTTGGTGGCTCGGCTACAATTGAGGCACGTGTTGGAGAGCCTTATGGTAACATAGTTGGATATAGAGTAAAAAGAAATGAGGCTGGTCAGGCTGTTGTAGATGAAAACGGAAAATGGCAAAGAGGTGATAATATTGAGGTCCTGGGAAATATCCAACCCGATTTTTTGGGTGGACTCACTAACACTCTCTCTTATAAAGGAATAACTTTAAGCGGAATGATTGACTTTAGAGTTGGGGGGCAGATATTTTCATTTAATAAATATGACCAAATGGCCAAAGGTACAGGCAAATTTACAGAAGCAAGAGCTCCTGAAGATTTAATTGTTGATGGCGTTATAGAAGATCCGAATGGTGATATTGAAGTTGGAGGTATAAAATATAGAAAAAATGATATTTCCTTGCTGCCTCATCAATATTATGCAGAACAAGGGCCTTGGGGCGAAATTTCTGAAACTATGGTCATTGATGCAGATTATGTAAGTTTAAGAGAGATTTCATTGGGATACACCTTACCTTCTCGTCTTTTAGAAAAAACATTCCTGAATAATGTGAAGATATCAATCGTGGGAAGGAACCTACTTTACTTGTATCGGGATCCTGAATTTAAGTTGATGGGAATAAGTCCTGAATCGGCATTCAACACAGAAGCATACGCACAAGGTGTTGAAGCAAGGGGGCTTCCTTCAACCAGAAGCATTGGTTTTAATTTATTTGTATCCTTTTAATCAATTTAATAATAAATATTATGCGAGAAAATATGATATTAAAAAAAATTGCAACTATCATTATTGTAGTTTTAGCAATAGGTGCTTGTACAAGTGATTTTGAGGAAATAAATACAAATCCGATATTAATCACCGATGATGTAATTAATCCATCAGTTATTTTTACAGGTGTATTAAAGAACTCAATATTTGCTTCTTACGGAGATACCGGCGGGATAATTGGCGAATTTTCACAGTATTTTGCAAGCGTATCCAGTGGAAATCTGCTTCGTCAATCAAATTACACTTCTCCTTTCAACTGGTATAGGAACTATGTGATAAATATTAATGAAGTGATCAGGCTTACTTCTGAAGACCCAAGAAAAAATGATCAAAATGCTATGGCAAGGATATGGAAAGCGTGGATCTATCACATGATGACTGACGCATATGGAGATATACCATATTCAGAAGCGGCTATAGGTGTTGATGCCATCAATCAACCTAAATATGACACACAAGAAACAATTTACACGGACATGCTCAATGAATTAAAACTTGCATCTGCCCAGCTGGGATCAATAGGTGATCAGGAATCGTTTGGTAATGCCGATATATTGTATAAAGGTGATGTGGATAATTGGAGAAAATTTGCTAACTCATTACGTCTACGATTGGCAATACGTGTTAGGTTCGCAAATGAATCTCTTGCTAGTCAACATATAAAAGATGTTATTAATGCTCCTCTTATTGATGAAAATAGTGAAAATGCATCCTTAAAGACTCTCCCACCAAGTGCATCAGAAAATGCATCGAATGTCAATTTCGTATATAACCATTATCAAACAAATATAACCCCAATGTATGTGGGATTTGCCATCACGGACGTTATGATTCCAACAGATGATCCAAGAATGCCTATTTTTTTCACTCCTTCTCAACATCCAGAAAGTCCATACCGTGGACGCCCCATCCAACTTACTCAAGAACAAAAAGTTCCTTACGAAGAAGTTGCCACCATGGGACCACTTTTAAAAGCAGATACATACGAGATAATCGTTATGAATGCTGCAGAGGTCTATTTCTTGAGGTCTGAAGCCGCATTTGCCAATATCACAAATGAATCAACTGAGAATTTATATATTACAGGAATAGAGCGATCTATGGAACAATATAATGTGGATGAAGCTGATGTTACTGATTTTTTGAATCACGAAAAAGTTGTACTTAATGGTACAAATGAAGAACAGTTCGAAAAAATTTCAACACAGAAATATATATCTATGTTCTTTCAGGGACATCAGGGTTGGGCAGAAATGAGAAGAACAGGTTACCCAAAAGTGTGGTTAGGAAATGAATTGGGAGTTATTGATTATATTCCCAGAAGATTTACATATCCAAATGATGAGTATCTTAAAAACGAATCGAATGTTAGCGCAGCGGCTTCTAACATTGGAGGTGATAAATTAGAGACAAGAGTTTGGTGGGATAAACGTCCCGGATTACCATTCAGGCATCCACTACAAGATGTTTTTCCTCCAAACTAATAATGATTTCATTAAACTTATTTATAACAACAATACCTAGGTAAATATTTATTAGACAATTAATATTCAGATATATATAAATATAGTTTATGTAAAGGAATATCCAAATGGGCTGGTATCTAGCAGCTTTAGGTGTATCAAAACAATAATGTGTTGAAAAGTATCAGCCTGTTTGACCAATATAAGGGTGTTTGTAATGAGTTATTGTGGAGTTACTAACTTTGCTGGGACAAAAAGTTAAGCATAAAAAACTTACATTTGTCAAAGTATGAGAAAACAAAGAACACATTATGACAAGGCATTTAAAGATAATGCCGTCAAATTAAGTTTCGAGCGGAAGAATGTTTCCGAACTCGCACACGAATTGGGCATATCACCTGCACTATTGTATCGCTGGTGCAAAGAGTACCGGGAACGTGGGGAAAGCAGTTTCCCGGGCAACGGAGTCCGTTCTCGTGAAAGAGAAGCCGGAAGGGTTGCAGAACTGGAAAAACGCCTTAAAGAGGCTGAAACAGAGCGTGACATATTAAAAAAAGCCTTAGGCATCATCTCCACGAGCGATCGTTGATTTATCAATTTATAAAGGATTACAACTCGAGGGAGTGGACGATTGGGATGATGTGCAGAGTATTGAGTGTATCTCGCAGCAGTTATTACCGTTGGATTAAGAACCCTATAAATAAACGAGAACAAAAGCATATGGAACTTAGCCGAGAGATTAAAGATGCATACTTCGATGCCAAGGGGCGCAACGGCAGTCCCAGGTTGGCTAAAGATTTGCAAGCATCCGGAGTCAATGTTTCCAGAACAACTGTTGCCCGTCATATGAGAAATATGGGATTGCGCAGCAAGCTTTCTAAGAAGTTTAGGGTAACCACTGATGCATCCCACAATTACAATGTAGCGCCTAATTTGCTTAACCGTGAGTTCAATCAAAAAGAACCAATGAGGGCTTGTGTGTCCGACATTACTTACATCTGCTGTAAGGATGGATTCCTTTACCTTACGTGCGTGATTGATCTTTTTGATCGAAAACTCATTGGGTGGTCTATCAGCGATAATTTGACTGCTTCCGGCACTGTCATACCGGCTATCAGGATGGCCAACCGAAACAGACCGTTTAAAGAAGGGATGATCTTTCACTCTGACAGGGGCATTCAATATGCCTGCAAACAGACCGTTAATTTGTTGCAGTACCATAGGGTAGAGCAAAGCATGAGCGGGAAAGGCAACTGTTGGGATAATGCGGTGGCTGAAAGTTTCTTTAAATCTTTCAAAACCGAGTTGATTTATGGTACCAAGCTTAAAACAAAAGAGCAGATGTGCTTGGATGTATTTGAATATATTGAATCCTGGTATAATCATAAAAGAAGATTCTCAGCATTGGGTAATTTGACTATTGATGAATTTTGGAAACAGTACAATATTAAAAAACAATTAATTAAAAATGTTGCTTAACTTATTGTCTCAAATAAGTTGGCAATTCCATTGATCTTATTTTTCAAGTTAATATTCAGTTCAATGCGTATTAAAACTTTTAATTATTTAACGATTATTTTTTTCATGGCATGTCAAATGGGCTTTTCGCAGAATTTTAATATTCAACCCATCATGAGTATAAAGCTTGCTGACAAGTTCGGTCAGCTCCGTGCAGTACCTGTAAGTTTAGGAATAAATCAACCTAGAGCGATAGCAGTGATGTATTCGGAAGAAGCCGAAGTCGATCCTTGGGAGGGCATGTTCTTTTTCCCGAAACACACCCTTAAATTAGCCGTATTAAATGTAGAGGGAAAATTGCTCTGGAAAAAGGATCTGGGTGAAGGTGTGGTACCAGGTATATGGTTTAGCCCCTTGTTTGCATTCGACCTCGATCAGGACGGGATGGATGAACTATGGATCATCAATAATCAGGATCCGGAACATCCGCTTAATTTTGCCCATTATGTGCTACAAAAGCTTCATCCTGAAACCGGTAATATACTGTCGGAAATTCCATGGCCCCGGCCCGAAGTGCCCCAGGGAATGTCGGCACTTTACCGGCATTTTATAATGGGTGGCTATGCAAGAGGAGAGCCTGTCCTGCTAACGGCACAAGGGACCTATGGCCCTATGCGGCTCCAAGCGTGGAACAAAGATCTTGAGCAACGCTGGGAACATTATATCCCTGCAGATGCTAAAGGTGCTCAGGGAAGCCACGTAACCCCGGTGGTTGACATCAATAACGACGGGATTGACGAACTCCTGTGGGGAGAGCGCACGATTGAACTTGACAAAGGAGAGCAATTATTTTGTGCCGACGAAGATAGTTGGGAAGGGCATTCAGACATTATCCAGCCCATTTTCAATTATGCGGACAATACCTGGACAATATTCACCTGCAGGGAAACACATAAACCTACCTACCCCCGGGTAGTACTGTATGACCAAGAGGGTAAACGGATATGGGCAGATCTCGAAAACGGGCATATGGATACAGGTTGGGCAGCTAGACTGGGTGATGATGGGGAACACTATGTACTTGGTGTGAAAGTAGGTGTGAAAACCAGGACTGCTGAAGGAGAAGTACGTACCGACGTAACCGAATATACCTACAAAGCTTATAACGGAGAAAGGATAAACCTCGGATTTGACGTCTATACCACCATTCCGGTTGATCTCAACGGTGATGGCATTCATGAATTGGTGAAAGGTTATTTTGAAGGAAACGGCGATATTCTGGATAGGAAAGGAAATGTGATCGGAAATATTGGAGGATTATCCGCTATGGCATCAAAGTTCACCGATTTACCGGGGGAACAAATCCTTTCCTACTCAAAAGACGGATGGCTCCGTATTTGGGCTGATAAAAATGCCGAGGATGCTCCAAATGCGCTCCGCAGGTACAACCATCCCTTTTATAAAACCAACAGAAATCAGACTGGAAATGGATATAACCTGTTTAACTTAGGCGGTATCTAATTAAAAGAATATAAATAGAATTTAATTTTACACATCTGATTGTCAATTATATTACTTCTTAATCAATATAATGTCCAGTAATAATAATAATTATTATTTGTAGATTCAAAGGTTTGTTATAAAGAAAATTCAATATGTTTAAGACAAAACTCACTGTTCATCTGTTTTTGACCATTATTCTCATCATGTGTGGAACTGGTAAGGCTATCAGCCAGGCTTTACTGAACCAACCTGGCGAGGATCTTGCAAGAATGGCTTTGGCCAAAAGCAGGGATGGGACTTTTGCCGTAGTGTATATTCCTGCACAGGGTAGTGCCAAGATTGACATGTCGTTTTTTAAGTCGAATATACGCGTACAGTGGTTTGACCCCCGTAATAACGATTATTATCCTGTTGAAGGGCTATTTGATAATAGGGACAGTGTACATTTTAGTCCGTCACAGAACAATGATGAAGATTGGGTATTGCTTATGCGATGTGACTGATTATTTATATTCAGATATAAAGTCAAAAATGTGATATCATTAAACTAAAATGCAAAGTAGAAAAATTAGTCATAGTTTAAATCATTTAAAGTAAATTGTCATGAAAAGACAGAGTTTAGTATTCTACATATGTGTAATTTTTATTATTGGACATTCCGGGATACATCACGTCTATGGTCAGAATGTTATAAGAGAGAACAATATTCGGGATTATCTCTCTAAAGTTGCCTGTCAAATAACAAATAACGCATTATCTGATATTCATTCTAAGGATGATTTGGAAAATGTCAGAGAACAACGGCACAAAGAATTTATTGAGATGATGGGTATTCAGGATTATTTTTACGAAGAAAGAACCGACCTTAATGTACAGTATACCGGTACCATTCAGCAAGATGGGTATAGAATTGAGAAAATTTATTATGAATCATTACCCGATTTGTATGTTCCCGCTCATCTTTATATTCCAGACAATATAAAGACCCCGAAACCTGCAGTACTTTACGTAAATGGACACTCTAGAACCCAAAACGTGGGTTATCAGGCATATCCGGCTAAACTGGCCAAACTAGGGTTCATTTGTTTGATTATTGAAAATATCCAATTTGGAGAGGTTCATGGCCATCATTGGGGACCATATTCCAAAGGTTGGTTTAATTGGTATAGTCGTGGATA
The DNA here is from genome assembly GCF_900095135.1 of Proteiniphilum saccharofermentans. Lineage (NCBI taxonomy): Bacteria > Pseudomonadati > Bacteroidota > Bacteroidia > Bacteroidales > Dysgonomonadaceae > Proteiniphilum > Proteiniphilum saccharofermentans. The sequence continues at coordinate 3,843,690 of NZ_LT605205.1, forward strand.
TAACCCAGGTGGCGTTGAACTTTGGAACGCAATCCGTGGAATTGATCTTTTGAGTTCTTTACCGATAGTGGATATGGATAATTTAGGTGTTACTGGAATTTCAGGAGGAGGCTCGCAAAGTTGGTATATTGCTGCTGCTGATACACGGATTAAAGCAGTAGCTCCGGTTTGTGGGGCCAGCACCTTACAAGATCAAGTGGGAAAACGGACTATTGATGGGCATTGTGACTGTATGATGCCAACTAATACTTACCAGATCGACTTTCAGGATATAGGAGCCTTAATTTCTCCCAGACCTCTATTAATTGCACAAGCAAATCGTGATGGACTTAATACGATTGAGTCAGTAAAAAAACTATATTTGGATATCAAAAAGATTTACAATTTATATGGTATGTCTGAAAATATAAGATTGATAGAAACACCCGGCGGACACTCATACCATGAAATATCCAGAAAAAATATACATGCTTTTTTTATAAAACATCTAATGAATAAGGATGTTACGACTGATGAAGCTGGAGATATCAGTCTTGATGAAAATAATTTGCTTAGCGCAAATGAGTTAAAAGTCTATCTGAACGGAGTCCCTAAGAATGACCGCACTACAACAATTCAAGATTCATTTATAAAATTGTCACAACCTCCCCAAATATATTCCAAAGAAGAAATGTTTTCACACCGAGATAAGGTGAAGAATTTTTTGACTAATAAAACATTTGGAGCGTTTCCCAGTGCTGAGACACCTTTTGATAGTAAAATAGAATTTCGTTCACTTGATGGAGCAAAATTTGGATGGAATATACACAGTTTTGTACCTGAAGAAGGTTGGCGGTTAAAAATTAATTTTTACTGGAGACAGGACACAACACAAAGAAAACCTTTATTGATTGTCCTTAAAAACTACGATGAGGAACGCAATGAATCGCAGGGCTTCGTTTCTGAATTAGAAACTGATTGGAATATTGCATATTTTGAACCTCGAGGTATTGGTGAAACTGGTTGGGATCCGGGCCTACAGTGGCATATACGAAGATCTGCAGCTTGGACAGGCAGAACAATCGCTTCAATGCAAGTATATGATCTTCTAAGATGTATAGAATATTGCAGGACTTTACCGGAAGTTGATCCATTGAAAATCGGGATTGCCGCACAGAATGAAAACGTAGTTGTAGCATTATATGCAGCATTATTAGACAATAAATGCGAATGGCTCGCACTAAAAAATCCTCCTGCAACACAGGATGTTTCAAGTCAGCAAGATGGCAAAGGATATGCCATTGAAATGCTGAACTGCTTGCGCGTAACTGACGTATACCAACTACCAGCCCTAATTTACCCAACAAAAGTTTCATTATTTGGCGATATTCCTAAAAATTATAGCTGGTCCGAAGATCTGATTCGACATTTTGAAAATACTAACCAAAATGTTTTACTATTGCGAAATTAAATTCAATCATTAGTGGGCACTTAAATAAAAAAATAGTTCTTTGAAATCTTTTGTAGATCGCAGTTTTGAGAAATTTTAGTTGTGTGACGATTTGAAATGCGATGATTATATTTTACTTTGCCCAAAAGTAAAAATCATGAATCAAGGCAAATATATTTTCGCGCAGCTTACAGATTTTCTACCACGCAGGGTATTTGACAATATCGTATCCAGACACGATGGAAACAAGAAAGTCCGAAGTTTCACCTGCTGGAACCAGATGCTATGCATGATCTTTGGACAATTGACAGCCCGTGACAGTATGCGGGACTTGATGCTGAGCCTGGAAGCCCATCAATCCAAATATTACCATTTGGGACTGGGGGCAAGCGTAACCCGGACAAATCTGGGTAAAGCCAATCGTAACCGTAGCTATAAAATCTTTGAGGATTTTGCCTATGTGATGATGGACAAGGCCCGTCAAAGTCATTACAGGGAGGACTTCGAAGTCAAGGTGGACGGGAACGTCTATGCCTTTGACTCCTCCACCATCGACCTGTGCCTGAGTGTCTTCTGGTGGGCGGAGTTCCGCAAGCACAAGGGAGGCATCAAGTTGCATACATTGTATGACCTGAAGACTTCCATTCCGACTTTCGTGTTGATCACCAGCGCAAAGGTCAATGATATGAACGCGATGGATTATCTTCATTATGAATCCGGGAGCTTTTATATCTTCGACCGCGGATACGTGGACTTTGACAGGTTGTACCGGGTGAATGAATCCGAAGCCTGGTTTGTCACGCGGGCCAAGAAGAACTTCAAGTTCCGCAGGATGTATTCCCGGGAAGTTGACAAGTCGACGGGCGTGCAATGCGACCAGATCGGGAAACTGGAGGGATTCTACCAGCAAAAGGACTATCCCGGCAAACTGCGCAGAATCAAGTATCACGACGTGGAACTGGGCAGGACTTCGTTTTTATAACCAATAACATGGACTTGACGGCCGTCGAGATAGCGCTACTGTATAAAAAACGCTGGATGGTTGAGCTGTTCTTCAAATGGATAAAACAACACCTGAAAGTAAAAAACTTCTGGGGAACGACCATCAACGCCGTTAAAATCCAGTTATATTGTGCTATCATCGCTTACTGTCTGGTAGCCTTGATTGGTTACGAATTGAAAGTTGAGCGTCCAATCTACGAAATTCTGCAAATACTCAGTATCTCCCTACTGGACAAAACTCCTATAAGAGAGATACTTACGAATTGCGATTACAAAAATGTCAAAGAGCTCGATTATAAACAATTAAAAATCAACTGGATCTAAGTGTCCAGTAGTGATGTTTCATAATAGGTGATTAATAATAGATCAATGTAAAACTGGAAAATATACGCATACCTTATCATGCATAGTATATAATCGATATTCATGGTCATCAAACACCAAAATTGGACTGGAAGTATCTCCTTTTACTAGAGGATTGTCAGGATATTTAGTCCAGTTTATTAGATCTGTGGACATGGCTACTAAGGAAGACCATTCTGCATTTTCTTCTGGATTTGCCCAATTAGGGTTTGTTGAACCGTGATAATACATAAAATAGCGGTTATTATATTTTACTATTTGGTTTGCAGCTACAGCACCCTCATCATATTTTTCAGGTCCCATTTTTAACACTGGCTCATCTTGAATATTCATCCAATTAATTTTATCCTTAGATGTTGCCAACCAGATGCCCAAATCATTTCGTTCGTAAAATAAATACCATGTATTATCTTCAATCCAAACAGTAGGCGTTCCATAAGGAGCAGGAATTGTATCACCATTTGTGGTGAAAATGATTAAATTTCCTTGGGAATTCCAATTGATTCCATCTGTAGATATAAGCAAATGTGCAATATCATTTTTACCTTCTGCATACATGTAATAAATTCCATCATCTTTAATCACAAAAATATCTTCGGTCCACTTATCATTAAAAATTGGTTGATCCTGGTATCTGCTCCATTTAACACCATCTGTCGATGTTGAATAACCAAGATATTTAATAGATGAGTCTCCTCCATTATATCCTGTATACCACATTTTATATATTCCCTCATCTTTTAAGATATAGCCGCGTTCTCTTATATACTTGTCCCATGTATTACTATTAGTACCAGAAAAAATAGGATTTTCCTCATATGATCCAAACAATACCATTTGAGGAGGAAATTTATCAGTTATTGATTTTTGAGAATGATATTGACAGGCAAATATTCCTATAAACAAAACCAATATACCTAGGTGATATAAATTTGAAAAATATTTCATTATTTTGCTTTTAATGTTCATACTAATAGTTTATTTTTAACTTCATTGTAAATTTCCCAATGCTATTATATAAATAATCAGCTTATTTTCAGATAGTATATGATTCTCTGTGCTTGACAGTCTCTAAATTTCTCAATGACCTGTAGCGATTTCAGTCTCTCATGCTGTCTGTTTAGCAGGTCGCTTTAAATTTGTCTACCAACAAATCCACAACCTGAGCAGTAGCTTTTGGGAATACTTTACGTAAATCAATTTCATCAGTATTGAATAGTATCTGTTTTAATGCTTTCATGAAGGTGTTTTTTATATCCGTAGCCAGATTCACTTTTGTGATTCCATTCCGAATTGCCTCTTGCAGCATACTATCCGGAATTCCGGAGCTTCCATGCAGTACAAGAATGGTATCCACGGCTGCATGTATCTCTTTCAACCTTTCAATATTAAGATTTGGTGCAGATTTATAGAAACCATGTGATGAGCCAATTGCAATTGCCAGCGCGTTAATTCCTGTCTGTTTTACAAAATTTGTAGCCTCTTCTACCGTTGTATAAACTCCACTCTGCTCCTGTCCTAGTTTAGCAATATAGCCCAGTTCAGCTTCCACATTTGCACCATGTTTTGACGCTTCTTCCACTACTCTGCTTGTGATTTCCACATTTTTATCAAATGGTTCATTGCTTGCATCAATCATCACTGAGTCAAATCCCTGTGTTAGACACTTTTTCACCAGTTCTAAAGAATCTCCGTGGTCTAGATGTATCCAACCTTCTATCTTAAAACTATCCAAAGCTTGACGTGCAAGAACAACAGCTTCTTTCAAACCAATATATTCTATGGAGCTGCGTGTTAGTTGCAGGATAACCGGCGAATTGCATTCTGAAGCAGCAAGAAGTATTCCCTGTAAAGTTTCCAAGTTATAGAAGTTGGTTGCAAGGATTGCTTCATGTTTTAATTGATATTCTTTTAATTTCTCTTGTAAGGTCATGTTATTCGATTTTTAGTTCCTGGTTAAATTTTTTCCTTGCGATATCCTTTATTTTTTCCTTAGAAGTGAATGCTCCCGTTCCACCTGCTGTGGTTGTGTTGATCGCACCTGTTAGATTGCCTGTGATTTGAGATTCTTTATGAGATCTCCCCCTAACAAATGAATGGATAAAACCAGCGTTAAAACTATCCCCAGCACCAATTGCATCAACTACTTCATTGTTTATAAAAGCATCCAGTATGATAGGCTCTTTTTGTTTTTGTAATAAAATGGATCCTCTTCTACCACATTTTATCACACATAAATTGATATGTGGTTGAATTTTACTCATCGCTTCTTCTAGTGTGTCAGACTGTGTAATGTGTTTTAATTCGGTCTCATTGGGCAGAAATATATCAACATAAGGTAGAGTTGTCTTGTAATCCATATCCCATTCTTCTTTAGGGTCCCATTGTGGATCAAGCGAAGTAGTCACATTATTTTCTCGTGCGAATTGTAAAATAGCAAGAAGATCTCTTTTAATTCCTGATTGCAAGAAAATCGAAGAAAGATGAATATGTCTTGTTTGAGTAAAAACTGTTTTGTCAATATTGTCAAAAGTCATAAAGGCCATTGCTCCTAGATACGTTATATTCGCACGGTCTTCATTATAATTCAGGCAAATGGTGGCGCCAGAGGAATAGGTGTCAGAATAAATGAGCATAGAGGTGTCCACCCCTCTTTTTTTAAGGGATGACTCAATTAGCTTTCCAAAAGTATCCTTTCCAATCATCCCCACAAAACCGGTTTTAGAACCTAAGCAGGCAATATTAGCTGCAAATATTGCTGTAGAGCTGCCCAAAGTAAGAAGCATATCTTTGGCAAATACCTCTTTGCCGATTTCGGGAGTTCTTTCAATTCCATTCAGGATCAGATCCACGTTCAATTCACCTATCGCTACAACATCATATTTTATCATGTGAGATAGTTATTAAGATTTACTAAATTAAATGCATAGAAATATTTGTCCATATCGCGTTCGATTCGTGAAAGTACAATTTCTTCCGCATTTATTCCGTTTTTTTTCAGATTTTCATAGAGACGGTAACGTGCTACAACAGCTTCAGGATTTTGCCAGATATAGCGACATCCCGTTTTTATCAGCCATTCTTTCCTTTCAGTTGAGATCTTTTCAAAGGGGATATTTTTTTCTTCGGGTTGCAGCCATTTCTGCCAACGATTGGAATTCAGCACCAATCTCCATAGAGTCTTTTTCATATTTGACAGGACGGCAATTCTTTTTTTCTCAAACATTTTACGTTCTAGTTCCTCTAATTCAACCAATGCATCATATTCACTGATTGTGAATTCAGGCCCCACATTGGCTGCTCCAATCCCGCATAGGGGATAGTCTTGTGGATTCAAAACGCCATCGGTATAATGTCCTTTAATATAACTGCCAAATTGTTTTACTTTTTTTGTGAGTGTTGTGGCTACTTCTTTGTCGAATGTGTTGGTGTGCAAATCCGTCCCCACTTTACCTACAATAAAACAGGGCCACACATCGGAGAGTCCTTCCTCTTTCAATCCCCTTTTTAAGAGCTCAATAAATGTATCGAAGGTATTTTCATCAGCTAATCCTCCATGTACTTCTTCGGTCCCTACCTCATATGAGATAATGGGATGGTTATTTTGACGCCTAAAGTTCTCACTATGTTTAATCAGCTCTACCGTTCTTTGAACTACTACCTTTATATCAATAATTTCTCCTTCAGGAATAAAAATATCTACCGTGGGGTCTACATGAATCAGATCATAGCCTGCTTCAATAGCATCCTCAAAAGATTTTTTTACTCCATCCATTGCTCTTTGCAATTTCCATTTCTCCAGTGACTGTTTATCTTTTAGCCAGGGACCCCCATGATCGATTGCAACAATATAGGGTCCTTCGAAATTGACGGATCTCGCTTCATCTTCCAGCATTTTAGTGAATTCATTCTGCGTAATTCCCACATACCCTTTGTCAGAGTCAATTTGATTAAGTGTAGCAGCGAATTTTATGGGAGCATTGTTTCGTTTTGCTGCCCGAAAAGCTGCCTTAATAACGGATATGGAGTTTGGACATACAGCAAAAAGTGTACGAGGAATGTTTGTTTCAGCTTTTAACTCCTCTATTCTTTTTAAAATATTTTCTGTTTTTGGCATTTTTATTTTTATTAATCAATAAATTGTTACACCTTCTACCACCCTTGATATTTTACCACTTTCAGATGGATTATCAGGATCAAGATTCAGGTCAATGGATTTAAATAAACCCAGTAATTGACCGATTAGTACGTACAGTATTACATCATATGCAGTTTGATCGTACTTTTCCGGAATCATTTCCAGATCAAATTCAATATTGTCTATTTGTTTTTTACTTTGTGCAACATATATTTGGATTGCAGGCTTCTCTTGTCGATTAATTTGTAGAATAAGATCTCGTTCATATTGGAATGTTTTTTCGTCGTCGGATAAAAGGTAAACGAGTACTGTTTTTTCATTTATCACTGCTTTGGGACCATGTCGGAATCCCAGAAATGAATCGAACAGACAAATTACTTTGCCGTCTGTCAACTCCTGTAATTTTAGATGACATTCTTCCGCGATACCTTTTCTTTCCCCAGACCCCAAAAATACTGCCCGTTGAAATTCACTGGATGCTATTTTGAAAATCAGATCGGCGTAGCCAGTAATCATAAATTCACCCTTTCCGGACAATCTATCTATTTCGTTTTTTTTCAATGAAATTTTCTTTATATCAAAGATTAACATCGAAGCCAGAAGCAGGGAAGTAAAACTGCTTGTCATGGCAAGACCTTTATCATTTGTATCCGGAGGCAGTATCAATAAGAGCGCATTTTTGTTAACTGCCCTTTTCGCTAATTCTCCCGAATCATTACAGGTTATCATAATATGGGAAATATTTTTTCCGCAAATTGAATTAGCCCTATCTACTGCAGCGATACTTTCCGGGCTGTTGCCCGATCGAGCTAGAGATACTAGCATATATTTTTTGTTTCTTTGAAAGAAAGTATTTGGATGAGTTGCGACGTCAGTAGTCGGAACGGATTTAATATTATATATTTTTTGTTTTGGTAACATAAACGTCATAATATTGCCAATGAACGAAGATGTACCGGCACCTGTAAATATTATTATCACATCATCAGTGTAAAATTCAGACATAAAATCGGATATTTCTTGTTCTTTTTCTGCAATGATGGAGTAGGTTTCCTTCCACAATGTTGGTTGTTGACAGATTTCACGATACGTATGCCAATTGAGAGAATCAATGTTCATAATAATTTATTATTTTCGTTAAACTTATATTCAATACAAAAATAGCTTTCTGCGAAAGATTCGAAATTGGCAATATATATGTTGTAAAACATAACCCTTTGCGTGTTCTTTTAAATGATAGTAAATCAATGTATTATGAAATTAGATGTATTTTTTTTTAATTTCGAAACATTTCGAAATACAACATTTCGAAATAACCGTTGTGGATTATATTTATTATGAAAAAGATACTATTTTTGTAGAAAACAGATAGATATGAGAAATTTTTCAATTGAGAAAGGTATCTCACACCCAATGTTGAGGAGACACACATTTATCAAACAATGATATCAATGGCTAAAGAATGTATTGCTGTATTTGATACTTCCAAGTTTGACAAGAGAAGTTTTTGTTTTATCGCTCGGGTGAATGATATTGATGCCATTGTCACGGATTCACAGAGTTTCATATCAATGAATTTCAAAAAGTGCAAGGCAGTTTTTTCTCTCGGTAAAATAATTCCAACTCCTTACTCTATTGGTGTAACTTCTATCAACAAGTGATTAAAAAAATCGATATTAATTTCAGCGATTGGTCCGTTCACTATTCCCAAATCTTTCTCATCTACATAATTGTAAACTCGGTATGTTTTATTCTTAAGTCCTCGCAATTCAATTGGACCATTCCATTCGTCAGCATAAAAGGCATAGTAAAAATTTTCATTTTTTTGGATCACATGTGATTCAGGCTTTTCGTAAATGATATCGTAAAGGTTCAGATAATCTCCTTTACTGAGCATTTTTTCATGGTAAAGTTTTATCCATTTTTGCCAATGTTGTTCGCGATCGCTTGTCAACTGCATATTTTCAGGACCCTCAGGCCAGGTAAACTTAGTTCCGATCACACCTCCAGCCCCCATGGATGTTGCAAAATCTTCTCCTACTTTAGCGGTATCGCTTTTGTCATTAATATCCACATCTAATCTAATATGTTCCACATGATCGGTAAAGATGGGAGCATTTGACCCCCAAAGTGCCTTCATTGATTTCACTCTTCTTCGAACTTGTTCAACACTTGTTGGATCAGAAACTACAGGTTGGTCGATATAAACTGATTGGTAAAAATCCTGCGTTGTTCCACAATTACAGATTTCAGTTACAGAAGACGGATTGATTGATTTCGAGGTTTCATAAATAACCTTTAATAACTTAGGAAGATCTTGGTAAGACTCCGCAGGATCCTTATGATTATGTGCCGGGTTATAACATGGAGGAACCACATAATAGGCATCTAACTTATGGCCATCGAAACCCCATTCGTCAATAAAACGTGTAGTCAATTCTTTTATATATTCCTGAACATCTGGTAAGCTTGGACAAAACTGGTACATGTCACGGTTATCACGTGAATAATTTCCTTTTTCATCCATTATGAGCCACTCCGGATGCTTTTTTGCTATTTCTGCTAATCCCGGATCCACCGAACCATCCCATACAGGTATGACTTCAGGTTGAACAGGGGTTGGTGCCCACCAAATTTTCACTTTAAACCCAAGATCATGTATTGATTTCACGAACTCTTTTACTTGCTTTTCTCCTTCGGGGAAGGTATAATTACGTGGATTCCAGTCTCCATATTTATCCCACCAACGATCATCTATTACGATCCATTTAATTTCTAAATCTCTTAATTTAGGAATTACCCCGTAGATATCATTAAGTGTGAAATCGGTTAAATATCCCCAACTACACCAAATTGCTTCATGTGCGCCCATAGAAGGAGCAGGTTGTTTTACTCCTTGATCAGCCATGAGATTTGAATAAGTTCTTAGAGGGTCAAAATAATCCATAGAATGTGTGATTACGGCTCCTTTTATTGTTTTTAGACTTTCACCGGGTAATAAGTCCTGTTCCGTTTCATTTAGAATAGACACACTCACCCTGTTATCATTTTCAACTTTTACAGGAAATGAAACAAGTTGTGGTTTTGTTTCAATATGTGAGATGGCAAGTCCAATATCCTGATTCCATAAATCTACAAAGGGTATTCCCCCTCCTGTCTTAGTATCTGGTTGAACACCCATCCAATTTTTTTGCTGAAATCCTTCTTTTATTGGAAATATATAATCTTTTCCCCAAGAAACTGAAGCTCCCTGGAAAGAATAAAAATCGAATGGTTTATTCACAGAATTAAAAACTGATGCATCCAATTTGAAATAATTTGATATCGTTTTATCCACAGAGATACTTTCCTCTCCCAGATTTTTATATGATGCACTTATGATTGCTACATTGGGATACTTGTCATACAATTCAATGGATAACGTTTTCTCCAAAAGGATCCCCGTTTCCGGTTCTGAAACGCCATTCACTCTAAGTTGTCTTCCTTTGCCAAAATATGAATCAATTGACTCAATAGCGATTTGTTTATAATCGACTATAAATTTTGTTACATCTTTACCATCAACTCTGATAAAATGACTTGGCAGGGTTAGACTATCGACTGAATTCAATGGCTTTTCTCCACCTTTATAAAAAACAAGAAGATTCATTTCGGAATCCAGCTTAAGTTCAATCTCTCCGTTTTTTATCCAGATGTCACCTTTTTCTGAATATGTGAAATCTTTATTTTTATTGGAACATGATGGAAAAATCAAGCAAATAAACAGTAGCTGTAATAATAGATCAAATTTTCTCATAGTTTTAGGTTTTCATTTTTTTGAATTTTGGGAATAGCTTCTCTGCGTTTTTAAAGTAGATTTTATCTATTATTTCACGCGGAAGTTTTAATCCTTTGATCTCACCATCAACTTCCCACATAGTGATTGACTCATCTGTTGTGAAGAACTTCCAGTCGGTTAGCCACACATTATGTAAATGTTCTTTTAATTTTTTGGGATCATTATCATTTTCGGCACTATCGCTATTATCTGTACCATACATTATTCGATCCTGATATTTAATAATAAAATTGCGCACTTTATCCCAATCTTTTTGCGACAGAGCTGCAATATGGCAGATTCGCGCAGCCATTTCCAGGGTCATATTAGGGAATTGTTCTAAATGCTCGGTCATTAGATCAATACTCCACTCCATGCTCCCGAGATGTGCTCCCACAAATATAAGATTGGGATGTTTTTCCAGCATATGATCTCGGGCTTCAAGCTGGTCTTCATATGAAGGAAATTCCGGATGTAAATACATGTGGTATTCCGGATTAGATTTAAAATACTTTTTATCGTTGTTTACAGTCATCTCTTCAATGGGGAGCCAACAGTTTTTTGGTTCACCCAAATGGCCATAAAGTGGGATACCATTATCTTCTAGAAAAGAAAAAACCGGGTCGAATTTGGGATCATCAATCATAATAAATTCCCCATTTTTATCTTTTTCAACCATACCTATGTTTTTCCATACTTTTACACCAATAGCACCTTTGTCTATTGACTCTTTTATAAGAGTAATTGTCTTGTTATGCCAGCCTTCATCATCCCAATCGTCTAAAGTAAAGGTTGTTAAATATGAAATGTATCTTGGAAATTGGTTTATTTGATAAAGTGAAAATTTCTCCTGTTCATAAATGGTGATATCATCCCACGCGTTTGTATTTACGGTGAGGATCCGGAAGTTATCCGAAATAGCCTGTTCCATAAACGCAGTTCTTGTGGTATTAATGTGACAATGAATATCTATCTTATTTACTTTTTCAAAGTCTGATTCAGTGTAATAATCGTTCTTTTCACCACCCCTATTACAAGCAGAAACGAATGTTAATAGTATAATTAACGTTATGGCGGCTATTTCCATCAAAATATAATTTTTTGTCTTCATATTTATAATTCTAATTGTCCAGAACTTTTTCTTTATAATACCTTATATAATCCTTTAATCTTTCCAAATATCCTTCCATATTCAATAATTGTTCATCATAGATTAAGTATGACATATCTGGCACTCTATTCGCAAAATGACGGGCACGATCCTGCTGATGGAAAAACTCTTTTCCACGGGTACTTAAACCTTTTGGTAAACGAGTAATTTCCCATATCCTCACCAAATCATTATAAACTTTCGTTCTGCGTTCAATACTTGACTCGATCAACTCCTTAGCCTTCAATAGTTGTTCGTGGGCCATTGCTTTATCTGTAAAGGTTAAATTATGTGCCCGGGTTATTATACTCTCTAAGCTCGAAAGGTCCAGATAAGTACTGCAAGTATGACTAATCAATTCAGCAATAGTTCTGTATAATTCAAAATCATAGTCGTTTTTTGGATTTAACCTTTTATTGTTTTCGATTATTTGTAATGCTCTCTCCATTTTTTGCAATGTTTCTCTCGATTCTTCCACTTTATTCTGATACCGGGCATTCCAATATGGGTTATATTCCATGTTATCGTTTCGAAGCATGTCAGGTATATGGGTTTTGCCTATCTCACCATGGTGCCATACATTCCGCTCAAATGTCCAGGAAAAATAATATGCCCCTTCATTTAAAAGAGAATATAATTCTTCCATGTCCATTACATTTTTACCATAATAATTCTTGTAAAATGTATTTTCAAACTCTTGCAAAGTGGGGTAACTACCATTCCATGAATAAGCCGCAGCGGTAGCAAATCTGAGCATCCACATTTGGTTGTGCAATCCGGAATCGTCCCAAGATGTAGTTATCATGCCATCAAAAACTCCTGAAACTGCAGCTGAAGTCAAAAATTGATAAGAATTCTCCAAGCTCCCAGTGGTTTTCATTTTTCCACTGTTTCTCTCCCTATATTTATAAGGAAGAAAAAGCGGTTCGATACCGGGATTAGGATCGTAGGCGTAAACCTCGTATCCAAGATCTTTTGATCTTTTAGCATGCCGATAATCTGGAGTATCATAGTTGTAACTTTCTGTGAGCACCAAACCTTTAGAAGGAGTGAAGTTTTTAATTGGTGATGGATTGTGTTCCCATCCCATAGGTGTTTCCCATACCATGACCTTTCTTCCTGCTTTCTTAAGATGTTCAGCCGCTTTTTTTACAAACAGATGATAGACTCCGCTACGCCCGATTTCTTCGGCTTTTGCATTGCATTCAGGACAAGCGCATAATTCGAAAGTTTCATCAGAACCAATATGAATATAATCAGAGCCAGGTGTTGCTTCAATCGCTTCTTCCCATAAATCAAAAAGCAAATCGTAAGTACCATCCTTTAAGGGACAAAATTCCCAGTTTGAGGCTGGAATTTCGCGGAGATGTTTGTATTGTGGCCATTTAAGAATAAAGCTTACATGCCCAAGTCCCTGAACTAACGGTATAAGTTCTATATGATATTTTTGTGCATAGCGTGTAATCTCCTGCATCTCTCCGGTAGTAAAGGCGCCAGGTGCACCAATCTCAGGATGGCTATTATAAGCCAGCTTATCTTCCCATTCCCATACTAGCTGGTTAATTTTATACCGCGCTAGATCTCTTATAAATTTCTCAACATAAGATATTTTATCCTGATGATGCTTAGTATCATAATGAACCGCACGTTTGTTAATATCCGGCCAATCTTCAATAACCAATCCCGGGATAATATAACCGTTACTATTTTTTTTAATTAGCTGAAGTAAAGTTTGTGTACCATAGAAGAGACCCTCTTCACTTTTTGCCTGAATAATTAATTCATCACTGGATGTAGTGATTCTATATCCTTGCTCTTTTAGCGATTCAGGAACCTTGTTACGTGTAAGGACAATAGATTTACTCCCTTTTATACCTGTTTCAGATAATATTGCTTCAATATTCCATTCAGTTTTTAAGGTAAATACTAACTCTTCAGCTGCAAATTTATCTGCTTCTGAATTATCCTTATCAGTTACAATAATTACTTCTCCATTAATAATGAAATCATCACCTCCCAATTGAACGTTCTGAGGAAATGGAATTAGATACAAACCTTTGTCATATAGCTCACTAGAGTGTAAACTAATACTTGAAAACAATATTGTCAAAATAATTATTATTGGACTTAAAATTTGACTTTGATATTCTTTCAATTGTGCAGATTTTTGTTTAGTTGCTTTACTTTGATTATACATATTTACTTAATTGATAGTTTTCAACTTATTTATATTAAACCTTTATATTTCAATATATACTGATACCTATTAGAATTTATTTGTCTGAGTTATTTTTTATAATTGAATTTCACTACTGGACACTTAGATCCAGTTGATTTTTAATTGTTTATAATCGAGCTCTTTGACATTTTTGTAATCGCAATTCGTAAGTATCTCTCTTATAGGAGTTTTGTCCAGTAGGGAGATACTGAGTATTTGCAGAATTTCGTAGATTGGACGCTCAACTTTCAATTCGTAACCAATCAAGGCTACCAGACAGTAAGCGATGATAGCACAATATAACTGGATTTTAACGGCGTTGATGGTCGTTCCCCAGAAGTTTTTTACTTTCAGGTGTTGTTTTATCCATTTGAAGAACAGCTCAACCATCCAGCGTTTTTTATACAGTAGCGCTATCTCGACGGCCGTCAAGTCCATGTTATTGGTTATAAAAACGAAGTCCTGCCCAGTTCCACGTCGTGATACTTGATTCTGCGCAGTTTGCCGGGATAGTCCTTTTGCTGGTAGAATCCCTCCAGTTTCCCGATCTGGTCGCATTGCACGCCCGTCGACTTGTCAACTTCCCGGGAATACATCCTGCGGAACTTGAAGTTCTTCTTGGCCCGCGTGACAAACCAGGCTTCGGATTCATTCACCCGGTACAACCTGTCAAAGTCCACGTATCCGCGGTCGAAGATATAAAAGCTCCCGGATTCATAATGAAGATAATCCATCGCGTTCATATCATTGACCTTTGCGCTGGTGATCAACACGAAAGTCGGAATGGAAGTCTTCAGGTCATACAATGTATGCAACTTGATGCCTCCCTTGTGCTTGCGGAACTCCGCCCACCAGAAGACACTCAGGCACAGGTCGATGGTGGAGGAGTCAAAGGCATAGACGTTCCCGTCCACCTTGACTTCGAAGTCCTCCCTGTAATGACTTTGACGGGCCTTGTCCATCATCACATAGGCAAAATCCTCAAAGATTTTATAGCTACGGTTACGATTGGCTTTACCCAGATTTGTCCGGGTTACGCTTGCCCCCAGTCCCAAATGGTAATATTTGGATTGATGGGCTTCCAGGCTCAGCATCAAGTCCCGCATACTGTCACGGGCTGTCAATTGTCCAAAGATCATGCATAGCATCTGGTTCCAGCAGGTGAAACTTCGGACTTTCTTGTTTCCATCGTGTCTGGATACGATATTGTCAAATACCCTGCGTGGTAGAAAATCTGTAAGCTGCGCGAAAATATATTTGCCTTGATTCATGATTTTTACTTTTGGGCAAAGTAAAATATAATCATCGCATTTCAAATCGTCACACAACTAAAATTTCTCAAAACTGCGATCTACAAAAGATTTCAAAGAACTATTTTTTTATTTAAGTGCCCACTAATGATGAAACATATTAAATAAATAATGAATTAAATATTTATCAATATGAAAAAAAATAATCCTATCTTATCGAGACAAAATCATTTAGTGATATCCAGAGACATAGCAGAAACATCTATAACCACTAAATATCATATATCTATGAAATACTTATTTGCCTTTATTATTTTTGTTTTTTGTTATAATAATAGTTATAGTCAAAACAACCAAATTAACCGGAATGATAAGATTAATGTAATTGTATTCGGAGCTCATCCTGATGATGCAGATAGCAAAGCAGGTGGAACAGCCATTCAATTCGCGAAAATGGGACATAATGTGCTTTTTGTATCACTGACAAACGGGGATGCAGGGCACCAATCAATGGGTGGAGGAGCACTTGCAAAGAGACGTAGAGCAGAAGCAGATGAAGCAGGGGAACGCTTTGGAGTGTCTTATATAGTCTTGGAAAATCATGATGGAGAACTGATGGCAACACTTGATGTGAGAAAAGATGTTATCCGATTAATCAGACAATGGAATGCTGATATAGTAATTGGCCACAGGCAAAATGATTATCATCCCGACCACAGAAACGCTGCCATTCTTGTTCAAGATGCAGCATATATGGTTATTGTTCCAAATGTTGTCTCTGATACACCATCTTTGAAGAAAAATCCACTATTCCTTTATGCACAGGACAACTTTCAGAAACCTTATCCTTTTAAACCCGATATAGCCATTGATATTTCGGATGTTATTGATCAGAAAATATATGCAATGGCTGCACATGAGTCCCAATATTTTGAATGGCTCCCATGGACAAATTCAACTATTGCGCCTACGGATAAAGAAGAAAGAATTGAATGGCTCAAAAATTCTCAAAAAACATCCATTACAACTCCTGTTAGAGAGTCACTTACTAAATGGTATGGAAAAGGAAAAGGTAGCACAATAACAGCCGCTGAATCATTTGAAATTTGTGAATACGGTAAACAACCTACAGAAGAAGAAATTAAAGAATTATTCCCTATGTTGAAATAATTACCTCAAAATGAATGATCACATAATAAACCAACGGTAACTAGACTGATACACAGAATTATCGATTTTATAGATGAAAGACAAAAATGCAATAGAGAAAATTACCATCGCACTTGTTTATCTAATTTTTTTAAATACAAACTAAAATAAAAAAATATTGACGCATGAAAGTGAAAATAATCGTATGTGGTTTGTTTATCACATTTGCAGCTCTAGCACAGTGGACTCCTCAACAAACAGAATGGTATTATCCCGTCCCGGCGAAAGTTATTCCGGGTAAAACCCCTGGTTCCGCCCCTTCCGATGCCATCATACTATTTGATGGAACTGATCTCTCCAAATGGGTAAATGAAAAAGGGGAAAAACCCGGATGGAATGTTACGGATGGAGTTTTATCTGTCAAGCCTGGCGCAGGAGGTATGATGACTAAAGAACATTTTGGCGATTGCCAGTTACATATTGAGTTTAAATCTCCGGCTCCTGAAAAATACAACGGACAGGATCGCGGGAATAGCGGGATTTTTCTTATGAGCCGTTATGAAGTTCAAGTACTGGATGGGGACAATAATGATACTTATGTAAACGGAATGGTGGGCAGTATATATAAACAGACGGCTCCGTTGTTCAATGCCTATACAAAAAACGATGAATGGCAGGTATATGATATCTATTGGAAAGCTCCCAAATTCGGCACAGGTGGCGAACTTGAGTCGCCGGCAATGATAACCGTTGTGTTGAACGGTATTCTGGTGCAGAACAATTATATACTGAAAGGAAATACACCTTACATCGGATTGCCGGAGTACAATGCTCATGGACGACTTCCTTTGATGCTTCAGGATCATGGGACAGCAGTATCTTTTAGAAATATCTGGATTCGTAATCTATAATTATCACACTATTATTATGACAATTACAAGACGCTCTTTTTTGAAGAAAACATCCTATGCCGTGGCGACAGGTTTGACAATGCCCGCCTATTTAAAGTCCGCAACGTCGGGTGTATCCGCCAACGATACGATAAATGTTGCATTGATCGGGTGCCGCTCCATGGGATGGAGCAATTTGTCGAGTTTCCTGAAGTCGGATGAAGTACGGTGTTTGGCATTATGTGATATTGATAAATCGATTCTGGACTCACGGGCAAAGGAGTTAGCTTCTATCCGGAAAGAAAAATTCGAGTTGTACGATGATTATCGCCGGATCCTCGATCGACAGGATATTGATGCGATCATTATCGGAACACCTGATCATTGGCATTGCCTGCAATTTGTGGATGCATGTAAAGCAGGAAAAGATGTATATGTGGAGAAACCGGTTAGTAATTCGATGGCGGAATGTGACGTGATGGTGGAAGTCGCCAATAAATATAAGCGGGTAGTACAGGTCGGCCAACAGCAAAGAAGCGCGAAACTCTGGAAAGAAATGATTGATTACCTGGATTCGGGTATACTGGGAGAAATATCCCGTATACATGTGTATGCCAACTTCAATTATGCGGCAATAACCAGATCTGTTCCTGATTCGAATATCCCGGAAGGTGTTGATTTTGATACCTGGTTGGGGCCTGCGCCTGAACGGACATTCAATAGTCAACGTTTTCACGGTTCATGGAGAATGTTTTGGGATTATGGGGGTGGCCTTATGACCGACTGGGGGGTACATTTATTAGATATGGCATTGTGGGCAAAGAAAGTAAAAACAATGCCCAACAGTATACAGGCGAATGCCGGCAATTTTCTCTATCCGGATGGCATGCATGAAACTTTTGACACTCAATCTGTATTATATCAGTTTAATGATTATATATTGACTTGGGAGAATAATGCCGGTATCGAATCCGGTCCGTATGGTAAAAATTATGGATTAGTCTTTACCGGTAAAAACGGAACATTAGTCGCCAATAGAGATGACTGGCAGGTTTATCCCCAAAGGGAAAAGGTTCCCGAGAAAATCGTGAAAGCTGATTATCAAGATCACAAAGATCATGTTTTCAATTTCTTGGAATGCATGAAAAGAAGAGACAGGAATACGGCATGCACGATAGAAACAGGAAGTTTATGTGCCAAATATGCTCATTTGGGGAATATTGCTTCTCGGATGAGCGGAGTCTCTTTACAATATGACGATAAGAATAAATCATTCAACATCGGTGAAGCGAACAAATATATAAAGCCTCAATACAGAGAGCCATGGTTTTTTCCTCGAATAGAAAAGTAGTTTGACCGAAGAAAATGCTATATTTTTGAATTGAATATGTTTTGAATAAATGAAAAACATTCTAATATGAGAAAAATTTTACAAACAATATTATTGGTAACTACTCAGGTACTCCGCCCATAGGCAGAGAACCATGAATCCGTCAATAACTATGTACAGCTCGACGCTATATTTGTGCGAGGGTCGCAATGACCCGAAGGACCTCGAAGGGGTTCTGCCCGTTCTTGACCGCCGTCTGGATGACGGATGCGACGGTGGCGTAGTTCTCCGCTCCCTCGTCGGAGCGGAAGCACCCGCTGACCTTCAATTTGGTCTTGGCTGGCCTCAATGCCTTTTCGGAGTCGTTGTTGGTGGGGGGAACGGCAGGATCGGCGAGGAAGGCGGCCACGGCATTCTGGAAAACCCAGAGCCAGTTGTTTTCTCCCTTCACGTTGATCCCGGTCTCGTCCGCCCTGGCGACCTTTCCCCCGGCGACTTTCCGGCGTATCATCCCGTAGGGCGTCTTGGAGAACTTACGCATGGTTTTCAACATGTTGGACACGGATCCCTCGCTGATGTGAAGCCCGAATATGGTGTCGAACAGGTGGGTGAGCCGCTTGAACGGGACATTCTGGTAAGTGCTGAGGTAGGATGTCATCGCCATGATGTTGGGACCGAACGACACGGGGGCGTTCACCTCCTGGGGGAACTGTCCCTTGCGGCAATGCCCGCAGGAGCACTTCACCTGCATCGCCATGTGGTTGACGACCGTGGCCGCGACCGGAAGCGGTATGTCCACCACCTGGCGCGTGGCGCGCACGCTGGCGGAGTCCATCTCCAGGGTCTTCCCGCATTCAGGACATGCGCGGGCGGGGTACCACCGCCCGGTTCCGGTCACATTTTCGGATTGGGGCAGGGTGCTCCCCCGGTGCCCTTCTTGCCCGCCGGTCTTCCTGCCGGAAGGCTTACGCCGGGATTGTGTGTGGCGTATGCCGATCGGGTTTTTGGACGGCGGGACGCTGCTGTTCGCGCTGCTCTTTTTTACGGGCTTCACGCCCTCCTCGAGTTCGGCGACGCGGGATGCCAGTTCGGCGATGCGGGATGCCTGGTCGGCAATACGGGCCTCTTTCACTTTCATCCCGCTCTCACGCGCAGAAAGGACAAGACCCATCCTGGCAAGTTCCCTGTCCTTCTCCCCGATGGTTTTGGCCAGGGTCCTGTTGGCGTTTGTCCGGACCGGCAATCGCTCCGCCAGTTCCGTGGAATCAAGCTCGTCATGGAAGCCAAGTTCACGAAGTATTTGCTCGCGCCGCCGGGTGAGCTTCACCCGGTCCGCCTCGAGGCTCTTCCCGAGTCCTGTGTTAAAGTTCTTTTTCATACCTGCGCAAAGAACGGTAAAATAATCGACATGAGCAAATTCAACAATTTAAACATCAATGGATTAGAAGCTATTTGCCGGCGTTTTGGCGAGGCCGGGGAACCCTCTTTCGGAGGGTCATTCCGAAAACTTTTGAAGGTTGCATATCACCTCCGAGAGGCTTCCAATGACCTGATGTATAGCGACTTAAATGCACGAATGGCGGCATGAGGAAAAAAATTAAAAAATTTATGACAGGTGGTCGAAAACATTACCACGTTCTCCATCATTGGCCAGAAAAAGGGAACCTGGATAGTTACAATTTTTTTAAATACTTATTCGTATGAAAAATAAATTAAGAGAACCCGGCAGAAGAAAATTTTTTAAAGATGCTGCCACTTTAGGAGTAATGGGAACAATCGGAGGAGGATACCTACTCTCATCCTGTAACAAACCGGGAAAAACAACAATAGCCTCCTCCTACGAAGCACCGGTTTTTCCGACAAAAGCTCCCGATGGGAAAATGTTAAAAGCCGGACTGATTGGCTGCGGTGGAAGAGGAACCGGTGCGGCAGTGAATTTTATCAATGCTGGTCCCAATTTACAACTTATCGCCCTTGCAGATTTATTTCAGGATCAAATCGATAAATGCAGGGCAACATTAAAGAAAAATAATAATGTTGAGATTCCCGATGAAAACTGTTTTGTGGGGTTTGATGCCTATCAACGGCTGATAGATTCCGATGTGGATGTAATTATACAGGCTACTGCAACGCATTTTAGGCCTATGCATCTGAAGGCTGCAGTAGAGGCCCGGAAACATTGTTTTATTGAGAAGCCTGCCGCAGTCGATCCTGTAGGTATCCGATCAGTCATTGCTTCGGGGAAAATGGCAGAATCAATGGGTTTAACAATCGTTGCCGGTACACAAAGAAGGTATCAGGACGATTATAATAAAACATTCAGCATGATCAAAAATGGTGCTATTGGCGAACTCATATCTGCCAACTGCTATTACAACAGGGGAGGAGTTGGGAATTTCATACGAAAGCCCGAATGGAGCGATATGGAAGCAATGATCAGGAACCGGGCAAACTGGAGATGGCTGACGGGTGACTCCATTGTAAATTTAATGATTCATAATATTGACGGGGTAAATTGGTTTTTTGAAAAGCATCCGGTAAAAGCATCGGGGGTTGGAGGACGTTATCACAGGCCAACAGGGGATATGTATGATTTTTTCAGTGTGGATTTCGTTTTCGATGATAATAAGCACTACCAGGGGATGTGTCGTGAAATGGACGGATGCACTAATAATGTAGGTGATATAATTTTAGGGACAAAAGGGTATACAAATGGACAGAACAAAATATTTGATTATAACGGCAATATTATCTGGGAATATGAATATCCACTGGGAAAAGATGGTCAGCCGACCAACAGTACAGCCATTTCGCCCTATGACCAGGAGATGATATGTTTTGTGACAGCTGTTCGAACGAATAAGCCTATTAATGATGCAGAGCAGCTTGCTCATTCAACCCTCACAGGTATTATGGGAAGAGAATCAGCTTACACGGGCAAGGATGTCACATGGGATGATATTATCTATTCGGATTTAAAGCTTGGTCCGGATGAATACAAATGGGGACTCGTTGATATTCAACCCGTATCACCTGTCCCGGGTATAGCGGTAACACGCTAATAATGAATTTAAATTTATCAAAAGATATTTATCACCAAACTTAATAAATACATTTACTATGGTAGCCTTTTTAGAGTCAAATATGCTGAAAAAAGGAAAAATCTGGGCATACTTGATCGGAAGTATATGTTTCTCACAAAATATCTGGGGGCAAAAACCGTCTGCTTCTCCACCCAATATTCTCGTTTTTATAGCCGATGATGCGGGTATGGATTTTGGTTGTTATGGAAACCCAGCAATAAAAACGCCTAATATCGATCGTCTGGCAACCAAAGGAATACGTTTTAAAAATGCATATGTGACCTCTCCCCAATCAAGCCCCTCCCGAACCAGTATGATGACAGGAATGTTTGCCCATACCATAGGAACAGAGGATTTGCATACTCCATTGAAAGAGGGCATAAAAATAATACCCTTTTATTTCAGTGAAGCCGGATATTATACAGGCTCGATGCTAAAGACTCATTGGGGACTGGAAGGAGATAAACAATTTGACCGAGTGATCCCTGGAGGATATCTTCCAAATCAAGGTAATCTGACAGAAGAAAGTTATAAAAACTATATTGATTTTTTGCATGCATGTGAGAATAATCCTTTTTTTCTTTGGGTAGGCTTCGTTGATCCGCATCGTCCTTATAACAGGAATGTTTGCCCGCAAAAAAATAATCCGGACAAAGTAAAGGTTCCGCCATATCTGGTTGATGGGCCGGATACCCGTCGGGATCTTACGGACTATTACGATGAAATAACCCGGATGGATGAAAATATAGGCAGAATGCTTTCCATATTAGATGAAAAAGGAAAACTTGATAACACCATTGTTGTCTTTCTTAGTGATAATGGGATGCCCTTCCCCAGGAGTAAAGGCTCACTCTATGACTCGGGAATACAAACTCCACTGATCTTTATGTGGGAAGGAAAGATTAATCCCGGGACAGTACATGAGAATGGTCTAATCACTACTGTGGATCTTGCTCCTACACTTCTAAGCCTTGCCGGTATTCCGACACCACAAAGTATCTATGGAGAGAGTTTTCACAAGGTCGTCCTCGATCATACCGGAAGGGGTAGGAATTTTATCTTTGCCGAACGTAACTGGCATGATACGGATGAATATATCCGTTGTATCCGGTCCGAGAAATATAAGCTGATCTATAATGCCTATTATGAATTCCCTCACGGGACAGCAGCAGATCTGAGCTCAAGTATGAGTTGGTATGAGTTAAAAAAGCAACAAAGGAAAGGTTTATTGACAAAAGAACAACTTCAGATATTTACAGCACCCCGTCCTATGGTTGAACTTTATGATCTGGAGAATGATCCTTTTGAGTTGAATAATATCGCCGATCTACAGGAATATGTTCAAGAGGGTAGAAAATTAGCCAAATTACTTACCCAATGGCAGGAGGAGACTCACGATCATCCTTCATGGAAGCATAAAAGAGCTGATAAGAATGATCGTATAACAGGTTTTTTATTATTTGATGAAATTCCGGAATTGAGAGATGAGTAATTGATCTTTTCTTTCCAGTCTTTGGATAGCTTCTTTTTATGTTTGTCTTAGTACTGTTAGACTCTAAAACACAATGGTTGTGAAAAAATGTGAAGTCAATACAATGTTGACCCTTGCTTTGGTCACGGGAACAAATATTTTAGCCCAGCCGACTGAACCCGCAAAAAAATACAACGTGTTGTTCATCGCGTCAGATGACCTGAACACCGATATGCATTGCTACGGAAATCCACAGGTGAAAACTCCGAATATTGACCGGATATCCCGGCAGGGGATCCGCTTCGACAAGGCATACAATCAGTATCCCCTATCGGGTCCAAGCAGGGCTTCGCTGATGACCGGTTACCGTCCGGACAAAACTGGAGTATATGACCTGGAAGTCAATTTCAGGGAAAATCTTCCTTCAGCCAAAACCATTGCCCAACTATTCAGGGAAAATGGTTATTTCAGTGGTAGGATCGGAAAAATTTTCCACTATGGTGTTCCTGGAGAGATCGGTACCGACGGTATGGATGATTCCATATCATGGACTCAACGGTTTAATCCCATCGGGATTGATAAGACCGAAGAACACCTGATCACAAATTACACTCCAAAACGGGGACTGGGCAGTTCATTATCCTTTAGGGCGACAGATGGTACGGATAACGAACATACGGATGCCATAACAGCAAACGTAGCCATACAGATGATGCGTCAACATAAGGATAAATCGTTCTTTCTGGCTGTAGGCTTCTTCCGTCCCCACTGTCCCTATATAGCACCCAAAAAGTATTTCGACATGTATCCCCCCGACCAGTTATTACTACCCGAAGAACGTGAAGATGACTGGGCAAACAAACCGGATGTGGCAAAATTTACCGATCCTCTACACTGGGGATTATCGGAATCCCACCGCAGGGAAGTGCTTCAGGCCTACTATGCTTCCATTTCCTTTATGGATGCGCAAGTGGGAAAATTGCTGGATGCACTGGGAGAACTGGGATTGAAAGAAAACACAATCATTGTCTTCTGGAGCGACCATGGTTATCATGTCGGACAGCACGGGCAATGGATGAAACAGAGCCTGTTCGAACATGTGGCACGTACTCCGCTACTGATATCGGTTCCGGGAATCACTGACGGGACACCCTCTTCTCGGGTAGTCGAACTTGTCGATATTTATCCGACACTGGCAGAATTGTGCGAATTGCCTGCACCGACCGACCTGGATGGGAAAAGCCTTGTCCCACTGCTGAACAATCCCGGGATGGAATGGGATTATCCGGCTTTCACACAGGTTTTACGGTATCGAGATAATGTAGAGATAGAAGGACGTACTATCCGTAACGAAAGGTATCGCTATACGGAATGGAGCAAAGGCTTATATGGGTTAGAACTGTATGATTACGAAACAGATCCTCTGGAATTCACTAATCTTGCCAACGACAAGAAATACAAGAAAATAGTGGATGAAATGTCCTGGAAATTGAGAGCAAGCTATGAATAGAGAGATGTGATTCACATTAACCAGAGGCTGGAGTATCTGTCAATTGAAAAATATTAATTGCATAAAAAATCGTCCATCTCTACTCTGTTTCTTTGCTTTAGCTAGTTGCTTATAAGCATTTACTCAATCTTCCAATTTTATTTGGATTTTAAATGAAAAATAGATATGATAAATGAAAATAATTATTCGAAATCTCAACTCACATTATTACTCGTACTCCGGTTTGTTATTGGTTGGCATATTCTGTACGAGGGAATATCGAAAATTTTAAATCCTCAATGGACATCAGCAAATTTTCTTCAGGAGTCACAAGGAATTTTATCAGGTCTTTCCGGTTGGATTATCTCAAATCCCAATATTTTGGCCATAGTCGATTTCATGAATATCTGGGGACTGGTGACCATAGGGTTAGGATTGATATTTGGATTTCTTTTCAAACCGGCGGCTATTATAGGATCGTTTTTAGTTTTCATCTATTACCTGAACGTTCCGCCTATGGTGGGATATGAATATACCCTGCCTTCCGACGGGAGCAACTTGGTTGTTAATAGAACACTCATTGAGGCAATCGTTCTCTTTGGATTAGCCCTTTTCCCGACAAGTAAAATATTCGGATTAGATTTTTTTATTTATTCTCGTGATAAAAGAAAACTTCAATATGGAAAAAACAAATAACAACTCGAAAGAAGAAAATCTGAACGAACAGAGTTCTCTTTTAGATGATATAAAAAAAACACCAAAAGACATTTCACGCAGGAATGTACTGAAAGCATTCGCAGGAATTCCGGTCGCAGGGTTGTTCGGTTTCGAACTGCTCAAAAAGATTAACTATGACAAGGATAAAAGACAACGGATACTTCAAGAGCTGGGACTTGATAAAATGGAGTTTTCTATTCCGGATTATGGTAGAGAACAGAAACAGGATATAATCCGGGTAGGAATTATAGGATTTGGGCAACGTGCAGAGCAATTATCAGCGGGCTTGGGATTTATGCATCCGGAAGAAGTGAAGAAAAGAGAAAACAACAATACATTAAAAAGCTGGCTGGAACAGGAAAATCTTCATGTTGCCATTACCGGTATTTGTGATGTTTTCGATCTACATGCGGAACGTGGCTTGACCATTGCAAATAATAATATCCTGTCGGGAGCGTCCCCATTTCCTGTCAAACGATACCACACATACCAGGAAATGCTTGCCGATAAGGATATTGATGCAGTCATAATTGCTACTCCCGATCATCATCATGCCCGTATTGCGATCGACGCCACCAAAGCAGGTAAACATGTCTATTTGGAAAAGAGTATCGCACACACAGAAGAGGAACTCAATGAATTATACCGTGCGGTAAAAGATAGCCATATTACTTTTCAGTTAGGACACCAAATCACGCAGAGTACTGTCTTTAAACAAGCCAAAGAGATTATTGACAAAAACGTATTGGGTAAAATCACCCTTATAGAAACGACTACTAACCGTAATACAGCAGATGGGGCATGGATTAGACATCTGGATAGCAAAGGTAATCTCAAACCCGGAGATGAAAATAATATCGATTGGAAGCAATGGTTAGGCCATACACCCCATATTCCTTTTAGCATCGACCGGTTTTATAATTGGACTAAATGGTTTGCTTACGATACCGGAATGATTGGTCAATTATTCACTCATGAATTTGATGCGGTCAATCAATTACTCAGGATTGGCATACCCAAGTCCGTGTCTTCTTCGGGAGGGATCTACTACTGGAAGGATAACCGTGAAATACCCGATAGCTTACATTGTATCTTCGAATATCCTGATAGAGACTTGACATTGATGTATAGTGGGAACCTTGCTTCCAGCAGGAATCGCGGAAGGGTCTTTATGGGACACGATGCATCAATGGAACTGGGGCAAAATATTAAGATAACCGTTGACTGGAATTCAACGCAATACAAAAAAGGGATAGCATCCGGATTAATTGATACCAATTCACCAATATTATCGTTCAACCCTAATGCAGGAGAAATCGATGCGGTCACATCGGCATCTGAGAAATACTATGCCGATCGCGGATTGACAAACACCGTTATAAGTGGTCAACAAATAGACGTAACACACTTGCATTTACGTGAATGGCTTAACTGCATCCGTGAAAACAAGACACCAAGCGCCAATATAGAAGTCGCTTACGAAGAAGGTGTCACATGTTTAATGGCACATCGTTCTTATCTTGAGAAACGACAAGTATTTTGGGATGACGAAAACAAAAGAATCATTTGAAAAATATGAAACGATTCAATTGGATACACACTATCGGTCCCGGCTTGATTGTCGGCGCACTGGTATTCGGCCCGAGCAAACTGACCATCACCTCGAAAATAGGGGCAAACTTCGGGTACGATTTACTATGGATCATTCTTATCGCCATCTTTTTTATGGCTGTATATACTATTATTGCCGAACGCATAGGTTTGGCCACCGATAAGTCCCTACTCACAGTAATAGGTGAAAAGTGGGGAAGAAAGTTTGCGGCAGTAGTGGGTATCGGTATTTTTTTAGTGTGTACCTCATTTCAAACCGGCAACTCGGTGGGGGTAGGCATAGCCATCGGGGAATTGACCAATACAAATAACAACATCTGGATAATATTCTTCAATTGTGTCGGCATAGCGTTGCTCTTCTTCCGGAACTTTTATAAAGTGTTGGAAAAGGTGATGATATTCCTGATAGGCTTGATGTTGCTGGCATTCCTTATCACCCTGTTGGAGGTAAGCCCCAATATTGGTAAAATCATTTCCGGTTTTATCATCCCGAAAGTCCCGACCGGATCCATGGGGCTGATCATCGCTTTCATGGCTTCCTGCTTTTCTATTGTCGGAGCCTTTTATACATCCTACCTGGTACAGGAAAGAAAGAAAATAAATACAAAATCAGACGAAAAAGTATCTAAAAACAGTAGCCTGACCGGAATAATTGTCCTGGGAGTGTTGAGCGCAATCCTGATGATTTGTGCGGCTGCGATTCTCCAACCTTTAGGGATCGAGGTGAAAACAGCGACAGACATGTCCCTGGCACTGCGGCCCGCTTTCGGGGAAGCCGCTTCTGCCGTATTTTTAATCGGGCTGTTTGCCGCAGGATTCTCCTCGATAGTCGGAAATGCCACTATTGGAGGAACTTTAATGAGTGACGCATTAGGATTTGGGAGCAGCTTCGATTCTCATAAAACCAGATTGCTGATAGCTCTTGTGATGGCTTTTGGTGCTATTATTGCGCTTCTCTTTGGGAGTGCGCCATTGGAACTGATCGTTTTTGCACAGAGTATTACCATTTTTATAGTCCCTGTGATCGGAATTGCCATGTTCTTAATCGCAAATGATAAAAAAGTCATGAAAGAAAATAAAATAAGACCTTTCCTGAAAATACCGGGATTCATCGGACTGTGCATTGTAATAGTACTGGCCCTGTTTAACTTTATAGATATATTTTTAAAATAAGATAATCGTATGAAAACATTTGATAAGAATACCGTATTACAAGAATATTTGAAGCCCTCGCCTCAATTATTGAATGACATCGTTAAGATAGAGGGTGATATCCTTATTCTGGGCGCAGGTGGTAAAATGGGGCCTGCCATGGCCAAACTGGCCAAGGATGCCATCAACGAAACGAAAATCCGGAAACGGGTCATCGCCGCATCAAGGTTTTCCGATCCTGACGTATGGAACGATCTGAACAACCACGGCATTACAACCATCAAGGCGGACCTGCTGAATGAAGATGATCTAAAAAAGCTACCTGGAACTCCCAACGTGATATATCTGGCGGGGCATAAATTTGGCACTACAGGGAATGAATCCTATACCTGGGCAATGAACACATTCTTGCCGGGGATGGTGGCTAAGAGATTCAAGCAATCCAATATCGTGGCATTCTCTTCGGGGAATGTCTATCCTTTATCACCTGTTACATCAGGAGGAATGCCAGAGGAGATGCCGGCTTCTCCCATAGGAGAGTATGCCCAATCCTGTCTGGGAAGGGAAAGAATTTTCCAATATTTTTCCCAAAAGAATGATACTCCTATCCTGATATACAGATTAAATTATGCCAATGATGTATCCTATGGTGTATTGCTGGAGATCGCCAAGTCAGTCTACGGGGATAGGGAAATCGATTTGGCGATGGGGAATGTCAACGTAATCTGGCAGGGGGATGCCAATGAAATTGCTATCAGGTCACTTCTCCATTGTGCCGTGCCGGCCAAGATTTTGAACGTTACAGGTCCCGAAACAATATCGGTAAGATGGATTGCCCAGGAATTCGGAAAAACTTTCAATAAAACAGCGAAATTTACCGGCATCGAAGAATCGAATGCTTTGTTAAGTAATGCCGCCGAGTGCTTCAACCTTTTCGGATATCCCAATATCAGTTTGAAACAAATGATCGAGCTGGTCAGCCATTGGGTTATCGAAGGAGGAGAGATAAAAGAAAAACCCACCCATTTTCAAGAAAGGGAAGGAAAATTTTAAACTGACAACCAGATGAATGCTACAATAAATCCAGAAGTTTTAAAACGATTAAGAGGAGGCGGATTCATACCTGCGCATCCACTCGCCCTGCACGAAGATTTAACTATTGATGAAGAGACGCAACGAAGGTTGACTCGCTATTATATCTCTTGCGGTGTCGACGGGATAGCTATTGGCGTCCATACTACCCAGTTCGAGATCCGAGACCCGGAATATAATTATTATGAGAAAGTACTGGAAATTGCCGCTGACGAAATCAAAAAAGTAAATCCGGATACCTCATTTATAAAAGTGGCCGGTATCTGTGGGCCGACTCCACAGGCGGTAAAGGAGGCCCGTATTGCAAAAAGCCTCGGCTACGATCTGGGGTTACTTAGCATGGGGGGATTAAGTTCCCTTTCGGAAAAAGAGCTTATCGGGCGTGCCAAAGCTGTCGCACAAGTGATCCCGGTATTCGGGTTTTACCTGCAACCCTCTGTGGGAGGGAGGATATTCAGCTATTCGTTTTGGAAGGAATTCTGCGATATAGATAATGTCTACGCAATCAAGACTGCCCCTTTCAACAGGTATCATACTTTGGAGGTAGTACGGGCAATCTGTAATTCCAGAAGAGACAAGGAGATTTCCCTTTACACCGGCAATGATGACAATATCGTGCTGGATTTGATCACTCCCTATAGGATCCATACAGGAGACCGGCTGGTTGAAAAAAAGTTCGTGGGCGGGTTACTGGGACATTACGCCGTCTGGACAAAAAAATCGATCGGACTATTTCGCCATATAAGGGACGGGTTACAAAGTGACACCCTGAATTATGAGGAGATACTGAAAGTAGCCGTTGAAGTTACCGATATGAATGCCGCCATTTTTGATGTGCCCAATAATTTCAAGGGTTCCATTGCAGGAATTCATGAAGTACTGAGAAGGCAGGGATTATTGAAAGGAATATGGTGCTTGAGCCCCAAAGAGAAATTATCGGAAGGACAAGCAGACGAGATCGGGAGGGTTATCTCCCAATATGAAAAATGGACGGACGACGAGTATGTGAAGGAATTTATTGCCAACGACAGATGACACTAAAAGATGAAATAAAAGCAATCGCTTCCGGGATCAGGGAGGACATCCTTGCCAAAAGAAGATATCTGCATCAACATCCGGAACTTTCTTTCAAGGAATTTAATACATCAGCATTTATAAAAAAATCGCTTGATGAATGGGGAATCCCCTGGATACCAGTTGCCGACACAGGAATAATAGCCACACTGGGGGGTAATCATAAAACGGCCAATACGATAGCCCTCCGTGCCGATATGGATGCCCTCCCCATCCACGAAAATACGGGCCTCGCTTTCAAGTCGGTCAACCCGGGAGTGATGCACGCCTGCGGACATGATCTACATATTGCTTCTTTATTGGGTGCGGCACACATACTCAAAAGACTGGGGAAGGAAATCAATGGGACTGTGAAACTTATTTTCCAACCGGCGGAGGAGATATTACCGGGGGGAGCCATTAAAATTTTACAGGAAGGGGTTCTACAGAATCCCAAAGTCAATGCTATTCTCGGACAACATACAATGCCTTCCATAGAAAGCGGGAAAGTAGGAATTCGAAAAGGCATGTTCATGGCCTCCATGGATGAGATCAGGATAAAAGTGAAAGGAAAAGGAGGCCATGGCGCCGAACCTCATAACAATAATGACCCGGTTGTCGCCGCAGCAACAATGATTGTCACGTTACAGCAGATTGTCAGCAGGTATAATAACCCGAAAACTCCAACGGTCTTATCGTTTGGGAAAATAGAGGCGAACGGTTCAACCAACATAATACCCGATACCGTTTACATAGAAGGAACTTTTCGCACTATGGATGAGCACTGGCGTGACGAAGCGCATGAAAAAATTACAAGGGCTACAAAATCCATTGCCCATGGATTAGGCTGTGAATGCGATATCGACATCCAAAAGGGTTATCCATCCCTTTATAACTGTGAGGTACTCACAGATAAAATCCATTCCTATATGAGGGAATACATGGGTGATGAGAGTATAATTGAAACTGACATCTGGATGGCTTCAGAAGATTTTGCCTATTATGCCCAGAATTTCAGTTCCTGTTTCTATCTTCTGGGAACAGGTTACCCCAACAGGATAAATTCATCATTACACACCCCTGCCATGGAAATCAATGAAGAGTGCATCGAAACAGGTATGGGGCTGATGAGCTATTTAGCTGTGAAAAAACTAGAAGATTAACCTGTGGTATTCACACCCGAAACAATGGTGACTGCCTTCGACGTGAAACATGGGAAACCCCATCCCGAACCTTATCTGATGGGGCTGCGGAAAGGCGACAATCTGAAATCCAACAAATAATTTCAGAACTTCTGATCCTGTTATTGAAGATCAATAATTTTCAAAGTCGTTATTGAAAACAAAAAGGTCGTACATTTGAAAAAAATTACGTATCATACAATTCCAATTACCCTTATTCCCGGTTGACATAAAAATGGTGAACGAGATAGTCGGTTTCCGGGAGCAGGACGGTTTCGTCTATTACCTTCATTGCGGCAACCCGATCTATTGCCACAAGAAAGAAGACAAGAACAGTTACCGCCATACGATGGCTAGCCTGGTTATAAACCACCTTTGCACGGTTGGGGAGTTAAGCCACGCATTGGGAGTGCGAAAATTACGACAATGCCACCTTGGAGATAACCCTACACCCGTTGGCTAACAACAGGAGCAACGAGGCGGGCAGGAAAATAATTGAGACTTTGAAATTGACGCACGCAAAATACCCGGGTACGGATCTGCTGCTTTTATATAAAATTTCGACAATATAAGCTATTAAGGATCAGGCATCTGAGTTTATAAGACAAAAAACCACTTCCGAGAAAATTTTTAGTATGCTGAGCAAACCGTGGCAAAATGAAGATATGCTCAATCATGAACATGGAGTCAAAATATTTATTTTCGGAATCCCCGCTATTTTATCCTCAATTTGGCTATCAAAAGAAAATCGTGTATATTTGGAAAATAAAAGATGCGCCTCGTACAATAAAAAATCAAGCACAATGTCAACCGCTGAATTAAAACTACAAATATTCCGACAGATAGATTCTCTTGATCAAAAGAGTCTGGAGAAATTACATCATATTGTGGATAGACTTATTGATCCTCCTTCCAATTCTAACGACTGGGATGAATTAACGGAACAGCAACAGCAAGGCATTTTGGATGCAGTAGAAGAAGCCGAAGCCGGTTATCTAGTTTCTCACGAAGAAGTAATGAAGAAAGCACGAACAAAAATTAACAATGCGATACTCCATTGACTGGACAAGATCAGCCGAAACCGATTATTTGCAAATTATCGATTACCTCCTGTAAAACTGGCCTATATCGGTTGTAGAAAATTTTATTGAGATTACTGAAAATAGAATTCAACAAATTCAAAGATTCCCTCTTCCGTCCGCAATAATTCACGAAAGGAAAAAATACGAAAATACGTATTAACCAAACAGAATTCTCTGTATTACAGAGTAACAAAAAACAAAATCCATATATTACGAATTTTTGACGTCCGTCAAGATTCTTCAAAACTACAGTTCTAAAAAAATGATCGAAATTCTTACACAATATCTCCAAAAAAATCATTTTTCTCATTTTGACCTCAAAGCAGTCATTTTCGACATGGATGGTGTATTATATAACTCCATGCCTGCACACGCAGAATCATGGCAACAAACGATGGAGGAATTTGGATATACCTCAACGGAACCATTGGAATTTTATTATCACGAAGGAAGAGTAGGTTCCTCTACCATCAATATTATCACTGAACGGGAATTCGGACGTAAAGCTACCAAAGAAGAAATAATAAAGATTTACGCAAGAAAATCAGTACTTTTCGCTCAATATAATCATAGTGAAATTATCCCTGATATAAAAGAAATTATTAAGTTTGTACAGGCGAACGGGCTAAAACCCGTGCTGGTCACCGGATCAGGTCAACCCTCACTGCTGGACCGGCTCGATACACACTTCCCGGGAGTATTCACGCCCCAAACCATGGTGACTGCTTTCGATGTGGAACATGGGAAACCCGACCCTGAACCCTATCTGATGGGGCTGCAGAAAGGTGGCGATCTGAAACCCAACCAGGCTATTGCGATAGAAAATGCACCGCTGGGCATCGAATCGGCTGTCGGAGCTGGCATCTTTACCATCGCCGTGAATACGGGTCCCCTCCCCGACTCCGTACTGACCGACGCAGGTGCTTCGGTAGTTTTCGACTCAATGGAAACATTACTTGAGAAAATACAGGAAATACTGCGGCTGACACATGCAATCAGTGTTTAAACCAATTCCTTTCGCACTGGCAGATAAATAACATTCAAATTAAAAATCACAACCAATGAGAAAGACTTTAAGCTTATTTATCGTGCTGTCCCTGTTCGGTTGTTCTTCTCCAAAACACCACTATTCTACCAAAGAGATTAACAAAGAAATAACATCGGGAAATTTTACAAGGGCAACGGAACTGATTGATTCTCTTGTATCGGTAGGACAACCAAGCAAAGCGCAACAACAGGTTCTTCTTTTTACGCAAGACTCCTTGCGCAGGGTGAGGCTGGATTTCAACAAAACAAAGGATGAAATAATCGATTGGATAGAAAGAAACCGACTGTTCATCCCTTCCGATTCACTGATAGATAGCTGGGAACGATCTAAAACACTCGAATTCAGGATCATCGACGGAGAGAAACGATATTTCAGGAATGCCGCACCCAATATATTCCGGGTAGATGCTTCGGCGAGAGAGCTGACAAAGATCCTCGCGCCCGGATCAGATACACCGCGCGATTCGTTGCTCATCAGCGCGTTCAATTATAAAGCTGAGAGCGACACGAAAGGGAAATACCTCCTCCCCTCCAAGAAAGTCAAAGCGCGCTACACACTTACTGTAAATGCGGATGCAGCGCCCGACGGAGAAGTACTGAGGGTCTGGCTCCCGTTTCCGAGAAAAGATATCCGCCGACAAACAGATGTAAAACTACTTGCAGCCTCACAATCCGACTATCTCTTATCCGACGACAAGACAGTGCATACAAGTGTGTTTATGGAACAAAAGGCTGTAGCAGGAAAACCTACCCTCTTCTGGATCGATTTTGAATTCACTTCCCGGGGAGAATGGTTCGACCTCTCTGGAATAGAGGTGAATCCTTACGATACAAACAGTACATTATACCAAACATATACAGCCGAACAACAACCCCATATCCTGTTTTCGGAAAATATCAGGACTCTGACGGACAGTATAACCCGGAATGCCAGGACCCCGATAGAAACCCTTCAGGCAATTTATCGTCACATTACCTCCAACTACCCCTGGGCAAGTGCACTGGAATATTCCACTATCTCCAACATTCCGGAATATGTAATCGAGAATCGCAAAGGCGATTGCGGACAAGTAACATTACTATTAATCACCATGTTGCGTCACAAAGGTATTCCCGCCCGCTGGCAAAGCGGATGGATGACTCACCCGGGAGAAGTGAACCTGCACGACTGGGCGGAAGTCTATTTTGAAGGTACCGGCTGGATTCCGGTCGATATTTCATTCGGCCGTGGCGAGCCTGTCCCTATCCGGCCGGGACGGGAATTTTTCATGAGTGGCATCGACTCCTACCGCTTGTATATCAATTCGGATTTCTCAGGAGATTTTTATCCCGAAAAAATATATCCCCGAAGCGAAACAGTCGATTTCCAGCGGGGAGAAGTGGAATCTGACCGATGGAACCTTTATTTTGATCAATGGAAATATAAGATGGAGTTAACTTACCGATAATGGATTCTATTCATTATCTTTGTGATAAAGATTGCAAATTCATTGAATATGAACATAAATGACTACGGATTTCTACGTGTGGCAGCTGCGTCACCGAAGCTTAAGGTGGCGGATTGCAATTACAACACCGAAGAAATAAAACAAGTAATAGAACAGGCCCAGCAGGAAGAGGTACAGATACTCTGTTTCCCGGAACTGAGTCTCACAGGATATAGCTGCGGTGATCTCTTCTTTCAGAAAGCACTACAACAAAAAGCGCTGGAATCATTATGCAAACTGGTTCGTTTTTTAGAGGAGAGGCCTTCCATTATCACTATCGTAGGTCTTCCCCTGCTTATTCAAAACAACCTCTACAACGTTGCCGCTGTCTTGTCGGGTGAAGGGATCCTGGGCTTTGTCCCTAAAACCTATATTCCCAATAATAACGAATATTACGAGAAAAGATGGTTCACCTCCGGGGACGATCTTACCGGTCATACTGTGACTATCGACGGTGACAAATTTGATTTAACAATAGACATAGCAACCGGCAAGATACCAATCTCTTCCACAGGCATGATCTTTCAGACCTCTTTCGGGAGCTTTGGCATCGAAATTTGCGAGGACCTGTGGATGCCGGCTCCACCGTCATCCTACCTGGCTATGCAGGGAGCCGATCTGATCTTTAACCTCTCCGCAAGCAATGAACTGGTCGGCAAAAACCGTTACCGGAAGTCCCTTGTACTACAGCAGTCGGGACGATGCAACGCTGCATACATTTACGCTTCGGCAGGTTGGGGTGAATCGACTACCGATATGGTCTTTTCCGGGGCCTGCTTCATTGCCGAAAACGGAGCCATGCTGGCAGAATCGGAACGGTTTTCACCGAAGAGCGAGTTGATCATTGCAGATATCGATATTGAGGCATTGCGTTACGACCGGCTGAGAAATTGCAATTACATATCTCCAATATTTCACGAGAAGACCACAATTAACTGTTATATAGACTTCGTGACTTCAGACAGGATGTTCCGCAGGTTTAATCCCCATCCTTTCATTCCTCCGAAAGGAGAGAGCGGAGAGAGCCTCTCCGAAGTTTTCGATATCCAAACGCACGGGCTGGCAAAACGATTGTTACATACCGGCATAAAAAAAGTCACCATTGGCATTTCAGGAGGATTGGATTCCACACTTGCACTTTTAGTGACCGTCAAGGCTTTCGATCTGTTGGGCCTGCCACGTGAAAACATCTACGGCATCACCATGCCCGGCTTCGGAACTACCGGCAGGACATATGACAATGCTGTTGCACTGATGAAATCATTGGGTGTGGCTATCAAGGAGATATCCATAGTAGACGCCGTGACCCAGCATCTCACAGATATCGGACACGACATCAATAATCACGATGTTACTTATGAAAACAGCCAGGCTCGCGAACGAACCCAGATACTGATGGATTATGCCAACAAGATTAACGGCCTGGTAGTGGGAACAGGAAATATGTCGGAACTGGCACTGGGATGGGCAACTTATAACGGCGACCACATGTCGATGTACGGAGTGAACACAAGCGTCCCCAAAACACTCGTCTCGACACTCGTAAGATGGGTTGCCGATACCCGGACAGAAGAGGAAGCCTCCCGTAGAATCCTGTACGATATTCTGGATACCCCCTTTAGCCCCGAACTGTTACCTGCCCGCGAGGATGGAAAGATTGCGCAGGAAACGGAACACTTCGTGGGTCCTTACGAACTGCACGATTTCTTCCTGCACCGTATGCTCCGCTATGGTGACGCACCGTCACGCATACGTTTTATGGCTGGACAGGCATTTGCCGGAGAATACTCCACCCAGGAAATAATGAAATGGTTGAAACTGTTTTACAAAAGATTCTTCGCCCAACAGTTCAAGCGCTCCTGCATGCCGGACGGCCCTAAAGTAGGATCAGTGAACCTGTCACCCCGCAGTGACTGGCGTATGCCAAGCGATGCTTCAGTGAATATCTGGCTTGCAGAATTGGAAGAATGGGATGTATCAGGGTAATCAACTCAACGAATCATTTATTATGCAACAACTAATATCCCTCTTCACAACATATACCGGCAAATCCAACCCGACACTGGAGGTATTGCCTACCTCAGGGTCAAACAGGAGATATTTCCGCCTGAAAAAAAATGACCTGTCGCTTATCGGTGTACATGGGGAATCGCGCGATGAGAACCGTGCATTTATAGCATTGTCCCGCCATTTTCATCAGCAGCAACTGAATACCCCGGAGATATTTGCCGTTTCGGAGGATGAAATGTTCTATATCCAACGGGATCTGGGAGATGAGATTCTGTTCGATACCATCAAAGGAGGCAGGCTCACGGGTGTTTTCAGCCATGAAGAAAAAGTGCTCTTACACAAAACCATCGCGATGCTTGCCGATTTTCAGGTGAAAGGTGCAGAGGGACTGGATTTCAACGTCTGCTATCCTCTGCCGGAATTCAATAACCGCTCCGTATATTGGGATCTGAACTACTTCAAGTATAATTTCCTGAAAACGACAGGCATGGATTTTCAGGAAGATTTACTGGAAAATGACTTTGAGAAACTGGCAAAAAACCTGTTGCAGGACCAATCAGACACATTCATGTACCGAGATTTCCAATCACGGAATGTAATGCTGGTAGACGGTAATCCCTGGTTTATCGATTTTCAGGGTGGCAGGAAAGGTCCTGTCTACTATGATGTGGCGTCATTCCTCTGGCAGGCAAAAGCCAATTTTCCGGAAGAGCTACGCAATGAACTCATTCATACATATATCGAATCATTAAGGAAATACGAACCGGTAGATGAATCCGCCTTCCTGAAACAACTGCGCCAGTTTGTCCTCTTCCGCACACTGCAGGTACTCGGAGCTTATGGATTCAGGGGTTATTTTGAAAAAAAACCGCATTTTATCCAAAGCGTGCCATTCGCACTCAATAATCTCCGAGACCTACTGGAAGAAGATTTTGAGGAATACCCTTATCTCAATAGCATATTAAAAGAGATGACGGAGTTGAAGCAGTTTGCCGACTCGCGAAAGCGTGAATTGGAAGTGCGCATTTACAGCTTCGCCTACAAGAAAGGAATCCCGAATGATGCTTCCGGCAACGGAGGTGGATATGTGTTTGATTGCCGCGCCATCAATAATCCCGGGAAATATGAACGCTACAGTAACGTGACCGGTTTGGATGAGCCGGTGATCCAGTTCCTCGAAGAGGATGGTGAGATGCCCGAGTTCCTTAACTGCATCTATCCTCTGGTGGACAGGCACGTGAAGCGATATATGGAACGGGGCTTTACCGACCTGATGATTTCGTTCGGTTGTACCGGCGGGCAACACCGCTCGGTCTATGCCGCCCAGAAGACGGCAGAGCATATCTCGAGGCAGTTTGGAATTAAAGTCTCATTGGTGCATCGGGAACAGAATCTGGAGCAGGAGTTCAGGAAGAGATGAAAGCAATGATATTTGCCGCAGGACTCGGCACAAGACTCAAACCCCTGACCGACACCATGCCCAAAGCACTGGTACCGGTCGGCGGGAAACCATTGTTACAGCATGCGATCGAGAAACTGAAAGCCGCAGGATTTGATGAGATCATTATCAACGTACACCATTTTGCACCACAGATTATTGGTTTTGTGGAAGTAAATCATCACTTTGATATTCATATCGAGTTTTCCGATGAACAGGAAAAGCTGCTTGATACGGGAGGAGGGATAAAAAAAGCCTCTCCCTTCTTCAACGACAATAAGCCGTTTCTAGTGCATAATGTAGATATTCTCTCCAATATCGATCTACGGAAATTATACGAAGCCCATACACAAAATAACTTTCCGGACCCGATACGACAATCCGGTCAGCAAAGTTACCCCCTCGCCACCCTCGTCTGCAGCGAACGGAAAACCTCCCGCTACCTTCTCTTCAACGACAATAACCACCTGAAAGGATGGATCAATGAAAAAACAGGGGAAATAAAATC
Organism: Proteiniphilum saccharofermentans; assembly: GCF_900095135.1. Taxonomy (NCBI): domain Bacteria; kingdom Pseudomonadati; phylum Bacteroidota; class Bacteroidia; order Bacteroidales; family Dysgonomonadaceae; genus Proteiniphilum; species Proteiniphilum saccharofermentans. The sequence continues at coordinate 3,882,847 of NZ_LT605205.1, forward strand.
ACCTTTTCCCTATTTCGATCCCCGGCACTACCGGAAATTGGCCTTTGCAGGGATCCAAATTCTCCAACCGGCCATTTTCCAATATATGACTGATCTTCCCGATCGTTTCTCCATCATCGACTTTTATCTCTCGATCTGCGATAAGGTAAACGTAACCTGCTATGTTCCCGAGAACCTGCAACTGATCGATGTAGGAAGAACCGACTCCCTTCAAGAGGCTGCTCGATTTCTAGACAGGCTCGTCTGATATTTTATTTAAGTGTTTGAATATAAATTATCGCCACATCCCCAAATGAATGATTCTTTCTTTTTCTCTGGAATATTTTAATTATACAGAAAACTATTGCTAACTTTACGGAAAGTTTTAATCATAATTAAAATAAATACGGCATGCGGTTACCTGTACATACACTTTCACAATATTCAGGATAGTGATCAAAATGGGGAATTGTATGCAAAATACGGAGGTTTACCCTACCTGATACACCTGAAATTAACGGATACAGTTGTATTGAATACCTAAATAACACCATTGTCTTTAGAGATGTAGTTAGCCGATACAATCTTCGCAACACTGCATTCTTAGAAAAACTCATCCAGTTTTTAGCGGACAATATCGGACAACAATTTTCAGCGAAGAATATCAGCGATTACCCGAAATCGCAATACACGAACTATTTCAGTACATCAGGTTCTCAATTATGTAAACTATTTGGCAAACAGCTTTATCATTCACAGAATAAACAGATACGACATTTCGGGTAAACGTATTTTTGAGATCGGAGAAAAATATTATTTTGAGAATACAGGCATTCAAAATGTAATCGTTGGTGGGTATCGTCCGCGAGACAGAGGAAAAATACTTGAAAATTTAGCATATAACAATTTGATTATCAATGGATATCCAGTAAAAATAGGAGCATTGGATAATCAGGAAATTGATTTTGTCTGCAAGAAAAACGGTGAGAAAAGATATTTACAAGTGGCATTAACATTAAATGACCAGGCAACTATCGAACGTGAATTTGGTAACTTAAAGAAGATAAAGGATAACTATCCTAAAGCTGTAATCACAATGGACTCATTTATTTCGAACAGCGAAGATGGAATTGTTCATTTGACTTTAAGGGAATTTTTTAATAATTCATTTTAATTTTAGTCAGCGTGATGCTTGGCACAATCTCAAATACAGAAAGCCGCATATGTAATTATTTAGCAAATTTACAATGTACAAAAAATGGCAATGTTGAGTGTACAACTTTTGGCAATATCCAATGTACAGGTTTAACATTACATTAACTATCTCTTTTTTATTGTATTCAACTGTTTTTTTATTCTTTCTCAAGGAAAGTTTTCCGGTTGTCCATACGGTAACCGTTTCCCTCGAACCTGATCACCTCGCAACGATATAGCAGTCGATCCAGGATGGCTGTGGCTAACACTTCATCATCCAGTGTCTCCGCCCACTGGCTGGGTGACTTGTTAGTGGTGATGATGATCGAGCACTGCTCATGCAGGTGATTGATCAGATTGAACAGAGCCACCGCTTCACTCTTTTGCACCGGGAACATCATGATGTCATCTATGGCAATCAGGTGTGCCTTGGTGTATCGCTTGTAGGTGCTCATTGCCGATGAGATGATTTCTTTCCTGTTGAGCACGCCTATCAGGTCAGCCATGGTGGTAAAATAGGCCCTATAACCTTTCTTGATGGCATCATTGACCAGTCCCCCGGCCAGGTATGTTTTGCCCGTACCGCTTGGCCCCATCAGCACCAGGTTGTATAGCTGATCGACCCAGAGCAGCTCCCTGAGCTGTGTCATCTGCCTTATGCCGATGCTGCTCGAGGCCTTGTAATCGTACTCGTCAAGCTCGTGTGCACGTGGCAGACGGGCCAGTTTAGTCCTGCGCCGGTAATCATTCAGCTGTCGCTGCTCTAGCTCTTTTATAAGCATGTTCTCCAGGAAGTCCGCGTATCCCGGTGTATCTATGCTCGCCTGGTGAAGCATCGGCTGCAAGTTTTTGCTCAGGTATCCCAAACGAAGTATGCCGGCATATTGCTTCATGTTTTCTATCTGCTTCATAGCTCCATGATTTGATCGTACCGGTTTATCTTGCTTCTCTCGGGGATGTATGCATCCGTGTCATACTGACTTGTTTGAACACCGTCATGCAACACGCTTACAACAGGCAAGGGCTTCTTCTCCCGGCGTTTTAACTCCCGGTAATGTGATGCGGCTTCTTTCAGGTAAAGGGCGTTGTAGAGCCCATTGTCGAGGCAGTAATCAAGTGCACTGCCAACGATCTCCTCACCATATTCGCCCATCACCTCCCTTATCATTTTCAGATTGTCTCTCAGATAACGGGGCTTATACTTGTGTATCTCCTCTTACCTTGCCTTTTTCAAGACTGACGGGGTGCTCGGCCAGAAGGATGCCTTGCCGGTTGGAAAGCGAAAGGGTGCCATCCTTGACCTTGAGTAATACCTCCGGTCCCTTCCCGTTATAGGTGCCATATGGGACCCTGTAGAAGTTCCCCTTGTAACTGATTGTGTTATCTTTTCTCACCGTGTAGGTGGGAATCTCATCCCGGGGGATTGCCGGTGAGGGGCGAAAAAAGGAGAGATGCTCCTTTTCAATCAACCACACGTCATGGGGCAGGCGCTTCGTCGTGGCATGTTTGGTGCCGTTCGCCTTGCGCTCCAACCAGCTCAGGACTTCCTCGTTGAGGCGATCTATATCGTGAAAGGTACGCGCGCGAAGAAAGTTGTTTTTCACGTATCCTACCACGTTCTCGACCCGGCCTTTGCTCTGGGGATCGGCCTTGCGGCAGAACTCAACGCTGATACCGCGTTCATCCCTGTAGCGACGAAAATCATCAGCCAGGAGATAATCGCCAAGGTTCTCACTTTTCAGAAACACCGAGTCCTGATCATAGAGAAGCTTCCCGGGGATACCCTCTATATACTTGAAGGCCTGCTCGTGAGCCTGGACGGCTGTTTTCCCGGTGAAGGGAGTTGTTTGGAAAAACACATATTTGTAGCGACTGCGTGACAGGACAAGGGCAAAAAAATAAACCCTGCGCCTACTGCCGTCCAAACGTCGCATCTGTGCTGTACCGAAGTCAACCTGCGCCTGGCTGCCATATGCAAACTCTTCCAGGGCTTCCGTCTGGCGGATCTTCTCCGGTACAGGGATCTTCTCCTGACGCCGCACGTGCTGGACAAAGTTGTATACAGTCTTGCTGTTCACCTTCGGCAAGTCGGCGTATTTCTCCTTCAGCCGGTCTTCTATCACTGCCGCCGGCAAACCATTGTCTATACTCAATAAGGAAAGAACGTCCGGGTAATATGGCGACAGAACAAGTTCGTATACACGTTGTTTCATTGAAAACTCATGAAACTCTTCTTCACTCATCTTCTTGTACCTGGAAACAGTTCTGCGATCAACACCCAACTTTTTTGCAATTTTACTGTCCGAATTGCCCGGATTACTGGAAAGTTCTTTAACTTCGTACCACATACGTACCTTTCTAAGGTCATGTATCTGAGTCTTCATAGTGTTTGTATTTTCGTGAATTACAAATATATGAAGACTCTTCTTTAACCCTTTTTATGTACATTGCATATTGCCAATTTCTGTACATTCAATCTTGCCGAAAATTGTACATGCGAAGTTACTGATTACAGCATATAAAGGAACTGACTTTATTCCGTTCTCAAAGCCAAAATTCTTTTTGGATAAACGAATGCCATAGGTACATTTATATTTTTTCATAGACAAAATGATGCTTGTTTGAATTTATCCGTTGCATCCTTAATATTATCTGCAAAATCCCTGTTAACATTATAAAAACCTTCCTGCACTCTCTCCAAATCAATATAGATTCCCATATCCTTCTTTACCGCTTAACATAAATAAAGCCTTATCTTTTAACTTAAATTCTCACTAACCAGCATATATTAAATAGTTAAACTTTGTTAATAGTTCGCCATATAATAAATTATTTTACTTTTATAGTTGCATATATAAATTTATTAATTTTAATTTGCAGGTATATTTTAATACACTTATATTATTATCGAGGTAAATAGAATTAAATTATGAGATAAAATGGATGAAATGAACAATTTTAACATATTAGCAACGCAATATAAAACGGAATTATTTGAAAATGTAATTCCTTATTGGCTATCACACTCTCAGGACAAGGAATTTGGCGGATACTTCACCTGCCTCGACCGGCAAGGAAATGTGTTCGATACCGACAAATTCATCTGGCTTCAGGGTCGTCAGGTATGGCTGTTCTCCATGTTATGCAATAAGGTAGAAAAACGCCAGGAATGGCTCGATTGCGCCATACAGGGAGCTGAGTTTCTGAAGAAGTATGGACATGACGGCAACTTCAACTGGTATTTCTCGCTTACCCGGGAAGGGAAACCATTGGTAGAGCCGTACAACATTTTCTCCTACACTTTCGCAACCATGGCATTTGGACAACTGAGCCTGGCAACCGGGAACCGGGAATATGCCGATATTGCGAAGCGTACTTTCGATATCATTCTCTCCAGGCGGGACAATCCGAAAGGCAGGTGGAACAAAGCCTATCCCGGCACTCGTCCGCTCAAAGGATTCTCCCTGCCGATGATTCTCAGCAACCTCACGCTGGAAATCGAACACCTGCTCGACAAAGAGATCGTCGAACAGACCATGGAAGAATGCATCCACGAAGTGATGGAAGTATTCCTGCGTCCTGAATTGGGTGGCATTATAGTAGAGAACGTGAATGAAGACAACACGCTGTCCGATTCCTTCGAGGGCCGTTTGATAAATCCGGGACACGCAATAGAAGCCATGTGGTTTATCATGGATCTGGGAGTACGGCTCAACCGCCCTGCATTAATTGAAAAAGCAGTAGCAACAACCTTGAAGACCATTGAATATGGATGGGATAAAGAGTATGGCGGCATCTTCTATTTTATGGATCGAAAAGGGTTTCCGTTACAGGAATTGGAATGGGATCAGAAACTGTGGTGGGTGCATGTAGAAACATTGATATCGCTGCTGAAAGGGTATCAATTGACTGGCTCAGAGGAATCGTTCCAATGGTTCAAAAAAGTACACGATTACACATGGAGTCACTTCAAAGACCCGGAATATCCTGAATGGTGGGGTTATCTGAATCGTCGTGGGGAAGTACTCTTGGATTTGAAAGGAGGCAAGTGGAAAGGCTGCTTCCACGTGCCAAGAGGATTGTATCAATGCTGGAAAACGTTGGAGGCAGTCAAAACGTTGGAGACAGTCAATGCAAAATAAAATTAGGAATGATTGATTGTTCCTCTCAAACGGAGAACAAAATCAACTAATTTATTTTACTGAGTAGAAAACTATTTCACCAGACCAAATGGGTAGAGTCTGATTTGTTAAGCTATTAGCTTGGTGAAGAATAATTTGAATTAATCAATAAGCAATAATTCAAAAAATGAATAATATATCAATAAGATACCATTATGTCCAAATTTTTGTATTGATTGCCTGTTGCCTATTTCAAATTACCTTCAAGCGGAATTTTCAGGTGATCAATAGCAATGATATTTAAGCATTTATAAACAATTAAAAAATTAAACCAAATGAGAAGTAGCAAGCAACCCCTAAAATGGAAGTATGGAAATCTCCGATTTCTATTACTATCGCTTTACTTTTTCACATCCATTGTCACTTTTGCACAAATCAATGTAGGAGGGAGAGTGGTTGACACTACCGGAGAAACCTTGATTGGAGTAAACGTTATCATTAAAGGTAGCAGTCAAGGTACCGTTTCTGACATAAACGGAGAATTTTCATTACAAGTACCGTCATCAAACAGTACTCTCGTCTTCTCTTATGTCGGTTTCGTGGAACAGGAAATACCCCTTAACGGAAGGACATACCTTAATATTACAATGGAGCAGGATACTGAGATACTCGATGAAGTAATAGTCGTAGGTTATGGTACGCAAAGACGAACCAGTGTAACAGGTGCAGTATCCACATTATCGAATACCGAACTAATCAAGGCTCCTGTTGTTGGAGTAACGAATGTCTTGGGAGCCAGAGTAGCGGGAGTTACGATGTTACAGCAAACAGGACAGCCCGGACAAGATGCGGCATCATTGCTCGTTAGAGGCGAAGGCGCCACTTATATTGTAGATGGGGTGATCAGAAGTATAAACGAAATTGATCCCAATGAGATTGAATCCATCTCAATTTTGAAAGATGCAACCTCTGCATCGGTTTACGGTTTGAATGCAACTTCCGTGATCATCGTTACTACCAAAAGAGGGAAAGAAGGTCAATTGGGCATATCCTACAACGGATCATATGGGATTAGCCAGAATGCAAATCAGATAAAATGGTTAGATGGGCCGGGATATGCCTATTGGTATAATAGAGCTAGAGAATTAGACGGGGATGAACCGGTCTTTACATCTGCCCAAATAGAAAAAATGATATCGGGGACCGATGGATGGGGCAATACGAACTGGTATGATGAAGTCTTTGGTGTCGGATCCACTATGAATCACAACGTTAGCGCAACAGGAGGAACCGATAAAGTCAAATTCTTCTCTTCAATCAGCGCTTTCCAGCAAAAAGGGAACGTAGACAATTTTGATTATTCCCGTTATAATCTCAGGGCAAATATCGATTCAAAAATTACAGACAATATCACATTGGTAATGAATATTGCAGGACGTTTGGACGAACACAACAGGCCAAGCTACTCTGCAAACCCGAACGACTGGCACAATATTCCACAACAGGCCGTACGAGCCCTGCCTTATCTTCCAAAAACCACTATTGGTGCTGACGGCAGGGAATACTATGTTTCCACACGCACCGCTTCATCGCCCGTGAGTCCGGTAGCAGCCATTTACGAATCGGGATACAGCAGGCCCAGGAATACGACCATCCAGACCAATTTCTCACTGAATTATGATGCACCCTGGATGGAAGGGCTTAGCCTGAAATTTATGGGAGCATACGATAAATTCTTCCAGTTCAATAAATCGCTGATCATACCCTATCAAACAATGATCGGGTCATTGCCAAACAGTTCGACCGAAAAGATTGACTATGTTTCCTTCTTTAACAATTCGGGCAATACCTCTTTGAGCGAGAGCGGACATAGTGCAACAAGCGTTGTAACCCAAAGCAGCTTTACCTATGACAAAGCTTTCGACAACCATAAGATCAATGTTTTCGGTCTTGCTGAAACCCGTAACAACTACAGCAATACGCTAGGCGCCACAGGGTACGGACTCGATTTTCTGGAACTGGCGGAATTGAGCAAGATCACCAATACTACCGGAAATGGAGAGGAAAGAATCCCGACTATTTCGGGGAGTAGTGCGCAATCAAGATTAATTGGTTTCGTTGGCCGTGTGAATTACGATTATGACGAACGTTATTTGTTGGAAGCTTCAATCCGTCGCGACGGAAGCTACCTTTTCAGCGGCATGACCGGTTCACAATGGGTTAACTTGCCGGCAATCTCTGCAGGATGGAGAATGAATAACGAAGAGTGGTTCGTAGCTCATTGGATTGATAATTTGAAAATTCGAGGCGGTATTGGTAAAACAGCTACTTCTGCTGTTAATGCATTCCAATACCTCAATCTGATGACATTGAGTTCAAATGCACTAATATTGGGTGATCAGAGACAAAGTATGCTCTACACAGCCACTTTAGGTAATCCTAATCTGACCTGGGCCAAAGCTATCACATATAATCTGGGCGTTGAATTTATGGCATGGAGAGGATTGTTGGGAGTTGAAGTCGATGCTTTCTATAAATACCAGTACGACCTCTTAGCCAGCATTGGAGGATCCTATCCACCCTCGATGGGAGGTTACTTCTTTAACTCCGATAATGTAAACAAAATCGACTATAGAGGATTCGATTTCACGATCTCCCATAACAACAAGATAGGCGATTTTACCTATGGCGTTAAATGGGTAGGGACACTGGCCTATAGGAGATGGTTATATTATGCAGGTGACTCCGAAAACACACCCGATTACCGCAAACTAACCGGTAAGGAGGTTGGCTCACAACTTGGCTTTATAGCCGAGGGACTTTTTCAGTCGCAGGAGGAAATCAACAACTCCCCAACCATTACCGGATCACCCGTACTTCCCGGTTATATCAAATATAAGGATCGAAATGGTGATGGAAAAATAACCTATGCACAAGATATGGGATATGTAGGTAAAAGCCCCTACTCCAGATTCCAAACCTCTCTCAATTTAAACGGGAGTTGGAAAGGATTCGATTTTGATATCCTGTTTCAATCCGGTTTAGGTCGCACGGTAGCATTGACGGGGGTATATACATCCACCGGTTCCGAGGGGATTATGGATAATACCGCTTTCACAAAGCTTTTCTATCATGGTGGTAATTCCCCACAGTTCCTTCCCGAGAACTCATGGACACCGGACAATACCAATGCTGAGTTTCCACGTCTCTCACTGGTAAATGTAAGTACCAATAATGCCTACTCATCTACATTCTGGTACAGAAATGGCAACTACCTCCGCCTGAAATCATTCCAGATCGGATATACTATACCCCAGTCTTTTACAAGGTCTGCGGGAATAGATAGAATCAGGCTCTACGTAGAAGGATCGAATATTTTAACGTTCAGCGAGCTGACAAAATACAATATCGACCCTGAATCACCCGGAGTGAATAACGGATATTATCCTCAACAGAGAACATTATCATTCGGCTTGAATTTCTCTTTATAACCTCTTTAATTTGACTGTAATGAAAAAAATAAATATAAAATTTCTATCTTTGGCCATCTCCGTCATCATCTTATCAGGATGTTCGGATTGGCTGGATCTGACCCCTACCGACCAAGTTACTGATAAAATTGTATGGGAGAGGGAATCGAGCGTTGATCTTTATGTAAATGGTTTTTATACCTATCTGCATCAATATGGACAGTTCGGAAACCAACAGTTTGAGGGCAGTCTTACTGAGAGTCTGACCAATACTTTCAAATATGGATCCTATGCGCTTGGACACAAAGCAGGCCACCCCAATAATTATGTATTTAATCCGGAGGCCGTTACCACGACCAGTTGTTTCTATAGCAATTGGACAGATGCCTACAACAAGATCAGGAGGATGAATGAGTTCCTTCATTCAATGGAACTCTACTCCTCTTTTCCCGAGAGTATGAACACACGCTGGGAGGCACAAACCCGTTTTTTCCGTGCCTTTATCTATTTCCAGCTTGCTAAGCGGTTTGACGGTGTAATCCTCTATACCAGTCTTAATGAGATGCAAAAGGATAAGGCTCGCAGTTCGAATGAAGAGACATGGAATCTGATTGAACAGGATCTTAATTTTGCCATTGAAAATCTTCCCGAATCATGGATTCCCCAGGAGAAAGGAAGAGTAACCAAATATGCAGCACTCGCTTTTAAATCGAGGGCAATGCTTTACGCGGAACGTTGGCAGGCAGCCTATGATGCGTCCAATGAGGTGATTGAATCCGGCCTGTTCAGCCTGACAGATAATTATGCAGATTCGTGGAAAGGAAGCAATCAAGAATCGATCCTTGAATTCAAATATAGTGAATTGGGCCCCAACCATACGTTTGATAAGGACTACGTACCCCTGAGCGACGGTTATGAGTTCGGCGGATTAGGTACGCCTACACAGGAGATGGTAGAGAGTTATGAAAAAGCAGATGGCACGCAAATGGACTGGACTCCTTACTATACTGAGAATGCAACACGCCCTCCCTATGAAGAGTTGGAACCGCGCTTCAAAGCGACCGTGATCTTCCCGGGCAGCACATGGAAAGGAAATACAATGCAGAATTCGGTGAATGGAACCTATGGCACCTTTATGGCTTACAGGGCTCAACCCTATACCTACGGACATACTACCACCGGTTATTTCCTCAGGAAACTGATGGACGAGACATTAATAGACATCCGAGGGATTCCGAGCACACAGACGTGGGTTGAAATCAGGTACGCCGAAGTCCTGCTCAACAAAGCCGAAGCTGCCTTCCGCCTCAACAAACCGGACGAAGCAAGAGAGGCAATGAATGAAGTACGTGAAAGGGTAAACCTCCCTCCCAAGTCTTCCTCCGGAGAACAATGGTTTAACGACTACCGCAATGAGAGGAAGGTTGAATTGGCTTATGAAGGACACCTCTTTTGGGATATGAGAAGATGGCGGCTAGCACATATTGAATATAACGACTATCGCTGTCACGGATTCAGGATTACCGGCGATAACTATGAGTACATTGATGTGGATTATCAGGACAGGAAGTTCTCAACAAGGAATTATATACTTCCCATCCCTGACGCTGAATTGGCAAATAACTCGTTGATTGAACAATACGATAGTTGGAAATAACTAAAATAAGATAGAAGCAATGAAAAAAAATATATTAACTATCATAGCGATATGCTGTTCTGTCGTTTTCATAATGAACGGATGCCAGCAAGTGGAGGACCTGACTCCATCTGTTTCCCGTGACGGAATCAACAGCCTGACAGCCTCCTTTTACGGCGATGAAAGTAGTGAAAACAGCTTCACCAGTGAAATAGATTATGAGAGGGGTATCATTACAATCGTTTTTCCATACAATTACCCCCGCACCTCAGACAATGTGCTGACAATGGACGATTTGAAAAACGTACGCATTGAGGCCAATCTGGATGATAATGTAACCATCTCGCCTCCTCTTTTATATCTTGACCTGACCAAAGAAAACTTTATCACTGTAACGGATCAGTCAAAAAACAAGAAGGAGTACAAGATTATAGCAGAGATCCGGAAAAGTGCAGAAGCAAGAATTACCAGTTTTGAGTTGAGATCACTTGGGATCAGCGGTATAATCGATGAAGAGCTAAAAACGATCTCGCTGATTTCACTTGAGGATATTGGAGAAGCGCTCGCTGAAGTGAATATTTCTCACGGTGCCACGCTCGATCCCGATCCAAGGACGGTCGCGTTGAATTATGATGAAGAGGTTTCCATTACTGTAACGGCACAGAATGGAGTGAGCAAATCAGTGTATAAAGTACAGAAAGATGTACCTAACAAGGTAGATTTCGGTATGCGGACAGGTAGTGCAAAAGTTCTATGGACGAAAACAATAATGGCCGATCTTGGTCTCTCTGAATTACATATGACAACCGGTATTGCGGTAACCAAAGATTATGTGGTTGTCAACACAAGAAATCAGCCCTCGAAATATCTTGATCGGAGAACAGGCGCTATCGTGGGTACGATGCCCAATATGGGATCAATAGTCGGAAGCCTTACCAACTTCTTTGCTACTGCTGACGATGGAGATAATATCCTGGTTTGTAACCTGGCTCCCAATGCAGGTACATTCAAAGTGTGGAATATAAAGGGTGTGAATGGTACGCCTGAACTGCTCATCGACTGGAGTGGAAGCGGATCTACAGCTATCGGACGTAAACTTTCGGTAAAAGGAAGTATTGACGGAGATGCCATCATTACCGCTGCAATTATGGGAGCCGACCGTACCTTTGCCCGTTGGCAGGTAATAGAGGGAGTCCTTCAATCACAAACACCGGAGATCGTAACTATTAATGGAATCGATGGAGGATGGGGCAATAACGCCGATGTAGTGTATACCAGTGCCACTGACCTTGATGCAGATTACTTTGTAAGCTATTATGCACCTCCAAGAAAATTTGCATGGGTAAATGGTAGCACCAATACTGTAAAAGCATTGGGTCCTGAAATTAATGCCAACTGGATACAAAATGCAGCAGACTACGTTGTGTTCAACAAATGTCCGTATGCAGCAAGTAACTCCGTCAACTCTTTCACCTGGGGCAGTGACGATTCCATCTACCTGTTCGATGCAAGTGGAACCTCCACTTTCACGACACCGGTATGGCAAGCTCCAATAGGCCTCTACGGAGGTAAAGACCACGGAGGCGTGAATGCGAATGGTACGGGAGATGTGATCCTGAAGGTATCGGATGACGGTTACTATATGTACCTCTATTTCATGTTCACCAATGGAGCTATCGTATGCGTACAATACGACTGTCTTGATATATAATAATCATTCAAAAAAGATATATAACTTCTGAGTTATCCCTATCTTACAATTCATCTACCTCTTTAATTGAATGAGTGAAACTGTTCACTCATTCAATTAAATGTAGAGACGGGGGTAACGTTTTTTTAAAAGCTTATGGTTAAAATCACTGCTATTGTTCACCATCTCTTTATTACTCTACTATTCACAGGATTCTTTTTAATGATCTCTGCCTGTGAAAATGATCATCCTGAGGATCCGGGATATGAATTTCCCGATCCCCCCAAAGAGAACAAAGACAAACCTCGATTTATTTGGATCGATGCGGCTGCCAATTTCCCCGACTTTGCCAATAGCCGGGAGAATATCGCCCGTGATCTTGCACTTGCCAAAGATGCCGGATTTACCGATATCGTTGTAGATATTCGTCCTACATCAGGAGACATCCTCTACAAGTCGTCGGTGGCAGGAGTCCAACAGGTAGAGTGGTTGGGAGCATGGGTAAACGGAGTCTATTCAAAGGTTGAACGTACAGCCACATGGGATTATCTGCAGGCGTTCATTGACGAGGCGAAGAAGCTGGAACTCAAAGTACATGCCGGCTTCAATACAATGGCAGGAGGCCACAGCAGTGGTTTGGGGAGCCGGGGGATTCTCTATAGAGATCCATCAAAAAAGGAGTGGGCCACTTATGAAAATCTTTCAATCGGCATCACAAACACAATGGATGCCGGATCAGGTACAAAATTCTTCAACCCTGCCAACGAGGAGGTACAAGAGTTCTTATGCAATCTATTGAAAGATCTGGCGAAGTATGACCTGGATGGGATTATACTTGACAGAGGTAGATTTGATGGCATTCAGTCCGATTTCTCGGAGAGTACCAAAGGAAAATTTGAATCCTATTTAGGGAACATTAAAATAGCAAATTTCCCGGATGATATCTTACCGCCAGGTACAACGATGCAACAGCTTACCGCTATGAATCCCTATCCACCTTACCTGACCAGATGGTTAGAGTTCAGGGCAAAAGTAATTCACGACTTTATGGAAAAAGCACGTAACGCCGTAAAATCAGTGAATTCGGAGATAAAATTTGGCGTATATGTCGGAGCTTGGTACTCTAGCTATTACGAAGTAGGAGTGAACTGGGCAAGCCCGAACTATAATCCCAGCACTTCATACAGATGGGCTACGGAGAAATATAAGGACTACGGATATGCCGATTTAATGGATCAAATGCTGATGGGTGCGTATGCCTCACCTCTTAATGTATATGGTGCGACCGAATGGACAATGCAGGGTTTCTCAAGACTGGCAAAAGAAAAGATAAGGAATAGCTGCCCTATGGTGGCGAGTGGCCCGGATGTTGGCAATTGGGACAGTCAAAACCAGGCAACACAGGAACAGGAAAATCAGGCCATCGTTAATTCGGTAAAAGCATGTATGGATGAGTGTGACGGTTACTTCCTGTTTGATATGATCCATTTAAAAATGGCCAATCAATGGGAATATGTAAAGAGGGGAATCAATATTGCGATAGGAGAATAATTGAAAAAGAGAAGATAGAATGGACAGAAGAAAATTTTTGACCTATGCCGGCATAATGGGTAGTGTCACAACAATACAAGGATGCACAGGAAGCACTCTCTTTCAATCAACCAAGACAAACCGGCACAATATCTCTTCACGTGAGTTACATGCAGATGTGATCATCATTGGTGGTGGTATGGGAGGATGTGCTACTGCTCTGGCATGCTGCAGGAACGGACTCAGCGTGATAATGACCGAGGAGACCGACTGGATTGGCGGGCAACTATCCCAACAGGGAGTTCCCCCCGATGAACATCAATGGATTGAGACACACGGAGCACCACAGTCGTACCGGGATTACAGAAACAGGGTACGTGATTATTATCGTCGTAACTATCCATTAACGGAATCTGCTCGCTCACGTGAACATCTCAATCCGGGTGATGGAAGCGTTTCCCGATTATGTCATGAGCCAAGGGTGGCTGTGTCGGTATTGATCGATATGCTTTCACCTTACCTGAGTACCGGAAAACTGCACCTGCTACTCAATCATAAAGCAAAGAGTGCCGGTGTGGATGATGACAAGGTAACGTGCATAGAAGCAGTACATATTTATTCAGGCGACCGGATGGTCCTCACAGGAAAATCGTTTGTAGATGCCACTGAGTGTGGCGATTTGCTTCCCATGACCGGTACTGAATATATCACCGGTACTGAGTCAAGGCTCAACACCAGAGAGCTGCATGCGCCGGAAAAGGCTGACCCGACGAACAACCAGGCCTTTACGGTCTGTTTCGCCATGGATTACCAACCCGGAAGAGACAATGTGCAGAATCCCCCTGAGGGGTATGATTTCTGGAAAAACTACGTGCCGGATCTGACACCACCCTGGTCGGGGAGACTATTGGACTTGTCCTACTCCGATCCGAGGACGCTGACCCCCAAAAGGCTGGGATTCGATCCAAACGGGCAAGAGTTGGGCGAAGTACTAAACCTTTGGAATTACCGGAGGATCATCAACCGCCACAACTTTATAGAAAGCAGTTACGAAGGAGATATCACGATAGTGAACTGGCCCCAGAATGATTTCTTCCCGGGCAACCTGATCGATGTTCCGGAAGAGGAGTTCCAAGAGACTGTAGGGAAAGCAAAGCAGCTGAGCCACTCCCTATTCTACTGGTTACAAACCGAAGCGCCCCGTCCCGACGGTGAAACCGGATGGCGCGGATTGAGACTACGTGGCGATATTATGGGTACGGAAGATGGAATGGCCAAATACCCCTATATACGCGAGTCAAGAAGAATTAAGGCAGAATTCACCGTTTTGGAAGAGCATGTAGGTGCTGAAAACAGGAAAATGGTAGCCGGAGAAATCGAAGGACAGCGTTCCGCCGACTTCTACGATAGTGTGGGTATAGGATATTATCATATTGACCTTCATCCCAGTTCAAATGGGAACAACTATATCGATTTCCCATCACTTCCTTTCGAGATCCCATTGGGGGCGCTTCTCCCAATAAGGATGAAGAATCTGCTTCCGGCAAACAAAAATATCGGGACAACCCATATTACTAACGGTTGTTATCGATTACATCCTGTGGAATGGAGTATTGGTGAAGCAGTCGGACAACTGATTGCCTTTTCCGAAAAGACAAAAGTTCCTTTCAAAGCGGTGAGAGAGCGACGCGACCTTTTATCCGACTTCCAGCAAATGCTCCATAGCCAGGGAGCAGAGACGAAGTGGAAATAAGGGAAGATAAACAATGATCCTAAACAGATAATTGAAAAAATGAAAAGAGAAAGATTTTTATTACAACTTGCTACAAGCCTATCAGCGATACTGTTACTCGCATTTTTAGGAATATCATGTAGCCCCGGGAAAAATGCAAACCCTAAATTAATGTGGATTGATGCTACGGCTAACATACATCACTTCAATAATAGAGATACAATTGACTATTATCTGGAGAAAGTAAAAGGATTAGGATTTACCGATATCGTAGTTGATATTCGTCCGATTTCCGGCCATGTACTTTATGATAGCCAGTATGCCCCAAAACTTACCAACTGGAACGGAAAAGAGGTTCATTATACATTCGACTATCTGGGATATTATATTGAAAAGGCCCATGACATTGACCTCAAAGTTCATGCTTCACTCAATACCTTTGTAGCAGGACATAATTATTTGGACATCGGCTCTATATACGAAGAAAATAAATCCGATTGGGCTTCCGTGGTATATCCGCCTGATGAACAGGGATCTTTTATTCCTATTACCCAGGAAAAACAAAAGTATTCAGCCATGGTTAATCCTGTAAATGAAGAGTATCAGGAGTACATCCTCAACATATTTAAGGAGGTGGTTGAAAAATATAAAGATCTGGATGGAATCATACTCGACAGAGTACGATATGATGGATTTACGGCCGATTTTTCAGACCTGTCCCGGTCTAAATTTGAAGAATATTTAGGTACAGAATTAGACTCTTTTCCGGATGATATTTACAGATGGCAAAAGGATGCGAACGGAAATCTTTACCCTCAGAGAGGCAAATATTTTCTTCAATGGACTGAATGGCGAGCGACGGTAATTCGTGATTTTATGAAAAAAGCCCGAGAAACCGTCAAATCGGCCAATCCATCGATTTCTTTTGGCACATATACAGGGGCATGGTATCCTACATACTTTGAAGTTGGGGTTAACTTCGCAAGTAAATATTATGATCCGTCTGCTGATTTTGATTGGGCAAGTCCAACATATATGAATACAGGCTATGCCGAACTGCTTGATCTTTTTACTGTTGGCAACTACTATACAACGATCACCAAAGCAGAGTATATGGAAAAAAATCCCGAAATAAAAAATGAAACCGACCTGTTCGCACAAAAAAATATTTGGTATTGCGTAGAAGGATCGAATGAAAAAATAAAGACCATCATGGGTGACAACAAGTTTTATGGAGGAATTCTTGCCAGTCAGTTTTATGAAGATCCTGAAGGACTCACAGAGTCTATTACAATGAATTTGGCTACGTCTGACGGACTTATGATTTTCGATATTGTCCATATTATAGAGAAAAATTTATGGGAATATGTGGAAAGGGGTATGAGAGAAGCCAAAGTGATTGAATAATTGAAATAAAAAAACATGAACCGGATTTTGCTTTATAGCTTTTTAGTTCTATTCTCTTTCATTGTATCCGCATGCCAGGAGAAATCAAACACAATTGATTATAATATAGAGTATATCAAATCAGTAGAAGTAATCTCTCCTCATGCTGAAAATGTAGTATTTGATAATTTTGCACATTTTATTTCCATCGATTTTCCGACAAATACGGACATTACAGATGTTAAAGTGAAGTTCACTTTAGCTCCCGGTGTAAGTATGGAAAATCCCAAGGAGGAAACTTCGCAATATGACTTATCCAAAGAGGCTACATTTGAAATCCGATATGAAGGGCGAATAATATTGTTCCGGATTAAATCGAATTTTGTTGTTACTCCTCCCGATCCAAACGCCCGTGGATGGGAAAAGAAAAATGATTTCGGAGGACTTCCTACTTATCTCTCCGTGTACAAATACACCCGGAAAGTAGAAGAAAAAAATGTACAGGCTTACATTGCGGTAGCCGATATGAATGATAAAGAAGCCCGATTTTCTGTATTAGGTGAAGCGCAAGGCACAAAAACGCCTTCCCAGTTTTTCGATAGTTCAAACAAATCTGTTGTATTGTTAAATGCCGGTTATTTTTGGGACGGGCATTCCCTGGGATTAATTGTACGGGACGGAAAAACAGTAAAACCGGCACAACCCATGGTTTGGCGCAACTATAACGGAGAAAGTACTGTTTATTATCCAACACAAGGTATTTTCGGGTTAGTATCCGATGGTGAATTTCATGCACATTGGGGCTATGAATCAGATGGAAAACTTTTCGTATATCCATCTCCTGCGCCCAATAAAGCTGGTGAAAAACCACAGGATATTCCATCGGACAAGTTCCCACAAGGAGCACAACAGTGGACTCCAAAAGATGCGATTGGGGCAGGACCGGTATTGATAAAAAACGGTGAATACAAGAACACTTGGGAAAATGAGTTGTTCGACGCTTCCAGCGGCATCGGCCCCACTATAAACAATCCACGTTCCGCCATAGGGTACAGACCTTCAGGCCACCTTATATTTTTCGTATGCGAGGGACGCAACAAAACGCCTGATACACCGGGTCTCACCCTTAAAAATGTTGCCGACTTATTGCTCGATTTAGGTTGCACGGAAGCAATCAATCTTGACGGAGGAGGTTCCTCCTGTATGCTTATCAACGGGAAAGAAACAATTATTCCAAGCGACGGTAACCAACGCGCCATCACCAGCGTGGTTGCATTATATTAATTACAAGTTTATGACTTATTCACGCAGAAAGTTCTTAAAGACTGCGGCCATGGGAGCCGCCGGTCTTACCATAGTTCCCAATACGGTACTTGGGAAAGCGCGGGGATATACTTCTCCAAGCGACAAACTGAACATTGCCGGTATCGGCGTGGGAGGAATGGGACGCCGCAACCTGGCGAACATGAAAACAGAAAACATCGTTGCACTTTGCGATGTCGACTGGAAATACGCCTCGAAAACGTTCAACGATTATCCTAAGGCCAAGCAGTTTAAAGACTGGAGGGCAATGTTCGACCAGATGGGTAAATCCATCGACGCTATTATGGTGGCAACTCCCGACCATACCCATGCCGGGGTAGCCGCCCATGCCATTACTTTGGGAAAACATGCTTATGTACAAAAACCATTGACTCATTCCGTCTATGAATCCAGACTGCTTACCAGACTCACCGAAGAATACAGGGTGGCAACCCAAATGGGGAATCAGGGAAATTCATTCGACTGGTGCCGGCAGATAACCGAATGGGTACAATCGGGCGTGATCGGCGATGTATACGAAGCGCATTGCTGGACAGACCGTCCCATCTGGCCCCAGGGGTTGGGTGAACCCAAAGGAGGTGTACCCGTTCCCTCCACGCTGGACTGGGATCTGTTTATCGGCCCTGCTAAAAAACGTCCTTATGATCCTGCATATACTCCCTGGAACTGGCGCGGATTCTGGGATTTCGGGACAGGAGCATTGGGCGACATGGCATGCCATATCATGGATCCGCTATACTGGGCATTGGATCTGAAGTATCCGGTGAGTGTGTCGGCAAGTTCCACATTAGCGAATCTTTATTCTCCGCCACAGGCACAGAAAGTAATCTATAAATTCCCGGCACGTCCGGCAAAGGGGAAGATCAATATGCCCGAATTGACCGTACATTGGTATGACGGGGGATTACTCCCCGATAGGCCGGAAGAGCTGGAAGACGGGGAAATGATGGGTGACTCGAACGGGGGGATCATACTGGTTGGGACCAAAGGGAAAATCATGACCGGTTGTTACGGGATGAATCCGACATTACTGCCTACCTCAAAAATGTCTGGTTTCAAACAGCCCGAACCTACGATACCACGCATCAAAGGCGGGAACGGAAATATCTGGGATACGAACGCCCACGAACAGGACTGGATCAGGGCCTGCAAGGAATCCCCGGATAACAGAACCGAGGCTTCGTCGAATTTCCGGTTTTCAGGCCCTTTCAACGAAATGGTGGTAATGGGAGTTCTGGCCGTACGCCTTTCCGGTCTGCAGGGATTGCACCGTGAACTGCAATGGGACGGGGAGAACATGCAATTTACCAATATATCCCCGACCGATAAGATCAGCATTGTCACGCACGATGAATATGCCGTGATTGATGGCGATCCGAAATTCGACAGAAGGTTTGCGGAGTTCAATGCCCTGGAGATGGCGAACGAATGGATAAAGCATACCTACGAAAACGGGTTTACGCTACCGGATATGCCCCGGTAATAAAGGGTAAACCGGAAGGGGGACAGTGCCCTGGTCGGTGTCAAGAGCAAAAAGCGTTCTTTAAAATATTGGTTTACACGTTTATCCCATTAGATATTCCTTCTGAAAATACCGGAATAGGTATAATGATTTTCCACTTCTGATTTCCTTACTTCAGGCTTTTTGGTTTTTTATTTTTATTCTTATTTTCTTCTGAAAATTATTTGTAACTTCGCAGTATTGATTTTACAAACAAAGAAATAGGAGAAAAAAGACATGGCAACAACAAAGAAAAAGGCTATGCTTAAAAAACGGGGAGCCGTAAAAGGAAGCTTTAAAACCGGAGCTGATGTGATCAGGGAACTGGAAGAAAAAGGAATCAAACTGGGACAAGGCCCGAAATCTAAAATTGCGCTTTTCAGGGAGAAATATCCTGAGGGAGTGTTGGAAACGATAGATATGGATGCAATCTTGGAATAAGACGATGAGGTATTATTTAGATACGAACATCCTGTATTTTATTTTGTCAGATCGGTATGATGAGATAGATCGTGATGTGAAGGCTATACTTGACGATTATTCCTCGATTGTATATGTGAGTAATATCGTTGTGCAGGAACTAATCTTTTTGTACCGTATCGGGAAGTTCAGGTATAAATTATACAAATCTGAAAAGGACTTAATAGGAGCTATAGAGGAAAACGACATACGAATTATTTATTCTAATGAATATCACCTCAAGACATATACATCATTGCAGATAGCGGAAGGCCATAAAGACATCAACGACCATGTAATCATTGCCCAAGCCATTTCCGACCAGATACCGCTCATCTCCTCAGACCACGAGTTTAAGAACTACACCGATCAGGGCCTGGACTTTATCTTAAACAGACGATGAGATGTGAATAAGTAAGGAAATAAAAAGTGAAGCATCCGGAAAACCGGACAGTTGCAAAAAAACGTGTAAACCAATTGATTTGAGTTTGCACGTTTTTTATATTAGCCCTCAAAAAAACCGAGCAGTAAAAAATAAAAGTTATTTTTACAACTGCTATGGAAAAGAGGAAGAATTTTACATCGAAAATCAAGGCTGAAATAGTTTTATCCTTGTTGCGTGGAGAGGATCCGGAGCTGCTTAGCCGTGAATACGGAGTTACTCTGGCTGATATCAACCTTTGGCGGGATCAATTTATCGAGAGTGGTACCGACGGGTTCAAGCGTAAACCCGACGATTCGAGGCTGGGTGCTGCCGAGCGTAAGATCGGGCAACTGCAGATGGAGCTCGAACTCACAAAAAAAAAGAACGAATTGGCAGCAAAACTAAAAAGGAAATAATCTCCATGCTGATAGAGGAACATTATCCATTAACCGGGAAACCATATCCGAAGCGTTTGATATTCAAGGTAGTCGGCTACAGCAGCAGCACCTGGTATGAAAACCCTACTCCCAAAACAGGGAAACGGGGCAGAAAACCCAAGCATAGCGATGAAGAGGTTTTACAGGAGATTAAGGAAGAAATTAAGAAGAGTACATTCAACGCTGAAGGTTATCTGAAAGTGAAAAACCGCATGGGTAAAAGGAAGATAAACGCTCTGGTAGCCGGCAAGGCACGTGTGAACCGCATCATGCGGGAAAACAACCTGCTGAGCCCCTACAGAAGGCCCGGGGAGACGAATAAGCGCGAACATGATGGTACTATAATCACGGATGCACCCAATGTCATGTGGGCCACTGATGGGAAGAAGTTCTGGATTGATGGGTCAGGTTGGCATTGGTTCTTTGGTGTGATCGATCACTTTAACGATGAGATTATCTCATGGCATATTGCAAGGAAAGGCAACCGTTTTGCCGCCATGGAGCCTGTTAGGGCCGCTGTACGGAAGACTTTCGGTTCGGTAGGTAAGGATGTGTGTAAAGGAATGAAGTTGCAATTAAGAAGCGACCATGGCTCGCAGTATGACTCTGCTGATTTTATGAATGAAATGAAATTCCTGGGATTGGAGATGTCCAAAGCGTTTGTACGGTCACCGCAATGCAACGGGATAATAGAGCGGTTTCACCGCACCCTGGAAGAACAGGTGTTGCAAACAGAAACATTTTCTTCTTTTGAGGAAGCTTATAACAGTATTAATCAATTTATTAATGATTACAACACGGATTGGATACTTCATAGACTGGAATACTGTTCACCTGTAGAATACAGGGAAAAGTACGCTGAAAACCAGCGAAAAGAAAATGATGACATACCATCGGGCAATAAGGATCCTGAGGTTCAGCTTGTCCTCATTTCAAGTGGCTCAATGCCACGAAGAAATGAAATAGCTCTTCAGGCAATGGTAAAAGGGGCAATTACTTACAGTAACACCCCTTCTATAAATCCTTCGGTATAATATATCACCATCGGATCAGCTTGTCCGATACAAAAGTAATAAAAAAGATTAAATACAATTAATGTGCTCGGTTATTACGGGCTAATACAAGTTTGCACGTTTTTTTACTATATGGAACATTGAGTGATTGATCATAAAACTAACATTTGAAATGTGAATTATACAATAGAACTAACATTTACAATGTGAATATACAAATGAATCCCTCCAATAATTATCGAAGTACGATAAAATTTTAAATAATATGAAAACAACAAAAATGGTATTTATTGCAGTGTCCTGCCTTTTATTAAATGCCGGATGTGCACAAGACAGTACGAAAACCAAAACGGAAAAACAGGGATGGCATTTATCCATGCAATCCTATACTTTTCATCTGTTTACAGTAGCGGAATCACTGGATAAAACAGAAGAATTGGGACTCCGTTTTATCGAGATCTATCCCGGGCAAAAGATGGGGGAAGGATTCGGAGATCTTGTTTTCGGCTATGATTTAAGTATGAGAGATCAGGAAAGGCTGAGAGTTCTGGCCGCGTCAAATCGTGTCAAAATCATTTCTTCGGGGGTATGGACTGCCCAAAGAGAGGAATGGGAACATGTTTTTTCATTTGCAAAGGACATGGGGATGGAATTTATCAGTGCTGAACCGGCCCGTGAAGATTGGGACGTGGTGGAAGAACTGGCTAAAAAACATAACATCAAAGTGGCTGTCCATAACCACCCAAGTGAGAACTCTTACTGGAAGCCGGAAATATTACTTGGCAGCATTGGGGGAAGGGACGACCTATTAGGAGCCTGCGTTGACGTGGGGCATTATAAAAGGATGGGGCTGGATCCTATTCCTTCCATGCAGCAACTCGACGGGAAGATCATCGCTTTGCATTTCAAGGACATTGCACCGCAGGGAGAAGCACAAAGCCTCGAAGATGTGGTATGGGGACAGGGTATCCTCAACGTGAAAGGAATGATGGAAGAACTGAAGGGGCAAAACTTCAAGGGGTATTTCACGATCGAATACGAGGCGAACTGGGAGAACAACCTACCCCAGATAAAGCAATCCATCGATTATTTCAATCAGGTGGCAGAAGAGATATTATAAATTCCTCAAACATGCCGGTTAGGCAGGATATTCTGTGACTAATTATTTACTATTTTTGTTATATGGTAGATTTTTTAAAGCTATAGATAATCAAACACAAAGGAAAATCACCTTGAATTCACTAAATATGAACAGAATAAATACTCTACTTGTCGGCATTTTCTATATTCTTTCTCTACAACTCCATGCGCAAACAGTGTATTATGATGCGGACCAGTTCCCGTTGGTCGGAAAAACGTCGGACGAGACCGAAACCCGGTACGAGCGGCTTCCGGCCTATCTGAAAGAGGTATGCCGACCGCCGATATGGAACTTGGGAAAAAATACGTCGGGACTGGCAATCCGTTTCAGGACAAACAGTACGGCTATCTCCGCGAAATGGGAGGTGACAGGCGACAACCGGATGAATCATATGACCGAAACGGGCATCAAAGGTGTCGACCTGTATGCATGGGAAGAGGGTCACTGGCAGCCCGTGAAAGCCGGGCTCCCTTCCGGAAAAGTGAACGAACGAACCATTATCTCGGATATGACACCGCAGGAACGGGAATATATGATGTTCCTCCCGCTTTATGACGGAGTGGTTTCCCTTTCGATAGGGATAGACTCTACCGCCTATATCAAAAATCCGGAACTCCCCTATCCCGATACGACTCATCCCATCCTAATTTACGGGACCAGTATTACCCAGGGAGGATGTGCCACGAGACCGGGAATGTCATACACCAATATCCTCGCCCGCCGGTTAAACAGGGAAGTGATCAACCTGGGGTTCAGCGGAAACGGGCAGCTCGATTATGAGATTGCGGAATTAATGGCAACCCGCAGGGATGCATCAATGTTTATCCTCGATTTTATTCCCAATGTCAATGCTACGCAGCTGACAGAAAAAACAAGGCCTTTTTTCGATATATTGCGCAAAGCAAACCCCGATACCCCGATCCTTTTCGTGGAGACAGTTATTTTTCCCCATTCGTTTTACGATAAAAACATCTATGAAACCATAACGGAAAAGAACAGGCTGCTGAGGGAAGAATATGAAAAGATCAAACGTGAGGGAGATAAAAATGTATATTATCTGGCAAATGACGGCCTGATCGGCAGTGACGGGGAAGCCACAGTGGACGGTATCCACTTCACCGACTTGGGCTTTCTACGCTTTGCCGATAAATTGTATAATACTATCCAACATATCAACATTCAATAACCATTAAACAGAAAACAATGCAGCACAACAGAAGAGACTTTATCAGGAAAGCCGCCCTTGCCGGCGCTTCGGTAGCGGCTATTCCCGCATTATCTGCTTGCAACGGCGACGGGAAATCATCCTTAGCAGGTGATAATCGTTCCAACATATATAAAAACAATGAGTTGAAAAGTAAACTCATTGTACCTGAAAATAACGGAATACAAATAACCGGCACATTCCTGGATGAGATATCCCACGATATTCCCCATCAGAACTGGGGAGAGGCGGAATGGGACCTGGATTTCCAGTATATGAAGGCCATCGGTATCGATACGGTGATCATGATCCGCTCCGGATACAGGAAATTTATTACCTACCCGTCGGAATATTTATTGAACAAAGGATGTTTCATGCCGTCGGTTGACCTGGTGGATATGTACCTGCGCCTCGCGGAAAAACATGGGATGAAGTTTTATTTCGGGCTGTACGACTCCGGCCACTATTGGGCCACCGGTGATATGTCGCACGAAATCGAAGACAACAAGTATGTGATCGACGAAGTCTGGAAAAACTACGGCGAAAAATATAAGAGTTTCGGAGGATGGTATGTGAGCGGTGAAATAAGCCGCGCCACAAAAGGGGCCATCGGTGCTTTCTACGCCATGGGCAAGCAGTGCAAAGATGTTTCCGGAGGACTACCTACATTTATCTCGCCATGGATCGACGGTAAAAAGGCAGTAGCAGCAAGCGGCTCAGCACTTACCAAAGAGGAAGCGGTCTCGATCCAACAACATGAGAAAGAGTGGGATGAGATATTTGCGGGGATTCACGAGGTGGTCGATGCCGTGGCATTCCAGGACGGACATATCGATTATGACGAACTGGACGCTTTCTTCACGGTAAACAAAAAGCTGGCCGACAAATACGGTATGCAATGCTGGACAAACGCCGAGTCGTTCGACCGCGACATGCCTATTAAATTTCTACCGATCAAATTCGATAAGCTCCGGATGAAACTGGAGGCAGCCCAACGTTGTGGCTACGACAAAGCGATCACCTTCGAGTTCTCCCATTTTATGAGTCCGCAGTCGGCCTATCTCCAGGCAGGGAATCTATACAACCGGTATAAGGAATATTTTAATCTTTAATAAAGGGGACCACCCGAACTCGCGGAATAAGGACGGGAGATCACCGGAATTCAAGAGAAACAACAGTGTAATATACATAGAATATTAATTTATAACTAAAGATGCAGAAAGCAGAGAATATTAGCAGTTATGTGATCTTTCTTTCCGTTGTAGCGGCATTAGGCGGTTTCCTTTTCGGGTATGATACCGCCGTGATTTCGGGAACGGTGTCCCAGGTGACAAGTCAGTTTGGTTTGACAACGCTCCAAAGCGGCTGGTATGTCGGTTGCGCGCTGATAGGCTCAATCAGTGGGGTTCTCTTTGCCGGAGCTTTGAGTGATTATTTCGGGCGTAAAAAGACAATGCTACTATCAGCGGTATTATTTACCACCTCGGCATTGGGATGCGCCGTTGCCCCCGACTTTAACCAACTGGTCATTTGGCGAATTGTAGGAGGGGTAGGTATCGGTATTGTATCGATTGTTTGTCCGCTCTATATCTCAGAGATTTCCCCCGCTTCCCATCGCGGCAGAATGGTTTCCCTCTACCAGCTTGCGGTCACAGTAGGCTTTCTGGGTGCCTATCTGGCAAATTACTATCTGCTAAATTTCTCTACAGGATTTACCTCATCAAACTCGATATTGCATCAAATCTTCGGGACAGAGATCTGGCGTGGAATGCTCGGTGTCGAAACCATTCCGGCCATGATGTTCTTTATTATTATCTTTTTCATTCCCGAAAGCCCCCGCTGGTTGATAGTGAAAGGGAAAGACGAAACCGCATCGGGAATACTCTCTAAGATTTACACCAAAGCATCGGAAGTCTCTTTCCAGATCAATGAGACCAAACAGATGTTGGAATCGGATGTAAAATCGGATTGGAAACTACTTCTCACGCCGGGCATCTTCCGTGCGGTACTGATCGGTTGTGCCATCGCCATCCTGGGACAATTTATGGGTGTCAATGCCGTGCTGTACTATGGCCCGTCCATCTTCGAGACAAGCGGGCTTTCAAGCGGTGATTCCCTGTTCTACCAATCATTGATAGGCCTTGTCAATATGGGGACCACGGTACTTGCCCTCCTTATCATAGACAAGGTAGGCCGGAAAAAACTGGTTTATATCGGCGTTTCGGGTATGATCGTATCTTTGATCCTTATCGGGATTTATTTCCTGAAAGGTGAATCGTTGGGCATGTCGAGTATATTTTTGCTGGGCTGTTTCCTTGCTTATATTTTCTTTACGGCAGGATCCATCAGCGCGGTAATCTTCGTATTCCTTTCCGAGATGTACCCTACCAGGATAAGGGGACTGGCCATGTCTATCGCGGGATTTTCCCTGTGGGTCGGCACTTACCTTATAGGACAGCTCACTCCGTGGATGCTTGAAAACGCTACCCCTGCCGGCACGTTCTTCCTGTTCGCATTCATGTGCATCCCCTATATGCTTATCGTATGGAAACTGATGCCCGAGACCGCCGGTAAATCACTCGAAGATATCGAAAGATTCTGGTTAAAAAAGAAATAAACGGTGTATCTGGAAAAATAATTTTTACTCATAGAAATTTTACAGTAGCTTTGTTAAATGATTACTTATACTGTAAAACATTTTATAATGAAAAGAATTATTTTAAGTTTCCTGCTTGCCTGTTTCATTTTCACCATCCAGGCCACAGATACGATATATATAAAACAAACAAAAATTCCCGTTTTAATAGACAGGTTGGATAATGTATTGTTTTACGTCCGGATAGATGCCCGAAATTCAAAAACGCTGGATGAGATCAAACTCAGGTTTGCCGAAGATACTCATCCGGACGAAATAGCATCCGTAAAATTGTATTACGGTGGTACTGAAGCGCCGGAACGGCTGGGAAATATCCACTATGCGCCGGTACAGTATATTTCAAGTCATAACGCGCAGGGGAAAACTCGTGAGGCAATCCCATCCTATTCCATTAAAGTAAACGAGCAGCAATCACCGTCCGGCGAAGTGGTGTTTAAACCGGAATATAAACTGTTTCCGGGCATTAACTATTTCTGGGTGAGCTTGCAGATGAAACCTAATACTTCGCTTCTTTCTACGGTTGGGGTAGATCTTGTTTCGGCTAAACTCGACGGGAAGAATGCACCTGTAACAAGCCAGGATAAACCGGCAGCACATCGCATGGGAATCGGGGTACGCCATGCCGGCGACGATGGCGCAGCCGCTTATCGTATCCCGGGATTAGCCACGAGCAATAAAGGCTCATTGCTGGCAGTGTATGATGTCCGCTATAATAACAGTGTTGATCTGCAGGAATATATAGATGTAGGATTAAGTAGAAGTACCGATAAGGGACAGTCCTGGGAAGAGATGCGTCTTCCTTTGAGCTTCGGCGAATATGGGGGATTACCGAAAGCACAGAATGGCGTAGGCGATCCCGCGATATTAGTGGATACAAAAAGCGGCACAATCTGGATCATTGCACTATGGACACACGGCATGGGGAACAGGCGTGCATGGCACAACTCCCAGGCCGGAATGGATATAAATGAAACCGGACAACTTGTGCTTACAAAAAGTACTGATGACGGTAAAACCTGGTCTGATCCTATCAATATCACACAACAGGTGAAAGATCCGTCATGGAGGCTTTTACTACAAGGCCCCGGAAGAGGTATCACCATGCAGGACGGGACGCTGGTCTTTCCGATACAATTTATCGACTCCACTTCCGTTCCCTTTGCCGGCATCATGTATAGCAAAGACAGCGGTGAAACATGGAAAATCCATAACCCGGCACGCTCGAACACGACGGAAGCACAAGTAGCTGAAACAGCTCCGGGAGTACTTATGCTGAATATGCGGGATAACCGGGGTGGTAGCCGTGCCGTTTCAACAACCGGAGACCTGGGATTGACATGGACGGAACATCCTTCATCCCGTAAAGTGCTACAGGAGCCAGTCTGTATGGCCAGCCTTTTACAGGTAGATGCCAAAGATAATGTACTGAACAGGGATATCTTATTGTTCTCCAACCCAAATTCTACCAAGGAACGGAATAAGATAACGATTAAAGCCAGCCTGGATGGTGGCATCTCTTTTCCTGAAGAGTATCAGTTACTGCTCGATGAGGATCACGGATGGGGATATTCGTGCCTGACGATGATCGACAAAGAGACCATTGGTATTATATACGAAAGCAGTGTGGCCCATATGACATTCCAGGCCATAAAACTGACTGATATTATCAGGAAATAGCTTCTATCATAGTCAAAAAATAAAGTAGGGTTACGCGGCATTACCACGTAACCCTACCGTTTTATGAGCCTGTAAGAAACGGGCTTATTTTGTCTGGATATTTATACTCGCTTTCCTCAATCCTTTGGCTGTTGCTTCCAGCGTAATGGTACCGGGCTTCTCCGTCGATTCAACGACCGCTACCAGTTTGCCGTTGAAGAGGTACATCTGCGGCAGGTGGAAAAGATCGAGACTCGTGGGATCGCCATTGGCACCGGCCCGGTAACTGCCCGCCCCTTTCACGTTGAACCTGACCAGTTCATTTACATTGGGACAGGGATTACCATCCTTGTCTACTACCGATACCGTAATAAACGCCAAATCTTTGCCGTCGGCATTGATGATGGTCCGATCTGCTTCAAGCACTAATCCATGGGGTTCCCCCGCAGTACGGATTTCCTTTTCAGCTACGGCATTTCCATGCTCATCGTATGCCACTACCTTCACAGTTCCCGGCTCATACCGGGTATCCATCCACATCAGGCGATACCGTTTCTGTCGTGCAAAATTCTTTTGCGCCTCTTCTGTATAGCTTCCTTCGAGCGGTACAGAGAGGTCTTTGGTTCTTTTTCCCTGACTTTTTCCGTTGATAAACAATTCGGCCGAGGGGTGATTAGTGTACACAAAAACAGGCGTCACTTCGCCTTCCCGTCCTTCCCAGTTCCAGTGCGGAAGGATATGCAATGTCCCCTCTTCCTTATTCCAGTGGCTGCGATAAAGATAAAACCGGTCCTTGGGTATCCCAGCCAGATCCACGGCTCCGAACAATGAGCTGTGGCTGGGCCATGCACTGTAATAAGGGGTGGGTTCTCCCAGATAATCAAAACCGGTCCATATAAATTCACCCATTGTGTAGGACAGGTCGTCGTGCTGGATAAAATCGTCTTCCGGCAGGTTCGACCAGGCCGCATGTTCCACATCATATGACGAAGCCTGATGATCGTCATACATAGCCATTGATCTTCTCTCCACCGGAAACTTATACACTCCGCGGGAACTCAAGGCAGAAGTGGTTTCACTTCCCAGCACCAACTGCTGAGGCAATCGCTCATAGGCTTCCTGATACCGGAAGGAACGATAATTGAACCCGGGCACATCCATGATAGCCGCCATGTGATTGGAGAATACATGATCGGGACGATCCATCCCATTGGTCACCGGACGGGTCGGGTCTTCCCGGTGGCAGATATCCTGCAGGAAACGGGCTACCCTGGCGCCCTGCTTATTGCTCTGTTCTTCCACTTCGTTACCGATGCACCACATCACCACGCTGGGATTGTTGCGGTAATGATGGATGACATTCACAATATCCTTTTCAGCCCATTCGTTGAAATAACGGTTATATCCATTCTTCACCTTGGGAATAGCCCATTCATCAAAAGTTTCCACCATCAGCATCATACCCATCTCATCGGCAATACGCACGTACTCAGGAGCCGGCATATTGTGAGAAGTACGGATGGCATTTACTCCCATATCCTGCATAATTCGTATCTGCCGACGGATAGCCGCTTCATTCACCGCAGCACCCAGCGGGCCCAGGTCGTGATGAAGACAAACACCCTGAAACTTCACTTTTCTACCGTTAAGGATAAATCCTCCGTCAGCCACAATTTCAATGGTACGGATACCAAACGGGGTACTATACTCATCCATCAGTACCCCATCTTTATATAATTTTGAAACTACCCGGTACATATTGGGCTGCCTGATATCCCATAGTAACGGATCTTCGACAAACAGGTCCCGGGAAATTTCACCAAGATCATATGGGGTCAACAATGCTTCATCTGATGCGACTACACGCGACGACGCATCATTAATTTCTGTCACCAGCCTGTAATTTCCTTCTCCTGAAGTGACCACTTTTGTTTTCACATTCACCCGCGCAAATTTCTGATTTACTTCGGGTGTGGTCACGTAAGTGCCCCAAACGGGGATATATGCTTCGTTGGTAGTAATGATATGCACATTACGGTAAAGCCCTGCCCCGGGATACCAGCGCGACTGCTCTTCGAAATTCTCCAGACGGACCGCCAACAGGTTATCCTGCCCGTCATTATGCACTAAGCCCGTGATGTCAAAATAAAAAGTGTTGTAACCGTTGGGCCAGTAGCCGGCCTCCTTCCCGTTGACAAATACCCGCGCATTACTCATGGCACCATCGAACTGGATAATCACTCTCCTGCCTTCCGAATGGCCGGGTATGGAAAAAGTGTTCCGGTACCACCCCACCCCTGTGAAAGGCAGGCCACCGGTTCTGCCATAATGCTCGATGGCAGTAGTTTGTCCATCCTGCACAATCGCCATCCGGTGAATATCATTTTCTTTGCTGAAAGGACCGTATATTGCCCAGTCGTGAGGTATGCGCACGGTCTGCCAATTGCTGTCGTCATACACAACGTCCGATGCTTTGGGATCATCGTTGCGGGTAAATTTCCATCCCTGTTCAAGGGGAACAGTTGTCCGGGTAGCATACAAAGCACTTAGCCCGATCAAAAGTGCAATCCAAACAAATAAAAACTTCTTCATACAATTATTTTCTAATATCAGTTTTATTCAAAACCGTGAAGATACTAAACTTATTGCATGAATAAGTGAGACAAAACCAAAATATTTAAAAATTTATGTCCGTATCCGTATATCACACTCTTTCCCGGCTGATCTCTTCCACGATTTCGGGATTAACCAACGTGGTGATATCTCCAAAATCGGACTGTTCTCCTTCGGCAATTTTACGTAGGATGCGCCGCATAATCTTCCCTGAGCGCGTCTTTGGCAATCCCGTTACGAACTGTATCTTGTCCAGCTTGGCAATGGCACCGATCTGGTCGGAGATAAGTTGGTTGATCTCTTTTGCAAGATTCTGCCGGTCACGCCATAAGCCGGTTTCTTTAAGCACTACAAAACCGTACAAGGCGTTCCCCTTGATATCGTGCGGATATCCCACGATAGCACTCTCTGCTACCGTCTGATGCTCGTTGATCACATCTTCGATGGGCGCGGTTCCCAGGTTGTGTCCCGAAACAATGATCACATCGTCTACCCTCCCGGTGATGCGGTAATAGCCCACCTCATCGCGTAGTGCGCCATCTCCTGAAAAATATTTACCGGGAAATGTTTTGAAATAGGTATCGATAAAACGCTGGTGATCTCCCCAGATAGTCCTTGCAATACCCGGCCAGGGATATTCAATACAAAGGTTTCCGATTTGCTGATTGCCCTCGATCTCGTTTCGCAGCTCATCCATCAAAACCGGCTTAATCCCAGGAAGCGGCAGTGAAGCATAGGTAGGTTTAGTCGGTGTGACAAAGGGGATAGCCGATATCACAATACCTCCGGTCTCTGTCTGCCACCAGGTATCCACCAAGGGACACCGTTTGTTACCCACGTGGTCGTTATACCAGTGCCATGCCTCTTCGTTGATAGGTTCACCAACGGAGCCGATCACCTTTAGAGAGTCGAGACGGTAATCCCTGACATATTCAATCTTCTCTTTGGCCAGGGAACGGATTGCTGTGGGTGCCGTATAGAACTGATTGACCCGGTGTTTTTGGATTACCTCCCAGAAACGGCTATGGGTAGGATACGAAGGGATTCCTTCAAAGATAACAGTAGTAGCCCCATTGAGCAGCGGCCCGTAAATGGTGTAAGAGTGTCCTGTAACCCACCCGATGTCGGCCGTACACCAGTATATATCTCCCGGCATGTAATTAAATACATTTTTAAAGGTGTACGCCGTATAGACCATATATCCCGCCGTGGTATGCAGCATTCCTTTCGGTTTTCCGGTCGAGCCGGAAGTATAGAGAATAAAGAGGGGGTCTTCGGCATCCATCACCTCTGCCATACTGGTAGCGGGAGCCTCATCCAGTAGTGGTTGCAGCCAACGGTCACGTCCTTCTTTCATATCGATCTCCTGGCCGGTGCGCTTTACAACCAATACTCTTTCTATCGAAGGGGACTTTACAAGTGCTTCGTCCACGATACGTTTCAGATCGATGGTCTTGGTTCCACGGTATCCGCCATCTGCAGTAATGATAAGTTTACAGGTACAATCATTAATACGGGTAGCCAGGGCATTGGAAGAAAAACCGGCAAATACCACGGAGTGAATTGCACCTATACGTGCACAGGCCAGCACACTGAAAGCCAGTTCAGGAACCATGGGCAGGTAAATACATACCCTGTCGCCTTTCTGTACTCCTTGTTCCCGAAGCACATTAGCCATTTTGGAAACCTCGGCATACAGTTGGCTATAAGTATAATAGCGTGCCGGTTCGTCCGGATCGTTGGGTTCAAAAATAATGGCATTCTCATCCCCCCTGTTTGCCAGATGTCGGTCGATACAATTCTTGGTGATATTGAGTTTGGCATTTTTGAACCAGATAAATTCAGCCTTCTCCATATCAAATTCCAACACCTTATCCCATTTCCGGTACCAGGTGAAATTATTTTCTGCTATTTTCGCCCAGAACTTTTTGGGCTTTCGGATCGACTTTCGGTATACCTTAAAATATTGCTCTAAGGATTTGATCGAATAACTACTCATCTTAAGCTGGATTTTTAATAATTGCAAATAAATAAAAAAAATCCGGCTAATCTTTCAATCTGCAATATTTCGACTATTTTTTATTTCAATTTAACATTATGCAGATAAGTATTTAACTTTTCCAGTAAATTATCCGGTTCCCATTATTCTCTAACAAACCGATCCATCATCTCCATGCACATGCGCCCGTTGTGGTAAGGACATTTCCAGAATCCGGCCTTGTCATCTTCCCGGTTGATACTCCCGTCGGATAAACGGCTCCAGTACCATTCCCCGTTCTCCTTATCTATGATATAGTTCCGGATATATTCCCAAACGCCGTAGGCTTTTTCTTTATAGCGGATATCTCCCGAATTTTCGTATGCATAGATGTACCCGACCACCGCTTCAGCCTGTACCCACCAATGCCGCTCAGCGTCCGTGCAGACCGGGATACGTTTGTCCGGACTGCGGCCGCTCGAAACGGCCAATACGAACTGTTCAACCTTGGAGTGAATCCGGTCCGTTTCATATATCATGCTACCGTCAGCCTGCAACCCTTCGGAAGCGGCGTCCACTATTTTCAACGATAACGTCTTTATCTTTTCCAACAGTTCCCTGTCGCCCAACACCTCTGCAGCTTCAAACAACAGCCACGAAGCCTCTATATCGTGCCCGTAAGATACAGCCGTTGACTTTACGTTCCATTCCTCATCAAAGAACAGGTTCAGATGTCCTGTTTCCCTGTCGAGTATTTTAGTAGTAAAGATATCTATCAGCCGCCGCTGTGCTACGATCAACTCTTCATCTCTCCAAATCCTGAGCAGAGTCGTATAAGGTTCCAGGATATGCAGGTGGGTATTCATCGTCTTTTTCTCATTGGCATCTTTCTCGCTCAGGCGCATATCCCCGATTGGTTGCCAATCCCGTGTATAGGCCTCCAGATATCCACCCGACCGGTTATCATGGCATTTTTCAATCAACCGGAAAAAATCTTTTGCCAGTACCAATGCCTTTGGATCACCCGTTGCACGGTAAAACTCAGAAAAACCATATAGCATAAACCCCTGGGCATAGGCCTGCTTTTTCATATTCACCGGATTTCCCCTATAATCCAGTTCCCAATAAGCTCCCCCCTGTTCTTTGTCGATAAAAAAGGTACAAATATAACCGAATGCCCTTTGGGCAATATCGAGGTATACCGGTTCTTTTAACAAGCGATACGCAGCCGAGAAGGTCCATAAAATCCGGGCATTGAGGATCGCTCCTTTATTCGCTTCGGGATGCAACTGGCCTTTCCCGTCTATCTGCCCGTAAAAGCCACCATACCGGTTATCCTGCATCCGGTCGATCCAGAACGGCAGTATATTCTCTGTCAACTCTTTTTTAAAACCATTCATAGTTGATGTCTTCTCTTTACCAGTTCAGTTGTGATCGCCTTTAACCCCTTCTCAGTTAAAGGATAAAAATAGATAAATATTACCGAAAGAGCAGCACCTACTGCCGGAAAAATACTCATAAACATTTTGATGCCGCTGATGGTCTCCGCATTCTGCACCTGATTGGCTTCAAAACCAAAGTAAGCCAACAACCAGCCGGTCATGGCCGTACCGATAGCCCACCCCAGCTTCTGGCTCATTGAAGAAGAGCTGAATATCAATCCGGTCGCGCGGTTTCCGGTTTTATATTCTGAATAGTCAGCACAATCGGCATACATTGACCATAATAACGGGAAGATACTTCCTGCGCAAATACTGATTAGCGCCTGAAGACTAAATATCAAAGCGAGACCATGACTGCCCAGTCCGTAGAAAACAATACTGAGAACCATAGCAATTGCCATCGCCCCCATATAGGTGTACCGTTTTCCGATCCTGTTACTAACCGGCGCAGCAAGAATCACACCGAGCAAGTTGGCCGCCTGGCCCAGGGCAAGATACAACCCGCTAAGCACGAATGGAATATTCAGGATATTAACCGTTCCGAACAGATCCTCTTCCACATAATATTTAAAGTAATAGATGGTCGCGCCGTCGCGGATGGAGTTGAATATGAGTGCTGAGACACCTGCCCCCAGGAGTATCCACCATGGTCTGTTCCGGAGAAGATCTTTCAGGTCATCTTTCAACGGAGCCTGCTTTTGGCGTATGGGTTTTACCCTCTCCTTTGTAAATGCAAAACAGAGCAGAAACAAAACAGCACAGGCAATAGCGATCACAATGACAGCCATGAACCATCCGTG
The DNA here is from genome assembly GCF_900095135.1 of Proteiniphilum saccharofermentans. Lineage (NCBI taxonomy): Bacteria > Pseudomonadati > Bacteroidota > Bacteroidia > Bacteroidales > Dysgonomonadaceae > Proteiniphilum > Proteiniphilum saccharofermentans. The sequence goes on from NZ_LT605205.1 coordinate 3,918,232, forward strand.
CTGTTGGTCTTCAATCACTTTGCTGTTACCACTGAAATAGTTGACCATCGGCATAAACAGGAGCAAGGTCACAAAGCTGCCAATATAGGCAAAAGCCATACGGTAGGTAGACAGTACATTCCTATCCTTCGGATCGGGACTCATCACTCCCAGCAGGGATGCATAAGGAACATTAATCCCCGAGTAGACAATCATCATCAGAGAATAGGTAATATAGGCATATATCACCTTATCTGCAGAAGGGAAAGCCGGAGTAAAAAAGGTAAAGACCCCGATTACCGCGAACGGTATGGCCAGAAACAACAGATAGGGTCTGAATTTCCCCCATCGGGTTTCGGTGCGATCGGCTATCACCCCAACTACCGGATCGAAAAGCGAATCCCATACCCGTGTGATCAGGAACATCGTCCCCACTGCCGCCGCCTCCATCCCGAACACATCGGTATAGAAGAAGAGGAGGTACATGCCGAATAATTTCCAGAACATCGACGATGCCGCATCGCCGAATCCATATCCTAATTTCTCCTTGAGTGTTATCATAAATAAGGTATTTTGGCTCCTGGGCCAATGTCATTGTGAATATTTAACCCGCAAACGGGGTCAATCGGATTATCTCGATCTTTCCAAAAACCGTAGATTCTTGTCGATCTGCTTACTCAATGCCTGTACTGACGAAAAAGATGTCAATCCGTCTTCGGGAGTTTGGAAGCAATAATCTACCAACCGATCCAGCGTAGAGGTGGCCACGTGCATCCGCGTGTCGGACGAAGCATAATAGATGAACACCGTTCCATCGTCATCGGCAATCCAGCCGTTGCTAAAAAGCACGTTTGAGACATCACCCACACGCTCTTCACCTTCGGGAGCCATAAAATAGCCGCCCGGAGAGGCAATAAGTTTCGACGGATCTTCCAGCGAAGTCATATACAAATATAATACATATCTCAGACCTGCAGCGCATGCCCTTACACCATGTGCCAGATGCAGCCACCCTTTGGCTGTTTTAATAGGTGCCGGCCCTTCCCCGTTCTTCAGTTCCTTGATGGTATGATAGAAGCGCCGGTCGACAATTTTTTCTTCGGTGATTACCGTCTTCGTCATATCCTCTACCAATGTCCAACCGATACCCAATCCGCTACCTGCACTGATAAAGCCATCCTGCGGACGGGTGTACAGTGCATATTTCCCTTCGACAAATTCAGGGTGAAGCACCACATTGCGTTGCTGGCTTTTCGACTCAACATCTGGTAATCGTTCCCATTTGATCATATCTTTTGTCCGTACTATTCCCGCAGATGCTTTCGCTTTCGAAAGGTCTCCCTCCTCAGCTGTTCCATCAAACCGTTCTGCACAGAATACTCCATATATCCATCCGTCCTCGTGGAGGGTCAATCTCATATCATATACATTGGTCACAGGATCATCATTTTCAGGAATTACTATGGGGTAATCCCAAAAGCGAAAGTTATCGATGCCGTTAGGGCTTTCGGCAATGGCGAAAAAAGATTTCCGGTCGACACCCTCCACACGTGCCACAAGCAGGTAGTTTCCATTCCATTTGATGGCACCTGCATTCATCACGCCATTCATGCCGATCCGCTCCATCAGGAAAGGATTTGCTTCCGGATCCAGATCGTATCGCCAGAATAGCGGCGTATGGGCTGCTGTGAGCACCGGGTTTTTATATCGTTGAAACCAGCCGTTATTACCGGGTAAGGGACTGTTTCTTTTACTAACCAATGTTTCGTAGTCCTCCAGTAACGCTTGCATTCGTTGGTTGAACAGACTCATATCATTCAATCTTTAGGGTTGTATATATAGTGTATATCTTTGCAAAAAAGTGTTTTGGGATGTTGATAAAATGCAATAAAATCTGCTTCTGAAAGATGTCCGGGATAAGGAGCATAAAAATGATCCGGTCGCTCGCGGGCATTGCGCCATACCAGCACATAGGTAACGGGGTATTGATCCAGCACGGGAAAAAGGACGTTTGTCCACCAATCGTGAATAGGGATCGCTTCTAATCCGGTTTCTGTCAGGGCAATCGGTTTATTACGTTTCTCTCCTTCTTCAGTCATAAAAGAGAGTATGGTATGTAAAGTCTGCTGATAGGCCGCTGTACCTTTCTCATTATCCCTGTGATAACAATCCAATCCCAACAAGTCTACATATTCATCTCCGGGATACCGTTCCATGTATATATCACCGGGGCCTTGTGCGTCGGGAGAATAACCGTAAAGCAGATGATTGATCCCCTGTTGATCAAAAAAATCGCGGGTTATATGCCAAAGCTGCTTATACTCATCTACCGTACAGTGTTCTTTACCCCACCAGAACCAACTTCCGGTATGTTCATGCCAGGGCCTGAAAAGGACAGGAATCTTTACTCCGCTATCAGTAGTAAGTGAATTGAAAAAATCGGCTGCACGTTGTAACCACATTAGAAACTTCTCATGCTGCCCTCCTCCCGGAAGGATCGAAGTTACCACCCCGCCGGTAGAGACATCCCATGAGTCTCCTCCGGTTAACGGGTTATCCAAATGCCAGCTTATAGTGATTATTCCACCTCTGTTGTACTGGCGGATGATTTCCTGCCGGATCTTGTCGAAAGAGACATTATCGATATTTTTCTCATTGCCATGCTCAATCCGGCCAATATCAAAGCCCATCACGGCAGGATAATCCCCCACCACACTTTTCACATCGGAACGGCCGCTGTCGCCTTCCCAGATGATACCGTATAACGGATCATCTTGATGACCGAACATGAATCCCTGGGAGGATATTTCTTTCAGGTTTTCCAGAAGATTTTGAGCCTCCGCTGTCAATTCGGTTCCTTGTACTTTATCGGAAATCTTACCTGTACCCGCTTTTGAAGTACAAGAAGCAAAGAAAAGAAAAATGAATATGCTTGTACAAAAAGCCAATGATTTCGCATTCATATGATAAAACTATTTATTTTCAAAGGTATCATATGGAACTCGCTTTTAATCATCATCTTGAGTGTCATGATTTACCTGCTCGTTTCATACAAATGTTATTCTTATTTTAAATCCGGCATCCCATCACGGGTAATGACCTTATCACTATTCAGGAAACTATTCAGGAAAGTTGCCCCGTTATGCTTATCGTCACGGGTATAATTACCGTTCCACGGCATCACCCACGACCAGATATCGCCATATTCGAACATAGCATCCACCGAAGGGATAGATCCACATTCACTTAAAGCCAGTATTTTCCGGCTTTCGAATAATGCTTTGACTCTGTCGAAGTTCACATATTGAGAGCCATGCTGATTTTCTCCGGGATATATATCCATACCGATCACATCCACATAGGCATCACCCGGATACCAATCGACGGCGCTATCCGAAGCATCCGACGTCCAGACCCAAATCAGGTTATTCAGCTGATGATGATCCACAAGCCTGTCGAACATAAGTTTCCACAACGCCTTACAGGGAGCCGCACCTTTAGCACCCCACCAGAACCAACCGCCGGAAGCTTCATGCAACGGGCGCCACAAAACAGGAATATTTTTCTCTTTGAATTGTTTCAGATAACCAGCAATGGCATCGATATCATCTATCATCGCCTTGTATTCATCAGAATTGGGATCCGTGATTTTTGATATATCGAAAGATGTACCTTCCGTATAGAATGCATCGGTCTTTTTCAAGGGATCGCGCCAATGCCACATGATGGAAACAATTCCGTTGTTGTCCCACCAATCCTCCACGTTGGCCGTCATTTCCGTATAATCACCCACCCCCCACGATGTAGTATAATTGATAAGGTCGAAGCATGCCAAAGCGGGCCATTTGCCTGTATTGTCATACATCCACAGGGCTTCTTCGATCCCTGTACTGTAATTGGCCATAGCACCTGAAATCACTTTTTTCCCGAAATTTTCTTTTAAAAAATTATACAGATTCATTGCTTCTTTCGACGGCGATGCCGTTACCAGATCCAGGGATATATTAAATGGAGTGGCTTCAGGAGCAGGATTGATTTCAATATAATCATAGTAAGTCCATCCCCAATTCTTTTTTATGGCAAGCGTATTGGTTCCTTCCCGAAAAAAGATATTCATAGAATTATTTTTCCAACTATAAGTGGCGTCAAAAACAATGGAAGATAGCTTCACATCATTAACCCACAAGTCGTTTTCTTTTCGTTGGTTATCGTTGGCATAACGGAAGAGCACCTCGTATCTCCCCGACTTCGGAACATTCACTTTAAAAACCAGATCACCCTCTTTTTGATTGACATATCCTGAGCCAGAATAGTTCCCAAGTGTATTCTCGATAGCCGCATTACCGGTCAGCGTCGCCTTTTCCGCTTCGTAGCGGCTGTTATCTGAAATGGTGGTGAATGAAAAACGAGCAGCAGCGGCTTTCCCTCCGGAACTATTCCGGACGGCTCCTTCTGGGATCACGATATCATATGTTGTACCGGTTTCCAAGGTGAGGGAAAACAACAATTTCCTGCTATTTGCCGTCACATTCGCCTTTTCATTGTTTACTGTAATCCCATGGTTATCCGCCAGTACTATTTCGGTATCATAGCCCACACTCACTTCCTGGTTTAACGGTACATCCACACTTTTATCATCAGGCCTCGTATAAAGAAATACAGGCGGATCGACCGCATCTTCACCTTTACACGAGGATCCAAAGCATAATACCAATAATAAATAAATATAGAAAAAATTTCTGCTCATGGTCGTTTTTTCTGCTTTAGATGACTTCCCTTTGCCAAATGAGACTACTGCAATGAATACAAAAAGATTGGGAATTAAATAAAAAAGAGGGAATATTCCAGGAAAAAAACTCCCTCTTTTTTGAAACAAGTATTTCCGACGTTTTTATTTAAGTTCGTAACGGATATTATCGATACACAAACCAACGGTGGGGAAAGACACAGAAGCATCTTTATTATAGATAAGACCCCAATCGCCCCCCGTTGAAGTAGGATCGGACAAACCCGGGATATCAGTTAAAGGAATAGTTATTGTCTTCCACTCTCCTTCGGTTGTATACACAGAGCCTTTTTGAAGGTAAGGCATAATATTATATTCCACATTCCCTGCAATCCGTATATTAAGTACATGCCAGCCCGAGGGAACCGGGATATCGTTCTTAAGGCGAATATCCATTTTAAGTACATAATCCGTGATTCCCGAAATGCTCGGATAAGGAGCTTCTATCCAGTTATCAGCGATATACCAATAGCCGGTGATATTCGTACTTGTCGGCATCACCTCGAAGAAATGACCGCTTTCATCTCCGCCTTTCACACCGCATATTCCTCCCCAGTCACATGCATTATTCAGAACATTGTTACCACCTACATCTTCAAAATCGAAAATAATCAATGAAGGATCCGCTATAGGATCAGTCAATCCAATCGACAAAGGATAAGCCACTGAAGGACCCACAGGATTGATCAGGATCAGGTCAACTTTCCCCAATGCAGCCGGAGCATACATCTGTAACGATGTACCGTCCTGGTTGGGTAAAAAGCTGGTGGCCGGTATTATTGTCCCATTCTTATAACGGAATTCTATTTTCGTTACTGTACTTAAATTAATACCTTTTACCGTCACCAAAGCACCCGGTTTTACCGCTTCCGGCATTTCTGTTATCGCTGCCAGTAATGCCGGAGCGATAGTGAGTGATTGCGACGAGGTCACAATGGTTTCGTTTACCGTCTTCAGGTCAACCTTACCACTGGTCGCCGTAAAAGGAGATTGTATGGTAATACTGTTTGGATCAGGGGCAGAAGTCAGAGCCACTGATACAGTACCTTCCCCTGTGCTGAAAATAATTTCACGCACCAGATCCAGGTCTGTTCCGGTAATGGTGATATTATCTCCGGCAGTAATACTTGTGGGTGCGATTGACGATATGGCCGGTACCACATAAGTGATACCCGTTATCGAAAGGTCTTTCGAGGAAGCAGTCACAAATTTGATATGATTGCTTACGGCCGTTTCAGGAACGGTTACGGATAATTTACCGTCTGCATAAGAAAACTCTGCTTCCAGTTCATCGAACCAGACAGCAGTTACCAAATCGAGATCAGTTCCGGTGACGGTAATGTTTTCACCGTTTTTCACCTTCTTATTTTCTATCGCGGCAACGGGCATCTTTAGCGTAAGGCTTGTTTCGCTTACTATTTCGGCACCCGAATAGGCAACCAACATGACCGGACCATCCTGCGCGTCAGCCGGCACAGTTGCGGTAATACTCTTTTTATCCTCGCTTACGGTAAATTTGGATGCGTTTTTTTCACCTCCAAAAATAACTTTTTCTACCAAATCGAAATCAGTACCTGCAATGTTGACATCCGAACCCGCTTTTACCGTAGACGGGGTTACGGATGTAATTACCGGCTCTACGATATCCGCCAGCAGATCTCCTGAATAAACCTCGATAGGGATCTCTTCGCCATTGGCTATCATTATTTCACCCGAGCGCGCTTTAAGCGGTACTTTTACAATGATCTTTTCACGGCTTTGACTGACGAAATCAGTCGAATCAACTGCTACATTCTCCTGAAAAACTACCCGGGCAATCAGATTCAGGTAATCTCCCTTTATCTCGAACTCGTCACCTGCCTTCACTTTCGAAGAGGTTATAGACTCAATGACAATAGGTTCCAAGAAAGTTAGCATTGTTTTCGGTGTGATATCACCTTGCGACGTACGCAGGATCACATAACCGGGTTGCGCGGTCTGTGGAATAATTACCCGTACCTCCGTTTTTTCCTTTTTGGTAAATTCGGTTATCTCGGGAACTCCGGGGATCACCACAGCAGTGGCCTTATCAACATTTGTACCTACAAATCGCAACTCTCCCCCCCGCAAGGCAGGACTGGGGCCGAAGGCTTTGACTGTAATCCCGGTGTCTGTCATCTGATCGGTACTCAGATCATCTCCATTATCACAGGCAGAGACAATAAAAAGGGCACTTACCAATATAAGACACATCATCCCAAATGATGCTATATTAAATCTTTTGTTCATAACTGTATTGTTTTTGAATGGTTATTCACCCGGCACTACACGGACGTTATCTATCAGAATGACAGGATCACAATCGGTACCAACAGCGTCAACCCTACCTCTATTGTAAATATAGATATTCAACGCACCAAAATATGTTGGAATTTTTTCCAGATCCACTCCCGAACCACTTAATCTAAAATCTGCAATTGGAATGGAAACAGTTACCCATCCGTCGGTTATATAAGAACCTCCTGTCTCTTTCCAGGGTATCCATTGCGCACGGGGAACGGAGTCATCCCATAAGGCACTCTCCTGTGAAGCTTGCGGACCGAAGAAAATATTCATAGGCAAGGCACTCCACTCTTGCAATACATTCACTTCAAATTTCAATATAGATGTTGCAGGATCACTGGAGAACAGATTTCCGGTAGGTATACCGTTATCTTCACCCCAGAAGTTACACTGGTAGTTATCACCCGGGCTTATCCATTCACCTGCCAGAAGTTCACCTCTGAATTTCATATAATTACCTGAAATAGCATCAGGTCCGGTCTCAATGAGGTTCGGCCGTCCCCAACCCGGCACAATCGGATAATCGTCGAAATTGAAAAGGATACCCCGGTCATCGTGGAATACGAACTTGGTACGCCCACTATTACCATAAGCTGTCGTCATAGAGATAGTACCCTTCACATCCATTGGAGGGGATTTGAATGTCACCTGTGTTTTCTGTATATCCACAATATCACTCTTTGGCACAGTATAATCACCGATCACAATAGTCAAAGGTACCGTTTGGCTGTCAAAGAAATAATCACCATAGAGAACTACATCTTCTCCTTCGGGTACCTGTTCACATTTAATGCTTGCTACTTCTGGAGCGGGGATTCTTACAATAAAATCATACTCTGCTCTTTCACCTGACTTGAGTACCATCACTATTTTATCGATTACTTCATTTGGTACTTCTCTCGGTACTGTTACCAACAAAGTATTTTTGGTAATATAATTGATGTTGAGCAAAGCTTTTATATCATTGAAATAGAGTTCCTGAATGCTAGTCAGGTTATCACCGACCAGGCAGATCGTTTCTCCCATATACGCACCGACCAATAGAGAATCGGCTTTTTCGATATCGGGCGGACGGACATAATAGATAGTCGGTACTCCGTCTGTCATTTTATACTTCCCCTTATCGTCATCCTCACAGGCAACAAAGAATAGTAAAGTTGCCGAAAACAATAGGAAAACGAATATTTTTTTATAATATATATTGTTTTTCATATGACTAAAATATTTATTTTCAAAGGTGTCATATGGAACTCGCTGTAGTCATGATCTTGTGTGATAATGATTACTGTGCTCGTTTCATATCTGTAATTTATTCGTATGTATACTGACTTAAATCATAATCCACGGGATCTTTTGCCAGATTGGGGTTCATCGCCAAATCGGTAGAGGGGAAGGGCATGGTAAATTTACTTAATGTAAATGGCTTTCCATCGGGCTGTTCAGCATTAATACGGGGAGATGGTTTGCCATTATCATCTTTTGGATAACTGTTCTCACCTCCCTGTCCCCAGGTTTTCCACCCCTCATCCAGATAATAGGTGTTTAATCCCGTATAATTCTTGCGATTTTGGGCATTCAGTCTGGCCAACGCCTCATCAGGTTTATAGTAACTCAGGCGTACAAAGTCGTACCAGAAATCACCTTCGAAAGCCAATTCGAGGCGGCGTTCCTTGAATAAATCGTCAAACGTAATGGATGTTTTTTGGGCAACACCGGCACGTTTCCGTATTTCATTGAATGCATACAAGGCTTCAGGATCTGAAGTAGAAGCGTTATTTCCCAGAATAGCTTCGGCATATACCAGATATACATCCCCCAAACGCAAAATATGGGTAGCCAGATTACTTTTCCTGTCCATCATCGGAATGCCGAATTCTCCAAGATGGTCGGCATTGTTACCTACAATATGTTTTACACAGTTAGCTCCGGTGGAGCTATTGAAGTCTCCCACTACCTTTCCGTAGAATTTTGCAAAATCAAATCCATTCGGGAAACTCACCGGTTGTCCGTCGGCCCCCTCCTTGGTAGGATGATCACGCCAGAAATATTCATATACGTCACCATACATCATCATGGTAGCTTTCCGCCGTCTGTCGGTATTTTGCCGGTTAGGCGAGATGGCTCCCGAAAGGGTTGACCCGTCAAAAATCTCTCCAAATGCTTCCTGTAAGTCGAGCGAGGGTCCACCCCAGCTTCCCCATCCGCTGAATTCACTGAACGCACTGGATACAAGGTCGGCCTGCAGGTCGTTGGACGCTGTCCAATAGGTTTCACCGGCTACCACCCAACGCCATGCGATAAGGCTTTCATCAGAAAGGTTTTTGCTACCCCTGAAAATATCGGCATACACCGGTTCCAGAACCCTCCCGCTTTCGCGTACCACTTTACGTGCATATTCCCTGGCTTTGTCAAGATCATCCTGGTTGCGTGTACCGTTTTGGCCATAACCCGATTTAGCAAGATACACTTTTGCCAGTAAGCCATAGGCAGAATATCTATCGATCCGTCCTGCCTGATGTGACTTTTCCGGTAACCATTCAACGGCTTTTTCCAACGTCATGACAATATAATCATATACATTGTCAATTTTGGCACGGAATAATCCATTGTATTCTCCGGTAGCCAACAGTTCGGTATTATTATGGACAATAGGTACTGCACCATAGATACGAACCATATAAAAATAGGCCATTGCTTTCCACACCAATGCTTCACCTTTGGCGGCATTACGTCCCACTTCGGTAGTACCGGATCCGGCATAAAGGTTAATATTTTCCAGCACGGTATTGGCACGTGCATTCACAGCCCATAAAGATGCGGACATACTTTTCACCTCTTCCATATCTTCGTTGGGAGTAAGCATCCAGAAGCCGTTGCCATCCATAAAGTAATTACCCGACTGGCAATCGCCTACACGAAGCCATCCACGGAAAAAATCGAACCAAGGCACAGTATAGAGTGGATTTACTGCCTGGAAACATTGCTCATCGTTCTGATAAAAATCAGACAATGTATAATTGGCTTTATCGGGACGATTTAAAAAATCCTCGCAGGAGATCATCCCTATTCCGATCGCTACAATAAGTAGCAGTTTATTTATTCTTTGCATATGATTATAAGGTATTATAGCATTAAAACGATAAATTAACCCCAAAAGTGATAATCCTGGGAGCAGGATAGCGCCCTTGATCAAACCCGAATGTATAGCCGGAAGCATCCTGCGGATTTACTCCCACTTCAGGATCATAACCCGAATATTTGGTAAATGTCCATAGGTTCTGGATATTGGCATATACCCGTACATTATCTATCTGTACCTTGCGGAGCATCCTTTGCGGAAGAGTATAACCCAGCACAATATTTTTTACCCGCAGATAAGATCCGTCTTCGATATATCTGGTGCTGATACGTTGATTATTATAAGGTAAACTCTTACCGGCACGTGACATTTTTGTGTCTGGATTCGAAAGTGTCACATTATCGATATCCTCAAACCAATTGTTGATCATTTCTGTCGGACTATAGGGATTTTGTATCGGATACTGTTTATCAGGATCTATAGGGATCAGATTGGCATAATCCATCGCTTTCCTCAACTGATTGTTCCAATATCCCATGCCGGTAAGGTCGCGGCTCAGGGCATTAAATACTTTATTACCATAGCTTCCCTGCACAAACAAGGTGAAGTCTAAATTCTTATAGTTGAGGGTATTAGTCAATCCGTAAGTAAATTTAGGGAGCGGCGAACCTATCCCCGTACGATCATAAGTATTGATTTTACCATCCGGTTTCCCTTCCGGACCGCTGATATCCCTATATTTTATATCGCCTACAAACACGGTAGAATAACGATTATAGCCGTTTTCCGGGATCTCACCCCAGAGATGGTCCTCTATTTCCTGTTTATTCGCATAGACTCCATCTGCTATATAGCCGAAAAACTCATACAACGGTGCGCCTATTCTCGAAATACTAACCACATCACTCCATTGTCCGTACCCCTCTATCCCGGAAGCATCGGTACCCGAAAGCGCGACCAGTTTGTTCTTGTTGAAGGAGATCTGGAAATCGGTATCCCATGTGAAATTACCGGTGAAGTTGCGTGTATTCAATGAGATTTCCAACCCTTTATTATTGATAGTCCCATAGTTACCCATCGGAGCAGTCAATGCAGAGTTGGCATTTCCTCGCGACCCGAAATAGGAAGGTAACTGTAACTGCATCAACATATCATTGGCAGTCTTATCATACATATCTACGACCAGATTAATGCGGTCGTGAAAGAAACCAAGGTCAAGACCCAGATTCCATTGCTCCTGTGTCTCCCATTTCACATAAGGATTGGCAATCTGCGCCTGTTTATATCCTGCGCCTAAACCGGTAGGGAACATCTGAAGGCTTGCTCCCCATAAGCCTCCCCCTATATTGGAGTTACCGGTCTGTCCCCATCCTAAGCGCAGTTTACCGTTACTAATCACATTATTCAGCGAGGCAAAGAAGGCCTCATTCGAAAAGCGCCATGAACCGGCTACCGAATGGAACCCCGCCCAACGGTTTTTCGGGCCGAAATTGGAAGAACCATCATAGCGATAAGTATAAGTTACCAGATAGCGGTCATCATAATTATAAGTCTCACGCGTAAAGAAAGAGGCCATTGCCCCATCCCCCATTCCGTCGGCTATCTGGTAGGTATCCTGATCACCTAGCTGGGGGTTGCGTATCTCATTCCCGGGTAAATTTTCTGCTCCTATCCGCTGCCACTCCCATGATGATTCCCACATTTCCTGGCCTACCATCGCAGTAAACGAATGTTTGTCTATCCGTCCGTTATAAGTCAGATAGTTCTTAAGCTGCCAATACATATTATTATTACGCTGCCAGGTTAACCTGTTGATCGGACGTTGTACCAGAGACCCGAAATTGTAGGTCGGCTGCCACTGTTCGGAACGGGAATTGCTGATATCATAACCTAATTCTGTGTGCCATGTCAAATCTTTCAAAGGAGTTATATCCATAAAGATGTTCCCATTCAGCTTCTGGCGGTCCAGCAGATTCTTATCTAACTCAGCTATAGCAATCGGATTGATACGACTATAACCCTCTTTCACAGTAGATGCATAGTTTCCATAAGCATCATAGATAGGTATATCGGGAGGCGAAAGGAGAGAATAGGTCAAGACTCCTTCGGTACCTTCAGCACGCCCCAATCGTTCGCTTGTTTTCGAATACATGGTATTCAGACCTAACTTCATCCACGGTTTTAGGTTGGCATCCAGATTCACCCTGAACGAATAACGGTTGAAGTCTGTACCTACAATCGTACCTTCCTGATCCATAAAAGAGCCGGACACATAATACTGTACGGCGTCCACACCTCCCTGTGCAGAAATAGTATGCTGGGTCATCAAGGCCTGACGGAAGATCGCATCCTGCCAATCAGTACCTTTTCCTAACAGGGAGGGATCACGGTACTCGGGAGTCCCGTCGGTTCCTCCCGTTGTTGCAGCAATAGAGTTATTGTAAATCGCATACTCCCGAAGGTTCATCATATCCAGGCGACGGGCCTGGTCTTGCAGACCGAACATGCCTTCATAAGTAAACTTTGCTTTTCCTGATTGTCCCCGTTTGGTTGTGATCAGGACAACACCGTTAGCGCCCTGTGCTCCATAGATAGCTGTTGCTGAGGCATCCTTCAATATCTCCATGGAGACAATATCGGAAGGGTTTAACGTGGATAGCGGAGAGATGGCTCCTCTACCATTACCCAGGTTCAATCCCAGACTGAGACCGGTAGTACTTCCACCCTGGAAGATAACTCCATCGACCACATACAAAGGTTCAGCCCCTGCATTAATGGTAGCCTGTCCGCGGATACGGATAGATACCGCCGAACCCGGAGCACCGGAAGTCATCACCGATGTAACACCCGCCGCACGTCCCTGCAGTGCCTGATCCAGATTAGTGACGATAGAACTTTTTATCTTCTCTTCACTCACAGATACGGATGCCCCGGAGAGGTCACTCTTTCTCATGGTTCCGTATCCCACCACTACAACTTCTTCCAACATTTCGGCATCCTCTTCCATGGTAATATTCAGGCTGGAACGGTTACCAACATTGACTTCAAGTGCTTTATAACCAATACTGGATAAGACCAATACCGGATTTTGCGTGGTCACATTCAAGGAAAAGTTGCCATCAATATCGGTAACTGTACCGTTTAAGGTTCCTTTTTCCATAATATTCACACCGATCATCGCAGAATTATCCCTACTGTCTGTCACAGTCCCGGTTATCCTGCGCTGCTGTGCCATTAACGAAATGCTCATAATGAGAGCTGTACACAACATAACAATGTTTTTCATACAATGATGATTATTACAAAAATTAATAAAATATTATATTTATAATACAAAAATAGAGTGAGGGTCGGTTAAATTCAAGTATTATCTTATCTGATTATGATACTTTTTGAATCAAGTAAGGGTAAATCATATTGTTATCGAGTAGTAAGATCTAAATAATGCGTTTCATTTTCCGGTAGTTTTCCCGGAATTCTTTTGGCGAGCAGCCTTTTCTTTTCTTGAAAATACGATTAAAATTCGATAAATTATTAAAACCGCATTCATAGCAGATTTCGGCAATGGTATTAGAGGTGTCCACCAAAAGTCTTGATGCATACCCCAGGCGGATATCGATAATGTAATCGGAGACAGTTTTTCCGGATCTAAGTTTAAAAAAGCGGCTCAATGCCACAGGTGTCATCCCTATGATACCTGCAAGGTCTTCCAGCCGTATTTCCTCTTTATAATGGTTATTGATGTATTCATGGATTTTCCGTACGCGTCGGCTATCGGAATTTCCATCGATATGTGCAAACGAAGTACTGGCCAGGGAGCGATAGTTATCACAGAGAGACAGGTCATACAGAATGGTGAGTAGTTTTATCACTGCGTGGAATCCCGATTTCTCAGCAGAAAGGGTATCGAGCATGGGATAAATTTTCATAATGGTCTCCATCGGAAAGTTAATCCCTTTTTGCGCGTTGTTTAGCATCTTTCTGATACTATCGAACTGGTTCTTATGGATAAAATTCCCGAAAAAAAGATCTTTGGAGAACTGAATAGTAATCTCCCTGATATGCCTGGAGGTACATTGGTGCTGTTCCCAGACATGCTCAAGATCCTCACCGGCTATAAGGGTAAGGTCGTACTTGCCGATAATTTCGACAGAATCTCCCACAATACGCCTTACTCCCTCGGCATTTTCAATATAATTGATCTCGAACTCACTATGGGAATGCAAAGGATAGGTGAACTCCGATTTCCTCCGGTCAGCAATATAAAAGCAATCCTTATCCGATAAAGGAGTAATTTCATGTATGATATATCTGCTATCCGGAGTGGCCATCGACACTTAACCATTAAGATCCCATAATAATTTTATAAAGATAATACTAATCGAACATTCTTTTGAATTTATCGAATACTTTTCTACGTTCCGTCTTAGACGGGATAAAGTTCTCCGACTTATCCATCTCCTCAAGCCATTTGCGTTCCTTGTCGCTCAAATTCTCCGGAACATATACGTTCACATTGACCAATTCATCGCCTTTGCCGAATCCATTTACAGAAGGAAGGCCCTTATTGCGCAAACGTAATACCTTGCCCGGTTGCGTGCCCGGTTCTATCTTCACTTTTGCGACGCCGTCGATGGTAGGCACTTCCACCGTTCCGCCAAGGGCAGCCATAGGAAAACTGAGGAACAGATTATATATCACATCGTTCTCGTCACGGATCAGGTTCGGATCCTGTTCCTCTTCCACAACGATCAACAGGTCACCGTTGATTCCTCCTCTGCGGGCAGCATTCCCTTTTCCTGACATGGACAGTTGCATTCCTTCGGCAACACCTGCAGGTATCCTGATTGAGAGTATCTCCTCATCACGTACGATCCCCTCGCCGTTGCAATAGGAACATTTTTTTGTAATAGTCGTACCTTCACCGTTACAGGTAGGACAGGTGGAAGAAGTCTGCATCTGGCCAAGGATAGTGTTTGTCACACGTGTCACTACGCCCGAACCGTTACATGTACTACAGGTAGAAGTCGAATTCCCGTTTTCGGATCCGTTACCGCTACAATGGGAACAGGAGACATATTTCTTCACCTTGATCTTTTTCTCCACACCATTAAGGATCTCTTTCAGGTTCAGTTTCACCTTTACCCGCAGATCGGATCCTCTGTTCACTCTCCTTCCCCGTTGGGAACCCCCGAAGCCGCCAAAACCACCGAAACCGCCAAAATGGCCGCCAAAGATATCTCCGAATTGAGAGAAGATATCCTCCATCGACATGCCTCCGCCGCCAAAACCACCCGAAGCAGCTCCACCCACGCCGGCATGACCGAACTGGTCATACCTGACACGCTTCTGCTCATCGCTCAACACCTCATATGCTTCTGCAGCCTCTTTAAATTTTTCTTCCGCCTCTTTATCACCCGGATTTTTATCGGGGTGATACTGAATGGCTTTTTTACGGTAGGCTTTCTTTATCTCGTCGGCAGTAGCAGTCTTGGATACTCCCAATACTTCATAATAATCTCTTTTTGCTGCCATCTTATTCTCCCACAATTACTTTCGGAAATCGGATAATTTTATCGTTCAACCGGTATCCTTTCTGGATACAATCCACCACCATTCCTTTCTGCGACGCTTCCGGCGCCGGAATGGTTGTAACGGCCTCAAAACTGTCGGCATCGAACGGCTGTCCGATGGTTTCAATCTCACTCACTCCATGTTGTTTCAGGAAAGCGACAAATTTCATATAGATAAGATCCATCCCTTCCAGCATGGCCTCCCTATCCTCCGTCTTATGCAATGATTCAAGGGCACGTTCGAAATCGTCTACCAGCATGATGATATCGAGCAAGACCCGTTCCCCTCCACTTTTGATAAGGTCGGCCTTTTCCTTCAGCGTACGCTTGCGAAAGTTATCGAATTCAGCGTGCAGGCGAAGATAACTATCATTCAGATCATCGTATTTCTGCTGAAAATCATCCTCTTCCGTTTCAGGGCGGTCTACCGTATCTTCAGCTGCATCCACCTCCCCGGCATCATCTGTCATTTTGTCTCCGGCTTCACCGTGTATAGTCTCTTCCCAATCATGGAATTCCTTTTCGTTGAACTCTTCGGGATCTTTATTCGATTGATTGTTATTACCCATATAGTTGTTTTATTTGATTTCGTTCATATAATTAAAAGTGACAACTTAAGTACCCGGACACTTAGGCACCCAGGTACCCAGACACTTTCTCACCTTTCCACTTCTAACACTGCAAATAGTTTGCCAAAAATAAAAAAATGAAGTATTTACCGATCTCAAAGAAAAAGTTCACACCATTCATCAAACACTTCCACGTCATGCGAATCGTGATTGGCAAGGCTCTGCCTGATCTTTTTCAACGGCTTCTCCTTCCCCAACTGTGATTTCGAAAAAAACTTATCGGCAAAGCAAATAATTTTCTCCTCCAGGCTCTGCGGGCGCATATCCCTGTAAGGAACCGGTAATTTCCGGTTGATAATGGTTTCCAGACTCAATCCGGTACCCGTATGCCTTTCGCACACTAATCCATGCCTGGCCCAACCCTCTTTTGTAAGCAGCTCACGTCCCAGATAACCATGACAAATATAGGGATAACTGCCTTCGCAGGCAATATGTGGTGCCTTTGTCAGGAAGATACCAATATCATGAAGCATACCTGCCTCCTCAATAAACCGGACATCTACTGCCAATTCCGGATGCTTTTGGACAATCGAAAGGGACTTATTTGTCACATCCGTCACATGAGACATATAAATATCATAGAGTTTTGTTCCCTTTTTATAATATTTGTCGATAATTGTCTGTATATCCATAAATAAGCCAACAAATTCCCGATTCAATTCTTTTTTGAAAAATCGGAATCGGAATATGCATACTTCTATTACAAAAGTAATATAAAAAATAGATGAGATGATAAGAGATCATAACATTTATCCGGGTTCCTCCCGGTAAAAGGGAGAAAAACCCGGATAAAACAGATATATTCCCGACAAATAGCCGGGAGTATGATAAGCCTACAAATTCCCGAACCGGAAACCAACGTTGATGGTACGCGGCTGCGAAGGGCCGTAAATATAAGCGGCATCACGGTACATTCCCCTGTCATAGTCGTTTTGTATCTGATTGAAGACATTCTTTACACCGGCAAAGAACTCCAACGTCGTTTCTTTACCCAAGTGGAAATCATAGGAGAGTAACAGGTCCGCCACGAGAAAACTGCGGGTTCTCTCTAGCCTCTCGCCTTCGATGATGTAACCATTGTTGATAGCAGTCTCGACTCTCTCCCGTTCAGCGCCCTCAAAATCATCGGCAGAAAGGCCGAAATGCGGCACATCCATTGGGCCGGTATAGTTTAGCGAGAAGGATGCATTGAGGTGATGTGTCGGTTTCCAGATAAAAGTCGCATAACCATACTGGTTGGGAGTTCTCATAAAATTTCGTGAGACACTTTCGTCCTCTTCACCCCAGGCTTGTGCTGTTTTATAGCGGCTGGTCTGGAAAGTAAATCCGAGCTGCGTTTCTATTTGAGTAGAAAAAAGCGACTTCAATTCGAGATTGATCCCGGAAACATAAGCGCCATCTTCGGCATTCACCCGCTCGTAGTAAAAACCACGTGACTCATCATCCTCATCAATCAGCGCATACTCATTGGCGAACGGGTCATTCAACAGCGTATAAAATCCTTCTGCCAGAAAATCGTGATAGGTACCTCCCCAATCGAATACCGAGTTGAAAGAGGCAGTAAAAGCATTGGAGGTTTCTTGTTTCAAGTCGGGGGAGTTACGCGTTTCCACCCGTGTTGCGTTCACCAGGTCGATATGAAGGTCTTCATTGAATATCTGTGGAGCACGATAACCTCTGGCGTACCCTACCCGGAAACGCAAATCGGGTGTCAGCTTATAGAGCAAGCCTACACGAGGTACCAAAACTCCACCCTTGGGGTCATCGCTTACGCTTTCCGTATCTTTGATCCGATAGTAGTCATAACGAAGACCCAGAGAAAGGTTTACCTTCTCCGATTTCCAATCCTGCTGCACGAAAGTTCCCAACGTATTCACAGTCTGGTCGGCGAGTGTGGTGTTCTTCTCTCCTTCTGCGCCCAACTTCACATCATGAAGATTATCGTTGGTATTATCGATCCCGAAGACAGTAGTTGAGGGCGCAAACAAAAACCAGTCGCTGTTCAGGTTGTACTGGGCCCCTACCGAAGAAGTCAGCCCTTTTGTATCTCCATAAGCGTTAGGATCCTGCTCTGCTCCATAATAGGAGCCACGGGCAACATGTTGTGCCGACACATACAGGTTTAGTTTGTCATACTTGTTATTGGTAAAAAGATCATAAGAGAGGCTTCCTCCCGAGATAAGGTGTTCGAGTTGCTCTGCTACATCTGCCTCATGAGGGAGATGGTCAAGCATATTACCACCCCGGCGGTATTCGCTGATCCGGTAGCCGTCGAGAGAGATCTTACTCTTGCTGCTTGGTTTATGGAATGCGTTGAACCCAAACGTTGTGTTTTCCATCTCCACCATTTCGCTGAAGCCGTCACCATTGGCATCATACGCCCCGCGGTTACGCAACATGGTGTATATATAGCCTCCCGTTTTCCGGTCGTCGCTGATTACAGATGCGTTGACGTTCAACTGCGCGTCTGCCTTCGTATTAGAGCCTTCACGCCCACCCACGTTGATCGCTCCGAGTCGGCTTTCAACACTGAATGAGTTCCTGGCCGGTTCCCTCGTGATGATGTTGACCGTTCCGGCAATAGCATTCCCCCCGAAGAGGGCCGATCCGCCGCCGCGCACCACTTCCATCCGCTCCACCATATTGGTAGGGATCAGTTCCAGCCCATATACACCGGCCAGCCCGCTGAATACCGGGCGGCTGTTCAATAGTATCTGGGTGTAGGGACCCTCCAACCCGTTCATCCTCAGCTGGGTGAAACCGCAATTCTGACAGTTGGTCTCCGTGCGAAGTCCCGGAGTAAAAGAGAGTCCCTCGGCGATATTCACCGATTGGGTACGCACCATTAACTCCGGAGAGATAGACGAGACAACAACCGGTGCTTCGGCACGGTTAGTCTGGTTACGGTCGGCGGTAACCACAACAGTTTCCAATTGCAGGCGATCCTCTTCAATCACAAATTTGATCTCCTCGGTAGTGTTGGCTTTGGTAGTTACTTTCCGGGTTACGCTCTTGTAGCCGATTCCGCTGACGCGTACGGTCAATTCCCCTATCGGCAGGTCTATTAACTGGAAGTGCCCGGTAGCATCGGTCGAAGTACCGATGGTCGTTCCATCTATCGATACAGTCACATAGGGAACATGTTCCCCTCCGCACTGTACATCACCTACGATATTGGCATCTGTGCCTGCATGTGCTTGTGGCTTTCCCGCAACCACAATTATAAAAAGGATTATTGTAATTAATATAATTTTTTTCATATGATCAAAATATTTATTTTTTATTTCACACAATGTTTATTGTATGTTGTCTTTTAAAATAAAGTGTAAACCTGTCCGCATTATGCCATAGAGAGAACTAATAATCGAGTAGCAAGTGACTCAAATAGTCCCAACTATGGAAATAGCAGAATAAATTAAGAAAGTCTGAAAGAAATAGTCTAATTTTAATGAACCACGTCGACTGATAACCGAAAATCAACATAGTTAAATATAAAGAACCAAAGATAAGGGATGTTTGAGTTTCATCGCAAATGATAAACACAAAGCCATATCATGTGTGTAGTGCAAAACAAGCCTTTCCCGTAGCTTAGAAAACACAAGCCTGACACGGCCAATGACCGTTTCTGATGAAAAAAAGAAAATTTACAAAGGCTGTAAATCCATCCCAAATAGAGTGGGTGGGGAACGTCCTCTTGATTTTGCAAAGTATTTAAGATGTAGTGACGGGTAAATAGAAGAGAAAACCCTTTTGTAGCCAATTCTGAGGACAGTAGCGGACAGCGTAATTAAAACAAAGAACAGAAACTGAAGTTGAGCCAAAACAAACAGTTCCGGTGCCGTATGATGGTGTGTTTTAATAGGGGCAGGATCCTGGCTCTTTTTATACGGGTGAGCATGTAAGATGACTTGTCCGTCGGGCAACCGGTGGGCATGCAAAAAAACAGCATTATTCAGGATAAACAGACCGAGCACCACGATTAACAACCGGGCGATCTGTTTTGATATGCTATTTCTGAATGTCAATTTCATCTTGTTTCACCACTCATGAATTGCAAAAGTACAAATTTAGACTAATCTAACAAATTTTTCCGTCCGAGAAGAACATTTCTTTTTTGTTTCGTTATAGCGAGTGGGCATTACAACGGCACGACGTACTTTTTCATTGCCATATCCTGGAACGATTTGGGTACTGCCGATTTCACTTCGTCGGTGATAATACCGATCATTCGTTCGCGCAGGAACTCCTGACGGGTGATCAGGCTGATCTCACGTACCGGAGTGGAATTTTTGAAAGGACGTACATTCTTTTTCTGCCTCTCACTCATATTGGCAAGTGCCATCTCCGGAATAACCGTAAGCCCTTCATTCTGATCCACAATATTGATTAATGTATCAATACTGCCGGCTTCATAGGAAAAGATGGAATTGTTGGAGCCACGTTTTTTCTTCAGATTGCACAAATGCAATATCTGGGTTCTGAAACAGTGTACTTCATCCAATAACCAGAGTGCGGAGGAATTCAGGTCGCTTTCATCGAGTGCCGTTTTGGCAAACAACGCTTTCTCCAACGGAGAAACATAAGCGAAAAACCGCTCATAATAGATCGGATATTCCTTGATGGAAGGTTCTTTCAGGGGTGTAGCCAGAATACCTCCATCCAATGAGTCATTGGAAAGTCCTTTCAGTATCTGATCCGTAGTCAGTTCAGAGATAACGATGCGGACATCATACTTGTTCTCACGATGGACTTGCATCAGTTTCGGCAAAAGATAAGGTGATACAGTAGGAATAATACCCAAACGGAAGACACCCTTCACAATTCCCCTTTCCTCCTGGATAATCTCCTTGATCTGACTTACCTGGGCTACCGCAATACGAGCCTGGTTAATAATCCGTGCACCTATATCGGTCGGCTGTACCGGAAGTTGGGAGCGATCGAATATTTTCACTCCCAATTCCTCCTCCAGTTTCTGGATCATCATGCTCAATGTAGGCTGAGTCACAAAAGAGGCTTCAGCAGCTTTGGAAAAATGGCGGTAATTATCTACCGCGATAATATATTCTAATTGTTGGATGTTCATCTTCTTATATTACTTGTAACTGGAGAAATATTTCATGAATTGTACCCGTTCGTAGAGAGCCGAATCCTTGATGTTGCCATAGTTCAGCTTACCCTTGAAATCATCTATGCGCTCATAGTTGCTCTGAAGCATCCACTCTTCCATACACATAAGAGTATCTTCAATCACATCAAGACCCTGCTCATAAAGTAAGCTACAGAGCTGAATAGCACCTGCTCCTGCCAGAATTCCCTTGACAGAATCTTCCCATGAGTGTACTCCATAGGAACAAGCTATGTCGAAATCCGGCACCCGACCCGAAACAATGGCTGTCCAGCGAAGAGTATCACTGAAGTCGGAAGGATTGCTGAATACCGGCCCGGAGGTGATTTCCAGATTTTTAATATCAATATCGAGTTGATAAAAACGGTTAAAGAGTACTACTCCGCCCGCACCCAACGCTTTCAGTTTCCCTACGAGCCCTGGCAGATTGCTGATATTCTTGGCCATCTTTATTACAACAGGAATACGGATAATCTTCCTCAATTCTCTTACAATATTCACATAAGAGTCCTCCAGATAAGTATCTCCCAATTCTCCTGCGTTCAATACAAACAGGTTAAGTTCAATCGCATCGGCTCCGGCATCCTGAATGGTCTTGGCAAATTCAACCCAACGGCTTAATTTATAGCAGTTGATGCTGGCTACGATGGGAATGTCACACTCTTTTTTGGCTGAACGGATCAGATCAAGGTACTTCTCCATATGATTCATCTCAATATATGTATTGATATAATCAGCCGCTTCAGGATAATCAGCGATCTGGGAAAGTTTTTCGGAGTGATTCTCGATCTGCTCCTCGAATAGTGATTTCAACACAATAGCCCCTATACCGGCATTTTCCAACTCTTTAATTTTTTTTACTGAATTAGTAAGACCGCTACTCGCTGCTACTAACGGATTCTTTAACCGTAACCCTGCAAAGGTTGTTTCTAAATTGACCATGAATATACTATGTTTTTCAAAAAAATTATAATCAACAAAAATAGGCATTTTATCGATAAAATCAATAACTTATATCGGAAATATATTGGAATTTGGTTGTGGAGGGATTTAGCGGTCACCAAAGATCAGGGTTCCTATCCGTATCATGGTGCTTCCTTCTTCAATAGCGACCGGATAATCGCCTGTCATTCCCATGGAGATTTCTTTGAAAGCGGTGTCGTGTCGGAAAAAACCGGTTTTAAATTCGTCGAACAATAATTTCAATTGCCGGAACTCATCGCGCACCTGATTCACATCATCGGTAAAAGTAGCCATACCCATTACTCCGGCAATCCGCACATGAGGGCATACTTTCCATTTACCCTCTTCAAGGAATTGGCGGCATTCTCCGGGTGAGAAACCAGCCTTGGTCTCCTCTTCGGCAATATGGATTTGCAACAGGCAGGGTATAATCCTTCCGTTGGCCGCCCCCTGCTTTTCGATCTCCAGCATCAACCGCTCATTGTCGAGGCTATGGATAAGGGAGATAAAAGGTGCGATCTGCTTCACTTTGTTCCGTTGCAGATTACCGATAAAATGCCACTCTATATCTCCGGGGAGTTGCTCTTTCTTGGCTACCAACTCCTGCACCCTACTCTCTCCAAAGACCCGAAGCCCGGCATCATAGGCTTCCCTGACCGTCTCAGCAGGATGGAATTTGGAAACCGCAACCAGTGTCACATCTGGAGGGACGGTTTCCCGTAAATCATCGATATGGGATCGTATAGACACTACTCTTGATTTTGATTTTTCTCTTCGCCATAAGGGAAAACATCCATGATAGCCGTCTCGGTTACCGAGGCAATGGCATAATCGATCATGGTCTTTTTCATTTCCCCCTCCACAATTTCCACAGCTTCTTTCAACGTGGAAGCCTGCACCAGCATATTGACGGCTGTTTTCTTTTCCGAGCCGCTCTTTTCATCGAGCGTTATAAAATAAAGTTTTGCCTTATAGTAACGGTCGCCCGTTTCATTGAAGAACGACTCAGTATATTTCACCCGTTTAATATCGGACACCGAAAACTCACCCGAAATAAAAGGTTTGATTTCTTCTATAATCCTTGCTTCCGCTTCGGTGAACGACAACGCGTCTACCAGATAGGGTTCAGTTACTGTTTTCTGCATGCCGGTCTCCAGCATCTTGTCATATCTTATCTTGCACTCAAACCAATTGTACATATATTTTTTATTTATCAGTTGCATCCTTTCGCAACGCAGTGCAAAGTTATGATTTTCCACCATTGATTTCAACCCTCACGGATACTAATTATCTCAAAAAAAATGATACTTTTGCAGATTATCGGTTAAAAAATGATTGGAACCCTCGTAAATACAGCAGCAGTAGCGGGTGGAGGCATGATCGGCCTGCTATTGAAAAAACGGATGCCGGAACGTGTCACCACCATCTATTTCCAGGCGATCGGACTCTTCACTCTGGCCATTGGTGCATCCATGGCCATCGAGATGGAAAAGATACTCATAGTGGTCAGCAGCCTTGCCATCGGCTCCCTGCTGGGAGAATGGGCCGATCTCGAAAAAGGTACCGAAAGGATGAGCGATTATCTGAAACACCGTTTTCGCATTGGCAGTGAAAAATTCTCGGAAGGACTGGTTACTGCATTTCTTCTTTTCTGCGTGGGATCCCTTACCATCATCGGCACAATCCAGGAAGGGACAGGCGGTTCACCCGACCTGCTTTTCACCAAGTCATTGATGGATTTTTTTTCGGCCATTCTTCTGGCTTCCGCTTTTGGCGCGGGTGTCGTAATATCTGCTATTCCGCTTTTTATCTTCCAGGCTTCTCTCACCTTGCTGGCCAAATATGCCGCAACTCTCTTTACCGACGATATTATCCTCGGACTTACCTCCACCGGTGGCATAATGTTGATCGGACTGGGGATAAATATACTGGGGATAAAAAAACTCCGGATTATGAACATGCTACCGTCACTGATCATCGTCGTACTTCTGATCTGGATATTTGGTTAATCAGTATAAGTAAAAGAAATCCCAAACGCACAGCCTCCCTTTGAAGAGATTGAAGAGATATATTAATGAAGACAAAAGATGAAAAGTTAGGCCTATGGCTGCTGGTATTCGTGGCACTCGGGTCCATGATCGGGTCAGGGATCTTCAATTCACCGAAAGACCTCATCCAGGTAGCCAATCCACAGGGAACCATGCTCACCTGGGTCATCGGGGGGATCGGAGCTTTGATGCTGGCACTGGTATTCGTCTATCTGGCGGGGCGAAAACCCGAACTCAAGAGCGGAGTCTATGCCTATGCCCGCGATGGGTTTGGTGATTATATGGGTTTCAATTCCGCTTGGGGGTACTGGTCGGTAGGCTGGTTGGGAAACATCAGTTATCTGGCTCTCTTCTTTAAAACATTAAACGATTTGTTGGGCAAACAGGCCCTTTCTCCCATACAATCCTTCTTCATCGGATCGGCCATCCTCTGGTTTTATTATGCTATCCTGAGGGCAGGGGTAAAGGAAGGCGCCATCCTCAACTTTATCGTCACAGTTGCCAAGTTGATCCCTATTGTGCTGATCATTCTACTGGCCCCGGCGCTCTTCGACAAGGACCTCTTTCATGTGCCCGACTGGCAATGGGAACTCGCTGCTAACGGAGCTGCGACAACCCCCATACAACAGGTGGGAAACGCGATGGCCATCGTTCTTTGGTGCTTTGTGGGAGTAGAAGCAGCCTCAGTACTGTCAGGGAGAGCCAGGAAGCAGAAAGCCGTACGTACTGCCACCATTCTCTCTACCCTGATTGTGCTGGCCATATATATGCTTATTACGCTGATAGCGATGGCAGGCATTCCTGCAGGGGAACTGGCTTCTTCGGAGACCCCCCTTGCCCTGGTGCTGGAACGTACCATTATAGGTGCTGCAGGCGGGATCATTATCAAGTTAGGGATTATGGTGTCGGTATTGGGAGCCAGCCTTTCGTGGATACTGCTCTCGGTGGAGACGATGTATGCCGCTGCCAGAGACAATGTAATGCCCCGCTACCTTGCCAAAGTGAACAGTAAAGGCACACCGGTGAACGCACTGCTACTGACACAAGGCTTCACACAAGTCTTTCTGCTTGCCATCCTGTCGCTCAGATTGAACGAGACTTACCTTGCCGCCATCACCATTGCCACCACACTGGTACTGATACCCTACCTCCTCTCGTCTCTTTATGCAGTAAAGACCGCGCTGCGTTACAGGAAAGAGGAGAAAACAGCAAAGAATGTGATCATTGCCCTGCTTGGTACACTGTATTCCACTTATGTGATCTATGCGGTAGGGATCAAATACCTGTTTCTTTCAGTGCTTTTTTACGGTATCGGCTCCCTTTTATTTATCAAGGCTAAAAAAGAAAAAAAAGAACAGCCCAAACAGTGGGAATGGGCGGTCATTATCCTGTTACTTGCCGGCACACTGCTGATTGTCGTACAAATCCTGACCGGGAAGATTATCCTTTGAAAGAGATCTAAGTATATTCAATAGGCACAATATTACCTGTTAAAAGTATAGCGCAATGTGGCACCGAAGCGGGTGGGATATCCACGCTGTACAAAGGTATTCATTTCATCGGTCGTCACATCATTTTGCTCGAACAGGAATGAGTTATATTTTGTATTGAAAAGATTCTCTACCCAACATTCCAGCCCAAAAGCTCCTTTCTCTACAGCAATATTGGCATTGGTCATCCCATAAAAGGGTTGATATAGTTCTTTCGTGCCAGCATCATTTTGATTTGATTCTGTCCAGTAAATCTTACCAACTCCCTGGTATTGTATATTTCCAATCACCCGGTCGATAAATGAACCGTAAGGTAGATGGTGTATATAGCTGGCTCCCAGACTCAATGTATGCTGAGGCGCAAAAGGCACATGGTTTCCCGAATAGTCTATCTGATCATCCCCCTCTTCCCCAATCTCATACTTTACAAAACGGGCATCGGCAAATCCGTACTCGGCAAAGAGAGAGAGATTATCTGTCGGTACATATTTCAAACTCAACTCAAATCCTTTACTGTCCGATTTCCCTGCATTGGCAATAGTACGTCCCGATGTACCTTGTTTGGCCAACTGGGTAATCTGCAAGTTATTGACATGGGTATAAAAAAGGGCATAGGTCAGTGAAAATCTCCTGTCCAGCATCTCATAACGGCCGCCCAACTCGTAGGTCCAACTGGTTTCGGGATCGTAGGAGAGTTGACTTTCTATGGGTGCCATGGGAGGTATTTCGGGAAGTTGAACGTTGCCAGGCACATACGGTTTAACGTTTCTAATCAATGATTCCATAAGCGCACCCTGTAATACATCCGAGAAGACCTGTTCATTATATCCGCCTGTTTTATATCCTTTCGACGCAGAAAGATAAACTTGTGAAGTAGGAGACATCTGGTATTTCAGTGCAAACTTAGGCAGTATTTTCCAAAAATCTTTACGGAAAGAACCTTCCAATAAAGTATCTCCCTCCACAAATATGGGTGGAATAGGCATAGGAGTCTGAAACACCATATTAATATCTCCCCCGTCACTCTCTGTGAAGTAATCGAGACCGGTATGTTCGTAATCGAACCGGATACCGGCTGTAGCAGAGAATCCCTCCACACCAAAAAGATTATTGAAGGTGGACTGGTGAAACAAAGCTGCCCCGCGCGACGGCTTGGTATATACTCCGGGCAGGTCGATCCGGTCACCGGTATAAACCAGACGAAGAGGTGCTCCAAGGTTCTCCATAAGCATATCCAAAGGACGCTGCAATACCGTCATCATATCTTCTTTAAGCGCGACCGGCGTATCAATCTCCCGATTGTCATAAAAACCGAAAGCGCCTACTACCCAGCGGTAGTTTCCCTGCGTATCCGATTTCACGGTCACCTCCTGGCTTACGGAGCGCTGCTTCTGTTTCTGGTTGATAGAGAACACGGACTTAGGAGAGTAATCCTGGTCCATTTTCATATCATCTTTCAGATATTGAAAACCGGTAGTAGAATGGATCGTGAAACCGTTCCCGGTATAATCCAACGACAATCCGTTGGTAAACAGGTGGCGATCATACGACGACGGCTCATTAAAACTGGACGCAGTAGAATCCTCATGCATATAGGGAAAAGCACCACCGGACACATAGTCATAATTTCCAAAAAGCATCGCTTTGAATGAGGGAGAAGCCTGCCACTCCAGTTTGAACCTGCCTCCTGCATTTTCAGAAGCATCGACTTTCTTTCCGGTATAGCTGTTCATGAAATAACCATCGTCACGTTTGTAATAACCTGCAAGAGAAAGTCCAAAACGGTCGGAAAGTTTCCTGTAATCTGATCCTTTCGCAGAGAATTGTCCATAATTCCCTCCGCTCACCATTAGTTTAGTACCCTGGAAGGATAGAGGGGAAAGAGTATACATATTTACGATACCGCCAATGGCATTTCGTCCGTACAGGGTTCCCTGTGCCCCACGAAGCACCTCAATCCGTTGGATATCCTGAAACTCGAAATCGAATGCTGAAGGGTTAAAGCTGGGGACATTGTCCACGTAAAGGCTTACAGTCTGTGACCCGAGACGGGCACCCACACCCCGGATATAGATCGGTGTGGAGACTTTCGACCCGTAAGAAGGGATAAAAAAGTTAGGAATAAAAGCGCTCAATCGCGGCAACGACTCAATCCGGGCATCCTGCAACTGTTTTGGGGATACTACCGATATGGCTGTAGGCAGACTCTTCAATGCATTGGTCTCTTTCACGGAACTACTTATAACCACCTCATTCAGGTAATACACTTTTAACGTATCATCGGGGCTGGTCTCCTTAGCTGGTTCGTTATCTCCGGCAACCACACAAAAAGTGCTGCAGAAAACAAATATCACTAAAAACAAATTTCTCATTCTATGGATCGTTTTAACAGATTACATTTTATCTTCTAAGCCAAAATACAAAAGTTCATTAAAATTAGCCGTTTTCTCGCTATGGCAAAGTTCAAACAAGTTTGACTGTGCCCATTTAGCTTAACGAAAACGTTCGGATGCAAAGAAACAGCAAAATGGGACATCTGTCAATCACCACAATTAGTGATTTTTTTCTCTAAAAAAACAATTGTGAAAAATATATTGCTTTTGGTGCAACGTTTTTCCCTTTTTTTCATCTATATTATTATAATAACTCTAATTTTGCGTGAGTCTCAATGGATAACCTATGAAGAAATTTGTCTTAAGAACCTATGGGAAAATTATCGCTTGGATCTTGACTGCATTAGGGCTATACACCTCCTGCGATATAATAGAGCCTCGTGTGGAGTACGGTAGTCCCTCCGCAGATTTCGTAGTCAAGGGAAATGTCAGTGATATTCAGAACCTGCAACCTATTGAGGATATGGCAGTCATCCGCAAATCCCGGACAGCACCTCACTGGAATGACACCGTAAGAACCGATGCCAATGGAAATTACGAACTGGAATTCACGGAAGTTGCTTTCGGCCCGGAAGATATATGGGTTTATACCTCGGATATCGACAAAGGAGAATACCAGTCCGATACTATACGGATAAATGCATCTGAGCTGAGACAAATTGGCAAAAGAAGAAAAAACTGGTATAACGGTAAATTCGAAGGAAAAGCTGATTTTAAACTTAAAAAAGAATCTGGCCCGCATGTTATGTACGGCACACTTCCTGCCGAATACAAAGAGATGAAAAAAGACGTAGAGTAAAGAATCAAATCTGATTGTATGGATACTAAAAAGAAGCTCATTCTTTCTCTTTACCGGCAACATAAGGCTACACAGAGCAAACTGCACAAACTAACCTATCTTTTCTGGGAGTGCACCTTACGGTGTAACTTCAACTGCATGCATTGCGGAAGCGATTGTACGAGACAGGCGGCTGTTCCCGATATGCCAAAAGAGGATTTTCTGAGAGTACTTGCGGATATCCGCCCACATGTGAACCCACACAAGACCATGATTGTACTCACCGGCGGAGAACCGTTGGTACGAAAGGACCTGGCGGAGTGTGGCCAGGCAATGTACGACATGGGCTATCCATGGGGATTCGTAACCAACGGCTGGGGACTGGAGGAAAAAAGATTACAATCTCTTCTCAATGCAGGATTACGCTCTGTGACAGTGAGTCTGGATGGTTACACAGAAGAATCCCATGACTGGTTCAGAGGAAAACAAGGCTCCTGGTTACGGGCTATCAATGCCATTTCCAGAGTCGTATCGACACCCGATCTGGTGTATGATGTAGTCACTTGTGTCAATAAAAAAAATATTGCGGATTTGCCGAAACTACGTGATTTACTCATTTCTTTAGGCGTTACACACTGGCGGCTCTTCACCGTCTTCCCGAAAGGAAGGGCTAAGGACAACCCGCTTTTAAAACTCTCCACAGTGGAATTCCGGCAGATGATGGATTTCATTCGTGATACCCGACGGGAAGGGAAAATCAATGCCTCTTACGGTTGCGAAGGATATCTGGAGGACTATGAAATGGAGGTACGCGACACCCCTTTCCATTGTCAGGCAGGGATCAATATTGCGTCAGTGCTTGCCAACGGCGATATCAGCGCCTGTCCGAGCCTTAGGGGTGATTACGTGCAAGGCAATATCTATCAGGATGATTTCTGGACGGTCTGGAACAGCCGTTACCAGATTATGCGGGACCGTTCATGGACAAAAACCGGGAAATGTGCATCCTGTAAGTCTTATAAATATTGTCAAGGGAATGGTCTCCACCTACGTGACGAGAAGACGGGCGAACTATTGCATTGCCATCTCGAAATGATGGGAAAAGAGACACAAGCCGAACCAAAATTCGAAAATGTATTAACTGCAGCATTCCGCTTTTTAACGTAATAGCAGTTCTTTAAAATATTATTAGTCCTTATAGGCAACTGTGACCATGAAGATTAAACTCATTCTCTTTTTATTTATTTGCATGGGGACACTCTCCTATGCCCAGCAGACACAAAATTCCCCATCCAATAACCGGGAGAAAAAATGGCTCATTGATGTAACGGCAGGAACAAATATCGACCTGATCCACTCCAGTTCCAATCCTGAATCCAAACTACTTGGATCCAGGCCGGACGTAGTACCGGTATTCGGATCCCGGGTGACCTGGCTTTTTTCGAACCAGACAGGTGTGTACGCGAAACTACGTTTCAATCTATACAAAAGTAAAAGATCTGAATACAATCAGCAGGGTATTATAGAAGAAGTACTGGAAACTATCTTCCTCGACCATATCTTTTTTCCCGTTTCAAGATTGTATCCGTCTTTGGATGCGGGGATTATCTATCGTTTTGAACAAGACAGATGGAAAATCCATCCGGGAATAGGATTTGGAGTCATGAGTTATTTACCTGATAGTGAATCATCAAGAACCCGGAAAGAAAACAATTCTGAATTGAGTGTATCCTATAAGCAACACGCCCTACCTATCTTTCTGAATATGGGCCTATCCACTCGTTATTCAATTTCCCGAATAAGTTCTCTGATATTGGATATAAACTTTCAACAGCCCCTCCAAAAATCCTATGCAGAATTAATTACCCATACAGACGGAGTGGAGACCGACAGAAAATCATACCGGACATCCACCGCAGGAAGAAACCTAAATATTAGTATCGGCTACGGAATAACATTCTGAAAAGGATATCCGTTTCCCACCCTTGATCGAACCTCAAACACTGTTTCCTTGTTATTACAATAAAACAGGCAACAGATGAAACGAGCATTATTAATTGTTGACGTTCAGAACGATTTCTGTCCTGGAGGTACCTTGGCAGTAAAAGATGGTGATAAAGTGGTTCCGGTGATCAACGGAATTATGGACAAGTTCGATCTGGTGATCTCGTCGCAGGACTGGCATCCGGAGGAAACGGTGCATTTCAGGAAATGGCCGGTACATTGTGTCGCCGGAACACAAGGTGCAGAATTCCATCCCGGCCTGGAGGCTGATAAAATAGATTTGGAACTGTTAAAAGGCACGGATAACAAAGATGATGGCTATTCCGCTTTTGAAGCAACCAATGCATCGCTTACCGATTTCCTCCAGGAAAACAACATTCAACACCTTTACGTATGCGGTCTCGCCACTGATTATTGTGTCAAGGCCTCTGCCATTGATGCGGTAACGCAGGGTTTTCATACCTATGTGATCACTGATGCCATAGCGGCAGTCAACGTACAACCCGGTGACGATGAAAAATCCTTACAGGAAATGTACCAGAAAGGTTGCGTACTGATGGAATCGACAGAAATTCAATGAGATTATCGTATCTTTGCTCCCGATGGGAAAAGATATATCATTACGCACCGTAAAAGTTGTCCGTTACATCCTGCCTTTACGTGAAGGCGGATCACTTCCGGCATTAGCAGAAGCCGACGACGGATTCAAATATGTACTGAAATTCCGTGGCGCGGGGCATGGCACTAAAATGCTGGTCTCGGAATTGCTGGGCGGAAAAATTGCCTCTGTCTTGGGCTTGCAAATTCCCGAATTGGTTTTTGCCACACTCGATGATGATTTCGGACGAAGTGAAGGCGATGAGGAAATACAGGATTTGCTGAAAGGAAGTGAAGGACTCAACCTGGGGTTACATTATCTCTCGGGAGCCATTGCCTACGACCCAACCGTGAAAATCGACCCTTTCCTGGCATCAAAGATTGTCTGGCTCGATGCTTTTATAACCAATATCGACCGCACATTTAACAATACGAACCTGCTGTGGTGGCATCGCGAGTTATGGGTGATCGACAACGGCGCATCGTTTTACTTCCATCACTCATGGAACGACTTCGAGAGGCATGCCCTCAACCCGTTCCCCCATATCAAGGATCATGTATTGCTATCCCAGGCATCAATGCTCGACGAAGCAGACCAATTTGCACATGAGGTTCTTTCAGACGACTTACTGGAAGAAATCACGAAACTTATTCCTGGCGAGTGGCTGGTATGGAACCACACGCAAGAGACACCCGAAGAGATCAGAGGAGTTTATCTGAATCTTTTGAAAACACGATTACACCATTCTCAAAACTTTCTAAACACTGCCAAAGATGCAAGGGGATAAACTGTATCATTATGCTGTTATTCGACTGGTACCGAGGATTGAGCGGGAAGAGTTCTTCAATGTGGGACTTATCCTTTTCTGCAAGCGTGAAAGATATATACGGTTTGAGTATCATCTCTGCCCTGACAAATTCAGGCTGATGCACTCGGAAGCGGATTATGATGATGTGATAGAAAACCTTGAAACACATAAACAGATTGCGGAAGGCAATCCCCAATGCGGCCCCATAGCGCAATTAGACATCCCC
Organism: Proteiniphilum saccharofermentans; assembly: GCF_900095135.1. Lineage (NCBI taxonomy): Bacteria > Pseudomonadati > Bacteroidota > Bacteroidia > Bacteroidales > Dysgonomonadaceae > Proteiniphilum > Proteiniphilum saccharofermentans. The sequence goes on from NZ_LT605205.1 coordinate 3,951,033, forward strand.
GAACGTTTCCGCTGGCTGACGGCCGTCCGCAGTTCCATTATCCAGTCGTCACGTCCCCATCCCGGGAAAACCGGCGATCTGGATAAAACCTTTGAGCGTTTATTTGAAGAGTTGGTAAAGTGAGAGGGATTCGGCCAAATTGGTGAATAAATATCCGCAAAGTATTTGTAAACAAAGAAAAGCAGATTATAATCATTATCGGGACAAGAATGGACTGGAGTGTGATGCTGTGTTACATCTGCGCAATGGCAGCTTTGGGCTGATAGAGGTAAAACTGGGTGGCGACAGTTTAATAGAAGCTGGCGCTAATACACTCAAACAATTGGCAGATAAAATAGATACCACTAAAATGAAATCCCCTTCATTTTTGATGGTTCTTACAAGAGTGGGTCAATATGCTTACCGGAGGAAGGACGGTGTTTATGTAGTACCTATAGGCTGCCTGAAAGATTAATAATTGAGAAAACAATGAAACCGATATACCCATAAACGATACCGACCCGTTACCCCTTAAAAATAAAATAGACTGCGAGTACCAGAAAGACAAATCCAAGAAAGTGGTTCCATTTCAATTGGGTACCGAAAGCGAGGAATGAAAAAATGACGAAGACGACCAAAGTAATTACTTCCTGTATGACTTTCAGTTGCAGGAGAGAGAAACTGCCTCCGTTTCCTTCAAACCCAATACGGTTTGCCGGAACCTGAAAGCAGTATTCGAAAAAGGCAACCAGCCAACTGAAGACGATCACCCCGATAAGCGGCAATTTACTGAACCATGCATTTTCTGCCAATTTTAAATGTCCGTACCATGCAAAAGTCATAAAGACATTTGAACAGATCAAAAGTCCGATAGTGAGAAGATAATTCATTCCAATAACCTGAAAAAGAAGTGAAAAAATCGCGCAAATGTACGAACAAGATTTTTATCTTCCAAAGATCAACTCTTTTATCGGTTTTACCCCGATACCGGGCCGGTCGTTAGGTATAATCTTTCCATTTTCAAGTTTTGCACCATCGAAACAATCATTCCCTATCAGGAGTGCACCATCAAGGTCGGCAAAATCCATTCCTGAATAAAGCTGGGCCGCGGCCGATATCGCACAAGAGGTTTCGGTCATACACCCTATCATTACCTTCATTCCCAACGAGGAAGCCAACCCCCGCATTTTCCACGCTTCATGCATACCGGTACACTTCATCAGCTTGATATTAATCCCGGAAAAGACTCCTTTCATGCGCTCCACATCAGCAAGACGTTGTATCGACTCATCGGCAAAAATTGGAAGAGGGCTTTCTTCGGTGAGGCGGGCAATATTATCCAGATCCTGTTTCGGCATAGGTTGCTCTACCATCACTACCCCTTTCTCCTTCAGCCAGAAGATCATATCAAGTGCCTGTTGGCGGTCTTTCCACCCCTGATTGGCATCCACGGCCAACGGCAGATCGGTTTCTGAACGTATGGCTTCGATCATTCTCTTATCGTCAGGGCCACCTACCTTTACCTTCAGGATGTTGAATCGTCCAAGCGCTTCGCGTGTCTTTTCGCGCACCACTTCATCGCTGTCGATACCGATGGTAAAGGTAGTATCCGGCACATTGTATTTGTCCAATTTCCGTATCTTGTACCACGGCATACCTGCGATCTTCCCCACCAGATCATGCAGGGCAATATCGACAGCCGCCTTTGCCGCCGTGTTTTTCCCGGCAATGCTGTCAACATAAGCCATTATCCCTTCAATATGATCAGGCCCCGTAAAGCCTGACAGATCCACTTTCCTGAGGAATTCGATCACCGAAGCCTGTGTTTCTCCAAGATAAGGAGGCAGGGATGCTTCGCCGTAACCTTCCAGTCCGTCATATTCTATTTTAATCAGTACCACAGGTGTGGTCGTACGTGAAAACCCGGAGATGGTAAATGTATGGTTCAACTGCAGGTCATAAGGAGTCCAGGATAGTTTCATTGTGCTGTTTGGTTGTCTGTTTCTTTTGGAAGAGCAAGCGGGCAGTATTGACGTTGCAGCCAGAGATGCGGCAGCCATGGCTGATATCTTTAGAAAGTGACGACGATCCTCTTTCATACTCTCATTGCTTATAAAATTCATTTTCGAAGATAGTCTCGATTCCTGGTGTACCTACCATGCCGACAATACGTTTGGTTCGAAGGTAACGGTTCCTGTTATACCCATCATACAACGGATCAGCCGGATCAAGACTACTGACATGGATATAATCGGAAGCGTGGATAAAACGGTTATTCCCGATGTATATACCTACATGTACCACCTTTTCTTCCGGATTGTCATCAGTCGCTTTTGAACCGAAAAAGAGCAGGTCTCCCGGCAAGGCATTACTGAAATCACCCTGATCGTCTGTCAGTTTACCGCTATGAACCTGCTGGGAAGCATCACGGGCCAAAATGACACCGTGCATAAAATAGACGGTTTTGGTAAACCCACTGCAATCCAACCCCCTGGAAGAAGTGCCTCCCCAAAGGTAAGGTATTCCCATAAACCGGTATGCGGTATTTACAATACTTTCACCGGTCAACTTAATACCCTTCAACCATTCTGTAGTTTCGACACCATCCGATTTACTGACATATCCTTCACGACCGTCGGGATATTCCACATGATAGAATTCTCCATTAGCGCCTTTCATTACTAACATATTGCCCGTGACCAGATCGGAAACAGGCAAGGAATCTCTTTCCGGCTTCTCCAGTGAATGGGCAAAAACAGATGTAACAATAATCTTTGGTTTTTGCAGGTATTGCTGTAACTCCGGCTTTGTCATCGCTTTTACCGATCCGTTCATCCAACCAATATATTTATCCGGAGTCTGTATACGCCACCATCCACCGCGTTTCTCCAGTATCATTACCGGCATTCCCAACAATCCCTGGGATACCAATTCAGAACCGTAACGGGGTTCAGCACGAAGAGTCCCTGCCGAATTATAAATCACGCCCCATACTGTATCGCCCAACTCCCGGCCAGGCAGCAGGCGAATACTGTCTCTCACAATTCCTGATATTGCTTTCGCCTGTAAAATCAGATCATCATAAGCCAACCTACTGCTCGTTTCACCTTTAAGGATAAGCTGGCCCCCTTGCTCCACAGCCTCCACATTGAATACCCCGACACGGCTATCAGGCGCATATTTCTCCTTTAACAACTTAATCACAGAGTCCATATCACTATTCTGAGACATAACAGATAACGTTGAAAAGAACAAGACAAATAAAAAAAATATTTTTTGCATTTCAATTACCGCTATGAAAATTATGCGAAATATACAACTTTTTATTGAACTGAAAATAATATAATGAAAAATTCATATAAGACACAGAATATCATTATCTTTGCTTTTATCACACTAGAAACCGCATATTATGAGAAGAGGAAAGCAGCATCCCATTACGGTGTTCATTATTGCCCTTTTCTGTATAGGGCTGATCACCTGCGCATCGAACAGTACTAGAAACCAGCAAAAGAAATCAGATATCCACATGACAGATCTTCCCCGGCGACACGACGAAGCAAAAAAACTAGCCAAAGAATTAAAGAAAAAAGGCATTTCCGACAAGCGTGTTTTAACGGCTATCGGCAATATCCCGAGACATTCCTTTATCGACGCGCAACTCTCCGCATACGCTTATGAGGATCGCCCACTACCGATCGAAAGCGGACAAACCATCTCTCAACCTTTCACAGTAGCCTGGCAGACCCAGCTATTGCAATTGAAACCGGGTGAAAAAGTACTGGAGATAGGAACCGGCAGCGGATACCAAGCGGCGGTACTATGCGAAATGGAGGCAGAGGTTTACAGCATAGAGAGGTACTACAACCTGTATGAAAGCGCCAAAGAGACCCTGAACAAATTGGGATATTATCCGAATCTCTTTTTTGGTGATGGCTTCGAAGGACTGCCCGAACATGCTCCTTTCGACAAGATACTGATCACCGCTGCACCGGAGAAGATCCCTGAAAAGCTATTACAGCAACTACGCATAGGTGGATGGATGGTTGCACCTGTGGGAGGAAGGGCAGGACAAAAAATGACCGTTATCCGGAGGATAAGTGAGAATGAATTCAAGGAATCGGAGCACGGGGATTTTATCTTTGTTCCCATGCAGGAAGGAACAGTAAAATAGAGATACCCCAAGGGATCCGATAAAAAAAGCTGCCGCTGTATTTCTACAACGACAGCAGGAAATTGAGCAAACAGGGAAGTTTCATTTACCGATCGGTAAACGGCTCAACCGCCTTATACTTTTCACATCGGTATAGTCGTACTGGTATATCCCGTCTTCTGCAATCATCATCAGCACATTATTGAAGGGGATCACATCAAACCCGTCAATATCTTTGAAATGCGCAAGTATATTGTCCTTATACATAATGGCGCTCGGATTTTCAGCGTTGAATACCCGCAGACCATCATCACAGACGAAAAGTGTACCATTATCGATCCCCAGCCCTTTCGGGTTTTTCATGTTGTAGGTGACGATGTGTTGGGGTTTCTTTACATCGCTCACATCCACAACGATCAGCTCATTGGCGTCTTGACCGCAAAAGGTACCGGAACGAACGGTTACATAGGCGATGTCGTTTTCCACCACCACCGGATCACAACCGAACACATGGGTAATCATGGACTGACGCTCGGGTTTTAACGGATCTTCCAGCGAATAAATGATCATCCCCGTGGGGGTTCCCATGAACATACAGTTCTTGTAGCTGAAAATGGTTTCCACACTGAAGCCCACATATATATCTTCACCGGTTTTTACGGGTGTCTCTCCTGATAAATCGAAGATCCCGAGCATATTGTTCATTACAGTATAAAGATTGTCCTGATAAATAGCGAAGCGCGACATGGAGCCGACTACCCCTACACCACCTCCACTATACGAAGCGGCATCGTTATACACCAGATCTTCAGTCACACCGCCCCAGCTCCACCAACGGGGTTTGTAATTACGAACCAGCTCTTTTTTCTCCACGGTTTTCCATCCCACAACGACCTTGTTGCCCCGATCCGCAAATTTATCATAATCGATACCGAATCCATTTTCCGTTAATGGTAACGCCTCTGGAAAAACCTCTTCTTTCCGCCCTTTGAACACCGGTTTAGCCGGATCATTGATATCGAACCAAACCAAATCGACATATGAATCGGCATACAGCATATTATTACGCACATGCATATCTGCATTTCCCAATAATTCGATAAAAGCAATATTGCGCGGATCCGACGGATTGCGATTGTCGATGATATGGATTCCTTTCTCCGGTTGGGAAATATAGAGGTATTCGTCATAAAAAACAATTTTCCCCTGTTTTTCAATAGGCTTAGGCCCTTCCACATCGACCGTGCTCCTGAATTCAGAAGCCGACATAAACACAGGCTCATTCACTGTGTAGGTTACATATTCATCTACATAATCCCTACACCCCGGCAAAGCAAAAAGACCGGTCATTAATAGAAAAAAAGTCAGTTTTTTCATGATCAAACTATTTTTAAATTAAGAAACTGTTTAAATTTTACCGAAATATTTTTTATAATTGTACTGTCTATTTTTCTTTGCTACTATTTTGGTCTCTTTTGCGCATCTTTTTCACTTTTTCCTTTTGATTTAGCCCGCTAAATCCGCAAGAAAAAAATAAAAAATCTATTTCAAAATAGATTCAAAATAGTATAGCAATAAAATTTAAACAGTTTCTAAAAATCAAGAATGAAAAATGAAAACTAAAAACCAGGAAATTCTTCACTCTTAACTATTCATTATTCACTTAAACTGTAGTCTTATCCCCATATTTAATCCGAATATCAACGGATTTTCCGTGCGGGCGCTCATTGGTTGGTTATTCCTGAAATAGTAGACAATCCGAGGCTCACCGAACAGACTTAGGTTCCCCTGCAACTGATAGCTGAATCCGGCTCCGCCCTGTGCAGAAAACTGTAACCCTTTGATCCTGCTATAGAGATTAGTGTGATATACCACGCCGCCATTTTGCTCGATCTCCTGTTTGTAAATTGAGCGAAGTCCCTTCTCGACGCTCCCGCCACCCAGCAAATACACGTTCCATACATCATTTTGCCACACGGTATATCTCAGGTTTACCGGTATACCTAAATAGTGTTGCCGTAATGTACCCCGGTAAATGAAATTATCATTGCGCCTGTAACGAGAAGAAAGGTAAGTGTAGGACAATCCGGTTTCCAGAGTCATGTCCTCAGCAATTGGAAAATCAGCCGTCAGGCTGAATGAGACGGGAAGACGATGAATGACCTCGGTATAATCATCCGGATCAAGTAAATTGGACTCTCCTCCGGAACCCACTCCACTTCCGTCATGAAGGCCACCCCCCGGAAAATAACCATCATAGATTTTTTCATCAGTATCATAAATACCTAATGAAAAATCCAAAGGGGCACCACCGCTCCCCAAAGCCGCTATCAACGACCGAAGTCCGCGTTGCTCCTGAGGAGGGGAAGAATTACCATTCTCAGCCAATAACCCTCCCACCGGAAGTTCTTCCACCTCATACCTTATAACTTCTTCCTGATTGGGCATCTTCTCCGGCACTGGGATCCCACCTGATATTTCATTTTCTGACAACTCAGCAACTTCAATCGGATCCAGAACATCAACCAACTCTACAATTTCTGCCGGTTTTACATCCTCAGTTGGCATAACACCCTGCGACGGTTTTGGAGATCCTGTCTGATCCGTAGTTGCTGCTACCTGTATCCTGCTTTCCGGCTTTATAACTTTTTCCTTTCTTATTTGTTCGGGGAATTGCGAGTCCTCTGTAAGTAAAGGTTCTTTCCCAAAAGGGTTCAATAAAAACAATACCGAGAGCAATACCACAGCTACGCCTGCTACCCCCCACGACCAATAGGTGAAAACAGGCTTCCTGCATGGCCGGAGTCTGTCCGTTAACGAATCCCACACCTCTGGGTCTACAGGTATCCGATGCTCGCGCAGCTTATTGCCGACTTTCCTCGCAAAGTCATCCGGTTTATCTATATATTTATCATCTGACCGCATTTTTGCTACCTGTTTATCTGTGATCCATTAATTCTGTGACCTTCTTTTGCAATAACTGCCTCGCCCTGAAAAAGAATGAACGTGACGTGCTTTCGGGAATATTCAGCAATGCAGCAATTTCCCGATGGCTAAAACCCTCCACCGCAAAGAGATTAAAAACCGCTCGATGGGTATCGGGAAGCTCGTCGATACAACGGATTAAATCGTCAGCTGTGATATCTGCCATATCGGGAACACTGCCGGAACATTCCATCTCAACATCCGTTAACAATTCTTTCTGCTTCAGGCGATTCTTCTTCCGCATATAATCGAGTGAGGTATTCACAAAAATTTTCCTTATCCATCCTCCAAAAGAACCTTTTCCCGAATATTGTCCTATTTCAACAAAAATTTTCAGGAAGCCTTCCTGTAACACGTCTTTGGCATCTTCCATATCGGAGACATAGCGCCTGCATAGAGCCATCATGGCAGGAGCGTACTGGTCGTACACTTCTTTCCTCGCCCACAATTTTCCCTGCTTGCAAGCAAGTATTAATCGTTGTTCCGACATAAAATTTCCCTGTTTATTATAATGACGTTCGTTGAAAGCAAAACGTTGCAGAGATACAACAAATTTTTGGTTATTTTTTTTAATCCGAATGTAATTCGGAAAGTGTATGCATTTAAGGAGAAGAAAAGGTCAATATGCCAATGGGGAATTCAATAATTATTAATCAGCAGATTTATCAATCTACCAATCAGTAAATCAACAAATCTGCTAATCAACATGTATGCTAATAACTACACCCGGAGAGGTCACTCACTCCCCTTACTGTAATTGGGCGCTTCACGCGTGATCATCACTCCGTGGGGGTGACTTTCAACATATCCGGCAGAAGAAATACGGGTGAATTTTGCCTCATGCAGTTTCTTAATATTCGCCGCTCCGCAATACCCCATACCGGAACGAAGTCCACCCACCATCTGATAGACCACCTCCTGCAGCGTTCCTTTAAACGGTACACGGGCTTCAATCCCCTCCGGAACAAGCTTCTTGATATCATCCTCCACATCCTGGAAATAACGGTCTTTCGAACCTTGTTGCATGGCAGAGAGTGATCCCATTCCACGATAAGATTTGAATTTACGGCCATTGAAGATAATTGTCTCACCGGGCGACTCTTCCGTGCCGGCAAGCAATGAGCCCATCATCACCGAGGAACCTCCTGCCGCCAACGCTTTTACAATATCTCCCGAATAGCGCAATCCACCGTCAGCGATCACAGGGACACCCGTGCCTTTCAGTGCGGTAGCCACTTCATAGATGGCCGACAACTGGGGTACTCCTACCCCGGCAATTACACGGGTGGTACATATCGATCCGGGGCCTATTCCCACCTTTACGGCATCGGCACCGGCATCGACCAAAAACCTGGCGGCATCTCCGGTAGCAATATTACCCACCACCACATCGATTTCGGGGAAGGTCTTCTTTACCAGCCTAAGCATATCTGCCACCCCTTTAGAATGTCCATGCGCAGTATCGATCACGATCGCATCCACACCCGCCTCAATAAGGGCTGTCGCCCTTTCGACAGAGTCGTGCGTCACACCAATTCCTGCTGCCACACGCAGTCGCCCCTGTTCATCTTTGCAGGCAAACGGCTTATCCTTCGCTTTTGTGATATCTTTATAGGTGATCAGACCAACCAACTTATTATTGGAGTCAACCACGGGCAATTTTTCGATTTTATATTGCTGAAGGATCTCCGCGGCATCCTCCAGGTTAGCCGTCTGGCGGGTAGTGACCAGATTCTCCTTTGTCATCACTTCACTGATCTGCTTCTCCATCGACTTCTCAAAACGGAGATCCCGGTTCGTGACGATACCTTCCAGTTTATTATCCCTGTCCACTACAGGAATCCCGCCGATTTTGAACTCGGCCATCATGGCCAGTGCATCAGACACTTTCTTATCGGGAGTAATACTGATAGGGTTCAGGATCATTCCGTTTTCGGCACGTTTCACGGCTCGTACCTGTTTGGCCTGCTCCGCAATGCTCATATTCTTATGGATCACACCGATCCCTCCTTCGCGGGCAATCGCGATGGCCATTGTGGTTTCGGTCACTGTATCCATAGCAGCCGACACCATAGGAATATTAAGTGATATATTTCTGGAAAACTGCGTAGAGAGATCTACATTCTTGGGGAGTACCTCCGAATAAGCGGGGACTAACAGAAGGTCGTCGAAAGTCAACCCTTCCATGATGATTTTATCTGCAATAAATGACATAAGTTTTCACTTTAAATTTTTATTGCATACAAAAGTAGGTATTTTTTCGCGAACTAATCTGATCTCTGATGTTAATTTTAATGATAGGCTTTCCTAATGTTGTTTTATCCTGCTATGGCAAGATATTTAGATTTTTAAATACTTTGGCAATATGCTCTAGAGAGTAATCTATCTGCTCTTTGGTATGTGTCGCCATCAACGAATAGCGAATGAGCGTATCGCCCGGGGAAACTGCCGGAGATACGACCGGATTGACAAAGATACCTTCTTCAAACAGAAGCTTGGTAACGAGGAAAGTCTTGTCATTGTCACGCACATAGAGAGGCATAATGGGTGTTGCGGTCGGGCCCAGCTCAAAACCTCTTTCTTTGAACTGGTTGATGGCATAATGGGTAAGTTCCCACAAATTCTTCACCCGTTCGGGTTCCGCCTTCAATATATCCAGGGCGGCTGATGCAGCAGCAGTGGCAGCAGGGGTAATACTTGCACTGAATATATTTGTCCGGGCATTGTGACGCAGGTAATTGATAACAGGGTAATCGCCCGCCACAAAACCCCCGATTGACGCCAGAGATTTACTGAAAGTACCCATCACCAGGTCCACATCATTAAGCAGGCCAAAATGATCGCACACTCCACGTCCACTGTATTTTCGACCGAGAACACCCAGGCTATGGGCTTCATCAACCATAATGTTGGCATTATATTTCTTCGCCAATTTCACAATCTCGGGTAGATTGGCCAGATCTCCCTCCATGCTGAATACACCATCTACAACAATTAATTTCACCTTTCCCTGATGGCAGCGTTTTAATTGTTTCTCCAAATGCGCCACATCGTTATGACGAAATTTAAACTTTGTAGAATAGGAAGTACGAAGTCCCTCTATAATGGAAGCATGGTCCCTTTCATCCCAGATAATAAAATCATCCCTTCCCGTGAGACATCCCAGTACCCCCTCATTGACGGTGAAGCCGGTAGAAAATACAATGGCCTCATCCTTATTCATGAAATTGGCAAGTTTCCGTTCCAACTCCAGGTGAATATCGAGTGTACCGTTCAGGAAGCGGGAACCGGCCATCCCGGTACCATATTTTTTGGTTGCGGCAACGGCCGCCTCTTTCACTTTCGGATGATTGGTCAACCCCAAATATGCATTGGAACCGAACATCAACACTTTTTTTCCGTTGATGACTACCTCGGTATCCTGGTCACTCTCAATAGCCCGGAAATAGGGGTAGATACCCGCCGCCTTTGCGCGTTGCGGAGCATCATATTTCATCATTTTTTCCCTTAAAAGATTCATCTGAAAAAAATTTAAAGAATAAGCCCCCACTTAAAAAAGTACCGGAAGCATCTTTTTAACCATGAACGCAATCAATTCGCAAAGATAGCAATTAATTTAATTTCCGAAGTAGGGTTAATTTTTGAAATATGGGGAATTTTGTTGAAACTATGTACTTATAAACATTTTAACCCGAAAAGCGTTTTAACCTCAATAGACATTAAATATGATAAACAGACAGAATTATGGTAAGTAAAGAATTAGAAATTGCAATTAATAAACAGATCAATGCCGAACTTTGGTCGGCTTATCTCTATCTTTCCATGTCGGTGCATTTTGCGCACAAAGGTCTTCCCGGCTTCGCGAACTGGTTCAAGGTACAGTTTAAGGAAGAACAGGATCATGCCCACAAGTTGATGAATTATCTTATTTCCAAAGGGAACAGGGTAGAGCTGCAACCCATTGACAAAGTAGACACATCGTGGGATTCGTTACTGCATGCATTTGAAGTGACATTAGAACACGAGAGGGTTGTTACCTCCCTTATCAACAATCTGGTCGCCATGTCACGCAAAGAAAATGACTTTGCTTCAGAAAATATGCTGCAATGGTTCGTAAGCGAACAGGTAGAAGAGGAAGAAACCGCGCAGGGTCTGATTGACGGGTTAAGGCTGATCGGCGATAATGGCTTTGGTATTTATACGATGGACAAGGAGTTGTCCAAGAGGAGTTATACTCCACTCGACACAACTACCGGCAGCGAATAATTTTTACACCGTTAATAATAACCAGAAAAATTTATAAAAAGATATTGCTTATTTTTTTCCCGGTAATCCTTTTTATATTTACTTTTACCGCCTGAAGTGTAAAATATCAATATGGATAATAAATACAGGAAACTGATCAAGTGTGTGTTGTTGGATACTGTTGGCATGGCCTCTTTGGCCATCCCTGTTATCGGCCCGTTTCTGGACGTCGTCTGGGCTCCCATAGCCGCCTCCATCAGCTATAAGATGTTCGGGGAGAGAAAAGGGAAATATACCTCACTGATCACCTTCCTTGAAGAATTGTTACCGGCTACCGACGTGATACCCTCTTTCACGATCTTCTGGTTCCTGTTCGATTTCCTGGGCATAGGGAAAGAAAAAAGCCATTTAGAGAAAACTCCCGATGCCGGTTTCGCAAAAGTACGGCAATAAATATAAGTTCCACTAAATAGCAAATAATTCCATACCCACAAAGAAAAAACATAAATAATCAAATGCATTATAAAAAGGTCTTCATCGCTGTAACAGCGATATTCTTATTGCTTTCCTGTTCCTCCGGAGCTTCAAACAAGACAGAGAGTTCCCTCTTGTGGAAAATATCAGGAAATGGATTACAGAAACCATCCTATATTTTCGGGACACATCACCTTGTCCCCATCTCCTTTCTGGATAGTATACCCGGAATTGAGGCTGCTTTCGAAGAAACAGAGCAGACCGTAGGTGAACTCGATATGAGTGACATGTCGGAGATGCAGATGAAGATCATGGGTGAAGGCATGCTACCACCGGATATTGCCTACGCGACTTTACTCTCCCCTGAAGATACAGCGGTGCTGGACAGTATGCTCCGTGCCGTAGTGGGGGTTGGTCTCGACCAATTGGGACAACTGAAGCCGGCCATGCTCTCAAACCTGGTTTCCATCTCACTCTACCAACGATATTATCCTTCTGTAGCTTCGGCGCAAAACATAGATTATTACTTCCAGGAAGAAGCACTGAAACGGTCACGTCCGGTAGTAGGACTTGAGACTGCGGAAGATCAGATCTATGTATTATTGAATTCGCAATCATTGGAACGCCAGGCTGAGATGTTGATCTGCATGGTGAAACATCCGGAAATGCTGAAAGAGCAGATGGATGAAATGCAGGCGGCCTATCATGCTCAGGATATTGAAGTCTTGCGCCAATTGTACGAAAAAGAAATACCTGACGATCCCTGCCCTTCTACGGAAGAGGAGAAAAATGTGCTGAACGGCGACCGTAATAGGAAATGGCTGGACCAACTCCCATCCATCATGGAAGATAAATCCTCATTTATTGCCGTTGGCTGCCTGCACCTGCCGGGAGACGAAGGACTGATTGAAGGACTGAAGAAATTGGGATATAATGTGGAAGCAGTCAGGTGAAACAGAATACCCCTGATCAAAACTCAATCGTTACACTATCGCCTGCATAATTTCCGTACGGCAATTCAATAACAATATGACTTCCACCCTTAGCGGCATGCCATACGGCATGCCAATTATCTCCTCCCCCTTCGATCCTGACAGAGACAAAAAGGTTGAACCTCGTCAATTCACGATTGGGATCGGAGACGGAGATTTTTGTAATTGCACCATTCTTCATTTTTACCATCACAATTCCCGGATTATCGGAAGAAAGAGTCAGATTGTCTCCGATATTTACCTCTCCTCCCTTGTAAAATACTGCCTGGCAAATATCAGTTCCGGTGTGCCTGACAGCCTGGACATAGGGGGTATTCACTAATATATCAATATTTTTTGTTGCATTATTTTGTCGCATTTTCTCTAAAGAGGTGGCGGGTACTACAATATATTCATAGGTAGCGTCGGATGGTCTCATACCGTGATCAAGCCACAATTTGAACACCTCCATGCTAACCTTCTCTTTCGGTGTGCTGGTCTGCTTGTTGATATCCCACCATGAACCGGTTGCACTGTCATTCGTCAAGGAAACCTTTGTCGATTCAGGAAAAACATATCCTATTCCATCGTGAAAGACCCAATCAACGTTTTCATGCTCTCTTTCTCCTTTGGCTATTACAGCATGTTGATTTCCGGACGAAATGACTACATCACCCCGAAGCAAACACTGATTCAATGTCGTGACTACCGGTAATTGTTGCCTGCCGGAAATACCGGCCCCCAGGCAAACATATTCATCGTCAAAGAAAAACCATGATTTGCGGGCTATCAGCGGATCGTGCGGGCTCTTGAAATCAAAAGCGACAGCACCGTATGTACCATCAGTTACTGCACCCACAAAATCGGTCAGGCCAATCTTCTGTATCTGTCCCGGAGGAGGGAGTTCCTCCTTTTGCATAATAGTGGCTCCCGGCACCTTTTGATAGTCGAATACAGGAAAAATATCAGAATATTCTTCTCCGGTTCGTGAAATATGGTTAGTCCCGTCACCCCGGTGGTGATTCAAAAGACCCTCGCTGTTGTAACCCACCTCCATATTGTATGTACGGGTGGAATACATCCTTACAGAGGTGTACCACTCCGGACGCTGATAGGCAAAGTGTTCCGTATTCCAGAAGAAGGTTGCGTGCGACAGGGTCGGTTTGATCCCGTCATTAGCCCGGATATTGACTATCTCCTGCAACTCCCCGGCCCTGTAACAGGTAGTCTTTAAAAGATCTTCCGCGCTTCGGGTACTAAATGGGCGTAAACTGCCATGACGGCTCACCTCCCGGTTTTTTGCCCCCGGATCGGGGTACTTTCCAAAGGCAGCCATTTTACAAATGCCATCCAGAAAATAATCCACCAACCGTGCTATCTTATCTTCAGAAAAAGCATAACCGGTACCGGCTGTATATACAGCCCATTCGATAAAAGAATCGGCATAGCCCAACCCGTAGGAAAGGGTATTGTTCACCCCATCCGTTCTGTGATGGAAGCTATTGCCATACTGAATGCCGCGTCCTCCCGCTGAACGGTTAGAGAATCCTCCTTCGTGCAGACGATAGGTGTAACCATATTCACGGCCGATCCATTCCACATATTTAATCTCATTTTCAATTACCCCGATCACTTTCTCAAAAGTTTCCCCATCCCCAATGAATAACATATTTTTGGCCTGGATGCCGGCAATCTTTATCCTGTCACCGCCCGGCCGTGCACCCGGTGCGTCAATGTGCGCCCGGCCTATGATCGGTTGTGTCTTTACTACCAGGTCTTTTGACAAATCATCCCCTGTTATCAGCATCAGGTTGACAAGCTGGGTAGGCGTACCAACTTCATTATGCCACCAGTTATCGCAGATATAATCATTTTCGACCCAGTGTTTGAGCGCCAACTCAATTGTATTTCTCACTTTTCTGTTTTTATAAAACTTGGATGGTTTTACCTGATATGCCCTGGCAAGCAGTACCATATTCCCCAAATGAACGGTATGCCGGAAACCTTCATTCGACACATCTTTATAGTCAATACCAGGCCACGTTCCGTCATCCCTGATGGAATCGACCAGTCTTTCCACCCTGCTATCATCCCCATGAGGAACCATGAGTGACTTCAATACCCGTGCTTTAATAACTTTCACATCGGCAGGAGTATTTACCCCGGCAGTAGCGGCCCCACTACACAGGAGCAATATACCCAGTATAACGATTAATCTTCTTATCATTGATTTATATTATTTAATCTTATAAACTCTTTCTTCACTACTATACTACTTTGTACCTTAATCGGTAAGCAAATAATTAATTATTGTCCCGCTTAAATCAATCTTTACCGGCTGATTACCTGAAACCGAGTACTCATTTTTATCATCGAGCCGGATAAAAACAGAAGCCGGAGCATCAATGCTCTTAACTTTTACATCACTGTAAGCGATATGGTGTCCTTCACCCAAATATAACGACTCCAAATTTCCATTCACATCCGTTGAAATTACACCAAAAGAGCCTGAGAAACTAAAATGATCGCCTTTAATAATCCTTTTCGCGCAATTCCCCTGAAAAATTATCTGGGCAGAACCATCCTTGTGCCAAACGCGGATTACTGTATTTTCACTGTCACACAATTCAGCGATTCTTTCCACTGACACTATCGTATTATTTTCCTTAGAGACAGAAGGTTCAAAAATACAAATAAATGGTTCTGTCCATGCCTCCTCCTCCGAACGGACTGTAAACAACGGCAATGGCCGATTGAAATATTGGCGTCCACCGGTTCTGACTGCCGGTGATTTTGCCCGGTAGTAAACCTTGTCCGATGCAGGTAAAAAGACATGCATGAATATATCCTGTCCCTGCCTGTCTTTGGCAGAAAATAGCCCCCTGACATTTTCCCTTACATTCTCCATTTTCTCCACATCAGTGAAAAATCTAAATCCGGGATAATCCTCCTCCACCAAGGGATATTTGGCAGACTCCATCTGCAAAGGGTTACCTGATTGACCTGAAAAAACAAAGGAATCACCTATATTATGATAGACATAATCGTTCGATATCTGGTTATCAGAACGGAAGATATCGATATAGTAACCGGTTGAATCGGATGTACGGATGATACCCATTGTTCGCAGCTGATTTGTATGGGTGGATATATCCAGATACCTGGTATCTGTAAATGAATGATAGGGTGAAACGCCATTCTTCCCCGGTAAAGGTTCCATAGCAGCCAACTCAACCTGTCCGATATTTTTCTTCCCGGCAGCACCGCTGAAAGGGATGGAACTGGATCTACCCGCTGCCACTACAGTGTTATGCGCCGCCCATTGACTAAAATAACCCTGGTGCAAAGGGTGTTCATAATTCGGACCCGTTCCGGCATCAATACCCATCACTTCCCCACAACCATATAGTTCCATTGCCATGCCATTGCAATGGTTGTGGTTGTAACTTGCCCCCTGTACCCCATACATAAGTCCCTGCTTTTCATCCGTACCGTTCCTTTGGAAATAGAACCGGGCAAAATCCAACTCTCCACTCCGTGCCCACACATAAGGTTGGCTCACCCCCTCCGGAAAATCGGGCAGATAGGTAAGCAACCCCATAAGCCCGGACTTACTGCGATCATACATTCCATGTCCGGTAATCGTGTTCATGGCCGCCATCATGCCCGGAACCTCAGGACGGTTATATTCCGTAGCAATCACCAATCCTATTTCCAGTGTTTCAGGACTTTGAAAAGCCCTTCCGGTATCGCCAAAGGCAGAAACATACAGATTAGGAAATGAATATTTTAACATGGCATAGGTAGCATCAAACAATTCAGGATATTGCTGAAATACCGGATATCCATTTTTCTCTAAAGTAAAGGCAGCCTTAATAAGATTGGAGACCGGGAAGTTATGGTATCCACCCGGTTCTTTCCAATGCCCATCCGGAGTCAACCACTCTTTTACAGTGGTAGCAAGACTCAAACGGCCACAGGATCCGTCGATAGTATCCCTTTCCAATACGAACTGGAGGTAATAGTCCTGTTTCTCTTTGTCATCCAGGCTCAATACAGCATACACCAAAGTTGCACTTACTGCCGCATACCAATTATTATTCCAGAATCCCCTGAATGTGAGTGTGGATGCAAATTTCTCAAAAACGTGCTGATACCGGCTCAACTCATATCCTTCCTTTTTCAAAAAAGGATATAAAAAATCGTATGCAAGTATCAAACTTTGATACCGGTTATCACCAAGTGTCTGGATATCTAAAAGTCCGGTTCGGCACGCACCTATGATGGGTTCCTGATAAAATACCCCCTGTGCCCACTGATCTAAAATATCTGCGGCAAATCTGGCATAACTCTCATCTTCTTTCAACCAGTAAATAACAGCAGCACTGAGAGCCAGGTCATTGATTTCTCCATTGATTATTGAAACAAACTGTTGTGGATCGATAAAATCTTTCTTATTGGTTTCGGTATTCAACGCCCAAATATACATGGATGTATCATTAGGTACCAACTCTTCAAGGGACGGCATAACATAGGGAGCGCCACTTTCAGTAACAGGATTCCTTTTATGGGTGGAAACCCTCACTGTGGGCACCGGAGCATCCCCCGAGTACCTTACTATATAATGGCCTGTCCCGTCATCGTATGCATGGGTGTAACGCTTTCCCTCTACCCGGTTCATAAGATACCTGCCCAGTATCCACTCCGGATCGCTTTGATGGCGCTCCACATAAGGGCTTACTTTATCATAATGCTCATTGAATATGGACTTGGCCCATTCATGTTGTTCTATTTTATCAAGAATATATTTTTTCCCGGTATCCTTCACCAGGAGACGGGGATGTTCATGTTGATTCTGCCCCGTACTATAAAAGATACCCGCACACAGCGTAAAAAGGAATACAACTACTCTGCTCATAATCTACAAAACTCAAAGACAAACAGTTTCTAAATTGATTCAAATAAATGGCCCAAAGTCTACATTTCCGAAAGCCGTACTTTTATGGAACTTTTTCCATTGTCGATAGTCCATGCAGGTATTCTTAGTTCGACACGTTTCAGGGCTTTCATCTGTCTGTCCAGTTTTAAGGGTGC
Source organism: Proteiniphilum saccharofermentans (assembly GCF_900095135.1). Lineage (NCBI taxonomy): Bacteria > Pseudomonadati > Bacteroidota > Bacteroidia > Bacteroidales > Dysgonomonadaceae > Proteiniphilum > Proteiniphilum saccharofermentans. The sequence goes on from NZ_LT605205.1 coordinate 3,968,934, forward strand.
AGGATAAAGAGACACAACCGACATTGCCAGGCCGGGATGGGAAATATTCTCTACCCTTAAACTCTTGCCTGACTGTCTGAGGATAACTCCATTATTTGTCAGTTCCACGTCAGAAGTAGTCATTAGCTGCCATGTAACAAGTTCTGTGGAACCGATAGTCTCAATATAATCTTCAATCACAAGCGAGGTAGCAGAATCTTTAATGAATCTCCGCTTAGCCTCCTTTAACTGCCCACGGAAGGTAGGTGTCAGATCGATGGTAGCTTCAGGCATCGCTCCATCTTTAAAATCTACAATAGTGGCTAATCCGTCAACCACATGCAGTTGGTCGTTGACAGTTAAAGTACTATGCCCAAAATTATTTTTGGTAAGCAAAGTCCATCGCTCACATTCCTGACAACGACTCCATAAATCGAACCCGGTCTGTTCCAGCTCATGATAACTCTGATTTCCCGGATCTACTACCCAGCGTACTCCGTTTAATTCGAAGACAAACGAACCGCCATCCATATTCCCATGGTTGACCGTACCTCGCCCTCCTTTTCCTCCAAAGTAATAATTATGGCGGTCACCCTTTTCTCCTGTAAAAACAACAACGGGATTAGAACCTCCCCCCTTCCAGGCCGTAGGGATCTCCCCTTTTCCTTTTTCCTCATATTGAGCAATCCACACCAGCGCTGCACCGGCGAGCCGTGATAATTTCCCCATCTTGGCGGGAGGTATTAGAAACCGTTCTTTTTCGAAAAAAGAAGCATTCCCGGATTTTGCAGCAAACCATGCGAGGGTTTCATCTCCCTGCACACTGCGCCTGTCCCCGCAATCAGCAAAATTATAATACCATCCGGATGGCGCATTCATCAGCACCCTGAAAACCGCACTCTCTTTGAATCCCGGATAGTCGGAATGTCCAAAGTCTTTTCCAAAAGCGCTCTCAAGCATGGCCACAGTAGTTGCGGAAAAGCTGGTTCCATATTCCCAGTAAGTAGAACCTTCGGGATATACCCCATCGGGCATGTATTCAACCAATGAGTGAGGCAGACCGTCCAATGCCCTTCGAATAGTCTTCGCAGCAAGTTCGGGATCTTTCCCGGCAATGGCAATAGAAGCAGCAATCATACCACCATTACATACCTGATTCCAGTTATTCGTGCCGTAGGCCCAACTCGGGTTCTTTCCATTTTCAGGCCAACCTGGAAGGATACCCTTTTCAATCAGAGCACTTTGTGCCAAGTCAATAGTTGACTGCGGAAGATCACCCGCTGTCCAGTCGAGTCCGATAGCCACCGCCATCGCCATCTCCGCCACATCAAGGAAATGGGAAGGGTTCCAGTCCCGGAAATTACAAACTGCTACCAGTTCGTCATTGATCCGCTCCAGTATTTTCGGATCTTTATCGATGCGATACACCATTCCGAGCATATTCATGCGGTAAAGCATTTCGCGGGAGACCGACAATAACCGCCGTCCGGTCTGAATCCTTTCCAATAAAGGCTCCTCCATGACTTTGCCGGCGTTCAACCGGATAGCCTCATACATATTCCGGGTAACCGGGTCTGTCTTCAGCTTTCGCCTGAGCGTCTTTTCCGCAGAACTGTTCAAGACAAGGCGGGGTTGGGATTTCCTCAGATTTTTTTTCAGGTATTGCACCGTCATGGGGTTGTCGAGTTTGGGAATATCATCCCTGCCCGACGCTTTCAACAGACCTGATATTGAGGAGGATGAAAGCATTATAATACATAAAAAAGAGATAACATAATAATGTTGTGTTTTCATATTTGTCTAAATAATTTCATTTTATTTTCCTATTTCAGCTTTCATCCATACCCTCAACCGGGGTTCAGTATTTTATCGAACTTCCTGGACAACAGGTGCCCCGTTGGCCAGGCGTTCCCTGCGAACAAGCGACTCGATAAAATAGTAGTCAGCATATATGATCGGCACATTAATCTCCGAACCATGCGGCAAATGACCGATGCTCGATATGGTTAGGAAACCGTGCTGCTCATGCAAGCCGGCACGATACTTCTTCGAGACACTCTCAATGATCCGGTCTGCCATTTCCCGATAATAGTCCCCCTTATCCGTACCCATCGTAGATAGTTCATACAATGCGGAAGCTGTAATGGTTCCGGCAGAAACATCACGGGGTGCATCGGGAATATCCGGAGTATCAAAATCCCAGTAGGGAACCTTATCTTCCGGCAGGTTCGGATGTGCCAGTATAAAGTTGGCGATCGCCTCTGCCTGTTCCAAATACCTCTTATCTCCTGTCTCCCTGAAACACAGGGTATATCCATATAAACCCCACGCCTGTCCCCTTGCCCAGGCCGATTCATGCGAATACCCCTGGTGTGTATGGAACTGGATAGCCTTTCCGTCGCCGGCAGCATCATAATCAACCACATGGAAGCTACTGTAATCGGGCCTGAAGTGGTTCTGCATGGTCGTATTGGCATGGGTAACGGCAATATCCCGGTACTTAGGGTCTCCGCTGACCTTCGATGCCCAGAAGAGAAGTTCGAGATTCATCATATTATCAATAATGACCGGGAACTGCCATTTATCACCATTATGGTCCCATGAACGAATACATCCTATAAGAGGATTATAACGGGAGATTAACGATTCGGCCGTTTCAAGCAGGATATCCTGATATCCCGGCACGCCGGATAACCGTAAACCGTTTCCATAACTGCAATACATCATAAATCCCAGGTCGTGTGTCCCTTTGTAGCTCTTTAACGACTCCAGGTAACCGGTATGTTTTATTGCCGCTGCCTTCCAATAATCATCATTGGTCAGTTCATACATATACCAGAGATTGCCCGGGAAGAACCCGGAAGTCCAGTCCCGGGCTCTTACCAACCGCAGCGAACCATCCGGTTCAATATTCCTCGGGGAAGGGCGTTCTTCTGGAGTAGTACCGTTTATCTGATGGGCCGCATCAATGGCTTCAAAGGCAAACCGGAGCTGCTGTTCAGCAAACGCAAGATTATCTCTTACCAGAGCATCCTTCATCTTCCCGGGGGATGACTGTGAAGTACACCCCACAAATACAATCACAAGTAATAATAAATAGTTTTTTTGCATATTTACATTTTATAACGTTTCATACTGATAGTCACCTCACTTGCAGTCGCTTTATTGATGTATACGAAAGCACGGTAAGCTCCATCACCGGTTTCAACTATTCAACAGACTGTCCGTTACTCACTTTCGCCGAAAATTTATATGAGACCTCTTTTCCAGTATCGGTCGAGATTTAACGAGTGAAAAAACAAATTGGTATAAATGTGGAGTCCAGTATTCATACAAAACAATGAAATCTTTGTATGAATCACACATTAACCCACGTAATATATATTTTTTCATTTCTCATTATAAATCACATGATTTATAAAATTAAAAAAAATACCGAAAACTATAATCCTCCGTGTACGAACACACAAGTTACCATAAACGATCCAACATTCAAAGAATAACCCTTCAGCTGAAAATCAACCGAAAACACCATTTATCAGCAGGATAACGCCTGTAAAATTAATAAAATTCTACAAATTACCACCTTCTATGTACTCAATTTATTCAATCGCACTCTCAAAATAACGCAAACCCAAGCAATAATAGAACTTCCAGAATAGTAGTGACTGATGAGGGGTAATAATAGATGCAGGTATCATCTTTTCTCCAGCAACACCACATTTTCCACATGATGCGTGTGGGGAAACATGTCGACAGGTTGCACACGGGTAACCCTGTACTTGCCATCAAGCAAGCTCAGGTCGCGTGCCTGTGTGGCAGGATTACAACTTACATACACAATCCGCTCCGGTTCAGCCAGAAGGATCGCATCAATCACATCATTGTGCATACCGGCCCGGGGCGGATCGGTGATAATCACATCCGGACGTCCATGCTCAGATATAAAATCGGCAGTAAGCACATCTTTCATATCACCGGCATAAAAGAGGGTGTTATCAATTCCGTTCAAACGTGAATTCTCATGTGCATCATGAATAGCTTCAGGAACATATTCTATCCCCACCACCTTTTTGGCATTCCGCGCCACGAAATTGGCAATGCTGCCGGTACCGGTGTAAAGGTCGTAGACCGTCTCCTTTCCTGACAATTGTGCAAAATCACGCGCTACTTTATAAAGATTATACGCCTGTTCGCTATTGGTCTGGAAAAACGATTTGGGACCGATTTTGAATTTAAGCCCTTCCATCTCTTCGTAAATATGATCGCGACCACGCCAGACAATCACTTCCTGATCGGTGATCGTATCGTTGGCTTTTTGGTTGACGACATAGAGTAATGAAGTGATTTGCGGAAATTCTTCGGTAATGAAATTCATCAGTTTCTCTCTTTTTTCCGGATCGTCTTCATAAAAGACCACGATCACCATCCATTCTCCAATGGAACTGTTGCGGATGATGAGCGTACGCATCAGTCCCACCTGGTTGCGAAGGTCGAAAAAGGTGTAACCGTTCTCCAGGCAAAACTCCCGGACTGCATTCCTTATCTGGTTGGAGAGGTCATCCTGAAGCCAGCATTTATCGATATCCAGTACTTTATCGAACATTCCGGGGATATGAAAACCCAGTGCATTCATATTGTCGAACGTTTCGTTGCTCGCTATTTGTGCTTCGGTCAACCATTTCTTATTGGAAAAGGTGAATTCCAGTTTATTCCTGTAAAAGGTTGCATGAGACGCACCCAGAATGGGGTTAAAGTCGGGCAGATCGATCTTTCCTATCCGCTCAAGGTTATCCGTCACCTGCCGGTGCTTCTGCTTCAACTGCTCGTTATAAGGCAACATCTGCCACTTACAACCGCCACAGACTCCAAAATGACTACAAAATGGCACCGTTCTGTTTTCTGCATATTTTTCAATGCGTACCACCCTACCCTCTGCAAAGCTGTTCTTTTTCCGTGTCAACTGAATATCCACCACATCTCCGGGCACTGCAAAAGGCACGAAGACAGCCATGCCGTCTACCTTGGCAATCGCCTTACCCTCGGCAGCCACATCAGTAATAAGAATATTTTCCAATAAGGGAAGTTGCTTTTTCTTTCTTGCCATCTGTCTCACTTTACAACTACAAAGATAAAATTTATCCACTGATTTCTTTTATACATCATAAAACAAAATCAGGTTTGTCCGTTGAAAAGGATTTCGGACACACGGCCTTAACGCTCTTTGCAAATTAGTGTACTCTTTTAATCAGAGAGCTCAATAAAGTCAATACCGATCTGATTTTTATCCGCTGGCATCAAATATTCCATATTCAGGAGATTCCTCCCTCTATTAATCACTACATTCTTCAATGTATATTCATTGATTATATCATTCTCTTCGAATGAATCTATAATTACACCATCTCCCTGATTAATTGAAAGTGAAAAAGTTCCATACTTCGGACCTTTGGAAAATTGAATTGTCACATCAGACACCCGCTCCTCATTTGAGAAAAAAGATAGCGTAAGAGTATCTTTTGGTTTCATATCACTCCAAAAAACCTGCATATTATTACTCCATCCTCTGTTAACATTGTTGCTGTAACGAAAATTACCTCCTGTTACTTTTTCTAATATCATATTCTCAGCTTCTACCTTATTATTCACTATTAGAGGTGAAACTACATCTTCGCGACTCATTGCTACGGGAAAAGATGCATCTGAGAGGTTTGAACGAGGAATATTTTTTATATCTTTGGGACTGATGTACCAAAAAGTAATGGGTGAAAAATGGATCACAGCCTTTGTCCAATGCCACATCTCCATGTCAAATCTTAAAGATTTTTCGAAGGGTATTGCATCCAGTGAGCGAAACCTGACATTGTTTGTATACCCCGGATCAAAATTCCCACTGCCATCCGGTTGAGCTATAAAAGGATGTCCTGTAAATTTTTCCGGCCGACACCATGCATATCCGTAATAATCTTCAGTTCCGGTTCCGAAATGCGAAGGAAAAGATTCACCGTCGACATATATTTTCTCATCACCTTCTCCCCACCATGCGTAGACAGTATTGAACAAAGTTAAGCAGTCCCCGACATACACTCCTCGTCCTTTTAACTTCACGTAATTTATATCGAAGGGAAAACCGTCTCCTTCATTATTTTTCATTTCCCCTGTGCTTAAAAAGCTATATTGTTTCCAGGTCGAACAAAAATACATTGTGTTTTTCGTCCATTTATAGGGAAGAGTGATGATCTCCGCATAGTCAATCTTCACATCCTGATCCCCTCTGTTTTCAAGCAAAATATCACATTTTCTCTTAAAAGGCATTACCCAATAACAAGACATAGTGCCGTCATCTTCAATTTTCGTGTACCATGAACTGTTTTTTCTTATTTTATACCCGGTTCCGAAAAAGTCGCCTATGGGACAACTAATTGCCTTATTACCATCGAACAAAATATGAATTATTGTACTGCGTAATGCCTGTTCATAATTCCCGGCATTCATCCTGAGGGTTATTTTGCGTATTGCTGAATGATCGTTATGTATAGTCAAATTCAGATTTTCACCCACAGGAATTAATCCTTGCAATGTGTCTTTTTTCATTTCCTGTGAAATGAGGACATCCTTATCTGTTAGCTTTTTCTGAGTCGTATCTATTAGTTCTTTTGCGGCAAGCAACTGGGACATTTCAAAGGTTTTTACTTGCGTTTTACTTTCATATATACGATAATTTATATTGTAATATATGGCTTCTTCTTCCCCGCTTTTAGCTCCCATGCTCTTTATATTATCACTCTCATAAGTAATTTTGCATTTGCCGGAATAAGGTATTGGTAAATAAAGATTATGCCCTCTCATACCATAATCCGTCAGGTCCGATACGGAACTCGAAAGAGGCGCTCCTACCAATTGTCCCCCGCTGATAATGCTTAAAGCGTCGCCCTCAATTGCGGGGGTAGAATAATCATCGAGATATATCCTTAATATCCCTCTCCCTGAATCTTTACCGGAAAAAGTCATCCATATACGGACAATTGCCCCGGGACCTTTTGCATCCATCAGGACATATTCTTTTCGATCATGATCGACTTCTGTTCTTAAAAACATGTTCCGGTCCCAATTGGCAAACCAGCTTTTGAGATCAGGATCTACAGATGCCCTGTCATAACTGCTGAATTGTCTACATGTATAAAATGGCGAGGGGTATTCCGCCAGATTTTCTCTATCTGTCATTTCTTGCAGAAGACTTTCGAATGACACAACCTGTTGGGAATAGGTAACGTTGAAACTTATCAGTAACATAAAAAATAATATCCCCAGTTGATGGACTGTTGAATTCATGCTATTTTCTTATTAAATACAAATTCATGAAAACCAAAGTTAATTCATAAATTTGCTGTTGAAGAAAATATTGTGCCATAAAAGTGTAATATTTTCTCATCAAAGTTCTATTTAACTGTTTTTATAAACCAGAGACCATTCACTCCTGCAAAGGAACATGGTGGTTGGATACTGAATGATACTGATTTGAATTTCAATTTATAAATTGTAAAGATCATGAAGCCGAAGGTACTTGTCGTGTTTTATTTGTGTTTTCTCAATGGTATCCTTGTGAAGGGTTCTGATTACTATTTCAGAAATATGGCTGTGGAGGATGGCTTATCACAAAATATGGTCTATTCCATCATGCAGGATAAAACCGGTTTTATGTGGTTTGGCACAATGGATGGTTTGAATAGATACGATGGCATACAATTCAGGATCTTTAAGAAAGGAAATGGAGAAGCATATACAATCGGTTCAAATAAAATTTTCTCAATACTTCAGAATGAGGATGAAAAAATTTGGATTGGAACAGCGAACGGGATTTACATCTACGATCCTTTATATGAAAGTTTCAGTCGATTCAATGTGCAATCGGATGAGGGAGGGGAAATAGATGGGATTGTAAGAGATCTGAAGTTGGATAAAGAGGGTAATGTATGGATAATAGTTCAAGACAAAGGAGTATATTGTTATTGCCAGGGTAATTTGAAAAGCTATCTATTAGGAGATACACATGTAAGAGAGCTCCTATTCGATACCAGGGATAACCTATGGGTCGCTACACACGGAAGGGGTTTGTTGAAAATCAATACCGAAAGTGCCGAAACTGTACAGTTTTTATTGGATGAAGAAAAAATAGACAGCCCGGACAATAGTATTAATGTAATTCTCTCGTACAATTCTCATTATATGCTCGTCGGAACAGTAAATAAGGGAGTGCAGAAATTCGATCTGGAAAATGAGACTTTCACTCCATTTCTGGAAAAAGGAAACGATGGAAAAACGCTTTTTGTAAGATGCATGATCAAGACGGAGAATCAGGAGTTATGGATCGGAACGGAAACAGGGATTTACATCTATGATCTTAAAACAGAAAGATATCTTAACTTGAAGCATATTTATAATGATCCTTATTCATTATCGGATAATGCGATTCACAGTCTGTTCCAAGATCGGGAAGGGGGAATATGGGTCGGCACTTTTTTTGGAGGAATTTGCTATTTCAACTACGCTTTCTCACAGTTTGAGAAATATTATCCAATCGTCGGGGAAAATTCAATTAGTGGAAAAAGTATCAGTGAATTTTGTGAAGATTTCTCTAAAAAAATATGGATCGGGACAGAAGATGCCGGTCTTAACTGGTTTGACCCTCTAATGAAAACTTTTGGGAAAAGTTCTATACCCGCTAAAAATATCCATTCGCTGCTGTGCGATGAGAACAGGCTTTGGGTGGGTACATTCTCTGAAGGGCTTTATGTTTCGGATCTCCTCACCGGAGAAATTAAATCATATAAAAATTCATTATCCGAAAATTCCATTAAGGACGATAATATTTATTCTATTTATAAAGACTCTTCCGGCAAAATATGGATCGGTTCAATGACCGGGCTTCAATATTTTGACGGGATATCCAATGATTTTAGGAGAATCAATGAGGATAGGATTAATAATCAGGTCAATGACATACTTGAGGATTATAAGGGAACCTTGTGGTTCGCTACTATTGGAGACGGGGTCTTCTCATACAATAGATTTTCAGACGAATGGTTCCATCATCCATCCACTGTGAATAATACCGACGATACGGGAAAATCTATCATCTGCTTATTGCAAGACAAGAAGAACAGACTCTGGATTGGTACCGAAGGGGCTGGCCTCGGGATCTATGACGTCAATACGAACTCTTTTAAAAGTGCAATCACATCTGATACCGGATTACCGAATGATGTCATTTACAGATTAATAGAAGATAACAAAGGATATATTTGGGGTAGTACCAACAAGGGTATTTTCAGGTTGAACCCCGACAATATGGATGTGACAGTATATACTCATTCAAACGGATTATTAGGGGATCAATTTAATTACAAATCCGGGTTTAAAAGTTATGACGGGAAAATATATTTCGGGGGAGTAAAAGGATTTGTTGCCTTTATGCCTGATAACCTGGGGATAAATGAATATATACCGCCCGTAGTCCTGAATAGTTTTCAAATTCAGAATAAAGAAGTCACATTAACAGAAAAAAATTCTCCGTTAGAAAAATCCATTACTTATACTCATAGCATCAAGGTTCCACACAATGTTTCAGTGTTTAGTATAGGTTTTGCAGCGCTAAGTTATACGTATCCCGGCGGAAATATGTATGCTTATAAACTGGAGGGGCGTGATAACGAATGGATCTATGTCGATCAGGTACATCAGGTAAATTATTCTGATTTATCACCGGGTAATTATGTTTTCAGAGTAAAGGGATCTAATAGTGACGGTATTTGGAATGAAACGGAAACCTCATTAAAAATTGATGTGTTACCGCCCTGGTACAGGACTTTTGTGGCCTTTTTGTTTTATATTGTGGCAATAAGCGGCATAATATCCTTTAGCATATATAACTTTGTTCGCAGGACCAAACGTCGTAATGATCTATTACTGACAGAACTCGAAAATACCAAAGAAAAAGAATTATACACAGCAAAGATCGATTTTTTCACGCACATTACACATGAGATAAGGACCCCTTTAAGCCTGATTAAAATCCCATTGGGAGATGTAATGAAAAATATTGATATATACAATCCAAACTGGGACAATCTTACAATCGTTCAACGTAATGTGGATCGATTGCTCAAACTGGTCAATGAGCTCATGGATTTTAGAAAGACAGAGTCCCGGATCCTTAGTTTGAATTTCGTAAAGACCGATGTTGTAGGTATTATAAAAGATACTATCAGCAGATTCAAACCAAGTCTGGATTCTAAAAAAATAGTTTTTCAAAATAGTTTTTCAATTGAAAGTCTGTATGCCGATGTGGATAGGGAAGTATTTACCAAGATAATAAGTAATTTATTTTCTAATGCGTTGAAACATTCTCTTACAGTAGTAGAAATGAAATTCAGTCACAATGAAAAAAATTTCACTATAGAAATAGAGAATGATGGAGACACTATTCCTGATGAGTATCTGAAAAAAATATTTGAGCCGTTCTTTAAATTAAATAGAAACGTACAGGGTACCGGTATAGGTCTTGCATTTGTGAAATCATTGGTAGAACTTCATAAAGGAACGATATACTGTGATAACTCTAAACCCGATAGAACTATTTTTGTGATGATCCTGCCTATTAATCAGGATTACAGTATAAATATAAATGATGATGAACAAACAAACAGAATGTACGATACACCGTCGAAATCAGCACATACCTTACCAATCCATTCCAGGAGACCAAATCATACAATCCTTACAGTGGAAGACAATGAAGAATTTCAACAACTTCTTTATAAACACCTGACAAAGAAATATAATGTATTGCAGAGCAAAAACGGGTTAGAAGCCATGAGTATCATGGATAAAGAAAATATAGATGTAGTGATCTGTGATATAATGATGTCGGTAATGGATGGCTTAGAATTTTGCAAGACAATGAAAGAGAATATAAAATATAGCCATATACCGGTAATCCTGCTGACCGCCAGAACCAATCTGGAATCTAAAATTGAAGGGATAAACTGTGGAGCGGATGAATATATAGAAAAGCCTTACTCCGTGGATTATCTTATGGCCAGGATTGACAATCTGTTAGAGAACCGGAGAAAGATGCAGGAAGCATTCAAAAATTCACCCGAACTGGCCTTTAAAAGTATTACTCATTCAAAGGCTGATGAAGAATTTCTACAAAAACTGATAGGTATTATTCATGATAATCTGGATGAGCCCGATCTAAATATAGATAAATTGGCGGAAGAAATGGCGCTAAGCCGCTCTACCCTTTACAGGAAAGTTAAAAATGTATCGGAATTGTCTCCCAATGATTTCATTTTACTTATCAGACTTAAAAAAGCCGCTGAACTTATTAAACAAAAACAATATCAAATCAATGAAATCGCATATATGGTAGGTTTTAGCTCTCCAAATTATTTTTCGAAATGCTTCTTTAAGCAGTTCGGTGTTCCTCCCAAAGATTTTTAGGGGACAGTGAATACATTGTTCGTCTTATTTTGACACGATTTTGCATTTCTTTGAAACAATAGTTCATTTTCTATAATTTAAACATATTCATCTTTGTGATGATGATGGCGCTGTTCAGCGTGTTATTCAATTAGCAATACTTTGAAAATATTTATTTTTTGAGTTCTATATACTTATATTTTAATTTGAAACATGAGTGCCTATGAGAAAACAAAAAAATGGAATAAGTGTGATTAGATAAGAGTTTACCCTATCACACTTTCAATGGACTCTTTTAAGAAAGAAATATTAATCAAATAAATTAAAAATTTAATTATGAGAGTATGAATAACATAAATCTACAAAATGATGATACAGTCATCACAGCATTCGCCAGTCGTTCGGGTAAAATTGTAAAAACAGCAGTAATCTTATTGTTTGTAGCTACATTTTATTCATTGGCAACATCGGGATATTCTGAAATGTTTCCAATAGCGGAAGAAAAAATAGAATTGTCAACGATCTCCAATGAATCACATAGCATTCAGCAACAACCCGAGTCGGTAATTGTATCAGGTACCGTGATAGATGAAAGAGGAGAACCATTACCCGGTGTATCTATTAGAGTTGGGGGTACTTCACAGGGAACCAGTACAGATATCGAGGGGAAATTTGAATTAAATACCCGTCAGGGAGCAACTTTAATTATCTCTTTCGTAGGATACAAAACGCAGGAATTACCAGTCGGAAACGTTCCAATCTTAAACCGAACGATCACATTGCAGGAGGATATAGGTGAACTTTCTGAAGTGGTGGTGGTAGGTTATACAACCCAGAGCAGACGTGATATCTCATCTTCTGTAGCAAAGGTGAATATGGATATTTTTGAAAGTAATCCGACCTCTTCACTTTTAAATCTACTTTCCGGACAAATACCGGGCATGCAATCTATCAGAAGAGGAGGCACTCCTGGTGCTTCTGGCGGGGGACTTGTTATCCGCGGCAATACCTCCCTTTCGGCAGATGATGGATTAGCCGGCATCAGTAATCCTTTATTTATAATGGATGGTGTTCCAATGTCTTTACAGGATATCGCCGGATTTGATGTATCTCAAAACGATTTTTTAGCAAGTCTTAATCCGGATGATATTGAATCTATTAGTATATTAAAAGATGCGGCCGCAACGGCTATTTATGGATCCCGCGGGGCCAATGGGGTTGTTATTATTACCAGCAAACGGGGCACTAGTGGAAGAGCTCGTCTGACCGGCAGTATTTCCACCGGTATTACTGCTACTCCTCAAAAAATGGGAGTATATATTGGAGAGGCGGAAAGACAAGCGAAGTTAGATCTATATCAAAAATCTCTTACTGCCCTATTTGGAGAACAGGCATGGGTAGACATACGCAATGGATTAGAGGTGATGGGGTATATGCTGCCTTCGGTATTGACGGACAAGTACAATCCCGCGTTTAACAACGCATATAATTATCAGGAAATGTTTTATCAACCGGGATTCTCACAAAATTATAATCTGAGTTTTGAAGGAGGAAAAGAAGGTAGCTCCTATCGTGTTGGGCTGGATCACTATGATGAAAAAGGTGTATTGGTGGGTTATGGCTTCTCCCGTTCAACTCTCAGCGCCAGTCTTGTGAATGATATCAATAAATACTTCCGTAATGATTTTATTGTGCGTTATAGCTTTCTGAACAGAAAAGGAGGTCTGAACAGTTATATGAGAGCTTTGCCTACAAGTCCCACCGAATTACCCTCATCACTATTTTATCGTACTCCTGATGAACTGGACCAACTTTCGGGACAACTGGGGAATGCATATAATAAAAACGTCACACATAGTTTATCATTCAGTGATGCCTTAAGAATTAATTTCACAGAAAATCTTTCATTGAATAATCAGGCATCTGTAGCATTAATGTTCGGCTCCAATAATTACTTCATTCCTTCCACAGCAAGGGCCGACGGTAAAACATATGGGCAATCCCAGTCAAGTATTAATTCAATAATCAATGCAAACTCTGTACTTAATTATACGAAAGATTTCGGAAATCACAGCGTCGTGGGTTTGTTAGGCGCCGAAGTGAACACAGATCAACAACAACAATCATGGATTTCGGCCGAAGATGGTACTTCCGACTATCTGAAAGTTATTCAAGGTTATCAGAAAGAAAATATCAATGGTTATTCTGATATTGTGACTACTAATATGCTTTCCTATTTTGCGTCGGCGGCATATGGCTTTAAAAGAAACAGATACAAAGTAGAGGGTGTTTTACGAAGAGATGCCTCATCCCGATTTGGAGCAAATAATAAATGGGCAACTTTCCCGTCCATCAAAGTCCATTGGATCTTTTCGGATGAACCGTGGATGGAAAATACCTCTGATTGGATAGATTTCGGGAAGATCCGTATATCATACGGCACTTCAGGGAGTATTGCCAGCGACCCATTATTACAATACAATTCACTCATTTCACTGAGCAACATTGGAGCCGGAATGAATGATATATATAGTAATAAGATGGATGTAAAAACATATGGTGGCTTATCGTTACTAATATCTGATTTCAACAAGGTGGCAAACAAAAATTTATCGTGGAGTAAATCGAATGAAATCAACTATGGATTAGACCTGGAACTATTTAACAGAAGGCTTTTTATTACGGGAGATATTTACTCCAGGTATATCTCCGGCCTGATTTATCGCTCATTCCTGCCCCCCTATGTCGGATTTAATTCTCTTGAATCAAATTTGGTGGATATGATGAGTAACGGTTTTGAATTAGGAATAACAGCACATCTGTTTCCTCACTCCGGTGATTTCCAATGGACCTGGACGGCAAATTTTGCAAATAACAAAACGATTGTGGCAAAACTGGGGAATGGCGGACGTGATTATATCAGCGGTGACTATGCTTTTGTAGTGGGCAGGCCGGCTTTTCAATATTATACATATGAATATATAGGGGCACTTGATTCATTTGATGATCTCCCGGTTAATCCGATGAATGGGGAAGCGCTTAGATACTACGCTGCAGATGCCGGATTGGCGTTAGGTCTTCAAGGGAGGATTTTTCCCGGTATGCCTTTATATACTGACGTGAATGGCGACTATTTAATCGATGGCGGAGATTATGGGAATGATAAAAAGATCATTGAAAATAAATCTCCTGAGCCCAAAATACAAGGAGGACTCAATACAACCATCAGGTATAAAAACTTCTCTTTAAGGGCACATTCTTCGTTTGCATTCGGACATTATATTTTTAATACTACCTTACAACAGCAGCTGACAAATTTTGATAGTCCGGAAAGGTTTTTCCAATTGGCTTTGTATAAGTTTGACGAGACAAAATTCTGGCAGAAACCCGGTGATGGTTCCTATTATCCGATGATGTACATAGGTTACTCAGACGGAGGATCAGCCCGCTCTTTCCGCAGATCTTCCATGTTTATAGAACAGGGTGATTATTGGAGTATTGATAATGTAACACTGTCATACAATTTACCGGATAAACTCATCTCCCAACTAAAACTCAACAGGGTAAATGTCTATATGACGGTAAATAATCCGTATATGTGGAAAAAATCTCAGGTTTTCGACCCGCGTATGGTATCGAAAACAGGTTATTACAATGGAAGCGGATATCCATTATCTCGTAATTATCTTTTCGGTTTACAGTTTCAATTCTAAAAACATAATCAAATGAAGAAAATATTAATTTTTACTCTATTATATCCCATACTCTTTGCTTGTCACGATTTTTTAGACGTAGAGCAAGTGGATTTAGTGTACAATGAAGTCTACTGGAAAACTCAAAGCGATGCTGAAAAAGGTGTTTTGGGGATATATGCTTTATATAGAGGATTAATGGTAAATCCGCAGAACTGGTATCAAAGAGGCGATGCGACTACCGGTTTTGTAAATAGAGGATGGAATGGCGGTTCACCGGATCAATTATATAAAGTGGGCGATTTTGAAAATATTACCGGGCCAAAATCATGGGGAGAATTAGAAGATTATGGGGATTGGTCTAAATTCTATAAAGTGGTAGCCCAGGCGAATCTGGTAATTAAGAAAGTGGAGGAAATGCCTGCGGAGAAATTTACAGGTAATAACAAAAACAAACTACTTGGGGAAGCATATTTTCTGAGGGCCCTTGTCTATTTCAATATTTTACGAATTTGGGGGAATGCTCCCTATATCAGTGAGTCTATTGAATCTTCGACGCAACTCATCAATAACGATTTGACACCTATACTCATTGGCAGGACAGATGACATAGAAATAGGGAAAAATGTACTTCAGGATGTGAATAATGCCATAAGTAAATTAGAATATGGGAATATGGCAAATGCGGAATGGGGAATCCGGGCTAACCTTGGATCTGCCGAAGCACTTGCCGGACATGTCAATATGTGGATGTATTTTCTGGCCAATAGAGACAATTTAGATAGCCAACAGTATTTGACGGATGCTATAACAGCGTTGGAATCTTTGAAGAGTAATGGCGGATACTCGCTCGTGGACTATAGTAGTCCGACTGTAATTGAGACGCTTTATGGCGGAAAGTCGAGCGAAGCCATATTTGAGCTGAATATCTCTTCCCAGGACAATGAATCTTATAGAGTAGATGTGGGTGGTATTATAAACCTGACCTGCAAGATTCCGCCTCTTGACGGTGATGTTACAAAAGACAGGGCATCCAGTATTAATTTCGTTCCAAGGGTCCAAAAAGAGTTGATATATCCGGAATATGATATCGCTACTGAAACAGGAGATATAAGAGCAAATCTTTTCTTCCAGGCATGGGAGTCACCGTACAATGAACCATTCAGTGATGTAAGCCCTGTGGCTACGGATAGAGAACTGGTTACATGGATGAAAAAATATGCGCTGATGAGTGTGGATCCTTTGCATTCATGGAACGAGTATATCCCTTATTTTGCAGAAGCAAATATTCCCATATTCAGATATACAGATCTTTATCTTCTCCTGGCGGAGGCATATTATAAGGATAATCAACAAGCTAAATCGATAGCTCTTGTGAATGACATAAGAGATC
Organism: Proteiniphilum saccharofermentans; assembly: GCF_900095135.1. Taxonomy (NCBI): domain Bacteria; kingdom Pseudomonadati; phylum Bacteroidota; class Bacteroidia; order Bacteroidales; family Dysgonomonadaceae; genus Proteiniphilum; species Proteiniphilum saccharofermentans. The sequence goes on from NZ_LT605205.1 coordinate 3,985,482, forward strand.
GGGCAAATTTACCCCCTTATTCCGGTGACAATTTGCTGGCGGAGATCCTCCAACAACGAATCAGTGAACTAATTGGAGAAGGGCAGATCTATTATGATATGGTAAGGAATAACAGCTTCCCTAATCCACAGGTGATGGATCCAGGCAGGTATCAGCAAGAGGGCTACTATTGGCCGGTATCCGGCTCTGTTCTCCTATCAAATAAAATGATCTCTCAGACTCCTTACTGGAACGGAAAAACGAGATGGTAGTAATTATCTGAAAAATTAATCGTATGAAACGAGCATGGGAATCATTACAACCAAGAACATGATTAAAAGCGAGTTCCATATGACACCATTGAAAATAAATATTTTAATCATATGAAAAAATATATTCACTTGATAATTGTCCTAATCGCCACAATAATATTATTCGGATGTAATAATGAGGACTACATCATTGGTGGCGAGGCAAATGAAACCAATAAACTGGACATGACAACATTTGATCTGTTGAGCCGGATGAAAGAGACTGAAGTTGTCGCTGAGCTTTTTGAGAGAGCAGGATTGAAAGAGGCAATTAATGGAGATATAACCGTTGTTGCACCCAATATATGGTCTGTGAATCGTTATCTTCGCCGGAGAAACAATCAGGCACTACGGACAAATCCCGAAGCGGAACCGATCACCATTGATGATATAACCAGTGAAGAATTAACAAAGATGGGAATGTATATATTGCCCGGGAAATGGTGGCGTGAAACGATTCCTGAAGATGGTAAAATCTTAACGGCATTGGATGGAACAGAAGTATATATATCCAGAGATAAAACCAATACCGACCCGGGAGCCGCATGGGATGGCTCAGGTGTGGCAGGTTGGGGTTATCAGTATTCTAACTTCATGCAGGAAGTTCCTTATATTATACACATCCATTTTAAAAGAGGTGCCAATTGGGAATGGACCGGTATTGAACGCTCAAGCTTATCGGAATACTTCGATAATCCGGAATGTGATCATGTGTATCGCATGTATGTCTCCGATATATTGACGCTGAATGGAGTAGTACATGTTTTATACCAGGGGGACTACAATTATTCCGACCATTATTATTATCATTCCCTATTCTTTTTTGGAACAAGAAGTGATGACTTATTGTAACTTTTAAAATTGAGATTATGAAAAAGCAAATTAAATTTCTTGGAGCACTAATTATTATGTCGACATTGTTTGTAGTGTCATGTTTTCAGGAACCGGATGGTATTGGCTACTTAAGCGATGATATATATCTGAAAGGGGCAGATACAATATATGTCTCAATTGGCGGAAAAGGAAATACCGATTATGCATGGACCGATAATTCATCAGAACCGCTAAATTTCGCCATCGAAAATATCAGAGATGCTTCCAATAACCGTTCAGCACAGTTTTTTGAAAAATATATCTATCGTACATGGATAAAACCTTATGATTTTTTGACTGATAAAACGGAAGAACAGGTCATGGCAAAACTGGAAGACAGGGAAGTTGAGCCTGTAATGATCAACCCGGTAAATGGCCAGTTACTATATACGGAGGTTACATCTAACCTATCAGGTCCGGGAGATGTATATCATGTAGACGTAAGAGTAACCAATTCAAAAGGATCAAAACTATATCCCGATTATGCTATTTTAAAACTCACTTCAGATGCAAGGGCGTTTACTGTGAATGAAGTGATTAACGGCATCTCTGTGGTAAGGGGTGGTGCTAATAATTTCGTGCTCTATGATCAGATAAACACTTCACAACCCGACTTTATCACACGAAGAAATAATATTTATGCTGATAATGGTGTAGAATTTGTCAGAATCCATAAAGTTTCCGATGAACCGAACATAGGTATCAGGGTAATATTTAAATTGCTTGATTCCAAGGGAGCGCTGTTTAATCCGGCTGAGTATGCAACCTATGCTGCCGGGACATACAGTTATATTGATCATTCGATCAACAGGCAAAATACGAGTGAAGGGATGATAGTGGAGTTTCCCACTACACCCTGGCCTACAAATGTGAATTTCATGTCATACCTAAGGGGACCTACTGCTACTGATTTTCATTCTTTCGATATTGATAAACTATATGAAGACTTTCTGGCAGGCAAGGTTCCAAGTTTGATTGCACCTGCTAACTGGCCCGAAAACAACTGGGCGGATGCATCGGCCTGGTTCGTAAGAATTCGTTCTATAATCACATTCTATGAAAGTGGTACCTGGGAGGTTAGTTGTCAAATACCATACACAGCCATTGATGGAAATTTCACTTATTAAAATAAGCTATTCGAATATTCATCGGTAAATATCAAAATAAAATAGTATGTATATAACAAATAAATCAATAGGGAGCTTATTCAACTATTTTTTAATCGGAGTTTTCCTTTCATCCTGTTTGTTTTCTTGTGGGAATAGTAGTAATACCCCTTCAGGTCAGCCGAAAGATGATTCTTCGGAAACTGATAGGGTCTCGGAGTTAGAATTAAATGTAACTGTTTTCGATACCACAGGTAAAGGAAAAGTAGAAGGCGCAACTATAGAAGTTTACAGTTCAGCGGAAGATCGAAATATCGGCAAGAATATAATATCATCAAAAAAAACAGATGCCAAAGGTATTGTCAGGTTTACAGGGAATGAACTCAATAAAAATAACCAGGTATTTGAAAAAATAAATGGGGTATATTATTTGAACATATTCAAACATAATCTGAGGCAGCAGGCAGAAACTGAATTTTTGGACTTCACGAAAGAAAAAAAAGTGGATCAGTCAATATATCTGGAAAATGCCAATGCAGAAACCATTACGGTAAAAGTTGCCGTAGTATATGAAAACCCTGTTTTATTACCCCAAAACAAACGTCTTCACGAACTCTTTATCACTCCCGGATACAGTTTTAAATGGAACGATCCGGCGGAACTTTCCAAGAATTATGAAAAGGCGCTGGAAGAAGTTTCAGGATATACTGTAGATTATCAAATAGTGAAGGAAATTGATGCTGAGCGACTATTTACCTATCTTAAAAATGATCCCCGGAAGAGGTTGTTATCAGTGGAAGAAGTGGTGAAATACCTGGGAGAGGAAAATTGGGATACCTTTAAAAAAACAGGGACTTCATATGATTATAATGCCATGGTCACCCATTATGGTTTTGACAAAATGCGGGACAAGGGTGAAATTCATGAAGTATGGGTCTGGACTTTTCCTTATGGTGGAATGTGGGAGTCACACATGATGGGCAAGGATGCTTTTTGGATTAATTCTCCGCCGAATGAAAATCCCTCATGTACGGAACTACTCAGTATTATGGGATTGAATTACGAACGGGATCTGGCTTGTGCACTGGAAAGTTATGGACATCGTTTTGAATCAACCATGATGCAGGTTTACGGATGGTGGGATTATGACAATAAAACCAGCCTGTCTCAACTTTCCACATGGGAAAAATATTCTGCCTATGGTTTGAGGTATGAGAAATTTGAGAAAGGTAAAGCCCAGGTTGGAAATGTGCATTTCCCACCTAACGGACAACAGGATTATGATTTTGGCAACGAAACACATATACTAAGCTATGTGGATGATTGGTTGAACTATCCTTATTTAAGAGGAAATGAGGCCAGAAGTGTGAATCGGACAGAATGGGGAAATCCTCAGGGTTCCTGGCAATTAGGATGGATGAAATATTATCTTTCCCATATGCCTCGTTACAAAGGCATTCATCCGAATGATGGGAAATTGAATAATTGGTGGCACTATGTGGTAGATTATAACGATGCCATCAAACAACAAACTCTTGATTAGTCTATGGAAAATTTTAAAAAACTGTTGGTCATTATTTTTCTCATAGTGTGTTCTATACACCCACTGTGCAGTCAATCTTTGGAGTCGATACGGTTCAATGAAGGAAGCCATTTGTCAATTCAATCCATTGAACCGGGCATTATCTTTCCTGAAGAGCTGCCACTGGCCACATACCAGATAGGAAAAACAGAATACTCAACAGTTACTTCCTCCGGGATTATGGATGTATCTTTTTTGATGCAAACATCCCAATTGGGGATCCAAGGGATGATCAGTTTTAAAAATATTTCTGCCGACACATTGATTTTACATAACGTTGTTCCGCTGGGAAGAAGTGAAAAAAACGTATATATTACCGGAAAAGGTTCGCATGGCCTTTCCCGTACGTATTTGTTCCGACCGGATCATGAACCGCTCAATGTTATTCTGCCCGACAATGCATGGGAATTGGGATTTACCTGTGCGGAAACAGGGGGAGAAGATCATATTGCTGCATTGGTACGACGTGAAAATAAGAGTCTGAAAAATGGAAATCTAAGACGTTTTGAAACCATCTTATATCCTGATGGCATTATTGAGTACAATTTCTGGCTGGATAAATATAAAGGTGATTGGCAAAATGGCCTGAAGTTAATGTTTCAGGATAGATTGCTGTACGATGTTCCGGTAGGTACATTCGATAATTCACTGATCGAAAGGGATGACTTGAAATGGATCCGGGACTGCTTCGCGGTCAATCTCATGATGACCTGGGATAAACGATTCTTTGATTATGAAGACAATTCGTTTCATGTACAGCAGTATCTTGAAAAAATGAAAAGCCTGATGGGTGGCTATGATGTGTATGGCATCTGGCCCACATGGCCCGCATTAGGGATGGACCAGCGGAATCAATGGGATATGTTCCGGGATTTACCGGGTGGATACACGAAATTAAGGGAGATCTCGGATCTATGCCACAAGATGGGAACTTACTTCTTCTTATGTTACAATCCGTGGGACGAAAGTACCCGTTCGGATGAGGGTCATTTCGACGGGATGACCAATATTACCGGAATTGCGGATATTGACGGATTCGTGCTTGATACCAAAGGTGGGTCAAGTGTCGAATTGCAGAATGCGGTGGATGCCGCCCGTAAAGGAGTTGTAATGTACAGTGAGGGAATGGCGGTACCTCGTGATATGCAGGGAATTGCCTCCGGCAGAGTGCATAATGCCCTTTATTATCCGCCGGTACTGAATTTAAATAAATTCATAAAGCCTGATTTTGCCATTTTCAGAGTAGCCGAGGAAGCACGCGAACCAATAAAAAGGGAGTTCAATCTTTCATTTTTCAACGGATATGGCACGGAGATAAACAGTTTTCCTCCCGGAAGATTTGAATGGTCTGATCAACAAATGCAATATTGGGGTAAACTGCTTATGATCCAAAGGGAAAACAGTACAAATTTTTTCCAATACGATTTTATACCGCTCATTCCCACATCGGTTGATAGTATCTATGTGAATAGATGGGCAACAGAAACAAAGACGATCTATACAATTTTAAACCTGCGCCCGGCCGGATATGATGGAAATTTATTTCAGGTGGAGAATGAGGATGCCTGTCATTTTGTTGACCTGTGTAAACATGAAGAAGCGATTGTCAATAAGATTGGGGACAAAGACTATATACAAATAAAAATAGATGCATTTAACTGTTTTAACCTGGGTACAAACAATGAAAGCTCGGTATCAGCAATCGCCCGGTTCCCCAAATTATTGTCCGTTGTATTGAGTGGAGATAAACTTTCTTTCTCATCCCAAAAGGGTGATAAAATCAGAATCTGGTCAGGAGAGCCGGGTTATGAAAATATTCCTGCTGAATATGACACGAAGCTACACACGATTCGATTGCAGGATGTATTTCCGGATAAGGAAGGAAAGTTTGTCATTCAGGCGTTTGAGGGAAAAGAATTAATCGATGAGAGGGTAATTCACATCACACCCGGCACAGCACGTTTGATATCGGAAACTAAAATCACAGAGAAAGTGGAAACAGCGCCTATAGGTATGGTCACTATACCTGCCGGAATTTTTAAATGCGATAGTTACAGAGTAGGTGACTCTTTCATTCCTTATCCGGATAACCTGACATCCAGGGGTGAGGAAATATCCATGAAAAAATTTTTTATGGATCAATATCCGGTTACCAATACGCAATATAAAGAGTTTTTAGAAGCAACGAACTATCAACCAAAAGACACGACAAATTTCCTTAAACACTGGATAAATAAACAAATCCCCAAAGGACAGGAAAACTATCCGGTAATTTATGTGACACTTGAAGATGCAAAAGCGTATGCCACGTGGGCGGGAAAACGTATTCCATCCGAAATAGAGTGGCAGTATGCCGCCCAGACAGGAAATGGGAATGAATGGCCCTGGATACAGGAAACACCTGTGGAAAGAGAAGAAGAGTTCATCACGAATACTCTTTCCGTATGGAAAATAAAAGGGATAGATTCAACCCGGTGCAATTTGGGAGACGGTTCGCTTTATCCGGTCGGGAAATATGAAAAAGGAAAGAATCCTTATGGATTATATGATTTGGTAGGTTGTGTATGGCAGTTGACAAATGATGTTTATGATAATACTACTTACAGGTATATAATGATAAAAGGCGGAAGTTATTTTTCACCAAAATCAAGTTTCTGGTATGTACAGGGAGGCCCCCGTGAATTGAATTTCAGACAATATCTGCTTCGGGTTTCTCCGTCGTTCGAAAGAAAGGCAACAGTCGGATTCCGTTGTGTAAAAGATGCACGGTAAAAAATATTTTCGATTATAAAATTATAAATAGGTATATGTTATGAAGAAAACAAGTCTGATTATTCTATTATTATTTTTAGTATCTAACATGAATATCGAAGCACAGCAGAGGCAGTTGTCAACTGACTTCTATTTAAATAATCGTTCTCCATTAATTACAAAACCATATATGGAACTCCCTTTGGGCGCTGTACAGCCAAAAGGATGGTTGAAGGATCAGATGGTGAGAATGAAAAACGGTATGACCGGTCATCTCGACTCTCTCTACCCCGAGGTGATGGGACCCCGAAACGGTTGGCTCGGTGGAGACGGAGATGTGTGGGAAAGAGGTCCCTACTGGATAGACGGCCTTCTTCCACTGGCATATATATTGGATGATGAAACATTAAAAGCCAAAGTGCAGCCCTGGGTGGAGTGGACCCTCCAGAGCCAACAGCAGAACGGTTATTTTGGCCCATCAATGGATAGGGAGCCGGAGGCAGGACTACAAAGGACAAATGCTCATGACTGGTGGCCGAAGATGGTCGTTTTAAAATTTATGAAGCAGTATTATGAGGCAACGTACGATGAGCGCGTGATTCCATTTATGTTAAACTATTTTAGGTATCAGTTGAAAGAGTTACCTTTAAAGCCTCTGAACCACTGGACCCGTTGGGGTCAGCAACGGGGAGGAGACAACCTGATGATAGTTTACTGGCTTTATAATATTACCGGAGAAAAGTTCTTACTGAAACTGGGAGACCTGATTACAGAGCAAACTATAGATTGGACGAATGCCTTTCTGGAAGGTGATATGCTGAATACGCTGTTCAGTGTTCATTGCGTCAATTTGGCACAAGGTATGAAACAGCCAGTGATTCGTTATCAGGCAAGCAAAGATCAGAAACATATCTATGCCGTTCACAGAGGAATGAAAGATCTTAAACGTGCCCATGGATGGCCCAACGGCCTTTATGGTGCCGATGAGTTACTGCACACCGGAAACCCTACACAAGGCTCCGAGCTCTGTACTGCTGTTGAACTGATGTTCTCCCTTGAAAAAATGATTGAGATCACAGGAAGTGTTGAATGGGCGGACTGGCTGGAGAAAATTACTTTTAATGCTTTACCAACGCAAATTACTGATGATTTCGATGCACGCCAATACTATCAGCAACTGAACCAGGTTGAAGTATCACGTCATCCGAGAAATTTCGTAACATGCTACCATGGCACCGATCAACTATTCGGCCTGTTGACCGGATATCCCTGTTGTACTTCGAATTTGCATCAGGGATGGCCAAAATTCACGAAACACTTGTGGTATGCATCCGAAGATAAGGGACTGGCTGCTCTCTTTTATTCCCCATGCACGATTACCGCTAAAGTTGGGACAGGTACTACGGTTAAAATCGAAGAGATCACGAACTATCCGTTTGAAGAATCTGTTCGTTTTACCATTGATATAATCGATCAACCTGTCGAAACGGTTATGTTCCCTCTCCACCTCAGAATCCCGGAATGGTGTAACGAGGCTACGATAAAAATCAATAATAAAATATGGAAAAATACCGGTGGCGGGATAATTGAAAAGGTTCATCGTGAATGGAAATCGGGGGACGTGGTTGAGCTGCTGTTACCGATGGAAGTAAAAGTTTCCCGCTGGCATGAGGCATCGGCGGCAATAGAGAGAGGTCCCCTTCTGTACGCCTTGCGGATGGAAGAAAATTGGATCAAGGTAGAGGATGATCGCCAATTCGGAACCCGTTACGGGGAGTGGTACTATGAAGTGCATAGCGATTCGCCGTGGAACTATTGCCTGAAGGAGGAATCCATAAGACCTGAAAATATTGAAACCGATTTTCAGGTAATTGTGAATGAAGTGAAAGGATATCCATGGAATGTGGAAAACGCTCCTGTTGAAATAAAAACCAAAGGAAAACGAATGATTGACTGGCAGCTATACAACCGTTCCGCCGGACCTCTTCCATTCAGTGTACAATATCAGGCGGAGACAATGCCCGAGGAAGAGATCATCTTGATACCCTACGGATGTACAACGTTGAGAATAGCGGAGTTCCCCGTTACAAGACAGTGATTTAAACAGAGGTTAAATGATATAACATAAACAGCACAGCAATGAACAAATATTTTTTATTGTTCCTCTCAGTTACTTTGATCGTTTCTTGTTCATCGATACACAAGAATGATAAAGGGATTTCTACTTCGAAAGTGATCGGCCAAATCGACTTTTCGAATGTACAACTCACGGATAATTTTTGGTCACCCCGCCTGAGAAATCATGCCAGCACAACATTACCCGTGTGTATTGACCAGATAGAGAACAAGACAGGCAGGATCCGTAACTTTGAAAACGCAGCAAAAGGAACCGGCGAACATTCAGGGATCTTTTATGATGACTCCGATGTGTATAAAGCACTGGAAGGCATGGCATATAGCCTGATCAACAATCCGGATCCTGAACTGGAAAAAAAATGTGATGACTGGATCGCAAAAATTGCGGCATCCCAGCAACCGGATGGCTATATCAACACGTTCTACACCTTAACCGGCATAGATAATCGTTGGACGAATATGGACAAACATGAGATGTACTGCGCCGGACATATGATCGAAGCAGCTATTGCATATTATAAGGCAACCGGAAAGAGAACGCTTCTCGATGTCTCCATTCATATGGCCAATCACATGATGGATTTATTCGGCCCCGGTAAGCGTCATTGGGTTCCGGGACACGAAGAAATAGAACTGGCGCTGGTAAAGTTATATGAAGTAACCGGGGAAGGAAAATATCTCGACTTCGCCTACTGGCTTCTCGAAGAGAGAGGGCACGGACATGGAAGTAAGGGATCGGAAGGAACATGGAACCCGCTTTATTACCAGGATGTGGTGCCGGTAAGAGATCTGGAAGAAATAACCGGTCACGCTGTCCGTGCCATGTATCTTTTCTGCGGAATGGCCGATGTTGCCGCTCTGAAGGGAGATGACGGATATATTGAAGCGCTGAACCGTTTATGGGATGATGTCGTGCTTCGAAAAATGTATATTACCGGTGGTATAGGATCATCACGACAGAACGAAGGTTTTACAGAACCTTATGATCTACCGAATTACGAAGCATATTGTGAAACATGTGCTTCGGTGGGAATGGTGTTTTGGAATTCCCGTATGCATCAGTTAACCGGTGATGCAAAATATATTGACGTGATGGAGCGTTCTATGTACAACGGCGCACTTGCCGGTATATCTTTGAACGGCGATCGCTTTTTTTACGTGAATCCACTGGCATCCCACGGTAATCATCATCGTAGGGAATGGTACGGAACAGCCTGTTGTCCCAGCCAGATCTCACGGTTCTTGCCATCCATCGGGAATTACATTTATGGGGTATCGGATAAGGCAATATGGGTCAATCTGTTTATAGGCAATAAAACCGAGATCAACACAGGAAAAGAGAAATTCACTATACGTCAGGAAACCGATTATCCATGGAACGGAACAGTTAAATTTAGCATAGAATCTCTTAACAAAACAATGAAAAAAGAATTTCGTTTACGTATTCCCGGTTGGTGCGATAAATTTACGGTTACCATAAACGGTGAAACCATAGAAAATATACCTCTGGAAAAAGGATTTGCCGTAATAGACAGAAAATGGAAGAATTCCGACAAATTAGTTTTAACGATGGATATGCCGGTAGAAGTAATCACCGCTGATCCGCGCGTTAAGGAAAATACCGGTAAACGAGCCATTCAACGAGGTCCTTTGGTCTATTGCATGGAAGAAACGGATAATCCTTCTTTCGACAGCCTGTTTTTATCTCCGGATATGGAATTTACCCCTAACTTTAATGAATCCCTTCCGCAAGGAGTGGTTACCATAAGTGCAGGAAAGGGCAATGACAGCATTCTGTTCGTTCCTTATTATGCATGGGATAACAGGGAGGCAGGACAAATGAAGGTATGGGTTAATTACAAAAAATAATCTAAAGCAGATAAAGGTAACCTGTTATCTATATCACCTGTTTATACCGGTTTTATCCGTAAGGGACAGAAGGCCCCCCTGGATGAAGCCGGTAATAACAGGTGTACACCCTGTTATTAAAAGAAAGTACAATACAAGAAAATAGAAACCTGATCTATACCGGATCCACAGTATTGCTCTTCTTATGCTTGGTTAAATTCTCAATGGTGCGTTGCTGTGAATCGATAATATTGATTAATTGCCGGTTGATATCAGTTTCATAATGAGCCTCCGGTTCTGTGATCACTTGATTGCTTTTATCATGTCCCTTCCTCATTTCCCCTCTGCCGGTGATCAACCAATCCGGATTTAACCAATCAATTGATTGGATGATTTTTAATAACATCTCATATCCGGGATAGCTTCTTCTATTTACAACAATATTCCTGACAGTTTGATCTTTTGATCCGATTTTTTTCGCAAATTGTGCAGGTACCCCATTACACTCAATTTCAATAATTTGAGCAATTCTGTCAAAAATAGTTTCATTTTCCATAGAAAAAGCAATCATTTTATTTGTCTATATCAATAATATTATTGATATTTGCAAAACGAAATAAATTATTACAAAGTAAACGTTTTTATTTCACTTTTGAAATAGCAGGAAAACGCTATTTCCTTAACTAATACATAAAAAATGGAAAGAAATTCGTTTCAGAAAGGCCTCGGGCAAGTACGGGTAAAAGATTTGGCTGAAGTTAAGGCTAAATTAATGCAGGCGCTTGGTATTCGCACACCGCAGGGACTCGGGTATCGTATCCGGGGCGTGTATTCCCTGAAGGTACACGAAAAGGAGCTAATAGAATCTATCTTCGCTGAATATGGAATTAAGGATATTTGGGGTTCGTAGAGCATGTCTTGCAAGTATTAGAAAACCACACGCTTCAATCCGCCATTCAGATAAACAGAAGAAAATACATATATCGCTCCTTTAAAGGAACAGAATCATTATAACTTCCATACACTGATAAAAAATCAATAAAGTATGGATGGGAAAGGTAAACTAATCGCATGAAAAAGAAGAATCAAGCCAGTGAAAAGTGGCTCGAGATTATTATTTATATCCTTTTAGCTATAATACTGATTGGACTGTTCGCCTGTCTGATTATCTTAACCCCCTGATTTTATAATCTGTTACCTTCAGACGGGCACAAAAAAAATCATTGATACGACTTAAAAAGATTTTTCAGATTTAATTCAGAAATTATGCCGTTCTTTGCTTCCAAGTTCCAAGTCTTGCATCTTGGCTCTTGGTTCTTGACTCTAAATATAAATGTTCATATGAAGATATTGATAGTGGAAGATGAACCCTCCTTGCAGGAGTTGATCAGGCGAACCCTGGAAAGAGAAAGGTATGTGGTGGAATGTGCTTCAACCTATCAATCGGCCCTTCGGAAGATTGAAGATTACGAATACGATTGTATCCTGTTGGATATTATGCTTCCCGATGGTAACGGGTTATTGATACTGGAAGCTTTAAAGAAAATGCAAAAACCGGACAGTGTGATCATTATCTCGGCTAATGACGCACTGGAAGATAAAATTGGAGGGCTGGAACTGGGCGCGGATGACTATCTGGCTAAACCCTTTCATCTGGCCGAACTGATTGCCCGGATCAGGAGTGTTATACGACGGAAACAACAGGACGGCAACATGGCCATTGAGACAGGCAATGTGAAAATTTATCCTGATGGATTCAAGGTTACTGTTGGAGACAAGGATATAGACCTTAACCGCAAGGAATACGACATACTTTTCTATTTTGCAAATCGCAGCAACCGGCTGATCAATAAACACACACTCGCAGAAGCGGTGTGGGGCGACCATATCGATCAAGTCGATAATTTCGACTTCATTTATGCGCAGATCAAAAACCTGAGGAAGAAACTGAAAGAATCCGGGGCAAGCATAGAAATAAAAGCCGTATACGGTATCGGCTATAAACTAATTATTGAATAATCGCTAATGAAACTGATCTACCATATCATCATCCGTTTGAGCATTGTACTCAGTATTGTCCTGGCTATATGGGCTGTCTTCTTTTATATGAGGATGATCGATGAAATAAACGATGAAACCGACGACTCACTGGAAGATTACTCCGAACAGATCATCATGCGTCAGCTTGCAGGAGAAGAAATGCCTTCTGAAAGTAACAACTCAAATAACCAATATTACCTGAAAGAAATAACAGCCGTGGAGGCACAAAGCAAACCCCATATTCATTATATCGATTCCATGATATATATACCACTCAAAAGGGAAACAGAGCCGGCTCGTATACTCACTACCGTTTACAGGGATGAAAACGGAAAATACTACGAATTAGTTGTCGCTATCCCCACCATTGAAAAAAAAGATCTCAAGGAGGCTATCCTTTACTGGATGATCTTTCTGTATTTCGGACTTTTATTTTGCATCCTCCTGATCAATGTCTGGATATACCACCAGAGTAACCGCCCCCTGCATAAATTACTTGCATGGCTCAACAGATACAAGATAGGAAAAGAAAACACTCCTTTAAACAATGATACGGGCATCACCGAATTCAAGAGACTGAACGAGGCAGTCGTCAAAAGTATGCAACGCAGTGAGGAAGTTTTCGAGGAACAAAAATTATTCATCGGGAACGCCTCCCATGAAATACAAACTCCCCTGGCCGTATGCCGCAACCGACTGGAAAACCTGATGGAAGACGAATCCCTCACCGAAACCCAACTGGAAGAGTTGTCGAAAACACTCCAGACCCTTGAACAGATCACCCGGTTAAATAAAACACTACTATTGCTCTCCAAAATAGAAAACAGGCAGTTTCCCGGCACACATCATATTGAGTTAAATTCCATCATAAAAAAGAATATCAACGACTATCAGGAAGTGTATGCCCATATGAATGTAGAAGTTGAAATCAGGGAATCCGGTATATTTAAAGTAATAATGAATGAAACGTTGGCTGATATACTGGTCAACAACATTATCAAAAATGCTTTTGTCCACAACATCGCAAATGGAAAGATCGTTATCGAAATCTCTCCGTCGAAACTTGTTATCAAAAACAGCGGACAGGAATTCGCCCTTGACTCCCAACTTATTTTCAAGAGGTTCCACCAGGGGAATAAAAAACCTGAATCCTCAGGGCTGGGCCTGGCTTTGATCAAATCGATATGCGATTTGGAAAAGCTACATATAAGCTATGCTTTTGAGAATAATTTTCATCGTTTTGAAATCTCCCGGTAAAAAATTTCATTTTCTTTTCAGAATCGTGTTATAGCTTTGCCATGTACAAACTGAACATAAAAAGAAATCACAAATGAAAAAATTAATTCTTTTATTTTTCTGCGTGGCCGCCGTCCACGTAACAGCCAAAGCCGGCAACGACAGACCTATCAGTTTTGATCAACTGCCGGCCCAGTCTCAACAGATGATCAAGAAATATTTCCCCAACCAGTCCGTTGCATTGGTTAAAATGGAGCGTGAATTTTCGGGAAAAAGCTATGAAGTCATTTTCACCAATGGAAACAAAGCGGAATTTGACAGAAAAGGGATCTGGAAAGAGATTGATTGCAAGTACACGGAACTTCCTTCGGAAGTAGTGCCTCCGCAAATCGCTAATTATGTGAGGACGAATTATCCCGACTTAAAAATAACCAAAATAGAGAAAAAGAGTCGAAACCGGCATGAGATCGAATTATTGAATGGCATGGAACTGGAATTCGACGCTAACTTTAATGTAATTGATATTGATGATTAAAAAATTCGGATCTCGGATTTGGGAGATTATCCCGCTTCTTAACTTCTCCACTTCTTAACTTCTGATTTCTTAGTACTAATTTCTGACTCAAACAAATTAAAAACGTATGAAACAAAAAGCTATCTTAATAATATTGGCTCTGGCTGTAATAACACTGCCATTTTTGAGCTGTGATGACGACAAATTATCGGATGCTGCCGCCAGCGATATCAGGGCATTTATCGAAAACAAATATCCGGGTGCACAGGTCGTGGAGATTGACCGGGCAAGGAACACCATCGAGGTGGATATAATCCATGACACTTTAAGCAAAGATGTTGTCTTCGACCTGAATAATAACTGGCTGCACACATCATGGGATGTCAGGGTTTCCGAATTACCACAGGCGATAAGTAACATAGTAAATGATCCCGCATACAGTGGATACCATATCGATGATGCCGACTTTGTAGAAACGCCTCGGGGCAATTACTACCTGCTGGAACTTGAAAAGGGTAACTCCGAAATAAAAGTAAAAATCGATGAAACCGGAAAAGTATTAAATTAAAGCCAAAACCCCTTCAACCGGGGTTCAAACGCTACTTCGGTTAAATAGAGATGCCGGCTTTCCATTACCTCCAAAGGGTTACGGAAAGTCGGCACCGGTTTTTTCTCTGCTATTTACCCTAACGTGTATTTACCCTACTGCACAATTAGGCTGTGTCACTATCTGAAAGAAATCATTTCCCTTGTCATCCACCAGGATAAATGCCGGAAAATCTTCCACTTCAATCTTCCATATCGCTTCCATCCCCAATTCGGGATACTCCACACATTCAAGGCTCTTGATGCTATCCTGCGCCAGGATGGCTGCCGGCCCGCCAATGCTGCCTAAATAGAAACCTCCATGCTTTTTACAGGCATCCGTAACCTGCTGACTGCGGTTCCCTTTTGCCAGCATGATCATGCTGCCGCCGTGCGACTGGAACAGATCCACGTATGAGTCCATGCGCCCTGCCGTGGTGGGTCCCATCGATCCGGAAGCATAACCCTCCGGAGTCTTGGCCGGGCCCGCATAGTAAATAGGATGATCCTTGATATACTGTGGGAGCCCTTCCCCGCGATCGATGCGTTCTTTAAGCTTGGCATGGGCTATGTCCCTACCGACAATGATCGTACCATTCAGCGAAAGGCGGGTGGAGACCGGATATTTGGAAAGCTCCGCGAGGATTTCACCCATAGGCCTGTTGAGGTCGATATTCACTCCCCCTCCTTCACCCGCTTCACGGTATTCTTCAGGAATAAGACGGGTGGGATTATCCTCCAGTTTTTCGATCCAGATACCTTCACGGTTGATTTTTGCCTTGATGTTGCGGTCGGCCGAACAGGATACTCCCATCCCTACGGGACAGGAAGCGCCATGGCGCGGCAGGCGGATAACCCGCACGTCATGGGCGAAATATTTCCCTCCAAACTGTGCACCAAGTCCCAACTCTACGGAAGCTTTCTTCAGCCTGTTCTCCAGTTCAATGTCCCGGAAGGCCTGTCCCAGCTCATTCCCTTCCGTGGGCAGGTTATCATAGTATTTGGCGGAGGCAAGCTTCACCGTCTTCAGATTCGCTTCGGCCGAGGTGCCACCAATCACGAACGCCAGGTGATAGGGAGGGCAGGCAGCAGTTCCCAGTGACTTCATTTTTGCGATCAGGAACTCTTCCAGTTTACCGGGAGTAAGCAGCGCTTTGGTCTCCTGATAGAGATAGGTTTTATTGGCCGAACCGCCTCCTTTGGCAATGCAGAGGAACTTGTACTCGTCTCCCTCCGTTGCATAGAGGTCGATTTGCGCGGGCAGGTTCGTGCCCGTGTTCACTTCATCATACATGTTCAATGCCGCATTCTGGGAATAACGCAGGTTCTCGTTCACGAAAGTATTGTACACTCCCCGTGAAAGGGCCTCCTCATCGTTCCCGTCGGTCCATACCTGCTGTCCCTTTTTCCCCATGATAATCGCCGTACCCGTATCCTGACAGAAAGGAAGAATCCCTTTCGCCGATATTTCGGCATTACGCAGAAAGGTGAGTGCCACGAACTTATCATTGTCACTTGCTTCAGGGTCGGCGAGAATGCCAGCCACTTGCTCCTGGTGGTCGGGGCGCAGCAGGAATTCCACATCACGGAAAGCAGTCTCCGCCAATAGGGTTAATCCCTCTTTCGAGACCTTCAGGATTTCTTTCCCTTCAAAGGATGCCACTGATACATGCTCCTTTGTGAGCAGATAATAGGATGTCTGGTCTTTCGACATCGGAAAAGGCTCCTGATAAATAAATGGTTTTGTTGCCATAAATATGATTTTGTTCAATAAGTCCGGGTTATTTTGCATTAGCAGGCAAAAATACAAAGAAAAAACGGCATCGGAAAACGACGCCGTTCAAAAATACTTGTTATTAAGATTAAGCCAAGGGCCCGGTCATATCCTCGGGACGCACCCACTGATCGAAATCTTCCGCAGAGACATAACCCAGGCGGACAGCTTCCTCTTTGAGCGTAGTTCCGTTCCGGTGAGCCGCATTGGCGATCTCGGCAGCTTTATAATAACCGATCTTCGTATTCAAAGCGGTTACCAGCATCAATGAATTGTCGAGCAATTCCTTAATACGCGGCCTGTTAGGCTCAATGCCCGATACGCAATGGATATCGAACGACAGGGCAGCATCTCCCAAAAGTTGTGCACTCTGAAGGAAGTTGGCTGCCATCACCGGTTTAAAGACATTCAGTTCAAAATGGCCCTGCATGCCTCCTACGGTAATTGCCACATCATTTCCCATTACCTGGGCGCATACCATGGTGAGCGCTTCCGACTGGGTCGGATTCACTTTCCCGGGCATGATAGACGAACCGGGCTCATTCGCGGGGATAATAATCTCACCGATACCACTCCTGGGCCCCGAGGCCAGTAGGCGGATATCATTAGCTATCTTGTTAAGCGATACAGCGACCTGTTTCAGTGCTCCATGTGTTTCCACAATGGCGTCATGTGACGCAAGCGCTTCAAATTTATTCGGGGCAGTTACAAAAGGAAGGCCGGTAAATTCGGCAATGTAACGGGTTACAGTCACATCATAGTCCCTGGGAGTATTTAATCCCGTTCCTACAGCAGTACCACCCAAAGCAAGTTCAGCCAAATGCGGCAAGGTATTTTCAATCGCACGGATGCCATACGCGAGTTGTGCGGCATATCCGCTGAATTCCTGTCCCAATGTAAGGGGAGTGGCATCCATAAGATGTGTCCGCCCGATCTTCACCACATCCGCCATCTCTTTCGATTTGGCGGCCAATGCTTTCTGCAGTTGGCGCAATCCGGGAAGAGTCACTTCTACTATCTTTTTGTAGCAGGCGATATGCATTCCGGTTGGGAAAGTGTCATTCGACGACTGCGACTTGTTCACATCATCGTTGGGTTGTAATGTTTTTTCACCCTCTCCGATCGTCTTCCCTGCCAGTTGATGGGCACGGTTGGCAATTACTTCGTTTACATTCATGTTGCTCTGCGTCCCCGACCCTGTCTGCCAGATAACCAGCGGGAACTGGTCATCGAGCTTGCCCTCCAGAATTTCATCACATACCTGCGCAATATAATCGCGTTTCTCCTGCGACAACACACCCAATTCATGGTTGGCATACGCCGCTCCCTTTTTCAGGTAAGCAAATCCGTAAATGATTTCCTTCGGCATGGAAGCGGGACTTCCAATCTTGAAATTATTGCGCGACCGCTCGGTTTGCGCACCCCACAGCTTATCGGCAGGTACCCGTACCTCGCCCAGCGTATCCTTTTCAATTCTGTAATTCATAGATCCATGCATTTAATATTTATATAAATTTTCTTACCCTTTCCAATCCTTCACCCTCCACACATTCACAAGCAGTATCTTTCCTCTTTTCCCAATTCGGCAACCAGAAAAATAAATAAATCCCCCAGTTATAATCACTATCTGCAAAAATATAAAGAAAAAACGGCATCGGAAAACTACTACCATTTCATGCTATATCATCACATAAATATACTCATTTTAGGGGATGGTTTTATAATGAAAAAAAATGTTATTTTGAAGTTTCACTTAGAAACTGTTTTGAATTTTTTCATCCATTGTTTTTTAGTAATTTTTTGATGGATTTGGATTTTCATTTATTGAAATGTAGCGGGCTACTTGAAAGAAATGAAAGTTCAAAGGCGCAAAAAAAGGCAAAAAACAATATGAAAGAGCGGAAAAATAAGTGTGAAAAATTACTCATAAAATTCAAAACAGTTTCTTATATCGTAATATCTAATTAATAATCAACAAAAAGCTGTAAATTTACAGTTTTAATCATAATAGAATAATCGTATGAAGCAGTTAACTTTTATTTTAGTGGCATTTGCCTTCTTTGCCGCGTCCTGTAACAATGCGGGACAAACACAAAAGAGCAGTGAAAGTAAAGAGACCGTGGCGGAAACCGGAGCGATTGTCTTCGATGCCGACTCCCTTTATGCCGTAGCCGAATCATTGATAGATGAACCGGTGGCAATCAAAGGGTATGTAACCCATACCTGTGAGCATTCAGGTAAACGCTGTTTTCTGACCGGAGAGGGACAGAAGTATTCAATCCGGGTAGAAGCCAAAGGGGACATAGGGTCATTCGACAAGGAATTGGTCGGTTCACAATTAAAAGTAAACGGTATATTGCGAGAAAGACGACTCACCGAAGTTGAAATAGCAGATATGGAAAGTAGTGTCAACGAAAAACTGACGAAAGAAGAAGCTTCTGCTGAAACTTGCGAGGCAGAGTTGGCCAATATCAACGAGATGAAAGATTGGATGAAAGCCCGGGGCAAAGATTATTACTCGATATATTATGTAGACGGGTTGAACTATGAAAAAGTTCACAATTAGTCCAAAAATAAGAAAATGGATACGAATCCTACATCGCGACATCGGGTTCGTAATGGTAGGACTCTCCCTCGTTTATGGAATTTCCGGTATTCTGCTCAACCATATGGATCACAAAGACCCTTCATATAAAGTTGAGAATAAGAGCCTGACTTTCACCAAAGGGCTCACAACGGAAGAGTTCACACAAGAATGGCAATCCGAACCCGACAGGCCCGGACTGAACAATATCGGCGAAACCACAGGAAAATACAGGTTAATGCTGCAGGGCGGTATCGGAGAATATGACCCACAAACAGGTATAGCTCAATACCAGATAAGCAGGAAAAAACCGATTGCCTACTGGGTGAACCGGCTCCATTATAACCGCGTCAAAGGGTGGTCGCTCATGGCCGATATATTCGCCGGATCACTGATCTTTCTGGCCGTATCAGGACTGTTTATGGTAAAGGGAAAACATGGCATCACGAAAAGAGGGAAATGGTACCTGGTCATCGGCCTGCTTATTCCTATCTTATATATATTACTGGCAGGATAAGAAGGCTTAAAGCGACGACGAGCCCCATTATTTAGAAACAATATAAATAATTAAAGCAAAAAACCTTATCTTTGCAAGCCGAAATAAGAAAATCAAACATTAATGCGCCTTTCAGAATTACAAACGGGACAAAAAGCATACATCGTAAAAGTAAATGGTAGCGGGGCTTTCAGGAAACGTATCCTCGAAATGGGGTTCATACGCGGAGAGGAAGTCAAATCAATACTGAACGCTCCATTAAAAGATCCCATCAAATATGAGATCATGGAGTACGAGGTATCGCTACGCCGGAGCGAGGCGGTAATGATTGAAATTTCGATGCTGGCAGGGGACGCAAGGAATGATGCCTTACATAAAGAAGAAGCGCTACTCGAAGAAGTATTCGCTTCAGAAACAGAAGAAAACAATAATGGAACTGAAACCAGGGCATCTCTTCAAAGGCATGACCGGCCTCATCCCGAGAAAAGAATAAGAGTTGCGCTTCTGGGAAATCCCAATTCGGGAAAAACCACCATTTTCAATCTGGCTTCCGGTGCACACGAGCATGTGGGTAATTACAGTGGTGTGACTGTCGACTCGAAAGAGGGCACCTTGCGCCACAACGGCTATGAGTTCACACTGATAGACCTTCCCGGCACTTACTCGTTATCGGCATATACCCCCGAAGAATTATTCGTCCGGAAACATATACTGGATGAAAAGCCTGATGTGATTGTGAACGTGGTATCGGCATCGGCGGCAGAGCGAAATCTCTATCTTACCACGGAACTGATTGATCTGAAAGTGCCGATTGTGATCGCCCTGAACATGTACGACGAACTGGAAGAGAGCGGCCGTACATTCGATTACGAGACGTTCGGATCATTGATCAATATTCCTATGGTACCCACCGTAGGCAAAAGGGGTGAGGGTATCCCCCAATTACTCGAAAAAGTAATCGATATCTACAAACAGGAGGAGTTCGATTATGTGCAGATCCCCTATGGACGGGTGTTGGAGAAATCCATCGGCATCATGGAGCGGGAGTTCAAAAATGTGGAACCCACACTGTATGCCGGATGGAATATGCCGCTACGGTATATCTGCGTCAAATTGCTTGAAGGTGACAGGGATGTAGAGAAGCGTGTCCGCACATTGCCCCAACAGGAACAGATCTTCTCCCGCAGGGATAAAGAACGGATTTACATTGAAAAGTTACTCCGGGAAGATCCGGAGTCTGCTTTTACCAATGCCCGGTACGGTTTTATCGCCGGTGGACTCAAAGAGACACTTACGGAAAAGACCCAGTTCTCTGAAAAAACAAAATTACTTGACGCCCTCGTAACCCATAAATACATCGGGTTCCCCCTCTTTTTCCTGTTTTTATGGGTCATGTTCGAAGCCACTTTCCGTCTGGGCAATTACCCTATGGAATGGATCGAGTGGCTGGTGGAACAACTGGGTAACCTCGTCAGGGGCAATATGCAGGAGGGACCATTAAAGGCACTGGTTGTAGATGGTATCATCGGAGGTGTGGGAGGCGTCATCGTCTTCCTCCCCAATATTGTGATATTATATCTTTTCATCGCCTTTATGGAAGACTCGGGCTATATGGCACGCGCCGCTTTCATCATGGACAAACTGATGCACAGGATCGGCCTGCATGGGAAATCGTTTATTCCCCTCATCATGGGGTTCGGTTGTAACGTCCCGGCCATTATGGCCACACGCACCATCGAAAGCAGGAGCAGCCGTATGATCACCATGTTCATTGTGCCGTTTATGTCTTGCAGCGCCCGGTTACCTGTCTATATTCTCTTCGTGAGTGCTTTCGTACCTAAATACGGGGGGCTGGTAATGCTTGGATTATACGCTTTTGGTATTTTGATTGCCGCACTCACGGCAAGAATACTCCGGAAGACAGCCTTTAAAGAAGAGGAAACACCGTTTGTGATGGAACTGCCTCCTTACCGGATGCCGACCACTAAATCGATCATCACCCATATGTGGGACCGGTCGAGCCAATACCTGCGGAAAATGGGAGGCCCGATCCTGATCGCCTCCATCGTGATATGGTTCTTAGGATATTTCCCCCAGAATGCGGAGAGAGACGCCGCGTTCGACAGTGAGATCGCCATGGTCGATGCACAATACGATCGGAGTGAAATAAGCGACGAAGAGAGGGAGGAGAAGACAACAGAGATAGAACATCTCCGCAATACAACTCATCAAGAGAATTCCTATATCGGGAATATCGGAAAGTTCATTGAACCTGCGATGCGCCCGCTCGGATTCGACTGGAAAATATCAGTGAGCCTGCTATCGGGAATGGCAGCCAAGGAAATCGTCATCTCCACCATGGGCGTACTATACACCGGTGATAGTGAAGACCAGCAATCATTGCAGCACCGGCTAAAGGCAGAGTCTTATGCGGACGGATCGCCCATCTTCACCCCTCTTGTGGTAGCCGGTTTTTTGCTCTTTGTATTGATTTACTTCCCCTGCGTAGCCTCAGTAGTAGCCATCAAAGAGGAGTCGCATTCCTGGGGATGGGCACTATTCAGTGTACTTTACTCTACAGGCCTCGCCTGGTTTATAGCATTCCTGGTATACCAGATAGGAAACCTGTTGATTTAGGAGCTGCATCTAAAAACTTTTCCTGTTATAATACTGTTTAAAAGGCATGGATATACAACTTTTCATCGTTATTATCATCGGTATCATTGTAGGGGTCATCCTCATACGGGCAATCTATCGTTTCTTTTTCACCGAAAGAGACCACTCCATCTGTGGCGGCTGTACCGGATGTGATATACACAAAGAATAGGCCCGCCATCTTAATCGATAATAGAGATACAAAAGCGATCCCTATCTATTCTACAGGGATATAAATCTCCGTTTTCAACTTTTCCGGGATCGTTTTACCGGGATGGTTGAGGTACTTTTCAAAACAATGATAATCCCTTAGTCCCAGGTTGTTCTTTCATGATTGTATATTCTTTATTCGTTCTATAATCTATCGGTGAAATACCATACTGTTGCCTGAATGCTTTCGAAAGTGAAGTAGGCACATCATAGCCTACCCTATAAGCGATTTCGGAAACGGACATATTCGTATATCGCAGTAATTTGGCGGCTGTTTCCAATCTTATCCGGACAATATAACTCCCGATAGGTTCACCTATCAAAGCACGGGTTATCCGATGGAAGTGATAAGGAGAGAAATGGCTTATTTCAGCCAGTTCGGATAAATCAATCGGTTTATCCAGATTATTATTGATATAATCCTTAATGATATTGATCTGCCTTTGGTATTCTTCTGTCGTTGAAGTTCGCTGTTGCATATCGATAATTTATTTTCTGCAAAAATAGGATATAATATTATATATATCCTTTCCGATCTTGCTAACATCCGATAAGAGTTATCTTACATATAACTGACGCTGATATACAGATGCCTGTTCCGGACACAATTCTCCCCCGTTATCCCAGTAAATCCGAACCTGTGGTAAGTATATCACATCCTTCGGATAAGGATTTACCGGGTCGGGATAATAGATCCCTTCATACATGATGTCTTCCGTCAGGGAATATTCCGAAGGAAGTATTCTTCTGATCGATACTTTATCTCTCATATTTTCTTTCCGATATAGAACACGTAGCCATAAAAGCTTTTATACTTATCATACAACTGCATCTCATGGCGTTGGTTTGAGATAAGCTCCCCTGCTGTTTTATTTCCTGCATACTTTGTAAGGAATTTCTCCTGTGCTGCAATTTGTGGAGCATAGAAGTGTTCCGTCCAACAGGTTTCGGGCAGGATAAAGGTACTGACAGGGATATACCCTGCTTCCTGCATTTGGGCAACTTTATTCGGAATGGTATCTATTTCGGGATAAGCATCCATCCAGAAATCATTGATTTCAGCCGGACGTTCACCGGTAAACCATGATGCTTCCGAAATGGCAATATAACCGCCCGTTTTCAGAAACTCCCGCCATTCGTTCAATCCCCGTTGAAAACCTATATTGTAAATCGCGCCTTCCGACCAGATCAGGTCTAATTCTTCCTTCTGAAAAGGAAGGTTATCCATTGAACCGACGATTCCCTTAACCCTGTCTTGGAAATTGAACCGTTCGGCATTCCGGTTAAAGATACGGATAAACTCAGGAAAGAGATCTATTGCAACAATTTGCCCCGGAACATGTCCGGCCAATGTCATTGTTTGTCCACCCGTACCGCAGCCGATATCGGCAATCCTGGATTCATCCGTAAGATTGTTGATAAAGCTTAATGCTTTTAGGGTTATTTCGGGACTGCCCGGTCCCTGACGTTCTACATTTGAAAAATATTCGCAGATTAAATTAAAATCGAATTCGTGAATTGACCGATTAAGCGAGGACGGAGCGAGTTCACTCGGTTCGTCGAGCGTGAGGTCATTGGAGCGTAGCTCAATTGTTTTAATATTTTCGTTACTCATGATGTTTAAATTATTAATGGGATGATGCCGGAACAGGGATTATAGCACCTGCCGCCGTATCAAAAATCTGTTAATATATAAATATGAAAATAACTCCGGCAAGAATATGCCTGAGTGTAACTTAAGGGATAACCTTGCAGGATAGCAAGGTTATTTACTTCACGGACTCCTTCTTAAATTTAAACATCCAATTATTTTAACGGGGTAAAGATAATACATTTTTTCTTATCATTTTATCGCATTAAAATTAATTTCCGCCTTGCGAGCCTGCGAGTGTTGTAAACGACGGTTTATGTGGTATAGTTTTCCGTCTTTGACGAACCTGGCTCCGGTTTGTTTGAACCAGAACGAAACATTCTGTCCGGCACACAGGTTGCGTAAATCTATGATCCAATCGAAATTACAGGTACGGGCACCGTATCCCGATTCCCCTCCGGCGACCACTTGCTCGACCCATGAACCTATATTGTATGAGGATAAATCTATGTGTTCCAAAAGCGGTTCACAAATAATGATTTTGTGTTTTATGGGTACCGTTTTATAGATAGGCAGGCGATAATCCGCCCTGTCCTGATTCTCAACCGTACAACAAATGGTTACATGATCATAGCCGTCGCCCCAATCTTCAGGCAATGATTCATGCAAACGGTCGATACGCTTGGTGATCATCATAAATTTCAAATCATTTCGAAGACGTATCATTTCCCATGCTTCCACACGCCAGGGATCGGCATCCTCCAAAAAGAAGTCGGAAGTGAAACAAGTGTAAACCATCGTTCCCGAAGGGATTTTGTATTCTCCGTTCCGCTTTTTCTGCACAGGTAAATCGAAATTCTTTGTTTTGGTAATAATACTACTGTCAACGTCCCGTTTTGAATCACCCCGGTAAACATAGCAATGCTTACAACCGGCGCTTAGCTTATGGCAGCCATGCCACAGGTTCCACATCTTCGACTTGGGTTCGATAGCGTTCGTGGTCATTCGAACAGTGTTATTGTATAATCGAACAGTTCCATTCCTCCGTATTTGCCATGTCCGGGGATAGCGATTTTAGTGCCCGGATATTTTGCTTTGACGCGCTTTACTGTTTCAGGCCATTCGTCAGGATTCGCTTCCGCAAGGTTTCCTTTTCCAGCCCCAACTTCTTTGATAAGGCAGCCGCCAAACATAATATCTTCCAGAGGGAAATATCCGATAACATTATCACAAGTATGTCCTTCCCCCAAAAAATCCACATATACTCTTTCTCCCCCTACTTCCAATTCGAGGAATGGATCGAATCCCTGTTGTGGAACCGGAAGTCCATCCTTTTTTGCTATTTGGATTGTTTTCTGATAGGCATAAGAAGGTATTCCTTGGCTATGGAACTTATCCAATCCCCCTAAATTGTCGATATGATAATGAGTAGGAATAATTGCCTTGATTTTGCATTTTAGCGTGCTTGTTATCCAATCAATCAGTTCAGAGGAAGATTCGTTATCGGTTGGCGTATCAAAAACAACAGCTTCGTTTTTGTTGCAAACAATCATTCCGTTGCATGGGACTTTCCCGAAACTTTCGGTCTCAAGATAGGATATATGCTCATAAACATGTGCTGAGATTTGGGTTATCAACAACTTTTCCGACTGATATACTTCCTTTTTTGATGCTGCTTCTTTACATCCTAAGAGGATAGTACTTAAGATAAATAGTGATATAATTCCGCCGATTGTTTGTGTTGCATCTTTCATAATTTATACAATTTATTCGCTAATATTCCTCTCTTTTCTACGAGTTCATTCAAATCATTTGAAGTGAGACACAATTCGTCTGCATAGAATTGTACCGCTTTACTCTTTGTTCCAGCGTTTTAGTATTGATAAAAACTCTCGAAGCATCGGGCGCGCTTCATCGGGTGTAAAATTATTTCCCGTCTCTTTATTCCAGTGATCGAGATACTCCAGGTTCGTCTCCACCATCTCTTCCATGGTTACATCACGGGTAAAAGTCCCGTTCTGATAGCAGTAAATGCAATACTCTTCATTTCTTGTCCCGTCGGCATTCGTGCCGAAATCTTCTGCGGATTTCATATTCATACCGCAACTTTGGCAAATTTTTTCTTCCATGATTAATTGAATTTATTGTGGGTTATAATCTGCAAATCCTAATCTGTTACCCGAAGGATCGGTAAACTCGACAGCCCAACCGATACGGATGCGGAACAATAAGGATATCCCTCAGTTATTTTGTTGATTTCGAGATTCATATTTTACAATTCTATCTGATATATCCTTGATTCTTCATTCCAAGGGTGATACCCCTGTCCGATATACTTGAATCCAAATTTCTCATAATAACCGACATGAACGGTAGATAAGTATAATTTTTTGAATCCGAATCTTTTAGAATCATCTTTTGCTTTGTTAATCAGAAGTTCCGCATAGTTGTTTCCTCTTTGTTGTTCCGAAATAAACACTGCGCAAATCCACGGATACAAATCCATCCGACTGATAAAATCGTTTGTGATTAGTCCGGCACATCCTATAATCTCGTCTTCTTGTTGCAGCAAATACCATTGTGGCAGAGGATTTTCCGCGTTTATACTGTGGCTTATACTGTCTTCATACATAATCGGCGATACCGTAACCCAGCTTTGCTGGAAAAAACGAACCGCTTTTTCCTTGTATTCGGGATTTTCCCGAACCGATATAATTTTCATTTATATTCTGATTAATCCGTAATAATGCAAATCTATGACTTTACCGTTTTTAATGGCTGCGTGTTTCAGAACAGCTTCCCTTTCAAATCCGGCTTTTTCCAGAACCCGCTGCGAAGCTCTATTAAAATCGAAAACAGGTGCGTACAACTTCTTTATCGGAAAATGAGAGAAAGCGTAATCAACCATTTCTTTTACAACATTTGTCATGATTCCTCTGTTCCAGTAACATTCTCCCAACCAATAGCCGATTTCGGCGCTTATCCGTTCTACATCTGAGTTCAAAACTATTCCAATTCCTCCGACAGCTTTTCCGCCAACGTCAATCGCAAAATCAGTAAAGGGTGGTTCTTTGCTTAAAACCATATTGATAAACTGCTCCCCATCCTCAACCGTATATGGGTAAGGAAAATAATCCCTTACATTGTTCCAAATGTTTATATTATTGGCATTTTCAGCAATAGATATCTTGTCTGATAAACTCCATTCCCTTAGTAGATAGTTTTTATACATACTTTTTATCCATTTGTCCGGAAAGAAATATCTTCTCCTCTTGCACGGGCCTCCCTAACCATCTGTTGGTATTCTTCCGGCAACGATTCGATTGGCATAATCATATCATCAATCATGACAAACTGATTCAATGGGTTACTATCAACCATATGTCCGGTCGCAAATTCATTATTGAAGATTCTGTCCAATTTCAGCATATCCCGGATCAATTTAGACTTGGCTCCTACTGTTGAGCTTTTTGTGCCGAAATAATTATGAATATCACTTGATGGAATATAGGGCTCAAAAGATTTGTCGAAAAGGAAGTTCAGATTACCAATCGTATATATGACAGAGGCTGCCCATATCTCCATTTTTCCGGTCAAGAAAGGGACATTTCTCTTACGCCCTAATTTTTGAACCAGCTCAATACAAAGTTGTTTATATTCCTCATTTAGTTTCTCCTGACAGAAATTAGAGACCAGCTCGATCAATTCCTCTTCTTTTTTTCTTTTGATTTGTTTTGTGTCCATATATTATACCTTATAAATAATTTTGTAAAAGCATTTTAGAGTTTACGAACGCCATCCCAACTTGATGTCACAAATTGTGACTTCAAGTTTTGAAACTCGTTATCAGTCAATATTAATATTTTCGTTTAAGATCACAAATTGTGATTTATACTGTCAGATAACTTTTACTCGTCTTTTCTATCTTTTTTCTTGTTAGCCTTTCTTTCCAATTGCTTAATCGTATCCAGATAGGCTTGCTCAACAGGAGATACAGTTTTCACTTGATATTTTCTGTACTCAGCTTTTGCTTTCTCCATCGCTTGTTGATGGCTGATGCTACCGGCATCGGTCAATAACTTTTCTCCGGTTGAAGAAAGAATATTATCCAACTGATTAACGTAGTCCGACATATACATTGGATTACGCCGCATAGCTTGAATTTCCGCAAAGTCGAAATACCCGGAAACAAGATTGTTCAATATTTTAAGCTCGTCAGCCGTCAGGTAATTTTTTGCAACAGTTATATCTTTGCTTGTGGGAAGATCTCCAGAGAATATAGTCAGCCCCATGAACGGTTTGTCAGAATCTGCCCGTTCGTAGATGACTTCTGCAGCGGTATGTCCATGGGCCGCGAAGTGTAGCTTATTTTGTACAATTTTGAAGAATTGGATGGAAACATCAGATTTTGGATCATAATCCACACTTGTCGCATAAAGGTCGAGCACCTGGCGATAAAGCACTTTCTCGGAAGAACGAATATCCCGGATCCGATCGAGCAGTTCTTTCCAATAACCTCCGCCACCTAATTGCTTCAGGCGTTCATCATCCATCGTAAAGCCTTTGATAATATATTCTTTAAGCCGTTGGGTAGCCCAAATGCGGAATTGTGTACCCTGAAGCGATTTAACCCGGTAACCCACCGAAATAATAACATCCAGGCTATAGTGGTTAGTATCGTATTTTTTACCATCCGCCGCAGTTATCCGGAAATTCCGGACAACTGAACTCTCATCCAACTCTCCTTCCTTAAATATATTGCCAATATGCTCTGATATTGTCCGCTTGTCCTTTCCAAATAATATCCCCATTTGGGACTGTGTCAACCAAACGGTTTCATCTTCTAACCGGACATCAATTTTGATGCTGCCTTCTTTGTTTTGATATATGAGTATATTACTATTCATATCGCTTTTTCTACTTTTATGTTAGGACTTAATTTACCTTCAAAGATAAGGATCTTAGAAGAGCCATATTTTTTACATTTTGGCGGAAATATTCTTACCGACTGCAATAAACAGCTAATTTACAAAATAATAGCCCGTCCGTTTTCCACTTTCATATAACCCCGCTCTATTGCTTCACGTATGCCCTTACGCATAGCATAATCAACAATATTCCCCGTCCTGGTAAAACCGAAAAGTTGCGCTGTAATACGTGACAAATCTTTTGTCGGGAGGCTGATTTGTGATCTCAATAAATATCTCATCGCATTCGCCACTTCATCAGGCGCCAAATCATGCGCAATACGTTCCGATACCGGCCTGAAAGTATCGTATGAAATCATCTGCTCTTCACTTCTCCAAAAGAAGAAAGATCCGTGGCCTCTTTTTGGATAGTGTTCAATCTTATTGAACAATTCATTAAAATAGGCATCTATCCGTGATCCTAAACGGGAAATTCCCCAGGAATTAAGCACACGCTTACACAGCAGAGAACGGCTTATTGGCGCTTCTGCTTCAAGTACCGTTTGGATTTGCCTTAAGATATAGTCCTCATGGTGAGGAAGAAGAAATGATTCTGAGGGAAATGGCACTTTTGGAAGATTTGCATACACATATGTATCATGTATATCGGATTCTTCTGTTTTTATTGGCTCTTCCCGCATTACGGTTGACGCTTCTTTCATCACAACCGGCTCTTTCGCCATTGTATTTGGTTTTTCCGGCATCACTCCCCGATCCGCAAAATTATTTTTGATCAGCCCCTCTTCATCTCCTGCCAGAACCAATCCTTTTCCATCTTGTTTTTTAGCTATGACCGGTTCAGAGATTCCCTTTTTAGCTTTTTCGATGGCAGACTCAATCATGATCATTACTTTCGAGGGATTCTCCCACCAATCGAGCGTCCATACACGGCATATATTCCATCCCAACATGCGCAATACACTGTTCTGCACAATTTCCCTATCCCTGGTGGTTTTTGTCCGTCTATAATTTTCGCCATCACAAATGATACCTAAAATATAGTTACCAGGATTATTCTTATCCACAACGGCAATATCAATCTTATAGCCGGAAGTACCGATATTTGTATGCACCTCATATCCTATTTCCCTTAATTTTTCAGCAACAAGATATTCAATTGAAGCATCCTTGGACATAGCTAACTGTCGCTCCCTATTGAGTCGCTCTCCCTTTTCCGCAAAATCGAGAAAACGTTTCAGGCTTTTGACACCTATGGCAGAGGTGCGATTCAAATCGATCTGATCGGAACGCAGTGATGAGAAAATGATCATTTCATACCTTGCGCGGGAGACAGCCACATTCAGACGCCTCTCCCCTCCATTACGGTTTAATGGCCCGAAGTTCATACTCACCCGGCCTTCCGCATCCGGGCCATATCCCACGGAAAACAGAATGACATCGCGTTCATCACCCTGTACATTTTCGAGATTCTTAATGAACAGGGGCTCTTTGCATTCCAGGGCAATAGCCTCTAAATCGGGTCTGAAAACAAACAGATCTGACAACAGGTCTTCAATAAGATTCTGTTGCACTGCACTAAAGGTAACTACTCCAATACTTTTTTTTCTTAACTCCTCATCGGACAAACGACGTTTGATCTCATTGACTACGGCTTCGGCCTCATTTCTATTCTGCCGGCTTCTCCCTTTGTCATAGAGCCCATCGATATGAACCATGCGGACTTTCGATTCGATATTATCAGGAGAAGGAAAAGTAAGCAGTTTATTATCATAATACTCCGAATTGCTGAACGCTATCAGGCTTTCATGTTTACTACGGTAGTGCCACAGCAGATAGCGGGAGGGTATAGAAAGCGCCAAAGTATCGTCCAGGATACTCTCCAGATCTTCTTTATCCAGATTATCCTCATCCACGTTATTGACAGAGAAAAAGTTTGTCGGAGGCATTTGCTTGGGATCACCTACAATGATCATGTTCTTTCCCCTGGCAATAGCGCCCACAGCCTCATACGTCGGCATTTGAGAAGCCTCGTCGAAAATGATCAGATCAAACTTGTCGGCATCGGGATTGATATATTGCGCGACCGAGATCGGACTCATCAGCATGCAAGGACACATGCGTGATAATAAAGTAGGAATCTGATCGAACAGGTTGCGGATGGACATGCCACGCGCATTATTCCTGATACTGCGTTGCAATATTCCCACTTCTGAATTTTGGGTAGCCTCAATAGTAAACGAGGGGATATTCGCGGCCAATCTGGCATATAATTCTTTCCTGGTGATTTCTGCAAAATTATCGTTCAATTCCTTGTACTTTGAAATCACATCATTGAATAATTCTCCTTTAAAAAGTTCCAATCCCGGCTCCTGCGCAATAATATAGTCAATAGCCGCATGATAGAATCCTTTCAAAAAACTGTTTTTTAATTGATGCGTCGGAATATTCTTCTCCCTGTATTCATCAGCGACAAATCCAATTTGAAGTCCGGCCGCCCTCTCTTTTGCAGTGAGCCACTGACACCAGTCTTTTAGCTTGTCGATATGGGAAAGCCAACTATTTAACCGGGATAAAGCGTTGTCTAACCACAATGCATCATTGCCCATTAGCACCGTATCGTCCACATTCAATACCCTCGACATTTCGGATAATACATTCTCCAATTTCAACAACAACACGCTACATTCATTGAAAGATTTCTCATGTACTTTCCTAAAAGTATCTATCCCGCTCACTAACTGCCTGGCGATATTTTGCTTCAGTTCATTGGCTTTCACGATATCGTTCGTAAAAACAAGCACAACATTGTCCAATAAAGAGAAATCGTTGATTATTTGAAGGATCGTTTCCCATTGTTCATTTTCCGGTTTGGCAAACTTTCCGAACAGCGAGTGCAACTTTGAGGAATAGTCATTCACTAATTTCCGTTCCTGCTGGTATTGGATAATGTTTGTAAGTGTGTTCTTTATATCGATATGTTTAATAGTGCCGACATCAATATATAATTTCAATTGACCACGCACCTTCTTTTGTCCCAAAATCCGGGGGATATACCATTTATTGGCGGCCATATTCCATGCATTCAATAGAGATCTGGCATCGATAGTAAGGATATCTTCGCTGAAATACTGTCGGATTTCTTTTTTATATCGGTCACGCTCCTTTCCATGCACTACCACTTCTCTACATTCCGTGAACAGCTCTTCCGGCGTATGTTCGTGCAATAAAGCAGGTGTCAACCCGGGTATTTGAAGTAAAACAGCGAAAAGCGTTGCCGCGCTGTCAAACTGCCCCCGGGTATATTTTGTTTCAGGCGTATCTCCTGTCAGCGTACTTAATAGCGTTGTTTGCTTTTTCAGATCCGAAAAAACCTTAATGGCCTCCTGTAAGACAACAGAAGCTTTCTCTTTTGCTTCAGATGTATATCTTGACAGGTTGATGCCGGTCAGAGGATGGTCATAAGGATGTCCGCAAGCATTGCCAATGCTTACCAGCAAATCGACCATATCCTGCCACTCAAGCAGTTTCTCTTCTGTCAGGCCGGGAAACAGGTGTGAAGGAAATTTTACCTCCTGATCCGTCTCTGTATGTAAATAATTTGTGATAGCCCGGTACAACGATAACCCAAACGGATACTGCTTATGCAATGCATCCACGTATACATTCAGGTTTTTACGCAGTTCGAATAAACGTTTGGCATCCCGGTCGAAATTCTCAGGAGAACGGTGTTTCACAATTTCAGTCGTCCTTTTCAACTGCGACAGGACATCTGTCTTCTTCGCTTTATTTGAATGAAGTTCCAGACAGAAAGGAGCCAACCCGATAGCCTCCAGGCGGCTTTGCACAACCGATAACGCGGCCATTTTTTCTGCAACGAACAATACCCTCTTCTTCCGGTATAAGGCGTTCGCTATGATATTGGTAATGGTCTGCGATTTCCCTGTCCCGGGAGGTCCATGCAAGATATAGGTTTTATCATTGACGGCTTCATAAACGGCTTCCAACTGGGATGAATCGGCGCTGATAGGGAGTACAATATCTGCCGGACTCAACGTTTTATCCAAATCCGACGCATTGGTCACTCTGTCATCCACATCGAACTCAATTTTCCCGTTGACCAGGCTCTGTACCAATTTATTCCGTAGCAACTTATCCGAGTTATTGTGGATATCATTCCACATAATGAATTTATTGAACGAGAATATACCCAGAACAGCCTGTTCTTCCACATCCCATTTTGGCAGGTTTTTGATGCTGCTCCTGATGATAGAATAGATAAGCCTTACATTCACGCCACTTTCATCCTGCGGGAGTGGTTCCAAACCAGGCACATTGATACCGAAATTTTGCCTGAGCATCTCAAGCAAAGTGATGTTCAGCATAATATCTTCTTCCCGCGAACGAATGATATACCCTTTGGCAGCCGATTTCCGAATCATTTCTACGGGGAATAACAATATTGGAGCATAACGCGGACGTTCACTACTGGGAGTCTCGTACCAGCGAAGTAACCCGAGCGCCATATAGAGTGTATTGGCTCCATTTTCTTCAATCGACAATCTGGAGGAACGGTACAAATGCTTTAATGACTTATCCAATTCCGATTCTGTCAGGTAGGTCCTTAATCTCTTCTGATCCATTTCCGATTTGATCAACTCAATAATTGGATCGGAAGAGGCCAGAGAATGATAGACTCCAAAATCATATAACGGATTGTCCCAGTCTGTAGGTTTCGGCATGAGCCTGAACTCACTCCCATCGGCTAAGGCATCTTCAAATTTATCTAAATCGGCTGAAATTAATTGAAGTGTATTTCTCGTTATTCTGGTGTTCAACAGATTATTTCGCAAGCTCAAATCCAATAATTTTCGTTCCCACATCAATTGCTTGGTAACTTGGATATCAGTGGAAAGATTGGATAAATCATATGGATTAATCGCTTCCGGATTAACAATTTCCTTTTCTATAAATGGGGCTTCGCTCTCTTTTATCTGCCAATGCTCACCATTCAAAACACGTTGCGGCAGAGGCCGTACTCCCGAATACCGGGAACGTTTCACATCCAAAGCCAAAACAAAATCACCAATTCGTTTGACAGCATCGTGTGCCTGCTTTACCGCCTGGTCGAAAGTAGCGTCATTTCCCTTATTCATACAGGTAGTTTCCACCAAGATAATCTCATTGACCCCTTCGGCTGTTCTTTTTGTCAGGAACGAACAATCATCAATCACGCTATCAGGAAAAGTGTCCGGCACGAGCCACGCACCTGCAAAGGCGTGTCCCCGGGTAACAACAATCAAGGGATGGATACCAATCGCTTCCAGACAAGAAGCATACAATAAGGCCATGTCCAGGCATGTCCCCAGTTTCTGCGATGTCACACTATCTACCATTCTAATGCGCTGTCCATACTTCTCAAAACTTGCCGGAACCGAGCTGTATATGATACCTTGTTCCGCAATGGCATTATAGACAGCCGCCATCTGATTCTTTACCCGGTTGGGATTCCTGCTCTGGTATTCGTCAAGCGCCGGATTGCCCGTCATCTTTTCCAAAATATCAGCCACCCTTCTCTGTATGGGAATAACAGCAGGGTGGTTAGGAGTGACAAAAGCAGACAGCATCTCCGGCAGGATGGAAACCCCGCTCCACTGATCAAAAGCCAATACGTCGATAGGATAATCCTCCTTGAAAATAATCTCATCCTCCAGTTTAATGGTTAACGAAATATTCCCGGCTATCCGCTCGGTGAGTTGAATAAAAAAATTGGTCGACAATTTTAGTTTCAGGTCATCAATCCGGGCTGTATGGTTGGCAGGAATTTCCTCTAACAGATAAGGTACTGTCTCGGCAAAATCGGGTTCGGTAGCCAGTTCCACACGGATATTGCTTAACGGCTTTCCTGAAATATTTTCAATGGTGAAAGCACGAACGACAGAAACACGATTCTGCTGAAACGCGAAATTGATCACAGGAAGATAGACGAATTCCACCTTTATTAAATTAGATCTTTCACTCATATTAGCATTGGTATAAGAATATATCGCTATTGTATTTTTTTATTTGATATTCAAAGGTAAAAATTTTAATGAGGATTCAGAGGTAATAAACAAAAAATCATACTCTCCATTCT
Source organism: Proteiniphilum saccharofermentans (assembly GCF_900095135.1). NCBI lineage: Bacteria > Pseudomonadati > Bacteroidota > Bacteroidia > Bacteroidales > Dysgonomonadaceae > Proteiniphilum > Proteiniphilum saccharofermentans. The sequence continues at coordinate 4,020,814 of NZ_LT605205.1, forward strand.
ACTTCATTTGCACATATGGAGTTAAACTTCATTTTGAGACAGTCTCTATATCTTTCAGCGGAAAGAAAGGATTGTGAACCTTTCTATATAACCTTGTAAAGCACAGTATCTTATTTTCCCTTTTAAGTCTAAGGCAGGATATAGCCTAATCGCTGAATGACTGGTGTACTTTGATATCGCGATGCTGTTTTCACAAGTGCCGATACTATCATAATCTGCGCTAATTCCTGCAATACGGTAGTTGCCCGATTTAATCCGATTTTGTGGGTATAGTTCAACAAATCAAGTGCAGTCAACTCGGGTGAAGAAACATTCATATACCCTGCATTAGTCGTTTTTTTCACAATATCTCCCTGTTCCCAACTATTTTTTGAAAAAAATGAAATTTTCAACTTTTTATTATGAATACTTCTCGACGCAGGGGTTTGTACTATCACAAAATATTCCATTGGCTGCTGATGTGTTGCACCATGCAAAGCCGCCGCCGATAATAATGCCACATAATATGGCTGTTCAGCGACTCCATTAGATCATCAATAAATATGGCGGTAACATTCCTTGATTTGAATATTCTGGTGGAATTATCACATAAAAAGTGAGTTTGCTATTCCTGATTATATTGAGCCAACAACCTTGCTTATTTTAGGTTATCCCAAGAATGGATTTTTAGAAGCAAATCGTCATACTATGGAACGCAAAGCCCTTAATGAAACAATAATGATAGAAGGGTATTCTGAACCATTAAGCATAAAGTAAGACTTCGGTCTGATTATAAATATTCACTTAAAATTTTATGCTTATGAATGAATTATCAAGAGAGAGGTGTTTTGTCCTCGTATAGGTTTATATGAAAGTATCTCCGGCTTGCTTTTTTATTTTCTTCTTTATTCCCGATTTCACAGCTATAAATATATTACCATTTCCCAAAGGCATCAAATGAACATTCGAAAACTCATAATCATCTATCTTCCCTTTTACTTTCAACATTCCAAAAGAAGTTTTGGGCATAGGGATTTCAGGTATTTCGACATAAGTCCAACCTCCCTTCCCTTCAAATTTCTGTAATAAATAACTCCTGTTTACCAATGGTTTTTCAGTTCCCATATAACCAAATTAATGAAAATAGCTGCGCAATTTTGAAGTGACACAGCTATTTTTTGTATTACGATAAAATCAATCCTATTTCATAGGAATACACAGATTTACTATCCAAGGAGCATCCGCATCCTGAGTGTCTCCGGCGCAACTCACATACAGTTCATAATGATCCCGCATGTCATATTCATACCCTTTATCATTAAAGGCGGAAGATACTTTTTGCCAAGCCTCGCCGTATTCTGACATTGTTACTTCTACTTGCATCACAAAATACTTACCTCCACTTATCGTATAGTCTTGCATTCCTTTACCGGGTTCAATCCCTGAAACGTTTTCCAGACAGGCTTCCGAACGTAATTTTTCAACCGGTGTATGCATAGGGTCATCATGGTAAACACCTGCCATTTTTGGTGAAGCAGCCCAAAGATTATTGGCTCCGGCCCATGCCGCAAGTTTCTCAAATGCTCCTGCAATACCTGCATAATCTCCAATGTGTGAAATTGCAATCGTTTTAATGGGTTCGAGATTTTTGATCTCTGTACTGTTAATTTTCATATACATTTATTTTTTAACACTATGGTTGTATGGAACTCTCGATAATCATCTACTTGTGTGCAAATGGTTTTAGCTAACGCCGACCGTTGGTTCATGCTCATTTCATAAATTTAATTTTTTAATGATTTGTTTTATAATGTTTTTTACCTCAACAGGACTAATTACAATTGTTGTATCGGCATTTGCCAACACCCATCTTGCTAAAGGTTCGAGTGAATAAGCCATATAAGTTTGCTCTATCTGCCCGTTTTCAAGCTCTTTTTCTTCAGTCATACCCATAAAATAACACCTGTCGGCATTGTACTTGGCAACCTCTTTGCTTGTGTGCAAGATTACCTCTTGGAGGCATTGGGGATCATCATTCCCAAGAAGCGATTCTAACGGCGGATGAACTTTCGTATGCTTATTGGTCGTTATTTTTATGTTCTCAATGCGGTCGAGTCTGAATATCCGGTACTCTTCCCGCAGGTGACACCAGCCCGAAAGATACCAATTCGGATGCGAATAGGTGATGCCGACTGCCTCCAACGCCCTTTTGCTCTTATTTTCGTCAATATTGGTATAGTCAATCTCTACGATTAACTTATCGTTTATACTGCTTAATATTGTTTGCAACAAGTTGGGTAAACTCTCCCGTGTATTTTTGCTTTTATACACCGCTATGGTATCACCCATGTCATGGAGGTATTTTTTATCGACAGCTCGTAATGCGGCACGGATTTTATCCATTCCCTGATGAAAATAGTTGCTATTCTGGGTATCCGTGAGTTGTTCGATAATCTTCTCAGCGGTAAGAAAAGCGATTGCCTCCTCTTTGGTGAACATGAGTGAAGGTAATCTGTAACCTTCAACTAAAGAGTAACCGACTCCCGAATTGCCACATATAGGTACTCCGGCTTCCGATAAGGTATGCATATCACGATAAATGGTACGCAGGCTTACTCCAAAGCGTTCTGCCATTTCAGAAGCTTTCACAACCGGCCGTGATTGTAACTGCACCAGTAATGCCGATATGCGGTCAATTCGGTTCAAGTCTTTATTCACCCTGATTTATTGTATAAATGCGAATCTGTAGGGACAAACCTCACGGCATCTCCGGCATCAGCATCTAAAGACGTTGCAAGTTCTTTTATCGAATTTTTATCCATTTGATTTTCTGCTTTTTAGCAATAATCCTGTGGTTGCGACAATTTAAGCTTGCCTAATTTTCATCAAACATTATTGCCCAAAGCACACCATAACGGTCAACGACTTCGGCATAACGTTTTGCAAAGAACGCTTCGGCAAGCTCACATTGGATGTTTTGTGCACCCTTGCAGAGTTTTGCGTACACTTCCTCGGTTTGGGCTATCGATTCGCACATAAGTGTTAGCATATGACCTCCATTACCAAAGTTGCGCTCGTCGCCCGGTATAGTGTCGGCAACGCTCATTGTTCCCCCCGGAAAGTCAATACAGCAGTGCAACACTTTCTGCTTGTAATGGTTTGGAATTTCCGGCATCCCCGGCTCAGCAGGCATAGAGTCATAGCGATAAAGATTTTCGATTTTTCCGCCCAATACGTCTGCATAGAAATTGGCTGCCTCTTCGGCCTGACCATTGAAAATAAGATAAGATGTAAGTTTCATCATTTTATGTTTTTAATTGAATTGTGATGCAAAGATATGGTATCTGTTTGACAACAGTATGTCAGCAACTTTTTTAAAATACGATAAGGGGTACAATTTAGAGCGCAAAGTCCATTTTTTAAGCATTTCCAAGTTTTTGATTATAAATAACTGCAATATTGATAGAAGTCAAAGTATATATTAGAGATATAGTTCATATATATCTATAAAACAAATAATTATATCTAAATCGCAACCTTTTCTATCCCCTTAAAAGGGTCACGATTTAGCTACGACTTTGAAACAATAATCGTATAAAAATAGAATAAAATTGATTGAAAATCAGAACAGAATACGAACTACAGCACTGTATAACAATCAGTTGATTAGAGATTCGTAGAAGGGTTCAAAATATTATAATACTTAGAGAAAAATCCTACACAAACCATTAATTTACAAATGATTACATATTTAAGCGGAAAGAAAGGGATTCGAACCCTTGGTACCCGTGAGAGTACAACGGTTTTCGAGACCGCCCCGATCGACCACTCCGGCATCTTTCCTGATCGGATGCAAAATTACGCTATTTTCCCGTAAAACAGCACATAATCCTTCAATAAATTAGACATTCTCTCACAACGGCATAATCCAGGCAATGCTGGATCATACACATTTAACTTAAAGAAACAGCCCGATTCATTTCTTTAACGCCTGCAATGCCTCATTGGTTGCGGCAAGCAACGGATCAATGGAAATAGGTGAACCCACGGCATTTTTCATCCAATGCTGGGGAATAATACTTCCCTGCGTATACATGCGATCCATCTCGTCGGCAAGATTCTTACCCCGCACCTGCTGCTCAATCTGGAAAGCGATCAGATGTCCCATCGGATAGTTGGGCAGATAGAGCGGATAGTCAATCATATGTGAATAGATACCAAGCAATGTCTCATCCTCTCCTCCCAATATACCGGCATAATAGCTGTTCCATACCTCTTTGGCAGCACTAATCACCGCCTCTTTCAGTTGTTCCGCCGTAGCATCAGGGTTAGCATATAGCCATTCCCATACCTGTATGTCGACAAGAGAAACACCCATGATCTCATAACAAGACCAGAAATTATCCAACGCCAGCCAATACTCATCTTCCGGGTTCGGATTTTTCAATCCCAACAACTCCAGATCCCTCTTCTGGAAAATGAATGCTACTGCTTCAGTAAAGGCAGTATTGGGAACACCGTTCAACATATAATAATCTACATCGTTCATGGTAATAGTCTGCTCCACATTATGTCCGAACTCATGCACAGCAATATTGTAGCCTTTGTAATCCATACCTTCCGTCCCGACACGGGTACGCAAGCGTGCTACATCATTCCGCATGGCAGCTCCCCAAGCATGGCCGGCACCACGGGAAGCATCCACCGTAACAAGTGAAGCAATCTCTCTGGCTTTAGCAGGCTTCCAACCCAACTTTATCAAAATATTGGGAAGATCTTCTTCAAGTGCTTGTGCGTTGGGATACTTCCGGGAAGTAATGGCTGTCAGGTCCTCTTCGGGAATACCTCCTCCCGATTTGAAACCGTTGTACCAGATATCGAACGGTTCCAGCTTCCGTCCCAGCCTCGATTCAATAAATGAAGCCACCTCTTTCACCTGCGGCGAAGAGAGTAATCCCCTGAATAGTTCCTCCACATCTTTTTGAGGTACTTCCATCGTACCATCAAATGCACGGATTAGTTGAGTGGGATAATGGGGAGAATAGGGATCGAGCTGACGCATCGCCCGGAAATTTTTCAGAAACACCTCGTACCTACGGATATCTTCGGATTTGGATGCGACCGTTTTTCCATTATTATCAAATAAATCATTTGTGATCGGGTTCCATGAATAGCTGTCGCTATTGATTACCTGGCGGGGAATTGACTGATCGATAATGCGTTGCATCACGCCGTAGATCATCCGCTGTTTTTCCAATCCTTTTTCACTGTCGGCATAGTTCGATTTGAGTTCGTCGCGCAATCCCCAGTGAGAGATCAGTTTCATATTGGTGGGAAACAGTTGTTCTCCATTTTCATTCCGCAGATTTCCCATATAGATATTGTAGTCGGAGATATAGGCATCTGCTTCGGTTATCGTTCTGGAAATATCCTGTTGAACGGCTGCCGGTACACGCGATATAAACCTGTCACCCATACGGGCATAGGCCCACTCTTTCCGCGACCATCCTGCGCCCAGTTCAGTTTTTTCTTCCAGCGTATAGAAAGGAAAATTCAGCGCACTAAGAAACGCAATTTTATTGTTATACAAATCATCGGTCAAATGGGCAGAGACATCGTAACCACCGAACATCATGTCCACTGGTGTGATCTCAGGCCCTTCTAATTGCAAGGAAGCTTTGAGCATCACATCTATCTTGTGGAAGTAACCGTAGATCACTTCAAAATTACGTTCCAACGCACTAAAAAGGCCGGAAAGTTTCGCTGTATCGCTAATAAACGAATTCTTACAAAATCCTGCGAAATCGTCTACGGTGCCATCCTGTTCGCCCCATTGCCCTGCTACCTGCCGTACACCCCGCTCTATGCGGAATGCGTGAGAATCTCCAAGAGAATCTTTGAGTTGTTTGATAACCGCCTCGACTTTGGCCTGAGGGATAAAATCAGTTGTTTGCATCCTGTTTTTGCTATTTTGAACGGAACTGTTACATGCCACTAATCCGATAAGAAAAGTAGAAAAGGTAAACGATAAGAATTTCTTCATGACTTTGTTTTTAGTTTAAAACATAAAGACTCTTGATATTGTAGATATTTCACAAAGATATAAAAATCAATTAAAAAACATCACTAACCGGCCCAGTGTTCCGGATTTTTTTTATAGTTTTACACCACAACATTGATCGGAGTAAATTTATTTTACGGAAGAAACTGATGTTTGCGATATGGAAAAACAAACAAACCAAATTATTTTAAATGAAATTAATAAATACCGTGCTTCTTCTATCAGCAACTATCGTCCTTTACGGACAGGAGTCCGGCATTATCGCCGAAGACGCAGAGATTCAACAAGCCGGTACCGGTTATGCTTTTACCGAAGGCCCAGCCGTTTCACCGGACGGGAGAATTTTCTTTACCGATCAGCCCAACGACCGTATTTATGTATGGGATGAAATCAGGGGAATTGAATTATGGTCGGAAGATACCGGAAGATCCAACGGTATGTATTTCAATGCTGACGGCCAGTTGGTTGCTTGCGCCGACCTGTTTAACCAACTTGTATATTTCGATAGAGACAAAAAGAGACAACTTCTTTTTGAGAATTACGAAGGCAAACATCTGAACGGGCCAAATGATCTATGGATTGCCCCCAATGGAGATATTTACTTTACCGATCCTTATTATCACCGTAATTACTGGGAGGAAGGACATACCGAGGTACAGGACAGACGGGGCGTCTATCACCTTTCACGCGACGGAGCCATATCACGGGTAATCGATGATTACAAGCAACCTAACGGCATCATAGGCACACCTGACGGTAAGACACTGTACGTAGCCGATATAAATGATGGGAAGATATGGAAATATGAGATCCGGCCCGACGGAAGCCTCTCCGGTAAAACATTCTTCGCACCTAAAGGTTCCGATGGAATGACTATCGATGAGCGGGGAAATATTTATCTCACGATGGGTAAAGTATGGGTCTATTCGCCGGATGGGGAACTGAGACAGGAGATCGAAGTCCCTGAGAGCCCGTCCAACGTATGTTTTGGAGGAAAAGACCGGGATATCCTGTTCATCACGGCCCGTAGTTCGGTTTATACCCTAAAAATGAATGTGAGAGGAGTTAAGTAATGCCTCCACAACATTATCAACCACCTTGCAATGCCGCTTCGTAATAGAGGGGGGGGATGCAAGAAAATCTATAAGACTATTTATTATCAAACTATAAAATAAAACAATATGATGAACGAAATCAACAAGTACGTAGAAACACACAAACAACGTTTTTTGGATGAACTCTTCGAACTGATCCGCATCCCTTCCATTTCATCCATCCCGGCGCATAAACCCGATATGTACCGCGCCGCCGAAAAATGGAAAGAAATCCTGCTGGCAGCCGGCGCCGACAAGGCGGAGGTAATGGAGACCGATGGGAATCCGGTAACCTATGGAGAAAAGATCATCGATAAGAAAGCACCAACCGTATTGGTATACGGGCATATGGACGTGATGCCGGTCGATCCGGTCGACCTCTGGAAAACCGACCCTTTTGAACCGGTGGTGAAAGATGGCAAGATATGGGCACGCGGCGCAGATGACGACAAAGGACAGTCGTTCATGCATGCCAAAGCGTTCGAGTACCTGGCACAATCCGGCAAACTGGGATGCAATGTGAAATTCCTTATTGAAGGGGAAGAAGAGGTAGGATCGCCCAACCTTCCGAAGTTCTGCAAAAAACACAAGAAAATGCTGCAGGCCGATGTGATCCTTGTCTCGGACACCTCGATGATCGCCCGCGACATGCCCTCCATCACTACCGGGCTGCGCGGCCTGGCTTACTGGCAGGTTGAAGTAACGGGACCTGCTGCCGACCTCCATTCAGGACTGTTCGGCGGGGCGGTAGCCAATCCTATCAATGTGCTCTCAAAAATGATTGCCCAAACCATGGATGATGAGGGACGTATTCTCATTCCGGGCTTCTATGACGATGTGGCGGAGGTATCCGGGAAAGAGCGAGCCATGATGGGCAAAGCACCTTTCTCCATTCAGGAGTACAAGAAATCGGTGGGTGTAAAAGAACTGTTCGGGGAAAAAGGATATACCACCAACGAACGTACCGGCATCCGTCCGACTTTCGACGTATGCGGGATATGGGGCGGTTATACCGGTGAAGGAGCTAAAACGGTACTGCCTTCCAAAGCGTATGCCAAGATCAGCACCCGTCTGGTACCCAATCAGGATCATAAGAAAATAGAAAAACTGTTTGTGAAATATTTCGAGTCTATCGCTCCGAAATCGGTAAAGGTAAAGGTGGAATACCTGCATGGCGGACCATCCTATGTCTGCCCTATCGATCTTCCTGCATACAAAGCAGCAGAGAAAGCATTGAAAGATGTGTACGGAAAGGATCCCGTCCCCGTGCGTTCCGGTGGAAGTATCCCTATCATTGCTACTTTCGAAGAGATACTGGGAGTTAAGTCGGTACTGATGGGTTTTGGACTGGGATCGGACGCTATCCACTCACCCAATGAGAATTTCCCGTTGGAACAGTTCTATAACGGTATCAGAACCCTTCCTCTGTTTTACCAATATTTGGCGGAAGAAAGAGACTAATTTTCAATGTGCCAATATGTGAAAGGTGGGAAAGTATCCAGAAGGTCTGGCTTCCCATTGGTAATTAGTAATTGATAATTAGTAATTTCTCAAAACACTCACATAAGCAATATAACCGGTAGTTTTGGTAACGGGAGTCAACGACAGGTAGCCGGAAAGTATCTTTCCGTTCTCTACCTTTAAAGGGGACTCCCGTTGCATTTTCTCATGGAAGGATAAAGCACCTTCCGGCTTCTTGAAATAATCCACAACAAATTGACCCTCCGCATCGGGGTATATGTATCGATTATGGAAGATATGTGCTACCATTCCCATATTCATCCGCATATTGATCTCCACACAGGGTTGGAGACAGTATCCTCCGGGCGTCTCACACACCATCATATCTACTCCTGCGTAGCCAGTATAAAGCGGGAAACGACTCAACAGCTTTTTAACCAGTAAATTTCTGAGCCGGCGTAATAACTCTACCGAAACAAACTTACTGAGTTTTTCCTCAATCCGGGTATCGCTGAGCAGTTCATTGCCCATATACGCACCGGAAGAGGCTGCACTGAACATAGAATAGCCTGCAAAACGCACCGTCCCTTCGTGCAGGTAAAATTCCATCGCAAAATCCTGTACCTTGGCCAATACCGGCTCTGCCACCACTCCGCCCTGCTCCTGGATGACCCGCCGGCACCAGTCCCGTTGCTTATCGGTAATTCCCTCCAATATCCATATCAGCCCTTTACCGCTACCCGAAAGGGGCATTTTCAACACCTTATTTCCAGATAAGGATTCCAGCCAGATATACAATTCCTCTGTGTCAGTAAAGAAATGAGACTCTCCACAAAAGCCTTCCCCTTCAGCTCGCAATTCTTGCAATATTTCCACGGCACACTGCCGGTTAGAATATTTTCTTAAACACGCTAATTCTTCCGGTGACGGCAACAATCCTTGTGATACTCCCTCTGATATTAGTTTTCTTCTCAATGCAGGGTTCCACCCCCAGGGAACAATCTTCAGGTGTGGGTATAATGCAATATCAGAAAATGAGACAAGCGACGCCTCTACAGGCAGGATCTTTTTTACAGCCTCCAGGAATGAGCGGTTCAACTCTCCTCCAGCAACCACTTTCGTATCACAATTATTCTTTCCGGTAACATCCTCCCCCCCATACCAAATAGGTAAAACAGCCAATTCCTCCGCCATCCGGATTGCAGATGCAGGCGGAGTATAATTGGGCGTAAAATTGGCTAGGGCGAGATCATTCTCGGGATTAAAAAGATACATCGACTAAAATATTTGTTCAGTTCCGGATGAGAGGGTTCTGTATAAAAACCTACTGGTATATACAAACCTATTGGTATTCTTTTATTTCAATGTCCCCGTTAAGTGCAAGAAGAGCGTTCTCGGCCAGGGCACCCATCTCATCCTGCCCCGGATAAACATGTACAGGCGCTATCCGATAAACCCGCTCAATGACAAGATTACAGAACCATTTACTGTTGGCAATTCCCCCGGTGATCAGGATCGCATCGACTTCACCTTTCAATACGGTGGACATAGCTCCGATCTCTTTCGCCACCTGGTAGGCCATCGCTTCCAGTACCTCTTTACATTTTTCATCGCCATCTTTCGCTTCCCGTTCAGCCAAATAGGCATCATTTGTTCCCAGGTATGCCATCATCCCACCTTTACCGACGATCATCGAGTACATCTCTTCGTAACTGTATTGACCACTAAATGCAGCTTTCAATAGAGTTCCTACAGGCAGTGAACCCGAGCGTTCGGGAGAAAAAGGCCCATCACCATCCAGTCCCTGATTTACATCCACAACTCTTCCTTTGCGATGCGCACCGACCGTAATACCTCCTCCCAAATGGGCTACGATCAGGTTCATGTCCTCATATTTTTTCATGATGGAGTTGGCGTGCGAGCGAGCTATCGCTTTCTGATTGAGTGCATGGAAAATAGAATTCCTCTCAAAGTCGGGATGTCCCGAATACCTGGCGAGCGGATCAAGTTCATCCACTACCACGGGATCGGCAATAAAAGCCTCGGCAGAGGGGAGTAACTTTGCAATGTCTGCAGCGATCAATCCTCCAAGGTTGCTGGCGTGTTCACCGCGTTTACATTCCAGCAGATCTTTTTTCATTACATCGTTTACCCGGTAAACGCCCGAACCGATTGGCTTCACCAATCCTCCGCGGCCAATCACCGCGTCAATGGTCTCCAGCGGTATATCGGCATTCTTTAGTTCTTCATAAATCACCTCTTTACGGTGTTCGAATTGGTCTGTGATCCGTTTGAATTTGCCCAACACTTCCTGAGAATGTTTGATGGTCTTCAGAAAAATCACCTTTTCCTGTTGAAAGATAGCGATCTTTGTAGAAGTGGAACCGGGGTTAATCACTAAAATACGCGTATTTACTCCCATTTGAATATCTTATTTTATTGGTTAATCAATCAGTGTGGCTAAAGCGATAGAGAGCAGCTTGCTCCTTTCATCATCGGATCGTGAAGTTAGCACGACAGGTACTGAAGCGCCCATCACCACGGCTGCTGAGGAAGCCCCACCCAGAAAGTTGAGCGCCTTGTAAAACATGTTTCCCGCTTCGATATCGGGCGCAAGGATTATATCGCAGTCGCCTGCTACCTCCCCGCTGATTCCTTTATGCCGTGCTGCATCCGCATTTACCGCGATATCAACGGCAAAAGGGCCATCGACAATACACCCTTTCAACAAACCTTTGTCGTTCATCTCTTTCAACTGAGCGGCATGTACCGTTGCTTCCATCTTTGGATTCACAGTTTCCACTGCGGCAGCCACAGCCACCTTGGGGTTCCCGATACCAATCCCATGGCATGCTTTCACCGCATTATGGATGATCTGCACTTTTGCCTCCAGATCGGGAGCGATATTCATCGCCACATCCGTCACACAAAATATCTTATGGTAATAGGGCGATTCAAAGAAAGCCACATGGCTCAACAACTGATCGGTACGCAAACCCAGATCTTTGTCCAGTACTGCTTTCAAGAGGTCGCCGGTGTTCACAAAACCTTTCATGATAATATCAGCTTCTCCGCTCCTTACTTTCGCAACGGCGATCCGCGCAGAAATAGCACTACCCTCCCGATTATCGATCAATTCGATACCGTCCAGAGAAAAACCAATCGACTGTGCTATTTGCTCAATCTTCCCTTTATCTCCAACGAGCAGGGGTATGATAATCTCCTCCTTTATAGCATTCTGCAAAGCTTTCAAAACATGTTTATCTTCGGCAGCAGCCACAACGACCTTCCGCACAGGCCGCCGGGTTTTCGCTTTCCGGAGTAGTTCAGTCAAATCACGAATCATAGCAACTATTATTTTGCACTATTTTACTTGCAAATAAACAAAAAATATGGTAATATTCAGCTATATTCCGAATGATTTTTGACAAAAAGTAAATCCATTATCAAAAGACACGGCGATTAATTTGTGTCGTAGGAGCAACTGCATTATTATATAATTTCTTACCTCAAACTCACATATTTATAAAATTAAATACATAACTTTGTCTTTATTTGATTGTCAATATACTTTTTGATATACACCATAAACCATACGTTCATGTACAAGAATATCTTCATGTATAATCATCGTATAATTTCTATATATATTTTTATTTACATGTATAGAAAAATGCGGTTTTCTATATACGTCATCTTCAATATGTATAAAAACAGAAAAAATTTATATATATCTATTCATTCACCGATTCTATTTGCTCAACATCTTTATGCCTTAAATCGGCACTATTATTCATGAGTAAATTAATTAATGGAATATTTAAATAATAGTTATACCTACCCGATTTTAATTTCTCTAATAGTTTAGCCTGAACAAGTTTATCCAGATAAGATGTGGCTGTAAGACGTGTTACACCGACATCTGCCATTACGAACTCAATTTTCGTATAAGGATGGCTAAACAAGTTATTGAGTAGTTCGTGGCTATAGGATTTCTTTAGCAATTCCCGTACTTTAAACTTATAATCCTGCATAAGTTTTGATATCCCTTTTACAAGTTGTATTGTCTGTCCTGCTGTTTCTTCAACTCCTTTCAGAATAAACAAAATCCAACTCTCCCAGTCATTTGTTTCCCTGACTGATTGTATCAACCTGTAATATTCGGATTTATTTGAAATAATATAACGGCTCAAATACAATATGGGTAAATCCAATAACCCATTTATGACAAGATAAAGAACATTGATTATACGGCCGGTTCTTCCGTTTCCATCATAAAAAGGGTGAATACTTTCAAACTGATGGTGAATAATAGCCATCTTAATAAGAGGGTCAAGTTGACTTACAGAAGTATCATTGATAAAATCCTGTAAGTTATCCATATAGTTTTCAATCTCCCTCTTATCTTGTGGAGGGGTATACACCACATCTCCGGCTTGGTTTTTTAAAGTAGTACCTGGCACACTACGAAAACCGGCACTGTTTTTTTCCAGTTTCTGTTGAATATCTTTTATATTGTTATTAGTCAAAACCTTGTGGTTTCGTATAAGTTGAAAACCATATCGTAATGCTTCTGCATAATTCAAAACTTCTTTTGTGGTTGCAGAAACAGCCATTCCTCTCAAATCTAAATCAGCCTTATATAGATCATCGTGGGTGGTTACAATATTTTCAACGGCCGAACTGTCTTTAGCTTCTTGCAAAACCAAAGTATTGATGAGAATATTCTCATTAGGAATTGTCAGGGCAACACCTTTCAACTCCGCCAACTTTTTATTCGCTTCGTTTAATTGACGTAATACAGATTTTGTCTCAACATCTAATTCCAACGGCAGTTTAGGTATTTTATAGGTGAGTCCGCTCCGAAAAGTCGGAGTGATAATTTAGTTTAAAATTTTTTGTACAATAAATTTTATAAATCAGGTAAATTTCACCTGAAAAGTTCTTTGAAATATTTGTGTATATAGCTATTATTCACTACCTTAGTAGGGCTTAAAACTGTATAATATGTTCAAAAAATCGGACGAAAACCCTCAATTGGGCATTTTTTCATCACCGACGGAGTACTTCAGAGACTCTAAGAAGAAAGAATACCTAAAAAATGACTCCTGGCATAACCGGTTCCGAAACCATGTTGTAATGCGTGTGGATGAGTCTATTTTCAGACCACTTTATTCTAATGGAACGGGGGCTCCTAATGCCTCTATCCGTATTTTGGTCGGTATGATGATCCTCAAGGAAGGCCAGGGATGGAGCGACGCACAATTGTTTGAGAACTGCGCATACAATTTACTTGTTCGCAGTGCTCTGGGTCTGATGTCGTTAGAGGACGCTGAGCCTGTTTCATCCACTTACTACCTTTTCCGTCGCCATCTGGTTGACTATGCAAGGGAACACGGCGAAGACCTGTTCAAAAAGTGCCAGGGGCAAATCACCCGTGACCAGCTATTGGAGTTTGAGGTGAGCGGCAAGCAGGTGCGCATGGACAGTAAACTGGTCGGCAGCAATATCGCCTGGTACTCCCGTTACGAGTTGATTCATGAAACCCTGCGTCTGTTTATCAATGAAAGGGAGGAACATATCTTCAATAAGAGCCTGTCCAAAGAGATGTTTTCCCTTATCGAAAGCATACAGGGTGAAACGGGCAACAAGGTGGTGTACCGCAGTACAAAGGCCGAGGTTGATGCCAGGTTCGTTGAACTGGGCAAACTGATGTACCGTTTTATAGGGCTCTTCAAGAAGCATGACTATGGTCATTACCAGACCCTTAAAGCGGTTTTCGAACAACAATACTCGGTTGGCAGGGACAAAACTGTCGTTCCTCTGGAAAAGGAGAAAGTCAGCGCCAAATCCATACAGTCACCCCATGACACCGACTGCCATTACCGTGACAAAGACGGCAACAAGGTCAAAGGGTATTCGGTGAACGTCACCGAGACATGCGACCAACCGGGAGATGACAAAGATACGGCATTGAACCTGATAACCGATACCGAGGTAACGGTGGCATCGGCTCCGGACAACGGCTTCCTTGAACAAGCCCTGGATCGGACACAGGAAATAATATCCGACAAAATAGAGAAAGTATATGCCGACGGGGCTTACCACAGTGCTGATAATCAGGAGTATTGCCAAAGCGATAAAAATGGCATCGAGCTGATACTCACAGGCATGCAAGGCCCCGCACCGAGATATGACATCCGTTTGGACGAACAGAATGAAATCAATTTAATAGTAACCGACAACAAAACAGGAACAACAATACAGGCACAACGGGTAAAACTCCGCAAAGACAAAACACAGAGGAAATGGAGGATCAAGACTGAAGAAGGAAAATACCGCTACTTCGATGAGGATAACCTCAGGGCTGCCGCTCTGAGGAAGAAATTGGACGATATCCCGATAGATGAAAAAAATATCAGGAACAATGTCGAAGCAAGCATTTTCCAGTTAGGATACCATTACCCGAATGACAAGAGCCGTTACAGGTCACTTGCCAAGCACAAACTATGGGCATACTCCCGCTCGTTGTGGATAAACTTCGTCAGGATAGTGAATTATATGACGCGAATAAGTCAAAGAGCGCTTTTTTGGCAAAAACTGCCACAATATATAATTAATTTATGTTTCAATATGTATATTATTGTAAGCATACTTTCAATTAATAAAAACAATCACATTTGTCCGGTTAAACTTCATTTTTCAGCAATTTGAAAAAATGGGGTTTTCAGAGCAGACTCATAGGTCATATTATTCATCATTTTTTGTTTATCTTATTCAAACTTTTTCCAATTTCATTCCCAAATACTTAGAGAATATCACTCCTTCCATCATAAATTTCAGACTATAATATCATATTTCATACTCATTATCATCTATTTATCAGGAACAAATATAAGGAAATATCACTATTAACCGACTAAATTCTAAATCCTTTAAATTCTATTTTTATTACGATGATACATAGTGTTTTGGAAAATGAAAATTCATTTTCCAAAAAGATACCCTCCCCATTCCTCAGAACAATGATAGCTGTGCGGCCGATGGGCTTTTGTTCCGACTCTTCATCCGTTTGGGATATGCACGCCTGCCTTCGGTCACAACCCAAGTCAAATCCAAATGGCTTATCAAATGCATTCGCAACAATGCGGCTATGGTTGAAAATGCCTTTTTGCTTTCAGATTTGGTTTGAATCACCTGCAAAAGCAAAAAGGCGATCAATGTACACCAAACTTGTGTTTTTATACCGTTTTCCGTGTCGGAATAAAAATAGGTGAGTTGGAAGTTCTGTTTTAAACTTTTGAAGGTCGTCTCGATTAACCACCTGTTTTTATAAGCCAAGGCAACTTCCTCATCCGTTATTTCCCAATTATTGGTTATGAACTTGTATTTTCTGCCTTCCTCATCTTTATACCAGACTAAACGCAAGCATAAAGTTTTCACCTGTTTGGATTTCTTCTTCTTTTTTTTCCCTCGACTTCGATTTCAACGGTTTCCTTATAGTTTATGTGGATATGCTCCGTTTTAAAAACGCCATATTCACCTTTCTCCAACTTCTTTTCAAACAGGACTTCCTGAACTTCATATTTTGCATTGTCTTTTAGCCGGCAAACGTAATTTACACCCGTTTGGGTCCATTTGGCATATTGCAGGTAATAGTTGTACGCCTTGTCAAAGACTATCATGCTGCCCGGAGCCAAATTCAGATATTGCAAAAAGTTCTTGTCATGCATCTTTGCCTCGCTTATCTTCACAAATTGTGGCGTGTCGGCATGGATATCGGTCAGCATGTGGACTTTCAATCCGCCTTTCTTTTTCCCTTCGCCTTTAGGATTACGACCCACTCCTTTCATTATGTCCGAGAACAGGGTTATTGTACTTGAGTCAAATGCATAAAATTCTTCAAAACTAATGCCTTCTTTGCGGCGTTTCCTTTTGCGGCTGACCGACAAAAATGGAGAAAAATGGGCTATCAATGCGAAATAGAACAGTCGGAACAATTCTTCGTCCCTATCACGTAACGCGTCTCCGGCCGTACTTTTGGCAGGTGAACTTTCCATCCCAAGATAATTCAGCTTACCCGCCAAAGCCCGCATTCCATCACAAACCTCCCCCATCGAGTCACAACGGGAAAATATGCCAAAGAGCATTACCATTAACTGCTCCCATGAAAAAAAGGTCTTATAATACCTGTCTGTTTTCATTCTTATCACCAACTCATCAAACTTCTCCTTGGGGATTATATTGATAATTTGTTTGAACACCGGCTGACCGACTAAATTCTTTTTGTTAACTTTGTCCATGTCGATTTTATTTTTTTGCGACAATAAAAATACGACATTCGGGTGAAACCGGAAAACGGGAGTAGCCCGATTCTTCTTTAATTATTTTAGTCGGTCAGTAGTGAAAAAATATCTAAACATTTGCCAGTAAAAAAAAAATGATGTTAATTTGTATTCTGCTGTTGGTTACGCCAAACATGGGAGATAAATGGAATCAATTGATAATCAATGGAAGAAATTCCTGGAAGAGGGAGATAATCTCTCTTTCTCTCTTATCTATAAAAAACATATAGATGAGCTATTCTCTTATGGAATCAGCTTGGGAATTCCGACTGAGATATGTAAAGATGCCCTGCAGGATACCTTTTACAAACTGTACATTACCAGAGAGAAGCTTCATCATGTAGAAAATATCACCGCTTATATATTCAAGACTTTCAAAAATTGCCTCATAAATTTGAATAAAAAGGAGAGGCACAGGGAGAAAATTGTCTCTTTTCCAAACTCATTTTCCATTCAAGTCACAGTACTGGATGATATCATTAGCAATGAAAAAGCCGAATTGATTAAGAAAAAAGTGGAATCATTGTTAAGCAAGTTAACACCAAATCAGCGTGAAGCTGTTTATCTGAAATATATGATCGGTTTGCAGCACAAGGAAATAGCAGAAGTTTTGAATATCAATGAGGAGTCTGCAAGAAAATTACTGTACAGAGCCATGGAGAAACTACGCGAGTATGCTTCCCAAGATAATCACCCCGAGAGCTTATTCCTATTCACTCTACTCTATCTGATACGATAGAAGCTTTTCAAATCTTCATTTTTGATACCTCTATATCTATAATGTTAAAATTGCAATTTTAACATTAAATTTTGTCCACGAATTTATTTTAATATTGTCAATATATAAAAAAGAATTGCTGTGAATAAAATAATTCATACATCTCAGCAGACTGATCACTTTCTTCAGAATGAAGATTTCATCAAGTGGAGGCTATTTCAAACGAAAGAATCAGAGGATTACTGGAAAGATTTCAAGTTAAAGAATCCACATTTGGAAGTTGCCCTACAGAATGCCATCAGCCAGTTTGATGCCATTGAAATCAACAAGTATCATCTGTCAGAACATGACAAAAAGGATATTTATGATATGGTCTTTCAAAAGATCAACCAATACAAGAGACGCAGACTGATAATATGGGTAAGTTCTGCTGCTGCCATTATGCTCCTGGGTGTTATGTCACTTTTATTTATGAATCAGATGAATAAAGAGAGTGGGTATATGTCAGAGCAGAAAAATGAAATAATTGTTGGGGAAACATTGCCAGAGGAAGAAATTTATCTTATTTCAGCTGGTAAAAAAATAAACCTGGCTCAGAATGTACAAATTGGTCTCACTGAGGATGGAAATGCCTTGGTCACGGACAGTACATCATCAAAAAAAGTGCTGACGTTAGCCAAATCAGAATTAAACAGATTAGTTGTTCCTTACGGTAAAAGATCAAAACTGATACTTTCTGACGGGACTGAAGTATGGCTTAATTCGGGGACACAACTTGATTTCCCTTCTGAATTTAATGGGAATACACGTGAGATTTTCATTGAAGGTGAGATTTTCATTGATGTTGCCCACAATGCGCAGGTACCTTTTATCGTGCATGCACAGGATATGGATATTCGAGTTCAAGGAACCTCATTTAACATCTCTGCTTATAGCGATGAAAGCAGTAAGACCGTTGTGTTGGTCGAAGGGAAAGTAAGAATAGGGAGAGGGTCGACACATATAGCCGAGCTATTACCAAACGAGAAAATCGATATCACTGAAAACAACTTTCTGAAAGAGACTGTCGATGTATCAGAGTATATCAGCTGGAGAAAGGGTGTGCTGGAATTTAACAGTACACCCATGTCTGAAATTCTGAGGAAAATCGGACGCTACTACAATGTACAATTCGACGAAAACACGGATGTGAAACTAAATGAACTAACCTGTACTGGCAAGTTATTCCTTTCGAACAATCTGGACAGTGTAATGACTTCGGTTTCTATACTTTCCTCCACGCTATACAAAAGAGAAAATAATACAATACATATCATTAAAAAAGAGATGCCTATGAAATAAATCCCTTAATAAGATATCAGAAAAAATCGGACAATGCTGTCACATTGCCCGATCATAAAAAACTTAATTTACAAATAAACCTAATCAGTAAACTAAATTCATTACAAATGTATGGAAGAATTTATTAAATCTAAACAAATTGCATATAAAAAATGCAACCGATGCTTAAAGATCATGAAGTTGTCGACTTTCTTTTTATTTGTCTGCTTATTTAGCACAATGGCAGAGAATTTACTTCCTCAGCAAAAGGAGCTTACTCTTGAGCTGAGAAATGTGACTATTTCAAAAGCGATCTCCGAGATTGAAAGAACAAGTGATTACCTCTTTTTAATTACAGATGAGGCAAAAACGGAGCTTAATAAAAGAACCTCTATCCATGTAGACAAAGAGAGTATCAGTAATATACTGAATATTATCCTGGACGAAACTGCTCTGGACTATAGCCTGGTAGAAAGACAAGTTTCACTTTATAAAAGTACAAAACTTATATCCCGGGATAAATCCGAGTTGGTTACAGACGAGGTTGCACAACAGAAAAAAGCAATCACTGGAAAAATCACTGATAAAAACGGTGAAACCGTGATCGGGGCCAACATCATTGAAATAGGCACTACCAACGGGACAGTGACAGACGTAGATGGACATTTTTCACTCAGTGTGGAAGAGAACGCAAATATTCGTGTATCATATATCGGATATTTAAGCCAGACAATCAACACATCCGGTAAAACAAGCTTTGATATTATTTTACAGGAAGATACCAAAACATTGGAAGAAATTGTTGCAGTCGGTTATGGCACTATGAGAAAATCAGATCTGACTGGCTCAGTAGCTAGTGTCAAATCACAAGATTTAACCGCCTTCCCAACAATTCAGGCAATGCAGGCTTTACAGGGAAGGGCATCAGGTGTACATGTCCAAGCCACTAACGGCGAACCTGGAGCCGACTTTAAAGTGCGTATCCGGGGTGCAAAATCCATTAGTTCGTCAAGCGACCCATTAATCGTTGTCGATGGTTTCCCTGGCGTTACGATGCCGGTGAGTGAAGATATTCAGTCTGTCGAAGTATTAAAAGATGCCTCTGCTACTGCTATTTACGGCTCACGCGGAGCAAACGGTGTTATTTTGGTAACAACCAAAAGTGGTAGAGTGGGAAAAGCCAAAATCGAATTTAACTCCTCCTATTCTGTACAGAACGTGCTTAATAAACTGGATTTACTTAAAACGGCTGATTATATCGATTATGTAAATGAAATTGAGCCTGGGAAACTGACAGGTACAGACTATGAAGATACCGACTGGCAGGACGAAGTATTCCGGCAGGGAGGTATACAAAATTATCAACTTTCTATCTCGGGAGGTAACGACGATAGTCACTATTATGTTTCAGGCGTTATTTACGATCAGAAAGGGATTGTGATTGATTCCAAATTCAAACGTTATTCGATCACCAGTAACCTTGATTTACAAGCGCTTAAGAACCTCAAGGTAGGCGTTAAACTTTTTGCATTAAGAGAGCAAAGAAATGGGACAGTGAACATGGAAGGGAGCGGTGGCGCCGGGCAGACCGGTGTCCTGTCGGCAACAGTTTTGACCGAACCTACCATTCCTGTTTATAATTCAGACGGGTCATACCACAGCTCTTTCATGACTGGTCTTGAAAGAGACAACCCCGTTGCCATTGCGAGGGAAATGGCTATTGAAAGCGAAGGCGACAACCTGCAGGCCAACTTCTTTGGAGAGTATCAAATAACAAAGAATTTAAAATTCCGGTCAACTTTTGGAGCGCAGACCTGGTCTAACCGCTACGGAAACTACTTACCCACAACCATGTATGGCGGCAGAAGTATCAATGGTCGTGGTACCATTGACGGGAACAGGGTTACAAACTTATCCAATGAAAACTATTTCACCTTCAGTGAAAAGTTCAGCGAAATTCATGATATATCTTTAATGGCCGGTTATACTTACGAGTCATCTAAATCTGAATTTTGGCGCGCCCAGAGCGAAAATTTTCTTTCAGACGCTTTTGATTTTTGGAACTTATCTGCAGGATCCAACTACAGAGCTCCTGTTTCCTCTTTAACAGAATCAGAGTTATCGTCTTTCTACGGAAGGCTTCATTATAAATTATTTGACCGTTACCTGCTTACTTTCACAGGCCGCTATGACGGATCATCAAAATTTGCTAAAAACAATAAATGGGGCTTTTTTCCATCAGGCGCTATTGCGTGGAATATTGCAGAAGAAAGTTTTATGGATGAGATACCTCAGATCAGCCAGCTAAAGTTGCGCGGCAGCTATGGTATAACAGGAAACCAATCGATTGCTGCCTACGGATCTTTGGCACTGATGAGAACAATACCCAGTGTTACAATTGGTAACGAAGTTGTAAATGCCGTCACGCCCAATACAGTAGCTAATAATAATCTTACCTGGGAAAAAACAGCTCAGCAGGATATCGGTATTGATTTGGGGTTATTTAATCAACGTATTTCAATTGTTGCTGACTATTATTATATGAAAACCACCGATCAACTGTTCCAGGTTCCCCTGGTTTCATACTCCGGTTACGATAATATGTGGAAAAACTTTGGTGCGGTCGAAAATAAAGGATTTGAATTTACCCTGTCGACCGTAAACTTTAACGGAGACTTTAAGTGGAATACCGATTTTAATTTCTCTAGAAACCGGAATAAAGTACTGGAATTACCTAATGGCGCCGACGTCTTAAGAAGCGTATTTCCAGGGCACATGGTTGGAATCGGTACTACCAATGTGTTGAGAGAAGGTTATCCCATGGGGTCGTTCTTTGGGTATATTTATGATGGGGTTTACCAGGAGGGTGATACTTTTCTTCCCGGCGGTGGCTTTGAACAGGTTGCAGGCGGTGAAAAATTCCGAGACATAAACGGAAAGCAGGATGGTGTACTTACAGGTCAGCCTGACGGTCAGTTGAACAGCGATGACAGGACGATTATCGGTGACCCCAATCCTGATTTCATTTGGGGTTTAAATAATACCTTTGAATATAAAGGATTTGATTTGAATGTTTTTGTTCAGGCATCCCAAGGAAATGATATTTATAGTTTTACTTTGTTTGAACTGGAATTAATGCAGGGATTCAACAATTCTACTACCAGGGCGCTTGACCGTTGGACACCAACAAATACCAACACCGATGTTCCAAAAGCAACAGCTTCCCGCTCAAGAATTTCGTCAAATCGTTTTGTTTATGATGGAAGCTATGCCCGGTTGAAAAATGTATCCTTAGGCTACCAGTTGCCACAGTCGTTACTTCGTGGCTCTGGTATCAGCTATGCAAGAATTTATCTGAGTGGTCAGAATCTAATAACCCTTACTGATTATCCAGGTTTTGACCCGGAGGTGAATTATTTGGGATCTACCGGTATGGGAACTACAAGTAATGTTAACTTAGGTTATGATTATGGAAGTTATCCAAGTGCGAAATCCGTTACTGTTGGAGTACAGGTAAAATTTTAATGTAGTCTGATTAATTCAATTTAAAACAATAAAAATGAAATTATCAAAATTATATATATTACCACTATTAACACTTTTCGTGTTGGGTTGTACTGATTTAGTGGAAAATCCGGTTGGAAGACTGATTCCTGATGGGTTTATCAAATCTGAGAAAGATGTGCAGACGGCAATCTACGGAGCATACGGAAAAATTGCCTCGGATAATTATTGGGGAAGAGAAATGGCAGCAGCGATTATGCTGCGCAGTGACATGGTTGATATTGGGAATCGTTCAACAGTAGCGGCAAGAATTCAAATCAACGACTTCAATGCAAACTCTACAAATGCTATGATAGGGACATTCTGGCCAATGGCATACCAATCTATAGATGCAGTTAATACAGCGATCGATGGTGCGGAGGCGCTCGAACCTACAGACGGCATAAAAGCCCTTATTGGGGAAGCAAAATTTGTACGGGCTTTTACCTATTTTAATCTTGTACGCCTTTTTGGAGACATCCCTTATATAGATGAACCCGTAAGAGATCCGGAAGCTGTAGCGACTATTTCCAGAACGTCGGAGTCAACTGTCTATCAAAATATTATTGGTGATCTAAACTACGCCAAAGAAAATCTCCCCATGGGACATCCATTGGATGATATCCGTAGCAGGCCATCAAGAGGTACTGCATATACCATGTTGGCTGATGTATATCTGACTATAGGGAACTGGCAAGAAGCTTACAATCATGCAAAATGGGTAATTGACAATGCAGGAAGTCTAAACTATTCACTAGAAGCAGATTATCAAGATCTTTTTGATTCGGGCAAACAAGACGGTATGCCGGAACATATTTTTGCTATTGAATACAAAAGAGGATCAGCATGGCCTTACGATTATGATAGTCACGCCGCATTTACGGGAATGTCAGGTAGTGATGAAGTCGCAGGCTTTGATGTTGCTGTCCCTTCGTTGGCAGTTTATTCCACCTGGGATAGCAGAGACTATCGAAAAAAAGTGGCTCTTGCCGATAGCGCACATTATAATGGCCTGCTTGTGCCATATACTAAGTTTCAGGGTACACAACGCCCGCATATTGCCAAATACTGGCGGCGAATGGGAGTTCCGCGTGACCTGGTTACTGATACTGAAAATAATTACGCCATCTACCGATTTGCAGAGGTTTTACTCACAGCAGCAGAAGCATTGAATGAGGTAAGCGGCCCTACTGCAGAAGCACAGGGATATGTAAACCAAGTGCGTGCCAGAGCACGGAACTGGGCAGGAAAAGCAACCGATTTTCCTGCAGACGTGAATACCGGAATTTCCAAAGATGATTTCAGGACCCTTGTCCTGGAGGAAAGGAGGCTCGAACTCAGCTTTGAATTTAAACGCTGGTGGGATATCAAGCGTCGGAAAATGGGAGATGATGTTTTCAAAGGGCCCAACTCCCTGGAACCTCATCCTAATTTTAATGACAACCAATATTTGTTGCCAATCATGCAGCGGGACATTGACTTGAATCAGAATCTGACTCAAAACCCCGGATACTAAAGTCATTGTGAACATATGGTTTCAACCAATGATGTTTTGAAGACGATAAAACAAATTTGTCCGGTCTAGGTTGATTCATTTCTGTTATATCTGTTTTACAGATGGAGAAATAGATCATCAGTATCTCAGACAGCGTTTTCAAATCGCCCATTGTACATTTTCATTGAGGAAAGAGTTGTATTTATCAACTCTTTCCCATAATGAAAATTTAATCACCGTAATTTTTCTCACCACATTATCCGATTATGAATATAATCGGGTGAATCGGCCTAATCACTGATTAACAAAACAGTCATATAATATTCATAAACATTCAATATGCAAAGGACTTATTTTTTCATTTTGTTCATCTTTATTTCTTCAGTTGCATTTTCAACTGAGCCTGTCAATCCTGCAGCCACTCAGGATGTAAAAAAAGTATTGAAATACATTATTGATCTGAAGGGAAATGGTGTTTTGACCGGACAACAGAATTTGGCTGACAGTGTGACTAAATGGACAAACAAGGTATTCGGGATTACTGGCAAATATCCGGCTTTACTGGGTCAAGATTTCAGTTACGGCAAAGAAGCTTTCAAAAAGCGAATGAATATTACAAACGCAGCCATTGAACAGTGGAAACTGGGAGGATTGGTTACCATATCGTGGCATCAGGTTAGCCCAGACAAATGGGATGGATCGGCAAATGAAGGAGAATTCAGCGATACTCAGGTAGCAATGACAAAGGAACGTTTCCGAGAACTTTTGCAGGAGAAAACGGTAATCCATGACAAATATATTGCCCATATTGATACTATCGCAACTTATCTGAAAACACTAAGAGACTCAGGTGTAGTTGTTTTGTGGCGACCTTATCACGAAATGAACGGAGGTTGGTTTTGGTGGGGAGCTAAACAGGATTTTAAAAGATTATGGAAATTAATGTATGATAGATATACAATTCATCATGGACTGAACAACCTGATCTGGGTATGGTCGCCAAACATTTCTAACCCGATAGTTGAGTATTATCCCGGTGATGACTATGTTGACATTGTTGGTTTTGACGGGTATCCGAGAGATGTGCGAAATTGGGACAGCGATGAAACGTTGAAAAATGAACTGGACGAAATGAAGAAATTAAGCAAAAACAAAATTATCGCATTGACAGAAGTGGGATGGTTACCCGAGATGGAGTGGATGAAGAACGAACGCCCTGAGATTGTATGGTTTTTGTGTTGGTGGACCCACCTGACAAAAGAAAACACAGAGCTTACTATTCAACAGATCTACAACCATCCATACGCAATAAACAGAGACAGGGTGAACTGGAAGTCAACACATTAAAATCAAATGTCATCATTGAACGGAACAACTTATTTTAAAGGATATTTAATGTATCATTCGAAATTGGAATGCAAGTGTATTAGAAAAAGTTACTATTCTCTATTCTGTAACATGAAGTTATTGATAAATGCATCTTTGTGTTATGTCCGCAACCAATGAAAAAAACAGCTGGATTCATGGTATCGGTCCTGGGCTGATCGTTGCCGCTCTTGTTTTTGGGCCCAGTAAACTTACCATCACTTCAAAAATTGGCGCAAACCATGAATATGGACTATTGTGGGTTATCGCTGTGGCGATCTTTTTCATGGCAGTCTATACTGTGATTGCCGAACGGATCGGGATCGCTTCAGAAAAAACGCTATTGGCCATGATAGGGGAAAGATGGGGAAAAGGATTCTCTATGCTGATAGGAATCGCGATTTTTTTAGTTTGCACCTCATTTCAGGCAGGTAATTCCGTGGGTGTGGGTATTGCAATAGGTGAATTGACCGGTACAAGCAATGTTATTTGGATTATTGTGTTCAATTGTATTGGTATCGGGCTCCTTTTTTTTAGAAAATTCTACAATGTCCTCGAGAAGGTGATGATGTTTCTGGTGGGGCTTATGTTGCTGGCATTTTTAATCACTCTCTTTGAAGTGAAGCCTAATGTCACAGGAGTGGCTAAAGGTTTTATTATTCCACATATACCGGAAGGATCAATGGGATTAATCATTGCATTTATGGCATCCTGTTTCTCAATTGTCGGCGCATTTTATACCTCTTACCTGGTACAGGAACGTAAAAAAGCGGCGAAGGGACTTGAAAGCAGATCAAAAAACAGCAGCCTGACCGGAATTATTATTCTTGGGTTACTCAGCGCGATAGTGATGATTTGTGCCGGCGCAATTCTCTTTCCCCAGGGTATCGAGGTGAAAACCGCAACGGATATGTCCATGGCTTTAGAGCCTGCCTTCGGGGTATACGCATCCGCGGTGTTCCTGATAGGGCTCTTTGCTGCAGGCTTCTCTTCCATTGTTGGCAACGCTACGGTGGGCGGCACGCTTCTAAGTGATGCATTTGGCGGCGGGGGAGCCTTCAGCTCAAGTAAAACGCGCGTTTACATCGCATTGGTTATGATCGTCGGTGCAATCATTTCAATCTTATTCGGTGGAGCACCTTTAGAGTTAATTGTTTTTGCTCAAAGTATTACAATATTTATCGTCCCTTTAATCGGCGTTACCATGTTCTTCATTGCAAATGATAAAAAGTACATGGGTGAAAATAAGATCAACCCCTTTTTAAAGATATCGGGAGCGCTCGGGTTAATTGTGATTGTTTTGCTGGCTGTGGTGAATTTCATCGATATTTTCCTAAAATAATTTGCTGTTTCTGAAACGATAACCTGTTTATTTTTGAAATAACATTCTGTTCAATATGACAAAAGAAGATGTGCTAAGCGATTATCTAAAACCTTCACGGAGGTTGGCCAATGACATTGCCAAAATAGAGGGTGATATCCTTATCCTGGGTGCCGGGGGAAAAATGGGCCCGGCAATGGCAAAGCTGGCTCAGGATGCCATCAATGAGGCTGGAATTGAGAAAAAAATTATTGCTGTATCCCGCTTCTCCGAAGATTCCGTTTTCGAAAGATTAAATAGTCAGGGGATAGAGACAATTAAGGCTGATCTGTTAAACGACAATGATCTGGATAAACTGCCCCAGATTCCGAATATAATTTATCTTGCAGGACACAAATTCGGTACGTCCGGGAACGAGTCTTATACCTGGACAATGAACTCCTATTTGCCCGGGAAAGTAGCCGAAAAATTTCACAAGTCTAATATAGTCGTTTTCTCTTCCGGAAACGTGTATCCCTTATCACCCGTCGTGAACGGGGGAATGACAGAGGATATGCAGGCTTCGCCAGTAGGCGAGTATGCTCAGTCCTGTTTGGGAAGAGAGCGCGTTTTCGCATATTTTTCCCGTAAAAACAGCACGCCTATGTTTATTTACCGCCTCAATTATGCGAATGATGTAGCGTATGGCGTTTTATTGGAAATTGCCAAATCCGTCAAGGAGGAAGGAGAGATTGACTTGAGCATGGGGAACGTGAATGTTATTTGGCAGGGTGACGCCAACGAAATCGCCATAAGAGCGCTGCTACATTGCTCAACACCCCCAAGAGTAGTAAATGTGACCGGTCCGGAGATGATTTCCGTAAGATGGCTGGCCAATGAATTTGGTAAGATATTCGGTAAATCCCCAAAATTTTCAGGCATTGAATCATCTGATGCCCTGCTGAGCAATGCCGCCGAATGTTTCAAACTCTTTGGCTATCCGAATGTCAGCCTGAAACAGATGGTTGAGCTGATTGGATGCTGGGTGGCGGAAGGTGGAAAGACAATAAATAAACCCACCCATTTCCAGGAGAGGAAAGGTGAATTCTAAACGGAAGCGGCTATGGCAGAAACGATAAAAAAAGAGGTGTTAACCAGGTTAAAAGAGGGCGGATTCATTCCTGCGCACCCCTTGGCATTAAACGAGGATTTAACTATAGATGAAGCGTCCCAGAGAAGATTAACGCGCTATTATATTTCCTGTGGTGTGGATGGAATAGCCATCGGGGTGCATACCACCCAGTTCGAGATAAGGGATCCGGAATACAGTTATTTTGAAAGAGTGCTGGCGATTGCTGCTGATGAAATCGCACGCTCCGGGGCAGGATCTTCCTTTATTAAAGTGGCAGGCATCTGCGGGCCGGTCCAACAGGCAGTCAAAGAGGCTGAAATCGCTGTAAGCCTCGGGTATGATCTGGGTCTGTTAAGCATGGGAGGATTGGATAATCTCTCTGAGGATGAGCTGATCGCCCGCGCAAAGGCTGTGGCCCGGGTAATACCCGTTTTTGGATTTTACCTCCAACCATCCGTGGGAGGAAGAGTATTCAGTTACTCTTTCTGGGAAGAGTTCTGCAAGATCGATCATATATACGCGATAAAAGCAGCTCCTTTCAACAGGTATTATACCTTGGATGTGATCAGGGCTGTGTGCAACTCTCCCAGGAACAATGAGATCGCGCTATATACGGGAAATGATGACAACATTGTTCTCGATTTGATCACGCCCTATTCAATTAAGGCGGACAACCGTTTGGTTGAAAAAAGATTCGCTGGGGGATTGCTGGGGCATTTCGCGGTCTGGACCAAAAAGTCGGTCGAACTGTTTCATTTTATCAAAGAGGGACTGAGAGAGAACAGTCTCAACCATGAAGAGATACTTAAAATTGCTGGTGAGATTACCGACATGAACGGGGCGCTCTTTGATGTGGCCAACAATTTTAAAGGTTCTATCTCCGGAATCCATGAAATTTTAAGAAGGCAGGGGTTGATGAAGGGTACCTGGTGTTTGAACCCGCGCGAACAATTGTCAAAGGGACAATCAGAGGAGCTTGACCGTGTCACCTCCCAATATGCGCGGTGGACGGATGATGAATATGTAAAGCTGTTTATTGTCAACGATAAAGGTTGACAGGTGATAACAACGAAACGTCTATGAACAAAAAGGATGATATTAAGCGTCTTGCTTCTGAAATAAAAAATGACATTATTTCTAAAAGAAGATATCTGCACCAAAACCCGGAATTATCTTTTCAGGAGTATAACACCTCGGCATTTATAAAAGACTCCTTGAATGCCTTGGGTATTACATGGGAGCCTATAGTGGGCACCGGCGTTGTGGCTACGATTCAAGGACGATATGATTCTGATCAGGTAGTCGCTGCAAGAGCCGACATGGATGCGTTGCCTGTTTCAGAAAAAACAGATCTGAGTTACATATCTTTAAATGATGGCGTTATGCATGCCTGTGGACATGATGTTCATGTTTCTTCACTTTTAGGAGTAGCGGAGATACTCACAAAACTGGACAATAACTTCAGCGGGACAGTAAAGCTGATTTTTCAGCCTGCCGAAGAGATATTGCCCGGGGGAGCAATGCGGGTCATTCAAGAGAATGCCCTGGATAACCCCAAAGTAAACGCGATGATCGGACAGCATGTAATGCCCTCCATACCGACAGGGAAAGTGGGTATTAAACCGGGAGAATTTATGGCATCCATGGATGAGATAAGAATAAAGATTTCAGGTAGGGGAGGACATGGCGCAGAACCCCATAAAAACAGCGATCCGATAGTGGCAGCTTCGGCAGTTATACTTGCATTGCAGCAGGTTGTGAGCCGGCTGAATAACCCCAACACCCCGTCGGTTCTCTCTTTTGGGAAAGTCCAGGCGAACGGATCCATAAATATTATCCCCGACGAGGTTTTGATTGAAGGAACTTTTCGTACCGTGGACGAGCAGTGGAGAAACGAGGCGTGTAAAAGAATTGAATCCATAGTCCATTCGGTCGCGGAAGGATATGGATGCCAATCCGTCATCGATATAAGAAAGGGATACCCCTCGCTTCATAACGATATTACATTAACGAAAAGGATTAAAGAACTGATGCGTGATTATTTGGGAGCGGAGAATATTATAGATCTGCCCGTTTGGATGGCTTCCGAGGATTTTGCTTATTATGCCCGGGTGACGGATGCCTGTTTCTATGCATTGGGAGTGGGATATGAAGGAACCGAAAATCCCTCGCTGCATAATCCGTTGTTCGATATCAATGAGGATTCCATCGAACTCGGTATTGGATTGATGACCTATCTGATTTTAAGTTTATTAAATAAATAATATTGTCCAAATGGCAAAAGTACAACCATTTACAAATCTACAATTAAGCGCATTGGTTATTTTACGATTTCTCGCTGGCTGGCACTTACTTTATGAAGGAGTCTCTAAACTGCTTAATCCCGGCTGGTCCGCTGCTGGCTTTCTCGGGGAATCTCAATGGATCATGTCTGGAATTTCCAATTGGATTGTCTCGAATAACAATGTATTGAATGCGGTAGATTTTTTAAATACATGGGGGCTTATCGCGATCGGATTGGGATTGATCCTGGGATTGTTCACAAGTTTTGCCGCATTTTCGGGAGCAATCCTTTTGTTCATATATTACTTCAATAATGCCCCAATCGTTGGTATAGAATACACGATTCCCTCAGAAGGAAATAATCTTCTTGTCAACAAAACCCTCATTGAAGCCATGTCACTTTTTGTTCTGGCCGTTTTTCCTACCGGTTCAATTATTGGCCTGGATGTCTTTATTAATCGTTTAAAAATTAGAAAATGAATACAAGAAAAGAGAAACCTCATCCCGATGAAGATAAAAACATCCTCTCGCGCAGAAGTGCATTGAAAGCATTGGCAGGGATACCGGTTTTGGGATTATTCGGATATGAACTGTTTGATAAAATAAGCTGGGACAAAAAAAAACAGTCCCGGTTAATTAAAGAATTGGGACTTGAAGACATCCATATCCAACAAAAAGTCCCTGCCGTTTCAAAAGGTGATCTGATCCGGATTGGAATAATAGGCTTTGGAAACAGGGCGAATGCACTTGCCAACGGACTCGGGTTTATGCATCCCGAAACAGTGGAAAGCTATACAAAAAGCGGCAGGTTAAAAAACTGGCTGGAACAGGAAAATTTAAATGTGGCAATCACCGGAATCTGCGATGTGTTTGATATGAATGCAGAAAGAGGATTGGTTACAGCCGGAAACGAACTTTTAGCAGGCGGAGCCAAACCGTCGGGATTAAAGGTCAAACGATACCGGACTTACCGGGAGATGTTGGATGATGATTCTATCGATGCAGTGGTTATTGCCACACCCGACCATCATCATGCCCGCATGACCACGGATGCGGTAAAGGCAGGAAAACATGTCTTTTGTGAAAAAAGTATTGCATTACACGAAGATGAATTACAGGAAGTATATCATACGGTAAAAAACAGCGACCGCGTATTCCAGCTTGGCCACCAGATTACCAAGAATGTTGTTTTTCAGCAAGCGAAGGAGATTATCAAAAGAGGAATTCTCGGGAAAATTGCTTTGGTTGAGACCACTACAAACCGAAATAGTGCCGAGGGAGCCTGGATCAGACACCTGGACGAATATGGCAACCCGAAACCGGGAAGCCTAAAGACAATTGACTGGGAACAATGGTTGGGTGACTGTCCGAAAGTCCCTTTTACAATTGATCGGTTTTATAATTGGACAAAGTTTTTTGATTACGACACCGGGATGTTAGGACAACTTTTTACACATGAATTCGATGCAGTAAACCAGTTGCTTAATATTGGAATCCCAAAATCGGCGGTTTCCTCCGGCGGTATTTATTTTTGGAAGGATAACCGGGAAATACCCGATCAAATCCAGTCCGTTTTTGAATATCCCGATAAAGAGCTGACTTTAATGTACAGCGGTTGCCTTGCTAACAGCCGACAGCGGGGACGTTATTTTATGGGACCCGACGCATCCATGGAGTTAAGTGGAACATTAACCATTACAGCAGACAACGACTCTGTAAAATATAAAAAACAACTTGAAGCCGGACTTTTCAATGCAAACAGTCCCATGATTCACGTGAGTCCAGGATCGGGAGAAATTGATGCTATATCAACCGCAACCGAAAAGTATTATGCCTCAAGAGGCCTCACCACCACCAAAATAAACGGAAAGGAAATTGATGTCACACACCTGCATCTCAAGGAGTGGATCGATTGTATCCGCAACGGCGGAGAGACCAGCAGCAATATCGAACGTGCATATGAAGAAGGTATAACCGTATTGATGGCACATAAATCGTATGTGGAAAAAAGAAGGGTTGAATGGGATCCGGTAAGGAATAAAATTATATAATTCTAACGAGCTACTGATTATTTAAATGGACTCAAATAACAATAGTCCGTTAAAAATTTACTATATGAGTCATGCAGCAATGGCTGCAAACTCCACGAGTTCTTTAACAAGTTTATCATTTAATCTTCTGTTCGGTTTTATGCCAGACACGCAAATAAATCGCTCAAGCAGGTAGGCATTGTGTATCATTGTTTTACATGATGCCATCGAAAAGGGGATGCCTTTCTCCTTTGCCAGCACCTTTGCCAGGTTTATTGAGGTAAGAGACGCATTAAAGTTGAACGATAGCTTTGCTACGTCCCTTGCCTGCGATTGCATCAGTCCTGTGAAGCCTTTGGCATCCCTGAAGCAAAACTCGATCTGAAAACGGGTGCGGTAAAATTCTATAACATCTTTTCCACTCATCTCAGGATTGGTAGAGAAGAACAGTTTTGGTTTTTTCCCATCCTTGGAATACCAGACGACAAGCCTGACCATCCGTTTAAGTGATTTGGAATAGGCTACCAAGGTGTAGAGATCACCGTTATCAATATTGATCTTTTGCACTCTGGTTGTATCCAGGTTGGCCATGTCAATCTTTCCGTCGTAGAGTTTAGGCCTGCCTTTCTTGCCTGTCGGTTTCTGCAGTGTTGGATAATAAAGTGCGGCGTCATCCCTGAAGCGGCTGACCAGATCAAACTTCATCTCTTGCAGACCCGTAACGAAGTTGTTCTTTGCGAAGTAGGCATCGGCAACCACGTGACGGCTTGCCCGATAGAGTTTCTCCCGCATCGATTTAATGACCAGCAGGTACCAGTCAATCAGGTTGGCATCACGACTCTCCAGGGTTTGACGGTCCGGAGTCTGAACGGCCTGTAGACTGATGCAATCCTTGTTGTCGACGTCTATAAGGCCCACTCCCAGGATTTCCAATCCTCTTTTCGCCTGACCGGCTGCACCCGACCAGAAGTAACCAATCCAAGGGGTATTCTTTCCTGATTTGGTTATATAACTGGGATCAATGGCAATTGCCTTGCGATCTCCGGTTAATACCCTATCAGACAAGGACAAGTTAAACTCCAGCCAATCAAAATCCTTCGAGAAGTTCTGGCGAAATCGCTGTTCACACGACTTGCCATATCTCCCCAATTGTAGGAAATTAATCCTGCCGGGAATGACCAGATACAAAATAAGCGTCTCCATAAGGAATGATTTGAAACTTTTGTTTAACTTCGTAGTTAGTTCACCAGGAACATCACTACAGATACCTCTATATTGGTTAAGTATGCTGGTTCTATCCATCTTTATTAGGTTTTGATCAGCTATAAAGATACTGATAATCAGCTACTTAACCATCTTTTTTATGTTAAACTATGTTATGTAAATCATTGAATTTTAATTGGTTAATTGAATATTTACCGAAGTATTAAAATAAAAAAATAATGATTAATCAGGTAAATCAAATATTTCTATGTAGTTTCCTGTTTTTATCCTTATTCCCGGTGAGTTTCGCTCAACCAGCGTCGCATTGGGTATCCTACCCTTCTGCCAATCAAACAGCATACGGAGTATACCATTTCCGAAAAAGCTTTGAACTGGATAAAGTCCCCGACAAAATGGTTATCCACGTTTCAGCCGATAACAGGTATAATCTTTTTGTGAATGGCAAACGGGTTTGTTACGGACCGGCAAAAGGTGATCTTAAGACTTATAAGTACGATATAATTGATATCGCTCCATTCCTACATATCGGCGAAAACCTTCTGGCAGCACTTGTTTTTAATGGAGGCGATGATAAACCTATGGCATTTATTTCGGTACAAACGGCTTTTATGTTGCGTGTGGAAAACAGCAATTTTAGTGAATTGAATACTAACAGTAACTGGAAAGTCTATAAAAATCCTGCGTATCGGGTGATTTCCTATCATGAGATGTTATTTAAAGAACGGTGGTTTTATGGGTTTTATGCCTGTGGCGGCGGTGACGAGATCTTTGCCGAAAAATATCCATGGGGTTGGGAAACAACAGGATTTGACGACAGCGGTTGGATTGCTGCTGAACCATTGCTGTTTGACAAGCAACCGCCCTGGAACCTTGTTCCAAGAAACATCGCATTTATGGATGACCATTTGGCCTATCCCGCCAAAATCCGAAAGGTGAACAACGTCAATATCCCTGTTGGTAAATGGGACGGAACATCAAGTTTAACCATTCCTGCCAATACCAGTGCCAACATTTTAATCGATTTTGAGGTGCTGACTATGGGATATCCCGAACTGACTGTACATGGTGGTGCGGGTAGCCGCATTCAGGTAAAATATGCAGAGGCGCTATATGAAGCGGTTCACCTGAAGGCCCATCGTGACTCGGTGAATAATCTGAATATGTTTGGCGTATGGGATATTTTTCATGCAGATGGAGGAGAATGTATGTTCCGGCCGTTGTGGAAGCGATGCTTTCGCTACGTCCAGTTCAATGTGGAAACCAAAAACGAACCGTTAGAAATCGGTTCATATATTCTTGAATATTCAGGGTATCCCTATCCAGAAATGGCAACCTTTGAAAGTGACAATGAAAAGCTGAACGAAATTTTTGAGATGAGCCAACGTACGTTGCGTATGTGTTCGGGAGAAACTTATTACGATACACCGTTTTACGAACAGTTGAGTTATGGAGGGGACAACCGGCCTATTGCAGCCATTTCAACCTACAATTCTACCGATGACCGGCTTCTACGTGAAGTTTTAAGGCTTTACCCTCAGTCGGAAAACAAAGAAACTGGTTTGTTCAAGTCGGCTTATCCTTCCCGCTTCGATTTTGATATGGGAACATGGTCTATGGGATGGGTGCAAACACTGCTTGATTATTACCTGATGCGGGGTGATTCTGCTTTTGTCCTGCAGTTTACCGATAACATAGAAGGGGTATTGCGGTTTTATGAACGTCACCTCGACGAACGTACCGGATTGATCGGCGTAGTAAAAAATCAAAACTTCGTCGACTGGAGTATTACAAAAGGGAGTTTAGTACGCCGTAATGAAAATGGTGAAGCAAGACAGTCTGGTTTGCTCACCCTTTATTATGCCCATACGCTCGACTGTGTCTCCAGACTTTATCAGGAAACAGGATTGACAAGCCGTTCGGCGCATTGGAAAGAGCTTTCCGGAAAAATAAAGGCAGCAGTGTACACCAATTGCTGGGATGAACAGAAGCAACTCTTCCGCGATTATGCTGATAAGGAGATTTTCTCGCAACATACCAACATTATGGCTATTTTATGCGATTTAGTACCGCCATCAGCGCAAACTGAGTTGCTACACCGTATTTTACAGTTTGAAAGTTTCGAAGAGATGGCCAGTTCCTATTTCTCCTTTTTCCTGTTTAAAGCCATGGAAAAAACCGGGAACGAACATCTTTATCTCGATAACCTGGATTTCTGGTATAATTTTATCGATCGGGGTCATACAACCTGTGGCGAAACCGGGTTTGCTTCACACGACCGCTCCGATTGCCATGCCTGGAGCGCCCATCCGGCCTACTTCCTACTGAGTTCAGTGTGCGGGATAAAACCGGCCGATATTGGTTTTAAAACAGTAAAAATCGAACCACATCTGGGGGAACTCAAAAGTTTAAAAGCCGATATGCCTCATCCAACCGGTCGTATCAAAGTGGAGTATCAACTCACAAAAAAAGGATTGCAGACCCTTATTGTTTTGCCTCAGGGTATGTCGGGCTCATTCAGATTTAAAGGAGCAGAAAGAATATTGACTGAAGGCGAGAATAGGTTTATTTTGTGACAAGAAATTTTTAAAATTATTATCTTTGTTTATGAAAAGTATTATAAAGATTACACCGCTTATCTTCCTTACACCCTTGTCCTGCCAGCAAAAACAACCGCAGGAACAGGAACTACCGAATATCCTCTGGTTAACCTCGGAAGACAACAGCCCATTCCTGGGTTGTTACGGCGACACCCTTGCCACAACACCCCACCTCGACAAACTGGCCTCGCAAGGCTTCCTCTATACCCATGCCTATGCAAACGCGCCGGTCAGCGCACCTTCAAGGAATACGATCATCACAGGGGTATATGCCAACTCGGCCGGGAATGAGAATATGCGCAGTACCTACGCAAAAAGCGATGAGGTAAGGTTTTATCCCCAATTCTTAAGGGAACTGGGGTATTATTGTACCAACAATAAAAAGGAAGATTACAATATCCTCGGGAAACAGCTCTCCGGTATATGGGATGAGTCGTCCGACCAGGCCCATTACAAGAACCGGAAACCGGGGCAACCCTTCTTTGCCATATTCAACACCACCCTCTCCCACGAACATGTGATACACGAGTCAATACCTGACAGTGAACTAAGGCATGATCCAAGGAAGATGTCCCTGCCTCCCTACCACCCCCGTACTCCCGAAATGGAACATGACTGGGCACAATATTATGATTATATTGAGAGGATGGATGCCTGGATAGGTGAGCAACTCAAGGAACTGGAAGATAATGGACTGCTGGAAAATACAATCGTATTCTATTATGCAGACCACGGCGGTATCCTGGGCAGGAGCAAGCGCTACATTTATGAGTCGGGGACACGGGTCCCACTTATCGTCCGCATTCCCGATAAATACAAGCATCTGTTTCCCAATAGTGAAAAGGGGACAAAAGTCGACAGGTTAATCAGCCTTGTAGACCTGGCTCCGACCCTGTTAAGCATTACAGGTATACCCAAACCGGCATATATGCAGGGGAATGCTTTTCTTGGACCCGACACGACAGAAGACCCGGAGTACGTGTATATGTTCAGGGGCAGGATGGATGAAAGATACGACCTCTCCAGGGCTGTGCGCGACAGGAAATACAGGTACATTAGAAACTATATGCCCCACAGGATCTACGGCCAACATATAGACTATCTTTGGAAGGCACCTTCCCTTGCATCGTGGGAACAGGCGTACCTGAACGGGGAATGCAATGAGGTGCAAGGCAGGTTCTGGCAATATAAACCGGCGGAAGAGTTATACGACACAGAAAATGACCCCTGGGAAGTGGTAAACCTTGCGGGTAAGCCGGAATACGGGGAAGTCCTCGAACGTATGCGCAGGGCAAACAGGGAGTGGCTACTGGAAATCAGGGATGCAGGGTTTATCCCTGAAGCAGACCGGTCGACAAGGACAAAGAACCGCGCTATATATGACTATATGAGGGAAGAAAATATTCCTCTTGAAGAGATAGTCAATGCTGCGGAAATAGCAAGTGAGGGCAACCCGGAAAATCTGCCGCTGCTGGTCAAATTCCTGGAGAGTGACGACAGCGCTATTCGTTACTGGGGAGCCATGGGACTCCTGATCCTGGGTGAAAAGGCACGGCCGGCCGTTCCGGCTTTGGAAAAGGCATCCGCAGATGATTTCCCGAATGTGGCAACCGTCGCAGCGGAAGCCTTGTATTCCCTGGGGAGAAAGGAGTTGGCTGAACAGATACTCCTGGACAAACTGAAAAATGACGATCATACCTGTACATTTGCCTTGAACTCAGTTGATGTATTGGGTATTGACAGCAAGGCTGTAAAGGACAAAGTCTCCGAGATCGCTGAAAAGTATAAACTACAGTACAACCTGAGCGCAGCCAAATGGTTACTGGAAAAGTGGGGAATATAGATTAAAACAGAGGATTAAGAATAACTAAATAATAACGAACAATGAATAAGCTTTTATTAAAAATCTCAATTGTAATCTGCTTGTTGGGAGTATTCCCTTTTTTTGCATGGAGCCAGCAATCGGTCTCAGTTACGAATTTCAAAAACAACCCTCTACCAAAAAATCCCACTTCGTTAAAAATACTGGGTATTGGTAATAGTTTTACGGATGACGGAATGCAATACCTGCCCGATCTGTTGAAACACGCAGGCATAGATAATGTTATGCTGGGGAGATTGGTGCGTGGGGGGTGCTCCCTTGAACAACACCATAAGATTTATACATCCGGAGAAGCCGGTTATCCACGCTATGAGAAGTCATACCCCGGAAAGAATGCCTGGGAAAAGGTAAAGGAGCCATGCGGATTTGTAGAAGCTGTTGCTGATAAAGCCTGGGATATTATCGTGATTCAACAGGTATCAGAGCTTGCAGGAGTGTACGAATCTTTCCAGCCCTATCTGAATGAGTTGATAGATGCAATAATGAGTCCGCTCCGAAAAGTCGGAGTGATAATTTAGTTTAAAATTTTTTGTACAATAAATTTTATAAATCAGGTAAATTTCACCTGAAAAGTTCTTTGAAATATTTGCGTATATAGCTATTATTCACTACCTTAGTAGGGCTTAAAACTGTATAATATGTTCAAAAAATCGGACGAAAACCCTCAATTGGGCATTTTTTCATCACCGACGGAGTACTTCAGAGACTCTAAGAAGAAAGAATACCTAAAAAATGACTCCTGGCATAACCGGTTCCGAAACCATGTTGTAATGCGTGTGGATGAGTCTATTTTCAGACCACTTTATTCTAATGGAACGGGGGCTCCTAATGCCTCTATCCGTATTTTGGTCGGTATGATGATCCTCAAGGAAGGCCAGGGATGGAGCGACGCACAATTGTTTGAGAACTGCGCATACAATTTACTTGTTCGCAGTGCTCTGGGTCTGATGTCGTTAGAGGACGCTGAGCCTGTTTCATCCACTTACTACCTTTTCCGTCGCCATCTGGTTGACTATGCAAGGGAACACGGCGAAGACCTGTTCAAAAAGTGCCAGGGGCAAATCACCCGTGACCAGCTATTGGAGTTTGAGGTGAGCGGCAAGCAGGTGCGCATGGACAGTAAACTGGTCGGCAGCAATATCGCCTGGTACTCCCGTTACGAGTTGATTCATGAAACCCTGCGTCTGTTTATCAATGAAAGGGAGGAACATATCTTCAATAAGAGCCTGTCCAAAGAGATGTTTTCCCTTATCGAAAGCATACAGGGTGAAACGGGCAACAAGGTGGTGTACCGCAGTACAAAGGCCGAGGTTGATGCCAGGTTCGTTGAACTGGGCAAACTGATGTACCGTTTTATAGGGCTCTTCAAGAAGCATGACTATGGTCATTACCAGACCCTTAAAGCGGTTTTCGAACAACAATACTCGGTTGGCAGGGACAAAACTGTCGTTCCTCTGGAAAAGGAGAAAGTCAGCGCCAAATCCATACAGTCACCCCATGACACCGACTGCCATTACCGTGACAAAGACGGCAACAAGGTCAAAGGGTATTCGGTGAACGTCACCGAGACATGCGACCAACCGGGAGATGACAAAGATACGGCATTGAACCTGATAACCGATACCGAGGTAACGGTGGCATCGGCTCCGGACAACGGCTTCCTTGAACAAGCCCTGGATCGGACACAGGAAATAATATCCGACAAAATAGAGAAAGTATATGCCGACGGGGCTTACCACAGTGCTGATAATCAGGAGTATTGCCAAAGCGATAAAAATGGCATCGAGCTGATACTCACAGGCATGCAAGGCCCCGCACCGAGATATGACATCCGTTTGGACGAACAGAATGAAATCAATTTAATAGTAACCGACAACAAAACAGGAACAACAATACAGGCACAACGGGTAAAACTCCGCAAAGACAAAACACAGAGGAAATGGAGGATCAAGACTGAAGAAGGAAAATACCGCTACTTCGATGAGGATAACCTCAGGGCTGCCGCTCTGAGGAAGAAATTGGACGATATCCCGATAGATGAAAAAAATATCAGGAACAATGTCGAAGCAAGCATTTTCCAGTTAGGATACCATTACCCGAATGACAAGAGCCGTTACAGGTCACTTGCCAAGCACAAACTATGGGCATACTCCCGCTCGTTGTGGATAAACTTCGTCAGGATAGTGAATTATATGACGCGAATAAGTCAAAGAGCGCTTTTTTGGCAAAAACTGCCACAATATATAATTAATTTATGTTTCAATATGTATATTATTGTAAACATACTTTCAATTAATAAAAACAATCACATTTGTCCGGTTAAACTTCATTTTTCAGCAATTTGAAAAAATGGGGTTTTCAGAGCAGACTCATAGGTCATATTATTCATCATTTTTTGTTTATCTTATTCAAACTTTTTCCAATTTCATTCCCAAATACTTAGAGAATATCACTCCTTCCATCATAAATTTCAGACTATAATATCATATTTCATACTCATTATCATCTATTTATCAGGAACAAATATAAGGAAATATCACTATTAACCGACTAAATTCTAAATCCTTTAAATTCTATTTTTATTACGATGATACATAGTGTTTTGGAAAATGAAAATTCATTTTCCAAAAAGATACCCTCCCCATTCCTCAGAACAATGATAGCTGTGCGGCCGATGGGCTTTTGTTCCGACTCTTCATCCGTTTGGGATATGCACGCCTGCCTTCGGTCACAACCCAAGTCAAATCCAAATGGCTTATCAAATGCATTCGCAACAATGCGGCTATGGTTGAAAATGCCTTTTTGCTTTCAGATTTGGTTTGAATCACCTGCAAAAGCAAAAAGGCGATCAATGTACACCAAACTTGTGTTTTTATACCGTTTTCCGTGTCGGAATAAAAATAGGTGAGTTGGAAGTTCTGTTTTAAACTTTTGAAGGTCGTCTCGATTAACCACCTGTTTTTATAAGCCAAGGCAACTTCCTCATCCGTTATTTCCCAATTATTGGTTATGAACTTGTATTTTCTGCCTTCCTCATCTTTATACCAGACTAAACGCAAGCATAAAGTTTTCACCTGTTTGGATTTCTTCTTCTTTTTTTTCCCTCGACTTCGATTTCAACGGTTTCCTTATAGTTTATGTGGATATGCTCCGTTTTAAAAACGCCATATTCACCTTTCTCCAACTTCTTTTCAAACAGGACTTCCTGAACTTCATATTTTGCATTGTCTTTTAGCCGGCAAACGTAATTTACACCCGTTTGGGTCCATTTGGCATATTGCAGGTAATAGTTGTACGCCTTGTCAAAGACTATCATGCTGCCCGGAGCCAAATTCAGATATTGCAAAAAGTTCTTGTCATGCATCTTTGCCTCGCTTATCTTCACAAATTGTGGCGTGTCGGCATGGATATCGGTCAGCATGTGGACTTTCAATCCGCCTTTCTTTTTCCCTTCGCCTTTAGGATTACGACCCACTCCTTTCATTATGTCCGAGAACAGGGTTATTGTACTTGAGTCAAATGCATAAAATTCTTCAAAACTAATGCCTTCTTTGCGGCGTTTCCTTTTGCGGCTGACCGACAAAAATGGAGAAAAATGGGCTATCAATGCGAAATAGAACAGTCGGAACAATTCTTCGTCCCTATCACGTAACGCGTCTCCGGCCGTACTTTTGGCAGGTGAACTTTCCATCCCAAGATAATTCAGCTTACCCGCCAAAGCCCGCATTCCATCACAAACCTCCCCCATCGAGTCACAACGGGAAAATATGCCAAAGAGCATTACCATTAACTGCTCCCATGAAAAAAAGGTCTTATAATACCTGTCTGTTTTCATTCTTATCACCAACTCATCAAACTTCTCCTTGGGGATTATATTGATAATTTGTTTGAACACCGGCTGACCGACTAAATTCTTTTTGTTAACTTTGTCCATGTCGATTTTATTTTTTTGCGACAATAAAAATACGACATTCGGGTGAAACCGGAAAACGGGAGTAGCCCGATTCTTCTTTAATTATTTTAGTCGGTCAGTAGTGAGGAAATATATTGAATAAAAAGATTCCTCTCTTCCAAAAATCAGAACTTATCGCACGCTGAATTCAGGGAAGCAACTCTTTCATTGAAAAGCAAACATACTATTTATTCTTCGATTTCAGTCGATAACGTTGTTTTTCTTGGTGTATGTTTGTTATAAAGAAAAAGCACCTACCGAAATAAATCGATAAGTGCTTAATACTGAACGAGCGGCAAACGAGACTCGAACTCGCGACCCCCAGCTTGGGAAGCTAATGCTCTACCGACTGAGCTATTGCCGCATTACAGATGCAAAAATAATCAATTTTCATATAATTCCTCTCGGAATAGGAAAAAATTATTTACCTTTGCACCCACAATTGACCGGGATGTAGCACAGTTGGCTAGCGCGCCACGTTCGGGACGTGGAGGTCGGGTGTTCGAGTCACCTCATCCCGACATTAAAAAGGCTGAATGTCAGCCTTTTTTTATTCCTCTTTCGGCGGATTCAGGTAACTCTGCAAAGCTTGCACGTACAGTTGAAAAGCATGCATGCCTTTTTGCGTAATGCGGCAGACAGTACGTGTACGCTTACCGGCGAATCCCCGTTCCACATCAATATACCCTGCTTCGTTCAGTTTGTCGATCTGCACGCTGAGGTTACCGGCAGTAGCACCGGTCTTCTCGCGGAGATAAACGAAATCTGCCTCTTCCACCGAAATAAGGATGGACATCACAGCGAGACGAAGTTCGGAATGTAATAAAGGATCGAGCGATGCAAACATAACTATCCCCTTCCTTTTGCATAGAGAATATGACCGGGAATGACCATCATCACAAGAAATAAGCCGGCAAAAACCAATATCTGATCTGTACCTTGCGTAAACAGGCAGGCAAGTGATAACACAATTCCCACAAACCCGGCAACCGCTATCGGGGTAAAGCGTATAACCAGCCCGGTGATTGCGGTACCACTCCCCATCAGCAGAATAACGATGAACAGTATCGGTAAATTCCAGAAAAACATAGCTGTTATCGATATCATAAAACCGGTCACCCCTATCACTATCCAGACATACCCAACTACCCTGTCGATATAGGTTTTGACGCCTTTTTCATATTTCCTGATAAGAACGAACATCATAGGACCGGCTATCACCGGGATCAGAAACCACAAATAATGTATCCGGTAATCCCCTGTTGTTGATAAAAAATACCATATCAGCAAAGACACCACAATCGTAGTATATCCCCAGACAAGAAATGGCATTCCGTTGCTTTTCTCCAATTTCCGTTGCGTGTTTTGAATCATTCGAGCGATAAGTTCTAAACTCTCTTTCTCATTTAATTGTCTCTCTTCCATTGTTTTTATTTTTAATATTCAAATCGGTTTATATTTTAAACTATAATCATACTACAAATATAAATCAGTTTATAATATAAACCAAATAAATCGTAAGAAAATTGAATAAAATAATAAAAAACATCTACATTTGTGTCGTAACTTTTATCTCTTTGAAGATTTGCACTATGAGAAACATCGCAGTTCTATTTGTCATTTTTCAGTCACTCACCTGTCTTTCGCAGTCATCTTCCAGCGAGATAATAAACCGAACCTCCCATTTCATATTTAATAGTAACGGAATGGTACAGATTGACACCGTATTAATGCAAATAAACGACAGGAATGCGGATACAGAGATCATCATACCCTATTCCAAAGGAGATAAGATAAGTGTAGATATTGTCCGGCTTGAAGATCAGGACGGAAATATTATCCGGAAGTTGAAGAAAAACGAAATTAAAGACCGTAGTTTTATTTCTGCGGTATCGTTATACGAAGATGATTTTGTGAAATATTTCGATCTGAAGCACGATAAATTTCCTTACCGTATCTTCTACGTCTCCTGGATCCACTATGCAAAATCACTGAATATTGTCGATATAGATCATGCCAGATCTAAAACACCTGTCCATTCGAGCACTTTAATCGTAGAAGTACCGATAAAAGATTCCATAAGATACAAATATGAAAATGTGGAAAGTCCCAAAACAGCTGTACAGAACCGGTTCAGGAAATATATCTGGAAATATGGTTACATACCGCCGTCATCTGCTGACATCTATCGCCTGGACAAGGATCTGAAAGCCCCGTCCATCCACATTGTTCCCTTGCATTTCAAATACGGTGAGGCCGGAAGCTTTGAGTCCTGGAAATCCTTTGGAAATTGGATATTCCGCCTGAATAAAAATAAAGACAAACTACCGGCAGAAGAGTGTCAACGAATTGACAACTTACTCAGGAATACTCACAGCCAAAA
Source organism: Proteiniphilum saccharofermentans (assembly GCF_900095135.1). Taxonomy (NCBI): domain Bacteria; kingdom Pseudomonadati; phylum Bacteroidota; class Bacteroidia; order Bacteroidales; family Dysgonomonadaceae; genus Proteiniphilum; species Proteiniphilum saccharofermentans. The sequence continues at coordinate 4,064,978 of NZ_LT605205.1, forward strand.
GCAAAAAGTTGAAATTCTTTACCGGTATCTTCAGGATTATACGAGATATATCAATGTGAGTATTAAATTAGGAGGTCTTCAAACTTATCCGGCCAGCTATGTTTGTAATAATAAGTATGGCGATTGTAAAGCCCTTACCAATTATTTGCAATCCATGTTGAAATATGCAGGTATACCATCATATTATACACTTATCGAAGCCGGCACAAAAATCTCTGAATTGGATGTTAACTTTCCTTCTCAAGCATTTAACCATGTCATACTGACCGTACCGCTTGAAGAAGATACCGTTTTCCTGGAATGCACCGATAAAAATATTCCGTTCGGATACATCGGTACTTTTATACAAGGCAGGAAAGCGCTTTTGGTCGATGAGAATGACAGCCGGCTGATTCCGATTCCGGCACTACAGCCGGACGATGTGCTCTGTTCCCGGACTATAGAGGTAAAAACGGATATACAGCAAATCCATCTATCGGAAGTTCAGAAAGGTCATAAATATGAATTTTTTAATTATGCAGCCAAAGAATTGGGTAAAGATAGAGTAGATAATATTATCCGTAGTCAGATTTTTTCAGGCAAAGCGGAACTTATTGATTATGAATTAAACTCCAACAACAGACAATCTCCTGAGATCAGTCTGACCGCCCGATTCAAAGCTGAAAATATATATAAAGAATACGGTAAGAATATAATTCTTTCACCCTTCCCGATGGATTTTAAAGACTTTGAAACTCCCGACCAAAGGACAACCGGTGTACAAATCAATTATCCTGAATTTTACCAGGATACAATTATTTACGAGATACCCGACAAAGAAATTATCAAAATCCCGGAAAAGGTATTTGTTGAGACTGATTTCGGGAAATATGAAATCTCTTTTGACCTAAAAAATCACACATTGGTTTGTTACAAAACTTTTCTATTATACCCAGGTAAGTATCCTATTGAAAGATATGACGAATTCTTCCGGTTCATTCAAACGATGAAGAACAACGAATTGAAAAATATCCATATCGAAATTCTTTAATGAAACATACCCAACTAATGTATATGATGAAAAAAATGCTATCCTGTCTCTTTTCTTCTTTTTGGCCATAATGGGATTTGCCCAGGAAGAGAAATATTCACTCGATTTCGGAAGAGTAACCCAGTACGAAATGGTTATGAAAGAGTATGAAAATGATCCCGATGCGGATGCCGTCATACTTTACAATCAGGGAGAATACTTTTATTCGGGAAACTACGAGCAGGACGGTTTCCTGCTCCGCATGAAAAAGCAGATTAAGATTAAAATTCTCAAGCAGTCGGGCGTACAGTATGCCAATTTCGAAATTCCGATATTTAATGGAAATTCGGGGTGGGAATCCATCGAAAGTATTGAAGGCACCACATATAACATAGACCAAGGCTTTACTCAAACAAAATTAGAAACAAGGAACATATTCGAAGAGAAAGTGGACGATGATGTCCGCGTCAAAAAAATCGCTCTCTCAGATGTACGTCCCGGCTCGGTCATCGAACTAAGCTATACCATTGTAACCCCTTATTTTTTCAATATGCGACGATGGTATTTCCAGCAAAAGATACCGGTTATTTTCAGCCACTTAAAATACAAAGCAATTCCATATTATGAATATGTATATATACTTAAGGGAACCGATAAATTAGATATTTTCACCGCCACTACACCCAGCAGTGAAATCCAATTCAGGAATCTCAGATACCGGGAAGTAATTTATAACTTCGGGATGAATAATCTTCCTGCCTTTAAAGATGAAGAATTTATTTCTTCCATCGACGATTATATGATTAATATCAATTTCCAGCTTTCAAAGTTTCATCACCCCAACGGAGGAAGCAGAGATATCATGACCACATGGCCGGCCATGTGCGATGAATTCCTAAAGAACGATTATTTCGGAAAATATATCAAAGATGTAGAGAAGCAAGCCTCTAAAATTATGTCCGGAATCGAACTTAAAGATAAATCTGCACAGGAAAAGATTGAAATCATCACCGAATTTGTTAAATCGAAATACAGATGGAACGGGTTCTCAGGAAAATTTGCAGATGTGAATCTGAAAGATTTTTTAAAACAGCAAAGCGGAAATACCGGAAACATCAATTTACTGCTTGCAGGACTATTAAAATCAGAAGGGATAGAGGCATACCCCGTCATATTAAGTACCCGGGGCAATGGTACCATCAGTTTTTCCCATCCGTTTCAACATTTTTTTAATTATGTCATTGTATTGGTAGAGATCGATAACAGGATTATACTTCTTGATGCGACTGATCCTCTTTTGTATTATGCCGTATTGCCTGAAAAATGTATGAATGTAGAGGGGTTAGTGATAAAACCACAATCAGAGGAATGGATTACAATTCAACAAAAAACCTCATCGACATTACAGAAAAATTTAAAGTCGGAAATTAATCCGGAGACAAATGCCTTTCGGATCTGATGATACTGGTTAAGGAGTGAGAAAAATGAATTGCGGTTGTGAAATCTTATTCCCCATTCGTATCTTTCATAATTGGAATTCCGCGCTTCACGCTCTGGCTGAGTGAGATCATCGTCTCTGTGGCTACTACACCCGGTATCTCCTGGATGCGGTTATTCAGCAGATCCATCAGATGCTCATTGTCACGTGCAAATATCTTCACCAGAAGGGTATAGGGGCCGGTGGTAAAATGGCATTCGGTCACTTCAGGTATCTTATCGAACTCGGGGATCACATTCTTATACATCGATCCTTTTTCGAGTTTTACCCCGATATAAGCACTGGAGGCATAACCAAGCACTTTTGGGTTTACATGGTATCCGGAACCGGTAATCACATCATTTTCGATCATCCGTTGCACACGTTGATGGATAGCGGCACGCGACACACCGCACTGCTCCGCCACATCTCTGAAAGGAATCCGGGCATTTTGGGAAATGATCTCCAGAATCTGCCGATCTAACTTGTCTATTTTTTCCATAGGTGTCTGCTTTTGATTGATCCTTCAAAAGTAATAAATTTCTATGATATTTTGACAAAATGGAATGATATTTTTTGAATTAGCCCACTTTTCTATACCATTTACTGAAGAAAATACCGAAAACCTATCGATTTGCCATCAACTGGTAGTAATAATCGGCAAGTGCCATATCGAAAGGGGTGGTGATTTTGATATTGGTCACCTCCCCCTCAACCAGTTGAATACCCATACCCCATTTCTCCGCTACCGATGCATCGTCGGTAAAAGAAGGATCAAAACCGGCCTCATAAGATTTTTTCAATTCCCCCGCCGGAAAGACCTGTGGTGTCTGAACGAGTTTCAACTGTTTCCGGTCGACCATCCGGCTTCCTGTTCCGGTGAGCTGACGCACACTGTTTACTTCATCCACCACGGGGATCACTCCGCATTGATTTTCGAAAGCAGTATCAAAACATCGTCCTATCAGTCCGGATGTTACAAAAGGACGTGCGCCGTCATGGACTCCCACTATCTCATCTGCCGAAATTTCTTCTAACCCGTTTTTCACGGAATGGAATCGTGTTTCTCCACCAGGCACGACTGTATGCGGGACAGAGAATCGATGTTCCTCGCACAATTGCGACCACAACAACTGCGCTTCCTCCGGAAGCACCACGACAATACGTATCCTGTAGTCATAATCATAAAAAGCTTTGATGGTATGTGTCAACATGGGTTCACCCCCGATGGGTTGGAACTGTTTAGGCAACTCCCCTCCTGCCCGTAGTCCTTTACCTCCGGCTACAATAATGACGCTCTGCTTCTTTTCAGGGATCATGCGATATCATCTAAAATTTTCTGTAGTTCTTTATCGGTTTTGGTCAGCTTTTCCTTACAAAAAGCGATCAGTTCCGATGCCCTTTTTACTTTCTCGGTAAGGGCATCTACATCCAATTCACCCGACTCAATAGCAAAGACAATTGCTTCGAGTTCTTTTTTGGCTTCTGTATAAGTGATTTTTTTCATGCTCTCATTAAAATATTACTACTCTCAAATTGATTTGTGCCTCTCTTTTTCAATCTCGCTCAATCTCATTCAATCTTTCTCATGAGGCTTCCGGGGAACAACCTGCGTGATAACAGAGGTAGAAAAACCATCCCTAAAACGGGTTTCTATAACATCTTCCACGGAGAGGTCATTCAACGAAGTCACAATTCTTCCGTTCTTTAGTGTGAGGGTATAGCCGCGTTTGAGGATATTCACGGGAGAAACCATCTGAATGAATTGCTCCCTGTTTTCCAACAGATGGGATTGATGCTGCAACAAGTGCTTCACCCCATATTTCATCTTTCCTGAAAGCTGCTGTATTACAGATACTTCTCTTTGTATCATAAGGGAGGATTGATGCACCAGTTCTTTGGACAACGAAAAAAGATCCGTTTGCTCTTTCAATAACCTCGATTCACTTTCAGATACTATCCTCTCTTCCAGGTCGAGAAGTTCTGTCGCCACACGGTTCAGACGAGCTATAAAAAACTCGGCTACCGCTGTGGGCGTCTTCGCACGGGTATGCGCCACTATATCCAATACAGTGATATCCCGTTCATGGCCTATACCGCTTATCACCGGAAGAGGGAACTGCGCTACGTTGGTCGCCAGAAGGTAAGAGTCGAAACAGCTCAGGTCTGACGACGCACCCCCACCCCGGATAATGGCCACTGCATCGAACAAATCCCTGTATTGAAAGACTTTTTCCAGGGCTGCTATAATAGAAGCCTCGCTCCTGTCGCCCTGCATAATCGCCGGGAACAATCTGGTATAGAAAACTAGTCCCCCCGGATTGTTTGCCAACTGATCACAAAAATCCTCATAACCTGCGGCAGTAGGCGACGAAATGACCGCGATCCGGTTTGCCAATTCCGGTAACTCCAACTCCCTGTTAAGTGTTAAAACCCCTTCTTGCTCCAGTTGCTTTAATATGAGTTGCCTGTTACGTGCTATTTCTCCGAGGGTGAATGAAGGATCGATATCTACTACGGTAAGTGAATACCCGTAAAGTTCATGGAACTCAACCGAAACACGCACCAATACACTGATCCCCGACGTGAACTGCTGACCGGTCTCATCTTCGAAATAGGCAGACAGCATCTGGAAGACGTTCGCCCAGATCACCCCCCTTGCTTTTGCAATGATGGATTGTGTTACAGCATCTTTTTCTATAAATTCGAGATAACAATGCCCGTTGCGGTTACGGCGCACATCACTTGTCTCCGCCCGCATCCAGTAGGTTCCCGGCAGATGATCGCGGATAGCATCCTTCACCTGACGGTTGAGTTCAGATAATGTAAGAGAAGATTCGTTCATAATCAGATCTCCACCTTATATATACGTTGCTTAAACGGCTCTTCCGTCACGAAATAGAGGAATCGGTTATTTTTGAGAATCCCTTCCTGAAGTGGAACAAGGAGTGTATTCTCATCTTTGAATCTATGTGCAGAAATCAAATAGCCCGATTCATCGAGAACCCTGAAGGAGTAGGAAGAAGGTGAAAACACCGGATCAGACAGACTCACTACATAATTGCCGGATAACTCCGGACGAATATCCCATCCGTTGTCGGCCACTTTCTGGGGATAGATCTCCAATTTCCCCAATACCTCTTTCATTGCCCGATGAAAATCAGGAATGCCATGTCCATATATGGAATCAGGGGTGAGATACCTGTCGGAGGAGCGCTTCACAATATCTATCAACTCCGAACGGTGCAGGGCAGGGTTCACCGACCATAGTGATGTTATCAGCCCGGTCAAAAAAGGAGATGAGAGGGAAGTACCGTTCGTGTGTACTATTGCCCCATCCCGGCCAATGGTAATGGTTTCTCTCCCCACGGAAACCAGATCCGGCTTGATACGGTTATCAGCCGTCAACCCGTGGGAACTGAAAGAGGCAATAATACTGTCCGTACCTACAGCTCCCACTGCGAGTACATTTTTTGCATCAGCCGGCGGGGTAATCTTTTGCCATGACTTATTTCCTTCGTTGCCGGCGCTTACTACTATTAATATTCCTTTTTCGTAGGCTATATCGGCAGCCTGCGACATAATCGACACACTTCCATCCAGTTCGGCATGCGTATAATTTAATAACTTGTCGTCAAAAGAATTGTATCCCAGTGATGTATTGATAATATCCACTCCCAGGCTGTCCGCAAATTCAACAGCACGCACCCAATAATCCTCCTCTACCGGGAACTCACTCGTAGTATCCTCAGACCGCAGCAACCAATAGGTCGCTTGCGGTGCAGAACCCATCATTACTCCCGGCAGATCGGTCGCCATTGTGGATAACACTTTGGTACCATGGTCACTGGAGGCAAATATACTTCCGGATGGCACAAAATCCATATAACCTCCCAACCTGACTGACTCAAAGCGAGGGATCACATCAAAATTGGTAAATCCCGCATCGATCACACCTACCAGCATATCTTTACCTTTAAATCCGGCGTCGGCCATTACAACAGCATTATGCATCCTGAACTGTGCATCGGTAACCCCATATTCGGTATCAGCCACCACATATTCATCACAATCCACCGGCAACAAACGGGGACGAGCCCTTTCTCCGGCAGGCAAACCGGTTCCCCGCCAGATATATTTCACCGAATCGACAAACGAGAGAGACTCGATATTTCCGATCCTAACACTGTCGCTAACCTCCACTACAAGGGTACTGAACCACTTACTATATGTGATAACTTTTCCACCGGCTTTCTCTACCAGTGTAAAATAGTCGGATGAGATAGGCAGATCCGACTTATCAATCGCCACTTTTTCTTTCTTTTTCCTTTCGATTGCGCGTCGGGAGAGAAAGGTTTCAGGCTTATCGGGGGAATGGGGAATATTTCCTTTGTCTTTCAGATAGACACGGAATTTATAATATTGCGGATGGTACGGCGTCTGCCCGGAAGCGAGGAGTGTAAAAAGGGATAAAAAAAACAGGAACAAATACCTCATTGATTCAAATCTTTTTTGGAGGAGAATCGATCTCTTATTTTTTGTCTCCTCTTAAGGATAAAGAAGAGCAGTATTACCATCAACAAACAGATCCCGATAATCCCGAAGTACTCGCTCCAGTTTCCGGATGCCTTATATCGGGGATAAGCCATCACGGCCATAATGGCAAAATAGGCCAGCAAGACCATCGGGAAGAGTATATGTCTTTTAATCTTTCGGCTCATTGACTGACGACATTACATTCGCAAAACGTTCAATTTTCTCTTTCGAGATCGCAACGACCAGGTCTCCCTTCTCTATCATCCGGCTAGTGACTACACGTTCCCAGAAACTCAGTTTCAATTTGTCAATCTCTCCACCAAAGTAATCGCGTACTACAGCTTTATGGTTAAGGATTTCCGGGAAAGCGTCATCGAGTTGCTGTTGTGCTCTCTCACCCGAATAGATGCAGTTGATAAACAGGCCGAGCCGTTTTGTGGCGAGTAATTCAAGATTGTCGTTGCAAAAAGATGATATCTCTTGTTGTATCTTTCCACTATGGATGGATCCTCCCACGATGACGGCTTCATAGCCTGAGAGATCGGGCAGAAAATCCCTTCTGTTCAGGTTACAGATATCCACCTTACCGTCTATCCGCCTAAACAACTCCCGTACACATTTTTCTACCGTGCCGTGATTGGATGCAAAGACAATCAGCGTATTGTCCATGGGTGGCTATTTCAAATTCTCCAACGTTTCAACAAGATAATCGTAGCATTTCCCCACAGTAGATATCTGAACCGCTTCATCGGGCGAGTGCGCCCCGGTGATAGTCGGCCCGAAAGAGACAATATCCAATTTTTGTTCCACGTTCGACTGGATGATACCGCATTCCAGTCCGGCATGGATCACTACCACTTTAGGTCTTTCACCATATTTCTCCAGATAGATCTTCTCCATGGTGTGCAGCAATTCGGAACCGGCATTAGGCTGCCAACCCGGATAATCACCACCGAAATCAACTTTTGCTCCGGCCAGATGGAAAAGGCTCTCTACTGAAGAGCAGATCCAATCCTTACGGCTTTCAGAAGAGCTACGCACCAACAATTTTATATCGACACTATCACCTGAAGAGTGGACTAGTGCAAGGTTCAGCGAACTCTCCACTACCCCCGGAAAATCGGCCAGATAGCTGACCACACCATTAGGACAAGCTTCTACCGCATTAATAATATCATCCTGCACCTCTTCGGGGAAGAGGGCTTCAGGCATATCGATCTTCTCGGCTTTGAATGAGATATTCTCTTCAATACCGGCAAAGTCTTCCCTGAAGAGTTCCTCATATTCACCCACCAGATCGATCAGGTCGTCGGAAAGCTGCCCGGGGATAGTCAGTACCACAAATGATTCACGTGGGATAGCGTTACGCAGCGACCCACCCTGTATGCTGGCAATACGGGCTTCGTAATTGGCCACGACATCTTTCAGGAATCGGTTCATCAGTTTGTTGGCATTGGCACGTCCCAGATGTATCTGTACTCCGGAGTGTCCTCCCTTCAATCCCTGCAAACTCACTTTATAGGCCACATCACCTTCTTCAACCTCTTTATCGGGTTGAAAACGGAAGGAGACATTCACATCCCTGCCTCCGGCACAGCCGATACAGAGTTCACCATCCTCTTCGGTGTCGAGGTTGAGCATTATTGAACCTTCCAGGAATCCTTTCTCCAGACCATTCGCACCATCCATCCCGACTTCCTCGTCGATAGTAAAAAGTGCTTCAAGCGGAGGATGCTGCAGGGAATCATCTTCCAGCACAGCCATCATCATGGCACAACCGATGCCGTTGTCGGAACCCAACGTAGTAGAACGGGCTTTTACCCATTCTCCGTCGATATATGTTTCTATGGGATCTGTAGTAAAATCATGTTCCACACCCGCATTTTTTTGAGGTACCATATCAAGGTGTGATTGCAGGATCACTCCTTTACTACTTTCATACCCTTTTGAAGCCGGTTTTCTTATCACCACATTACCCACGCCATCCTGTTTTGTTTCCAAATTGAGCGATTTCCCAAAATCCGTCACGAAACGGGTCACCTCTTCCATCTGTCCGGTGGGACGGGGTATCTGTGTAAGTGAATAAAAATGTTTCCAAACTCTTTGCGGGTCTAAATTCAAAATTTCTACTGCAGCCATATCATTATAATTTTTGTTCTCTTTTCACATACGGCATGGCGAGTACGCCAAAAAGTCCGTAGAGTATCTGCCATACCGATTGGACGGTAAACACTGCTCCGGCAAACGCAAGTGCATGATTCTCTGCCACTCCCAGGATAAGGAGAGAAGAGATTACTGTAAAGTGCCACGGCCCTATTCCACCCTGTACAGGGACAGAAATACCGATAATAGTCATTGCGAAGACGATCAAACCGGCCAAAGGGCCAAGATCTTTCGTGAAATCAAACGCATAAAAGCAAATGTAAAAATACAAATAAAAACATAACCAGACCAGTATCGTGTAAATTATTATACGTTTTTTCTCTTTCATCTGCATGATCAGTTTCAGATCATACTTAAGCGTACTAATGAATTTATCAATCTTCACCATTAGTGCGGTTTTCCTGAAAACCGTAAGCATAAGCACTATAAACAGCACTACAACAGCCAACCCCATATAGATCCAGGCTGAAGCAAACAGATTTGTAAAACCTTCGGCAAACTGGGGGTTATCACGCAGATAGGAGACAAAGAAATCGATATAGAGCAATACGCTGACAAAAATAATAACCAGTCCCGTGACCACCTCCATCATCTTATCGATCAAAAAGGTCTCAAGAGTTTTGGAGAAAGGGATCTTATCGTACCGGCTCACCACACCGCAACGCCACACATCTCCTGCCCGAGGCAATACAAAGTTGACGGCAAAATTCCCCCACGTAGCATAGATTATACTGGCCCTGGGGGGATGATACCCGAGCGAATGCAAAAACAACTCCCACCTCAAACCCCTGATGGTGTTACCTATCAGGCCAAAGATAAGTGAGAGTATAATGATACCTATATTGGCCGATTTAATAATGGCCCATAACTCCTTTATATCAGTATTCCTATACATCGCCCAAAAAATCAGTAATCCGAGCGACAAGGAAAACAGTATCTTTAACAGGCTCTTGAACGAATCCTTATTTATTTTCACCTGTAATCCGTTATTGTCTTATACAACCATGATTATCACCTCAATGCAAAGGCATGCGGACATAAGCCGTCCGACGGCCATATCTCTTTTTTTATGAACGCATTTATCCTGTTTTACGTAATAAAATGTTACCTTTGCGGCGGTAAAGATAAGGAATAATCGCCATATTGCAATGTTTCCGGTAAAAGCAAAAAAAAACCTGGGCCAGCATTTCCTTAAAGACAAGGAAATAGCGCGCCGTATCGCAGCCACCCTCGATCAGTTTCCCTCGCTACCTGTGTTGGAGGTGGGGCCGGGGACAGGTGTGCTTACGGAATTCCTGCTGGAGAACCGGAGAGAACTTACCGTGATAGAGATCGACCGCGAATCGGTCGCCTACCTCAAAGAGCATTATCCTACACTGAATGGTAAAATTCTGGAGCAGGATTTTCTGCGGATGGATTTTGCCAACCACTTCGACACCCCTTTCTGCATTATTGGCAATTATCCCTATCATATCTCATCACAGATTTTCTTTAAAGTGCTCGATAACAAGGACTCCGTCCCTTGTTGTTCGGGTATGATTCAAAAGGAGGTTGCGGAACGCATGGTCGCTTCACCGGGCAGCAAAACTTATGGTATTCTCACTGTCTTGCTGCAGGCATGGTACGATATAGAGTACCTTTTCACGGTGAGTGAACAGGCATTTGTTCCTCCGCCCAAGGTCAAATCGGCAGTTATACGGCTTACCCGTAACAAGCGAAAGCGGCTCAACTGCAATGAAAAGTTATTCAAAATGGTAGTGAAGACAGGATTCAACCAGCGGCGAAAGATGCTCCGCAACTCAGTCAAGTCACTACTGTCCGGAGAGGATCCTTTGCCCGACGACCCGATGCTCATGAAACGACCGGAGCAACTGTCGATCGAGCAATTCGAAGAGCTGACCAATTTACTGGAACCGTTCATCAGCCGAGCCCAACCGGAAGAGAAATAGACCATTTTTGAACTAATTTGAATCACGATTAAAAAAGAGACACCATGGCGGAAGTAAAACTTTTTTATCATAAAGACGGCATCGTGAGATTGAGCCGCAGCCTCGATTTCCTAAAGTCAAACCCAATCGGCAATTTTTTATGGATCGACCTCAACGACGTGGATGAGGAGGTTGAAAACGAACTCGAGGATTTTCTCAAGATATATATCCAGGAAGAGGAAGAGATGATTGAGATCGAGATGTCGTCGCGTTACATTGAAACCAACGACACGCTAGTCGTCAACTCCAATTTCCTGTTGTCTAATTTCGAAACCGACCCCGTATCATTTATCCTCAAAAACAACATTCTGGTAACTGTCAGGAGTCAAGAGCTGATCTCTTTCCACGAGACGGTAAAGAAGATATCGGCCAACCCGCGGAACTACCCCACCGGAGCACATGTGCTGGTGGCGCTCCTGGAAACCCGCGTGGAATTCGATGCCGACATGATTGAGAATATGACCCAGAAGATTACCCAGTTGAGTAATACGCTTACCTTACAAGAAGCCGATGAGGAGTTACTGTCGGAAATCAAGAACCTGCAGGAAAAGACAATGATGCTCCGCGAAAATATCATCGACAAGCAACGTACCGTATCCAGCATGTTGCGGAGTGAATTTATCCCGGCCGAACTGCAACCCAAGCTCACCATTATCATCAAGGACATCAACTCGCTGGTAGAGCATATCAAGTTCAGTTTCGACCGCCTCGACTATCTGCAGGACACCTTCCTCGGGTATGTAAACATCGAACAGAACAAAATCATCAAGATATTCACCATCTTTAATGTCATCTTTCTGCCGCCGACGCTTGTTGCCAGTATTTACGGAATGAATTTTACCAATATGCCCGAGTATGAGTGGGTACTAGGTTATCCTTTTTCCATTGCGCTGATGGTTCTTCCGGTAGTGGGTCTGCTGATTTTCTTTAAAAAGAAGAAGTGGTTATAATGAATGTGCTAATTTACGAATATGGTAATGTGTTAATTGAATCATTAAAGCATTATATCATTCAAATTTATTAGCATTCAGCATATTATTATCATTGGCACATTGAATTGTTACTCCAACATAAAATGCATTTGGGGTTGTTTTTCGGGGAAGAGTTTGTTAAAGGGTTCTTCTTTTTTTGAGGTATGGTATCCAAGTAGTAACTGAGCCAACTCCCTTATATCAATTGTAAGTAGAGGTTCAACGATAGGAGCCCCCCTCTTCACTTTTCCGTTTTCAATCGTGAATAGGGTATTATTTTCTTTTAATAGCTCGTCATTAACCGTAATTGAAAAAGAATTCCGGCTGTGGCGTTCAGAAAAAAGACGAACTATTTTTTCCGCATCAATCACACGCGCCATCCCCATTAAATTCTTCACAGGTGGAAAATCATAAAGTGCCGCTTCCTCCACGATAGCACGGAAATCATCGAATGATTTCTGTACGGTCATATCTTTCCGCCTGAACAGGGTATCGAATTCCCGGAAGGCCGCATGCAGGTCGCCGGGATATTTTTCCACTAACGCCTTCAATGAAGGTAACTCCGTTATTCCGGCATCAAATGTTTGTGCGAAACCATACCGGTCATAAAATTCCAGCAACCACTCCTCCTGCGGAACGAGCAGCATCAACGATATATCTCTACGGGCCGCCTCTTCAAAACTTCTGACCAGCAGTTGATTTATATATCCCCTCCTTCGATATTCCGGAAGAGTAGAAACACCGGCAATATAAAGGATGGGAATTTCCGTTCCACAAAAGGTAAAAAGATAAGGCAACATCTGCAGTGATGCGATAGCTTTACCCTCTACCACGTATACCAGGGTGTTTTCGTCACGGTACTTGTGTCGAAAATAGACATCCATATAGTTGTCAGGATCGCCGAAGACGGTCTTCCATATCTCCCGGACCTGTGGCCTTATCGTTTCGTCGGCAAATTGGATCATTGCTATTCAATAGATTTCCAGTTGTTGTTCGGTTGTTGTCCAATTACTGTTCAGTTGTTACAAATAATGACACGAAGTGAATAACAGCAAAGCTGAATAACGCAAAGCGAATAACGTACAAAGCACGAATTATTTAAATCTCGCGTTGTATTTTTCGAGCAGGATATCAGGGTGGTAAGAGAGCTTGGCCTGTCGGAGATTCTCTATCCCCATATCCTCTTCCCTGTTCACATAAAGAAACTGAGATGCCTCGTTTTCTACAAACTGCTGGTTGATGATGGTATAGGCACCATGAATGGCGGTAAACGCTTTTTCCACATGCACCACGATAGTATCTTCGGTAAGTGGTTCGCCTATAGTGAAAGCGGCAATCTCGTTATCCACACAAATCAACCCACCTTTCAAACCAAAGTATTCAAAATTATCAAGCATCAGGGTAGTGGCATAATCATCATAAATCAGCGAGGGGTCTTTCTCCTCCTTATTCATTTCCATCCACTTGTCGAGCATATTCTTACACTCTTCCACCAATGCCGGGTTGCCGGTTAGAGAATGGTATTTCCAGACATTCTCCCGTTTGAACCGGTTGATATGATTTCGTTTACTCTGCAGTTTCTTGCCTTTCAAATGAATCAGTTTTTCGGTCGTATAGATATAGTCAGAGACCGACCTGTTGAGTTTGTAGTCGAACTGACCGGGCATCACTGCCTCAATCTCGCCGATCATCTCTTCTGTCAACCCTCTCATCTGAAAAGGGGTGCTGTATGACGAATGATCTTCCAGGATGAGATCAATAGCCTCTTTCAGGTTGCCTCTCCCTACCGGTTTAAGATAGGAATTCCGGACATTATTATCTTTAAACCTGATAAACAACCAATCGCACGTTATCGCAAATTGCGTATCGAATTTTTTTCCCCAGCAATACAAATTGGTAAAACAAAGGTCTGAAGCCCTATAGTTTTGATGCCGCAGATAGGAATTGATGATATCTTTGTCTTTTAATTCAAGCGATTTAAATGTCAGCATAAGGACATACTTTTCTTTTTCCTGTTACTTTGGGTGAACAACCGATCGACTGAAAAGTTTAAAAAGGAATCTGTTGAAAAGGAACTACAGTTCTTAAAAAGGCTTGAACCCGACTATCTCCCTTACACCTTCAATGGTTTTCCGGGCACTTTCCCTTGCTCTCTCCGCACCCTCAAGGGTTACTTTACGCAGGTAAGCATCATCTTTTTCAATCTCCTGGATCCGCTCACGGATGGGAGTTGTAACTTTAATAATATCTTCGGCCAGTTGCTTTTTCAGGTCACCGTAACGGATGGCACAGGTATTCCATTGCATTTCATAATGCTGCACCACTTCGGGGGTAGAGACCACACGAAGGAGGATAAAAAGATTCTCAATATAATCTGGTTTCACGGAATTGGGTTCGGTCGGCCCTGAGTCAGTAAGCGCCCTTTTCACCTTTTTCTCTATCTCTTTCGGGCTTTCACCCAGGTAGATGGCATTACCTTCCGATTTCCCCATCTTTCCACTACCGTCCAGTCCGGGTATCTTCACCAGTTCTTCCCCAAAATTATAGGCCACCGGCTCCTTGAAGTATTCCACTCCATAGAAATGATTAAAGCGGCGGGCAAAGCGGCGCGTCATTTCGAGATGCTGCTCCTGGTCTTTTCCCACAGGCACTTTGTCGGCACGATGGATAAGGATATCGGCAGCCATCAGCGTAGGATAGGTAAGCAATCCCGCGTTCACGTTCTCAGGTTGTTTTCGTGCTTTTTCCTTGAATGAAGAGGTTTTGGAGAGTTCTCCCAGATAAGCATGCATATTGAGGTAAAGATATAGTTCTACTGTTTCAGGCAGGTCGCTCTGCACATAGATCACCGACTTCTCGGGGTCAATCCCCGCAGCCAGGTAATCCACCAATACGTTCTTCACATTCTCATGAAGCATCTTCGGGTCGGGATGCGTGGTGAGGGAGTGTATGTCGGCAATAAAGAAATAACACCTGTTTTCCTCCTGCATCCTGATGAAGTTGCGTAAAGCACCGTAATAGTTTCCTAAATGTAATTTTCCGGTAGAGCGAATACCACTTAATACTATATCCATAATCCGTTACAATTCTTTTTTAAAAGTACAAAGATAACCCTTTTTTTCCAAACCGAGAATCAATCTCGACGGTCACAATTATATGATTACAAAGAAATCATCCGGCTGTCAACATTCTTTCCGATCCGGCAAACGATCTGTTGAATATAAGTGCGATAGCCTCTGCCATTGGGTTCTCCAATCGTATCAACTTCACCCGTGCATTCAACAAAGTGACCGGCCTCTCACCAAAACAATCCAAAAAACAGAGGAGGACTGCAAAAAAGACAGATACCCTGCACCCACACTGAGAAGACAGCATCACAGCAGAATTTGGGAAGTCATCATCCAATCCAATTAAAGAAAAACTTCCTCAAATAGTTCTGGGTAAACAGATAAAAAGTTGTACTTTTGCAGTGCTGAACAGAATATCTTATTTCGGTAACAGTAAAAGCGGGACATAAAAAAATTAATACATCAAAATAATTTAAAAAAGAGAACTTTATGAGTTGGTTAATCAAATCATCTATCGGGCGGAAATTTGTCCAAAGTATTTCCGGCCTCTTTCTGATTCTGTTCCTGTTATTCCACATGTCGATGAATCTGGTACTGCTCTTCAACTATGAGACGTACGACTTTCTCGCCAATGAAATCCTTGGTGCGAACTGGTGGGCTATTGTCGGGACGGGAGTTATCGCGGCAGGTTTCGTGATCCACATTATCTGGGGGATTATCCTCACGATACAGAACCGGAAAGCTCGCGGGAAAGAAAGGTATGAGTCTTCGAGCAAGACCAAGACCACCTGGTCATCGCAGAACATGTTCGTCCTAGGACTGTTTTTACTGCTGTTCCTAATCGCACATCTTTTTCAATTCTGGTATCAGATGCAGTTCAAGGAACTATTCATGATTGAAGGGGCACGGCATGACAGCGCCCAGTTGGTGGCAGAAGTATTCTCCAACATTTGGGTTGTAATTTTTTATGAACTAGCTTTCATTGCTCTCTGGTTCCATCTGATGCACGGTTTCTGGAGCGCACTTCATTCTGCTGGAGTAAACAACGGCGTATGGATGAAACGCCTCAAAGTGCTAGGGAATGTAATTTCAACCATTATCTGTCTGGGATTTTTTATTGTACCCATAGCAATATACCTCGGATACTCTAACCTATTAGGATAACTAAAAGCAATTGAATATTATGAACAAGATAAATTCCAAAATCCCCGAAGGACCTCTCGCCGAGAAATGGACCAATTACAAAAACCATCAAAAGTTGGTGAACCCGGCCAATAAACGCCGCCTCGATATCATTGTGGTAGGTACCGGTCTGGCCGGCGCATCGGCAGCCGCCTCATTAGGTGAGATGGGGTTCAATGTACTGAATTTCTGCATCCAGGATTCTCCCCGCCGTGCACACTCTATCGCAGCGCAGGGAGGCATCAATGCAGCCAAGAACTATCCGAACGACGGTGACTCCGTCTACCGTCTGTTTTATGATACGATCAAGGGGGGTGACTACCGTGCACGCGAAGCCAACGTGCACCGCCTGGCAGAAGTATCAAATAGCATTATCGACCAGTGTGTGGCACAGGGTGTTCCTTTTGCACGCGAATACGGAGGTTTGCTCGACAACCGTTCATTCGGGGGTGCACAGGTATCCCGTACTTTCTACGCCCGCGGACAGACGGGACAGCAGCTCCTTTTGGGCGCATACTCAGCCTTGAGCCGTGCCATACACAAAAAACAGGTGAAACTCTATACCCGTTACGAGATGGTCGACCTGGTCATCATCGACGGCAGGGCAAGAGGTATTATCGCCCGCAACTTAGTCACAGGTAAATTAGAGCGTTTTGCCGCCCATGCCGTAGTTATTGGTACAGGAGGATATGGAAATACTTTCTTCCTGTCTACCAATGCGATGACCTCCAACGGTTCAGCTGCATGGCAGTGCTACAAAAGGGGTGCATACTTTGCCAATCCCTGTATGGCACAAATTCACCCGACTTGCATTCCGGTACACGGGGAATTCCAGTCGAAGCTGACCCTTATGTCGGAGTCGTTACGTAACGACGGGCGTATCTGGGTACCGAAAAAACTGGAAGATGCAAAAGCTATCCGTGAGGGAAAACTGAAACCGACCGATATCAAGGAAGAAGACCGCGACTACTATCTGGAGCGCCGTTACCCGGCATTCGGGAACCTTGTTCCACGTGACGTGGCATCCCGTGCCGCCAAAGAACGTTGCGACGCAGGTTATGGTGTAGGTAATACCGGTCTGGCTGTTTACCTCGACTTTGCCGAAGCGATCAACCGCCTGGGCAAGGATGTGGTGGAAGCCCGTTACGGCAACCTCTTCCAGATGTATGAAAAGATCGTGGATGATAATCCTTATGAGACGCCCATGATGATTTATCCCGCCATCCACTACACCATGGGAGGTATCTGGGTAGATTATGAATTGATGACCAGCATTCCCGGATTGTTTGCCATCGGTGAAGCCAACTTCTCCGATCACGGTGCCAACCGTCTGGGAGCATCTGCACTGATGCAGGGATTGGCCGACGGCTACTTCGTACTTCCCTACACCATACAAAACTATTTGGCCGACCAGATCAACGTGCCGCGCTTCAAGACCGACGCACCTGAATTTGAGAAGGTCGAAAAAGAGATCAACGAGAGGATCGACCGTCTGATGAATATCAAAGGGAAACACTCTGTTGACCATATCCACAAGGAGTTGGGCCATATCATGTGGGACTTCGTAGGTATGGGCCGCGACGCGGAAGGATTGAAGACAGCGATCGAAAAACTGAAAAAGGTGAAAAAGGATTTCTGGACCAACTTACGCATTCCCGGCAACAAAGATACGCTCAACGTGGAACTCGAAAAGGCGTTGCGCCTGGCTGACTTTATCGAGATCGGCGAGCTGATGGCACACGATGCACTCGACCGCGAAGAGTCCTGCGGAGGACATTTCCGCCTGGAGCATCAAACGCCCGAAGGTGAAGCTTTACGCCACGACGATCAGTTCTCTTATGTTTCCTGCTGGGAATACCAGGGAGAAGACAAAGATCCGGTGATGTACAAGGAACCGCTTAATTATGAGTTTGTGGTTCGCCAGCAAAGGAATTACAAATCTTAGACTGTTGATGAATAACGGGTAAACTTTAAAACAACAAAACGATCATGGATAAAGATATCAACATAAAAGTAAAAGTTTGGCGCCAGAACGGACCGAAAGACAAAGGGCACTTCGAAACTTACCCATTGGAAAATATCTCACAGGGAAGCTCATTCCTGGAGATGCTCGATATCCTGAATGAACAACTGATCAATGAAGGTAAAGAGCCGGTGGTTTTCGACCACGATTGCCGCGAAGGTATCTGCGGTATGTGTAGCCTATATATCAATGGACATCCGCATGGCCCAGACCAAGGGATCACTACCTGCCAGCTCCATATGCGCCGCTTTAACGATGGCGACACCATCACTGTAGAGCCTTGGCGCTCTGCCGGTTTCCCCATTATCAAAGACCTTATGGTAGACCGTTCGGCTTTCGATAAGATCATCCAGGCAGGTGGTTATGTATCGGTCAATACCGGTGGTGTGCCTGATGCCAATGCGATCCCTATCCCACGCGACGACGCAGAAATGGCAATGGATGCCGCGGCATGTATCGGTTGCGGTGCTTGTGTTGCAGCCTGCAAGAACGGTTCGGCCATGCTTTTCGTATCTGCCAAAGTAAGCCAGTTCGCTTTACTGCCGCAAGGACGTGTGGAAAGGAAACAACGTGCCAAAGCTATGGTGGCCAAGATGGACGAACTAGGCTTCGGAAACTGCACCAACACCGGTGCTTGTGAAGTAGAATGTCCGAAGAACATCTCTATCACCAACATCGCACGGTTGAACCGCGAGTTCCTGAGAGCAAAGTTTGCGGATTGACGTTAGAACTTAGAAATAAGAAGTGATTTTAATATGCCAATCCCGATAAATCGGGACAAGGAGTGATAATTCATAACTTATAATTTATAACTGCAAAAAAGCGTTTTCTCCTGTAGTAAAGGGAGTTAAACGCTTTTTCACATATACAACCGCATCTCATTCATAGGAACTGTTATTTCATTTTATGGTTTATTTAACAACCTATCGCTAATCTTTTTTGTTTTACCAATATCATATGTGTACATTTGCCTTCTAATTGGACAAACTAACACAATGTTTTACTAAACAGACTAGATATGAAAACAAAAACATTATTCTTAAGTGCACTGGCCGCTTTCCTCCTAATAGGAGCAACAGCCAACGCACAATTACGCTTCGGGTTAAGGGGTGAAGTAGGCCTCAACAAACCATCTTTTTCGGAAGAAGTATTCGAAGTGGAGAACCTGAATTCATTCAAGATAGGGCCTACGGCTGAATTTATGCTGCCGGTGGTGAACCTTGGAGTGGAAGGAGCCATCTTGTACAGCAACGACCGGATGAACGTAAAAGACGTTTCAGAAGAGGGAGCCCAAAGCATAGTACAGAAAGTATCCAACCACTATCTGGATGTACCGGTGAACCTGAAATACAAGATAGGGTTCCTTCTTCCCGTAAAAGCCTATCTGGCGGGTGGTCCCTATGCGCGTTTCCTGATTGCAAGTGATGATTTCACGTGGGAGACGATAAAAGGCGAAGTGGAGGCGAAAAGCTTTGAAGCGGGAGTTAACCTCGGATTAGGCGCCGAACTATTCAGCCGGTTGGCGGTAGGGGTGAACTACGGGATACGAATGACCGACAACTATTCGGTGGACAAACCGGAATGGACCGACGCGTTCAACGGGAAAAAAGGCACCTGGTCACTGACGGCAGCTGTATACTTTTAATGCATGTATGCTGATGTAATATTGCCACTTCCGCTTTCCGGCCTGTTCACATACGCCATTCCGGCGGAAATGCAACACAAGATCGGGAGAGGATTCAGGGTAACCGTACCCTTCGGAAGGCGAAAATATTACACAGCCATCGTCACAAAAATACACCGGCAATCGCCTGAAAATTTCACCGTCAAGGAGATCCAGTCCCTTCTCGATTCGACCCCTGTTGTAACCGAACAACAGTTGGAATTGTGGGAATGGATCTCTTTTTATTATCTCTCCGCACAAGGAGATGTGTTCAAAGCAGCACTTCCCTCCCCGATGATGCCGGCCGACCTACAACCCGGCTTCATCCCGAAAAGTGAAACACATCTACGGATCAATCCTACACTGGATGATATTGCTATTAGCGCATCCATTGGAAAGGCGCGCAAACAGCAGTTACTGCTGGACGAAATTATGTGGTTTCTCACCGAAACCGGTAGGGAAAGTATCAGCAAGAGAGAGGTAAAAGAGCTGACCGGCTACTCCCCGGCAGTACTGAACGGACTACTCCGGAAAGAGATACTACACCTTTTTTCCGTAGGGAGAAGCCGCCTCCACCCAAAAACAGCACCGACCCGTACCCCCTACCCTCTGAGCGAAGAACAACAGAAAGCATTAGACACTATTCAAAGCAGTTTTTCCGATAAACAGACTGTCCTTTTACACGGAGCCACTTCCAGCGGAAAAACAGAAATCTATATCCATCTTATCCATCAACTTCTTACCGAAGGCAAACAGATACTTTACCTCCTGCCGGAAATCGCCCTGACCACACAACTCACCCAACGGCTGCAGGCTGTTTTCGGTGATAAAATAGGTATTTACCACTCCGGGATTGACGACCAGGAGCGGACAGAAATCTGGCAAAAGATGTTGTCAGAGACACCCTATGAAATTATATTGGGTGTACGTTCCTCCCTTTTCCTTCCGTTCCGGCGGTTAGGGTTGGTGATTGTGGATGAAGAACATGAAACCAGCTACAAGCAACAGGAGCCTTCACCCCGTTATCATGCACGCGATACGGCCATCATGCTGGCACATATGTCAGGTGCAAAAACATTGTTGGGATCGGCAACTCCTGCCATTGAGTCCTATTACAATGCCCAAACAGGTAAATATGGACTGGTGACCCTGAATAAGCGCTTCGGCAATATAGAGGCACCCCTGGTCAGCCTGCAAAATACTAAAGATCTGCGTCGTCGGAAGAAAATGAAGAACTTACTTGCCCCTGTATTGATGGACGAGATCAATAAGGCGCTGGAAAACGGGGAACAAGCCATCCTTTTCCGTAACCGTCGCGGTTTTGCTCCAATGGTTGAATGTAAATCATGTGCCTGGACACCGAAATGCAACCACTGTGATGTCACTCTTACCTACCACAAGAAAGCTAACAGCCTGATATGCCACTATTGCAATACCTCCTACCCTTTGCCATCCGGATGCCCTTCATGCCACGAAGGAGAGTTGAAATCGCTCGGAACCGGTACTGAACGGCTCGAAGAGGAGGTAGCACAACTCTTTCCCGACGCAGTAGTGGCCCGAATGGACAGTGATACTACACGCGGCAAGGATTCATTCGAGCGTATCATCAACGATTTTCAGGAGAACCGGATTCAGATACTGGTCGGCACACAGATGATCTCAAAAGGGTTGGATTTCGGGAATGTGCGTGTGGTAGGTATTGTTGCAACAGACTCGATGTTGAACTACCCTGATTTCCGTTCACACGAGCGCGGTTTCCAGTTGATTACCCAAGCGGCAGGTAGGGCAGGACGAAGAGACAAGCAGGGAGTGGTCATTATCCAGACTGTCGACCCCCAACAACCGATTTACAGGTTTATCATCCGTAACGATTACGAAAGTTTTTATCAGTCCCAAATCACAGAGAGGAAACTGTTTAAATATCCTCCATTCACCCGTCTGATCTCCATTACCCTAAAACATAAGGATGAGCGGAAAGTGGAATCCGGAGCAGCATTTATTTGTCAACAACTAAGACAATCACTCGGGAACAGAGTGTTAGGTCCCAACAAACCTATAATCAGCCGTATTCAACAACAACATATTCGTGAAGTCCTACTGAAAATCGACCATCACTTCTCTCCCTCCCAAGTAAGGGAATTGATCAAAACAGCAGAATCCCGCCTCAAGGGGAATGGCGATCTCAAACAAATACTTCTATATTATAATGTGGACTGGGTGTAAAAACGCAAAAAACCGGTACTCAATACAGAATACCGGTTTTTATTAGTTTTTCGTCCCGTTAGTACGGGATATTATTTCATTTCAATTTCTTCTTTCAGATCTATTTCGTTTCCTTCTTTGTCATAAAATTCATATTGCAGGAACCCGAGCTTCTGGTCGGGGATAATTTTCATACCTACATTGAATTTTTTTCTCCATTTGTACTTCAACGAAAAGAGACCCTGCTGAACATAAGCTGCAACATAGGGATGTATATGCAGACTGAATTTCTTCACTTTTAGCTTGGTCGCTAGATAATCGATCTTTCCTTCCAATGTGTCTGTGAAAAGAATCGACGACTTTATCTTTCCTTTACCAAAGCAGGTGGGGCAAACCTCGCTTGTGGCAACTTCCATTTCGGGGCGGACACGCTGACGCGTAATCTGCATTAATCCGAATTTGCTCAATGGCAGGATATTATGCTTGGCCCTGTCTTTAGCCATCAACTCCTGCATCTTGGCGAGCAACTTATTACGATGCTCCCCTTTATTCATGTCAATAAAGTCGATGACGATAATACCTCCCATATCCCGCAAACGCAACTGGCGGGCAATCTCTTCGGCGGCAGCCACATTTACTTCGTAAGCACTCTCTTCCTGACCGAGTTTTGATTTGTTACGGTTTCCGCTATTCACATCAATCACATGCAATGCTTCGGTATGCTCAATAATGAGATAAGCACCGTTTTTAAACGTAACAGTTTTTCCAAAGAGCGATTTAATCTGTTTGGTAATGCCGAAGTTATCTAAAATGGGGAGTGCTCCTTTATATTCCTTGACCACATTCTTACGGTCGGGGGCAATCACACTCACATAATCGGCAATCTGCCGGGCTACTTCCTGGTCATTGACATGGATCTGCTCGAAAGAGGGACTAAAAATATCGCGTAACAGTGCTACTGTACGTCCCGTTTCCTCATAAATCAAAGAGGGGGCCTTGGCTTTCTGTATCTTGCCGATATTATCTTCCCATCTCTTTAGCAGCACCTTGAGTTCCGCATCGAGGTCGGCTACCCGTTTACCTTCAGCATTGGTGCGTATGATCACTCCGAAATTTTTCGGTTTGATACTCTGCATCAACTGTCTCAGCCGGGCACGCTCCTCGCGCGATTTAATCTTTTGTGATACCGATACCCTGTTGATAAATGGTATTAACACCATAAATCGTCCTGCGAAGGAGATTTCGGCCGTCAATCTCGGACCCTTCGTTGAAATAGGTTCTTTGGCTACTTGCACTAATATTTCCTGCCCTACTTTCAATATATCCGCGATTGACCCTTCTTTCTCGATCTCGGGCTGCAGCTTCATCTTCTGGAGCTGCGGTATCTTCTTTTTGTCTTCAACCTGTTTCTGAAAATAGAGAACAGAGTTGAATTCAACCCCTAAATCCAAGTAGTGAAGAAAAGCGTCCTTTTTATGTCCCACATTCACAAATGCAGCGTTGAGGGCGGGCATCAGTTTCTTAACTTTGCCCAAGTAGATGTTTCCAACCGCAAATGAACCATCCTGGCTCTCCTGTTGCAATTCTACCAGTTTCTTGTCTTCGAGAACCGCGATGGTAATTTCTTTGGATTGAACATCCACAACAAGTTCGCTTGTCACAATTGTTCGTTTTATAAATTAATTTTCAATACTTTAGGCTTCTGTCGTCACAACAGAAAGGAGGCTCTCGCCAGAACCTTCACCCTGTTTTATACACAAAGAACAAACTTAATAGCCAATTGGTTCTTTTAAGTTTGTTCCTCTATTAGTGAGTAAAAAAAGTAAGACGGCTATTTCTTCTTCTTATGCCTATTCTTTCTAAGTCTTTTTTTACGTTTGTGTACAGACATTTTATGCCTTTTTCTTTTTTTTCCGCTTGGCATATGCTTTTTCTCCTATTTTTATTATATGTTATTTATCACCTTTTACCTGGCCTACAAAAGTTTTGGCAGGCTTAAAAGCGGGGATATTATGTTCGGGGATGATGATAGTTGTATTTTTGGAAATGTTACGAGCTGTTTTTTGTGCTCTTTTTTTCACAATGAAACTTCCGAAACCTCTGAGGTATACGTTTTCGTTATTTGCCAAAGAGTCTTTTACCACTTCCATGAAAGACTCCACTGTTGCCAATACCGATGCCTTATCTACGCCGGTCTTTTTCGCAATTTCATTTACAATGTCTGCTTTAGTCATTTTATCTATATTTTAATATTAATAATAATACCTTGGGGTAATTGAATAGTAAAATTTTGGATTGCAAATATATAGCTTTTTTTTCAACACGAAAAATAAATGCATGGAATTTTTCCGAATTTCCTCAGATTTGTGATTTAATATCTAAAAAATTCAAGATTAAAATCAACTTTCCCTCTATCCCTCTTTCTATTTTCAATTCTTCACCTCCAATCATCCCGTTTCCCAGCCAGCTACTTTCCCCAATCCCCCCAGTCACCCCCAGGCACTTAACCACCCAGGTACTCAGGTACCTTCCCATTATCCACCTTTTTCCACCTTTCCACTTTTTTCATTAGCTTTGCCGGAACAAAGAAGAACAGAACGGAGAAGAAATGAAAGAGAAGAACAGGAACTCATTGATTACATCGCTTTTACTGAGCTGGTACGAAAAAGAAGGACGTGATCTACCGTGGCGGGAAACTACTGACCCATATAAAATATGGATCTCGGAAATAATTTTACAACAAACAAGGGTCGTACAGGGAAGGGATTACTATTTTCGGTTCATCGAGCGATTCCCTACTGTGGAATCACTGGCTGCCGCCAAAGAAGATGAAGTATTGAAACTATGGCAAGGTCTGGGTTATTATACCCGTGCCCGCAATGTACATGCCGCAGCAAAACAGGTGAAGAGCATCTTTAACGGTGTATTTCCTTCGACTTACTCTAATATCATTTCACTGAGAGGTGTAGGTGAATACACAGCGGCGGCTGTTGCATCGATTGCATTCAACGAGCCTTATGCCGTAGTGGACGGTAACGTATTCCGGGTAATTGCCCGTCTATTCGGCATTTCATTGTCGATACATAGCTCGGAAGGAAAAAAAGTGATCAGAGAGATTGCCCAGTCACTGCTTGACACACAAGATCCCGGAAGATATAATCAGGCAGTGATGGACTTCGGAGCTTTGATCTGTACCCCTGCCCAGCCCAAATGCATAGCTTGTGTACTTCAGGATTACTGCACCGCTTTTGCTGGGAACCGGGTGGGTGAACTTCCGGTGAATGATCGGAAAATCTCCATCAGGAACCGGTATTTCCACTACTTCCATATATTACACAACGGCAGCACGTTTCTGCAAAAACGTAACGGTTCGGATATCTGGAAAAACCTGTTCGAATTCCCTTTGATTGAAACAACTTTGCCATCCGATTTTACAGAATTGGAAAAGAGAGAACCCTTCAGGAAGCTCTTCGCCGGGATATCCACTTTTTCAGTCGACCACCGGCTGGCAATCAAACATCAACTTACCCACCAGGCCATACACACTCACTTTTACCGGATAATTATTCCCGATGAGATTCCATTCAATCCTCCCAAGGAGATATTTAGAATTGATGATGAACAACTTTTGGAATATCCGGTATCAAGATTAACCCACAAATATCTCGAGACAATTTAAATTAATCAGTTAAGCAATATGAGTTGAACTTTATCATTGTGAGAATTAAAAATGGAGGAGTAAAGGTGACTTAAAATGACTATTTTAATGAATATTTATTGTTGCTAATTACAAATAAATGCTTAATTTTGTTTTTACAGTGATAGCTATTCTAAACCCAAAAATTTTTAAATTATGTCGGTAAACAAAGTAATCTTAGTAGGGAATGTGGGAAGAGACCCGGAAATGAAGTATTTTGACAATGATGTTGCTAAAGCGAACTTCTCGCTGGCAACCAGCGAAAGAGGTTACACAACTTCTGGCGGCACGCAGGTGCCTGAACGTACGGAATGGCATAACATTGTATGTTGGAGAGGATTGGCGCAAGTTGCTGAAAAATTTGTAAAGAAAGGTACATTGGTGTATGTGGAAGGAAAAATCCGCTCCCGTTCATACGATGACCAGAATGGGGTGAAAAGGTACATTACCGAAATTGTGGCAGATAATCTGGAACTTCTGGGCCGCAGGGGAGGTAGTGACGAGGGATTTGGAAATAGGGAAAATGAAAATGAACAAAATCACGCCGCTTCGTCGGGCAGTGCCCTTAGCGACGAGCAGGACGAAATCTCAGACGCAGATGATTTGCCATTTTAAATAAAACATTGTAATTTTGCGGGAGAATGTTTTATCGCTTCCCTTCTGGAAATCAAGCGCTAAAACATTCTCTCTTTGTTTCACTAAAAAATTGCCACTTGGACCCTGACCCTTTATCGTTATTAAACGTATACCTGACGGCAAGCCTGCATGCATTGCCCGATTATATCATTGCGGTACTGCTTCTCCTGCTTATTATCTCAAATGCAATTGCTTCAGGTGCTGAAGTAGCTTTTACTACACTGGAAAAGAAATTTGCCGACGACCTCCACACGTCTGAAGAACCAAAAAATATCCGCATTTCAAACCTACTCAAAAAACCGGAAAAATTATTGGCATCCCTTGTGGTTGCCCAGTTATTCCTGCAAGTCTCCATCACCGCGCTGCTCATTTGGCTGCTGAGCCGTCCGACCCTTTTCGGAGGGAACAGCATTGATCTCTCTGTAGCGGGAATAATTGTCATTATCTCTCTTATTCTTTTATTTAGCAATATCCTTCCCAAGCTCTATGCTTCTCAATATCCCCTCCGTTTCGTAGAAAACAATATCCTATTTATCAGATTAATAAATGCACTGGCAAGCCCCTTCTCTTCGTTGCTCGCAAAAAATGCCGCCGCCTTTAACCGTACTCCATCGCAACGGCAGCATGAGATCTCGGCAAATGACCTATCCAAGGCGCTTGAAATCAGGTCTAACGAGATTACGCATGAACAGGAAAAAGAGATGTTAGAGGGAATTATCCGTTTCAAGGATAAACTGGTAGATGATGTATTAGTCTCCAGAAGCGATATAGTGGCTATTGAGTTACAAAAACCTTTTACAGAACTGATTGATTTTATCGTAGATGCCGGTTTTTCACGTATTCCTGTATTTGAGGAAAATGCTGATAATATTAAAGGAATCCTCTATGTAAAAGATCTACTACCGCACTTGGGGAAAACACCCTCTTTTAAATGGCAAACGTTGATCCGACCGGCTTATTTTGTGCCGAGGACAAAACGTATCGACGACCTGCTGGAAGAGTTCCGCACCCAGAAGATCCATATGGCTATCGTAGTGGATGAATATGGAGGCACGTCGGGATTGGTCACGATGGAAGATATCCTTGAGGAAATTGTCGGCGATATCAGTGATGAATATGATGAGGAACTGCCTTTTTACACTATTGAAGCAGATGGCTCTTATATTTTCGAAGGAAAAACCCAGTTAGAGGATTTTATCAAGATCACCCAATTACCGGCAAAAGATTTCGAGGAGATGTCGGAAGAGGTGGACACCCTTGCCGGGTTACTGTTGGAATTGAAAGGCGATTTTCCGAAACGGAAAGAGAGTTTCATTTACAAAAAGCATACTTTCCAGGCAGAAGACCTGAGCAAGAAACGGATTACCAAAGTGCGTTACATCCCTCCAACAGTAAATAATGAGGAATAAATGCTGATCAGAAGAGAACATACCGATAACGGAGGATTGTTGGGGATTTGGAAGATGGATGAATCTCGTGCAGAACTTTTACAACTTCTTCCGGAACATATGAGATCCGACGCGGTTGAACATATAAAGACCATTCGTTCCGAAAGACGCACCACCGAATGGCTCTCCACCCGTATCCTGTTGTTCATGCTGTTAAACGAGGAAAAAACCATTCTTAACCATCCGGACGGTAAACCTTATTTGGAAGACGGGACCCACCATATCAGCATATCCCACACAAAAGATTATGCGGCCATTTATCTACATAAGACCCATCTAATAGGAATTGATATCGAGATCCGGTCGGAACGGGTCAGAAAGGTAGCCGACAAATTTATCGGGGATACTGAGTACATAGATCCTTCACAGAAAACAGTACATCAACTATTGCATTGGTCTGCCAAAGAGAGTATGTTCAAGCTGATGGAAGAGAATGAGATCCATTTCAAGCACCATCTCCATATCCAGCCGTTCACTCCCGTATCCAAAGGAATTATAACAGCCACGGAAACCAAAACCGACCTTAACCGTACTTTCAATATACACTATGAAGTACATCCCGACTATGTGCTTACATGGGTCGCAGGATGACTTCAAGATTCAAGATTCAAAATTCAAGATTGAAGATTTCAGATTTCAGATTTAGAAGTTCTTCACTTTTCACTTTTAATTTTTCACTCTTAACCGGTAATTACCAAAAACGCCCCGAAAAAACTTCCGGAGCGCTCTATTTATTAAATCGCAAAAATATATCTTACACGTTCAACGATACACGTTTGAATGTAGTAACAGATAACTCTTTATCGCTTTCTTTCAGAAACTGTTCAATGGTCTTCTTGGAGTCTTTCACATATTCCTGTTGAAGAAGAGTCGATTCCTTGTAGAACTTCTGCAATGCTCCTTCCGCAATCCTGTCGAGCAGGTTTTCCGGTTTACCGGCTTCGCGTGCTTTGTCTCGTGCAATTCCCAACTCCTTTTCCTTCACTTCGGCAGGAATACCTTCGGGTGTAACAGAAATCGGATTCATGGCAGCGACCTGCATTGCCACATCTTTCGCTACGTGCTCATCCACATCAGCCTTATTAAAACCGACGATGGTCGCCAGCTTGTTACCCATATGGATATAAGAGGTAACATAGGGAGCAGTAATGTATTCGTAGAAACCCAATTCCATTTTTTCACCTGTAGCCCCGATCTTATCGGTAATCAGTTGTGACACCGTACCGTTGGAAAGTTCCACTGCAAGCAGTTGTTCAAGACTCTCCGGTTTGTGGGCGATGGCCGCATCAAGTATCTGCTGTGTCAAAGCGATGAATTCTTCATTCTTTGCCACAAAGTCTGTTTCACACTGTAACGCCACTACCGCAGCGAAATCACCTTCTGTCTTTGCCAATACGCAACCTTCAGATGCTTCGCGATCTTCACGTTTTGCAGCTACAGCCTGTCCTTTTTTACGGATTATTTCCATGGCTCCATCGAAATCCCCGTTCGCTTCATTCAGTGCATTTTTGCAATCCATCATCCCCGCACCGGTCATTTTGCGTAGATGCTGGATATCCGCCATTGTTACTGCCATATTCTATATACTTATATTTTTGATTATAATCTTATTCGTCAACTTCTACATCCTTCGCAAACTTGCTCACTACGGCAGCTTTCATCGCTTCGGTATCTTCTTTCTTCACGCGCTCTTTCTTGGCTGCTTTCGATTTGCGTTCCCGGCGTTGCGGGGCGTCTTCGTCCTGCTCTTCGGCAGCGGCGGCATCTGCTTTTTCCACTTTACGCTCGTCCAGTCCTTCTTTAATGGATTCACAAAGGAAAGCAAGTATCAGGTCAACCGCTTTGGCGGCATCGTCGTTAGCGGGGATCACAAAATCAATATTGGAGGGATCTGAATTGGTATCGACAATACCAAATACAGGAATGCCGAGACGTTCAGCCTCTTTCACCGCAATCTGTTCTTTCATTACATCTACCACAAAAATTGCAGAAGGAAGACGGGTAAGATCCTGAATGGAACCCAGCATCTTCTCGAGCTTCGCACGTTGACGGGTAATTTGCAGTTTCTCACGTTTAGAGAGCGTATCGAACGTACCATCTTTGATCATCTTATCGATGCTACCCATTTTCTTCACTGCCTTGCGGATAGTGGGGAAGTTGGTAAGCATACCGCCCGGCCAACGTTCGATCACATAAGGCATATTCACGCTTTGCGCTTTCTCTTCAACCACAGGTTTCGCCTGCTTTTTAGTTGCGACAAAGAGTATTTTCTTACCTGCTTTGGCAATCTGTTTTAAAGCGGCAGCAGCTTCTTCTGCCTTAGCGATAGTTTTGTAGAGGTCAATAATATGGATTCCGTTACGCTCCATAAAGATATAAGGAGCCATTGCAGGATTCCATTTTCTTTTTAAGTGACCGAAATGCGCTCCGGCCTCAAGAAGTTGGTCAAATTCTAATTTTGCCATTTTTGTTTTTTAATTTATTCGTTTACATTCTTTTTCTAAACCGAATCGTAAGGTAAATTACCCCAATTCTCCATTGATGTCGGATAACGTCCTTACGATTTAGATACTAAACGTCATAACCGCCAAGCGGCTTTTATTGGCATACCCCGAAAAGATACCAACAACGGGAATCTTCCGGATCGTATGGCCAGAGTATTAACGCTTGGAGAACTGGAATCTTTTCCTGGCTTTGGGCTGTCCCGGTTTCTTTCTTTCCACCACTCGGGGGTCACGGGTCATGAAGCCTGCAGCTCTCAATGCGGGTTTATCTTCAGCATTGATTTTTACCAATGCGCGGGCAATACCTAATCTGGCTGCTTCCGATTGTCCTTTGTAACCACCGCCATCGAGGTTGATCCTGATGTCGTATTTATCAGCTACGTTCAGGGTGTTGAGCGGCTGTTTTACAATAAACTGAAGGATAGAAGAAGGGAAATAGTTCTCCAGATCGCGTTTATTGATCACAATCTTGCCGGTACCTTCTGTAACAAAAACACGGGCTACGGCTGCTTTGCGTCTTCCTATTGCATTTACTGCTTCCATATTATTTTAGCGTATTAATATCTAATTTTTTGGGTTTCTGGGCCTGGTGGGGATGTTCGTTTCCTGCATAAACATACATGTTCTTGATGATAGCATCGCCTAATTTATTTTTCGGCAGCATCCCTTTCACTACTTTTCTGAAAAGTCTGTCGGGACCTTTTGCCATCAAATCGGCAGGAGTATATTCGCGTTGTCCGCCGGGATAACCGGAATAACGCAAATAAATACGATCTGTCCATTTGTTACCCGAAAGCGCAACCTTGTCGGCATTCAGGATGATTACATTATCACCACAATCCACATGCGGGGTAAAGCTTGCCTTGTACTTTCCTCTCAGCAGTTTGGCTACTTTGGAACAGAGACGGCCCAACGGTTGCCCGGTGGCATCAATTTCAACCCATTCTTTCTGTGCCGTTTCCTTGTTTACAGAAATAGTTTTATAACTTAGTGTATCCACTTTTGTTGATTTTAATTAGTAAATTACTGTGAAGTCGATCCTCACCGCCCTTATTTTGCCCGGCTAAGGTGGGTTTGGCAAATAAAAAGCTCTGAATCAAACCTTTAATTGATAAAAACTAATAATCGGACTGCAAAGTTACAATAATTCAGAAAATTAGCAAACTATTCATACGATTATTTTATTGTTTTATTTCGATATATGGAACCTTTGATGACTAAAATAATTCCGGTCGCCTCCTTCGGCGATGCAGGTGTTTTTTCTGCATATCCTAAGTTCAACTTAGAAGTGCAACATCCACGTGTTGTTTTTTGAAATGATTCTTCACAACAATCATGAAAAACACCGCGGGGGTTTGCCTAACGGCCGGGGGCGCGCAAGCCCCCGAAGAGAGTCGGACAGCAACATAAAAGAAAAAGGAGACCGAAGTCTCCCTAAAATTAACTATTATGTTGCTTATGAAAAAATACAAACAGTTAACTTCAGAACAAAGGTACGCGATTTATTTAGGTTTAGAAAACGGTGACACCCAGCGGACGATCGCGAGCTTGATAGGTGTCAGTCCTTCAGCGGTGTCCAGGGAGTTGCAGCGCAACAAGGACAAGCGCGGGGGCTACTCGTGGCGACTGGCCCACGAGATGGCGATGGAGAGAAGGGAACGCCTGCCCGGCAACCGGGCCACCCCGGAATGGATCAAACAAAAGGTGATCCGGCTCGTGCGCAAGGACTGGTCGCCCGGGCAAATCAGCGGACACCTGAGAAAGAAGGAGAATATCCGGGTCTCCCACGAGACCATCTACAAGTGGATCCGGGAGGACAAGAAGGCCGGGGGCGACCTTTACAAGCATTGCCGTCACAGGCTCAAGCACCGCAAGAGACCGGTGGGCTCCGTTAGAGGCATCCCCAACCGCAGGAGCATCCGGGAAAGGCCCGTGGAGGCCGACGGGAAGCGCTTCGGCGACTTCGAGATGGACACGATGATAGGGGCCGACCAGTCGGAGGCGATACTGACGGTGACGGAAAGGAAGACGAACCTCGTGATGATCGGGGAACTGCCCCGCGGAAGGGACTCGAAAGGGTTGGCCAAGGTGCTGTGCCGCATGTTGCTACCCTACAAGGACGTGATAAGGACGATCACCACGGACAACGGCTTGGAGTTCGCGGCGCACGAACGGATCACGGAGATGCTGGAAGCCCCGGTGTACTTCACCGACCCCTATTCGGCATGGCAAAAAGGATCGATCGAAAACGCGAACAAGCTCATCCGGCAATACATCCCCAAGGGGGCGTCCTTCAAGGACTATCCACCCGACAGATTGAAGCGGATACAGCACAGGCTGAATGAAAGACCGAGGAAAAAATTGGACTTTAACACACCCAAAGTTGAGTTTTACAAACAATTAATGTAAATTGCACTTGCTGCTTGACTCTGCCTATACAACAAATCATCAAATTATTTTGCGTTTTGACAAAAATAGTGTATTTTTGTACCCGCAAATGAGGGCTCCGTAGCTTAACTGAATAGAGCATCTGACTACGGATCAGAAGGTTACAGGTTTGAATCCTGTCGGAGTCACGCTAACAATCAAACACTTATCGATGAATTTCGGTGAGTGTTTTTTTCTTTTGAGTAAACTATGGCTCACTCGTAAAAATGGGGCATAACGGGTCGGTTATGTGCTGGCATTTTATTCGGATTAATAGTATTTTTCAATTCCACCAAATCCTGTTATCTTTTTATTCTCTTTTGTTTTACTTACGAAATGGTTTAACCGCTTTGCTTGCAATCGCATCTGCTCCTGTTAGATAGAATTCATCTATTTCGTTTTTATTAATAAAGTCTGCGAACTCCTCACTGCTTAATGCGTTTCCTTTGTATTTTGTGAAAACTTTTTTTGATACTATTTTCAAATCCGAAGCACATAACGGTTGCGGTATGGCCAGTAACGGATTGCGGAGCGACGTTCCTATCAACCGAGACGTAAGATTGATGCGGATGATGAACTTCGCATACCCCTGAAACCCTGAATTAAAATCAGGTTTTATCTCATTAGGATGATACATTTTATCTTTTTATCTGTTCTGTTGGTTGTGTTTTTTTAATGCCCGCTAACAGTTTGCGGCTTTGCGTTCGGGCGGGGCTTTTACCACGAAACTTCCTTATGAAGCCGACACACCAAATTTAGCACAAATTTTCATGCGAAGCCGTTCCCTCCCCCCCCCGCCTGACGCAAAACCGCTATGGCACGTTGTTATATCATTCGTTTGTATGGTTCTTTTTCTATAATTGCTGATTTAATCTTGTCCCGCAGGTAATTTTTAAAGTCAATCTCTCCGTCAATTACTTTGACAAATTCTTCCAAGTCAAACATTACAAGCAACGCATTTTTTACCAATGCTTCTTTTGCAGCTGTCACACCTGACGGTGAGTATCCTGATGCTGAAATAAAAATTCCATGTGCATTTGCTCTATGATAAATTCTACCCAAATGAGAAAATATGTCATCGCTGTTGAATTTAGCACTGAACCTGCCATTTTGCCAAACTGCCTGTTACCGGCTAGGCTTCTTGGCTGTCCATTATGGTTCTATGCCTAAAATTAGTAGAGGAACTGGTGGGCTGTTTCGTCCTTGTCTCATTACGTTGTAAACTTCACCTTCGTAATACGCAACACCGCTACTCATTTGTGCTTGCATTTTCTTTGTCGGCAGAATTTCAATTCCTAAATTGATAACACCTCCAGAGTAAAATAACATATGTTTTACAAACAGGTCAAACGCAACAAAAGCATATTTACCGAATTGAACTTCAACAGCGATTTTGTCCTTCACAAAGTCTGTTTGGTTGTAGCTATAAATTGGTTCTTCCTCGCCATTAGCAATGAGAAATTCCTTTTGTTCTTTTGCAGACATAAGCACACTTTTTTCCATTAATTCTCGGTTGAGAGTAATGTAATAATTGTATCTGCTTTCTGCCCATTTTCTTTTATTGAACTCGGTATTAAAGGCTTCATTCAAGTCTATTGGAGACAAAAGGCTGTTTCCAATTTTCCTTTTTTCTTTGCTGATTTTCGTTCTGAATTGGTCAGCGTTAATACTTGCAATGACTTGCTTAATTTCTTTATAAAGGTCATTGTGATGAACGATAAGGTATTCTTCTCCGTTTAAGTGTGAATATTTTTGTGCTATTTTCATTAGTGTCCGTTTGTTCCGTTACCGTTTACAAATGTAAGTCCAGCCCATTCTTTTGGAATTTGAGCAACCTTATCTTTTCCTGTCGGCTTATGGATTGGTTTATTAATTGGTCTTATTTTCAATTTTCCTTCTTTTAGGTCTTCAATTCGTTTGTTGGCAATTTTGCAATATTCTTTTTCCTTTTCTATACCCATTCCGTTGCGGTTGTTTTTAATTGCACCAATTACTGTTGAGCCAACACCAGCAAAAGGGTCAAGAACCCAACTATCTTCATTTGTTAAGGCTAAAACACAACGCTCTACCAATTCAATTGGAAACTGACAAGGATGGTCTGTTTTTTCAGGGTGATTTGATTTTACATTTGGAATATCCCACATAGCCTTGTCCCAGTCTTGCTCGATTATTTCCCAAATGTCACTCGGATTTTTTCCAAGTGGATTTCCTGACGGTTGACCTTTTTTAGGACCTTTAAAATGCCTTTTACCAGGATACTTTGAAGGAACTCTTACATTGTCAAGGTTAAAAATGTAGTCGTCTGTTTTGCTAAACCAGAGTAAGGTTTCATAGCGTCCACTAAAACGGTTGCTTGCGTGTAGTCCGTGTCCGAAATGCCAAACTATGCGGTTACGAAGTTTAAGTCCGTGCTTTTTGAAAATCTGGTAGTAGAATATGTCAAGAGGAAAAATTTCACCTTTGTCAACGTAATTGCCAACTTGCCAACAAAGATTTCCCTTATCGGAAAGTGTCCTTACGAGTTCGGATATAATTTCTTCCTGTGTTTCGAGGTATTTTTCAATACTTGTCTTGGTCTCATATGATTTCCCCACATTGTAAGGTGGTGAAGTCAAAATGAGGTCAAATTTGCCGTCTTCAATTTTCTTGAGAACGGTCAAGCAGTCACTGTTTTTAATTGTATAATCGGTGTCTGGGCTTATGTAGTCAAATAATGGCTCTTTTACTCTCATTTTCTTCGTCCTAAGTTATTATGCAAAGTTACTATTTTATGTGTTAAGTCGTTCAAAATTGTCCCTAAATTATCAACGGTTTCGCTGTCGGTTCGGGTTTTATAGCCTTGCCGCTAACGTCTTAATTACGCAATATATACAACATGCGTAAACACGAAATTTAGAACATGTGTAAATGTAATTTTGCAATCTCCTTATTTTTTTGAATTAAACATCTATATATAAACTATATAGTTAATATCACACGTTCCTTCCTCTTGTGAGTTTACGCAGGTTATGAATACTAGAATGTGATATACTTCGGTTCTCAAAGATAGCAATTTTAAGGTTTCAGCACTCAAAAAACAAAAAGCTTATTCTTTTAAATATTTTTTAGTTTTCTACTTTCTTTACGGAAGTCACCACATCATCTGTCAAGGTAAACTCTCCTGTATCGATGAGAAACCGGAGTACCGGAATAACTCTCTCCCGGTTTTCCTCCGAATTTTCGTTTTTATCCAAAACAGCATCAATAAGCTCATTGAACCGCAAAGATACTTGTTGTAGTAAAGTATCCCTCAACTTGTTCGCGATCTGATGGAACAGGTAGTTGGGCAGGCCGGTCGCACTCTTCTTCAGACAAACATCGCAGTGTCCACAATCTTCCGCGGAGAGTTCCCCGAAATAGATCAGCAGCATCCTGCCACGACAGACATCTGCCTCCTCCGCATAATGGATCATAGAGAAAATCCGCTTTTCGAAGCGCTTTTTCCGCTCTTCATAGACAGTACGGGGAATGGATACGAACTGAGCATCTTCACGGGAAGTGGTAAACACGATAAAAGGTGTTTTCTTCTGCGGTATATAGCGGATATATTTTGCCCTGGAGAGGGCAATAAGCATCTCGCAAATCTCACGTCGGCTCTTTCCGGTCTTTACAGCCAGTAACGACTCGTCAATATATACATCGTCCGAGAAAACACCGGTATAATTACGCAGGACAGCATGTAAAAGGCCATCCATCTCTTTCTCCAGATGTAACGAGTAGATATCGTCCCGGTAGATCAGAAAGCGGATACGGGAACGCATATCTATCTCTTCCGTATACTCAATATATCCCGCAAGCTCCAATATTTTAAGCGCATGATGGGTTTGAAGGAAAGGAAGTTTATATGGCTGACAAAACTCCTGAAGGCTGAAATCATATACATCGTTATATCCTGCCCCTACGGCTATCTGGTAATAATTCCCCAGCGCTTCATAGACTCTCAGTACAAAATCACGGGCAGGAAATGAATCTGTTATCCTTTTTTTCAATTTGGCGCTATCGGCCTTTGTGTATAGAATAATGGCATAAGAACGCTCTCCATCACGTCCTGCACGACCCGCTTCCTGAAAATACTCTTCAAGCGAATTAGGGAGATCCAGATGGACTACGGTACGCACATCGGGCTTATCGATCCCCATCCCGAAAGCATTGGTAGCGACTATCACCCTACAGTCGTTCATCTTCCAGGCATTTTGTCTGAATACCTTGTCTTCATAAGATAGGCCTGCATGGAAGAAGTCGGCTGAAATTCCTGCTTTCCGGAGTGATTGCGCGACCTCTGCCGTCTTTTGCCGGCTCCTCACATAAACGATAGCCGATCCGGGAACCGATTGAAGAACATGCAAAAGTTCCCCCGTTTTGTTCTCCACAGTCCGTACCACATACGACAGGTTCTCCCGTTCAAAACTTACCCGGAATACATTTTTTTCCTTGAAGAGCAGCTTCTCCTGGATATCATCTACCACTTCCCTGGTAGCCGTAGCAGTAAGTGCAAGCAAAGGAACACCTTCCAACAGTTTACGGATTTCCGCAATCTTCAGGTAAGAGGGACGGAAATCATATCCCCATTGCGAGATACAATGCGATTCATCTACTACCAGCAGACACACATTCATGGCCTGCAACTTTGCGATAAAAATTTCGGATGAGAGTCGTTCGGGGGAGACGTAGAGAAACTTATAATCCCCGAAAATACAGTTTTCAAGTGTGGTAATAATCTCTTCACGCGACATCCCCGAGTAGACGGCTGCCGCCTTGATACCCCGCTCACGCAGATTGTCCACCTGGTCTTTCATCAACGCTATCAGCGGTGTCACCACCAGACAGATCCCCTTCATGCCCAATACCGGCACCTGAAAGGTCAACGATTTACCGCCGCCGGTAGGCATTAACCCCAAGGTATCCCGTCCTTCCCATATAGACTGGATAATTTCTTCCTGCAAAGGCCGAAATGAGGAATACCCCCAGTTTTCACGCAGTATATTATGAAAAAGATCCGATTGCATATGCAAACGCCCTATATTATTACTCCTTTATATCCCTAATAATAAGCTGAGTAAAGGAATTGGCACCATGCCTGTTTTCTTCGATGGTATAACAAATATCCACCGGCAGGCCGGCTTTAATACGTTGATAGAAATTGTGCTGGCTAAAAGCGATGCCGGGAAATGGCCTGTCAGTTGTCTTATCCACAATCTCCAACTTAATATGGCGGCTTTCTTTTCCCACAAGCCTGCTGTTTCCGGCATCATACACCTCTCTGGTAAGAAATATGGGATTCTCATTTTCAGGGCCGAATGGATTAAACAAGTCGAGCCCGTTTATGAGTGCCGGGGTTATCTGTGAAAGTGATATCTCCACATCGACAGTAATCTGGGGTAACATCATCCGCGCCTCGACACCATCAAAAGAGAGCATATTAAACCGTTCGGTAAATGCCTGCAGATTCTCTTCCCGCAATGTCAGGCCTGCAGCATAGGTATGGCCTCCAAAGTTCTCCAGGATATCACGACACGATTCAATGGCTTTATATACATCAAACCCGGGAACCGAACGGGCAGACCCGGAGATCATTTCTCCCGATTTGGTAAGCACCACTGCCGGGCGATAATATTTCTCGGTCAGTCTCGATGCCACGATTCCCACGATCCCCTTATGCCATGTTTCATTATAAATTACGATACTTTTCTGTTGAATAATATCAATATGGTTATCGATATAGGCTATTGCTTCGTCTGTGATCTTCTTATCCAACTCACGCCGGTCTTCGTTATACTTATCAATATTCTTACTCTTCTCCCTGGCAGAAGTCATGTCATTCTCGATCATCAGGTCGACCGCCTCTTTCCCGTTCATCATCCGCCCCGAAGCATTGATGCGCGGACCTATTTTGAAGACAATATCGTTAACGGTAATATGTTTGCGTTGCAACCCACAGATCTCGATAATACCTCGCAGTCCGAAACTGGGATTAGAATTAAGCTGCTTCAGGCCATGATACATCAGGATGCGATTCTCACCCGTAAGCGGGACAATATCAGACGCAATACTTACTGCCACCAAATCGAGCAGCGGTTCAATATCGGAAAAAGGATACCCATTACGCTGTGAAAAGGCGTGCACCAATTTAAAACCGACTCCGCAGCCGGACAGGTCGCTGTACGGGTAAGTGGAGTCAAGCCGCTTTGCGTCGACAACAGCTACGGCATCCGGAAGTTGATCATCCGGCATGTGATGATCGCAAATAATAAAATCAATACCTTTTTCTTTGGCATAGGCAACCTTACTTACGGCCTTAATGCCACAATCGAGAGAGATAATGAGCTTTACGCCTGTCTCCACGGCATAATCGATTCCTTGAAACGAAATGCCATACCCTTCATCGTACCGGTCCGGAATGTAATAATCAATATTACTTGTTATTCCCCGAAAGAACTTGTATACCAACGAAACTGCGGTAGTACCATCTACATCATAATCCCCGTAAATGAGGATCCGCTCTTTGTTACCCAGAGCCCGCTCAATCCGCCGGATCGCTACATCCATGTCAGGTAGCAGAAAAGGATCATGCAACTCGTTGAGTTTAGGATACAAGAATCCGGTTGCTTCTTCCTTAGTCTCTATACCTCTCTTGATAAGCAATTCAGTAAGAACGGGATGTAAATTTAATTCTTTCGCTAATTCATTTTTTCTATTTTTTTGGTCGTTTGTAAGGGTTGAATAATTCCATCTGTAAGTCATTTATATCGTTTTTTTCTTTTCTCTCTCAAATCCCGAATCGGCTTCGGGAGCACTGCAACAGGATGTCAAAAAGTCCGGCGGCAAAAGATCTCAATAATGGCATATCGATATACCATTCCGAAGTTGTAAAGGTAATACTATTTTTTCTTTTTCGTTTATTTTACACAATAAATAACCCATTTTCTCCAGATCAATTCTTATTTGTACCTTCTTATTTGTACCTTTGTACATCAAAATCAATGCAAGAATGGAGATTGCGGCACTGGTATCAGGAGGAGTAGACAGTTCAGTTGTAGTACACCGGTTAAAGGAAATGGGCTACGACCCGACCATCTTTTATATAAAAATAGGGATGGAGGACAAGGACGGATATATCGACTGCCCGTCGGAAGAAGATATCGAGATCGTGTCATTCATCGCCAGAAAATATGGATGTCGCTTTGAGATAGTGTCGTTACATGAGGAGTATTGGGATAGTGTGGTACGCTACACCATCGATTCGGTCAAACGGGGATTGACGCCCAATCCCGATATGATGTGCAACAAACTGATCAAATTCGGTGTTTTTGAACAGAAATGGGGCCATCAGTTCGATAAGATTGCGACCGGGCACTATGCCACCACCACGGAGTTGGATGGATTGACATGGCTTTCCACCGCGAAAGACCACATAAAGGACCAGACCTATTTTCTGGGGCAAATAAGCTATATGCAAGTCTCTAAACTGATGTTTCCGATCGGCGATCTGCTTAAGTCGGAAGTACGGACTATTGCCGCCCGGGAGAAGTTACCGTCAGCCCAACGCAAAGACAGCCAGGGTATTTGTTTCCTGGGAAAAGTAAATTACAACGAGTTCATTGAACGCTACCTGGGTAGAAAGGACGGCCTTATCGTGGAACTGGAGACCGGGAATATCCTGGGCAAGCATCAGGGTTTCTGGTTCCATACCATCGGTCAGCGCAAGGGGCTGGGATTGAGTGGAGGCCCCTGGTTCGTGATCAAGAAAGATGTACAGCGGAATATCGTGTATGTTTCTAAAGGGTACGACACGATACACCAGTATGGTGAAATCATCAACCTGC
Source organism: Proteiniphilum saccharofermentans (assembly GCF_900095135.1). NCBI lineage: Bacteria > Pseudomonadati > Bacteroidota > Bacteroidia > Bacteroidales > Dysgonomonadaceae > Proteiniphilum > Proteiniphilum saccharofermentans. Next base: position 4,105,834 of record NZ_LT605205.1, read on the forward strand.
AAGGATTTGAGTTTATCACCAAAGATATCTGGGGTGATTTTGATGGAGAAAAAGAGATTACCTTCAAGATAAGGCATACACCGGAGTTCACACCGGGAAAAATTTCAAAGATCGGTGATTTATACCGTATCCATTCCTCCGAGCCGGTGCAGGGCATTGCTGCCGGACAATTCGGGGTGGTATATGACACCGAGAAGAATTTGTGCCTGGGGAGTGGGATGATATATTGAAGTGGAAAGGTGCCTGAGTGATTGAGCGGATAAGCGGATAATGCACTTCGTGCGATAAATGATATATGCTTCGCATGATAATAGTTGCGCCGATACACACTTCGGCGATAGTTCTTTCTTAATTTTTAGTTTTTAGTTTTACAATATGAGACGAATATTTATTGTAGTTTTCCTCTTTTTGCTGTTATCTATCCCAAAGATACAAGCGCAATTTGAGGGTACCTTAGGATTGGGTGTACATGCAGGATATGGAGCGGAGGTCAACAATCTGGGTGGTGGAATACATATTCATTTCTACCGGACAAATAATATCCGGTTCGCGCCTTCATTTACCTATTTTCTGGAAGACAAAGGAGAAAATATGTGGATGACGGACCTGGATGCACATTACATCCTGCCGGTTTCCTACTCTGCCTCACTATATCCGATTGCCGGTCTGCATTACTCCCAATGGAAGTACGATGCTTCAAAAGGGAACGGAGATTCCGAGAAGGACTGGACAAAGAATCGTCTGGGTGCGAATCTTGGCCTCGGGTTTCAGCATGACATAGCCTACAGGGTACGGGCTAACTTCGAGCTGAAATACCAATTTATCAAGGATTACTCGCAGGTATTTTTCAGTGCGGGAATAGGATTCTGGTTTTAAATGAGAACCAAGAACCAAGAGCCAAGAACCAAGACAATTTAGAAATTAATGAGAATATGGAAAGCGGGCTTCAATCAATCTATTACACCCCAAATCAAACAACCAGGATTCCAAATCCCAAATCTTGGGTCTTGATTCTTGGCTCTAAAAGTCTATAAATATGAAAGATCTCATTACTAACGAAATAAAAAAAGAAAACGCCATACTCGTAGGACTTATTACACCCGAACAAAACGAAGAGAAGGTGAATGAATACCTCTACGAGCTGGCATTCTTGGCAGAAACAGCAGGTCTTACTCCCGCAAAACGTTTTGTGCAGCGCTTAGAGACACCCAATACAGTGACGTTTGTGGGTAGCGGAAAACTGCAGGAGATAAAGAATTACGTGGAAGAGGAGGAGAATGAGATCGGTGTGGTTATCTTTGATGACGAATTGTCCGCCCGCCAACTCCGTAACATCGAGAGAGAGCTCAAGATCCGCATCATGGATCGTACCAGCCTGATTCTCGACATCTTTGCCATGCGTGCCCAGACAGCACATGCCAAGGCGCAGGTGGAACTGGCGCAGTACCAGTATCTGCTGCCGCGATTAACCCGTATGTGGACCCACCTCGAACGGCAACGGGGCGGTGGCGGTACCATCATGCGCGGACCGGGGGAAACACAGTTGGAGACCGACCGCCGTATTATCCTCGACAAGATATCGCGCCTGAAGCAGGAGTTGAAAGAGATCGACAAACAGAAAAGCGTCCAGCGTAAGAACCGGGGAAAACTGGTGCGGGTAGCATTAGTGGGATATACCAACGTAGGGAAATCCACATTGATGAACCTGTTGAGCAAAAGTGAGGTATTTGCAGAGAATAAGCTCTTTGCCACGCTCGACACGACCGTGCGCAAGGTGACCATCGAGAACCTGCCGTTCCTGCTTACCGACACCGTCGGCTTTATCCGCAAACTCCCCACCCACCTGATCGAGTCTTTCAAGTCGACCCTCGACGAGGTACGCGAGGCCGATATCCTGGTACATGTGGTGGATATTTCACATCCCGCCTTTGAAGAACAGATAGAAGTGGTAGAAAAAACCCTGTTCGAGATCGACGAAACAGAAAAACCCTCCATCCTTGTCTTCAATAAGATTGACGCTTTTTCACATGTCGAGAAAGATGAAGACGATCTCACTCCGAAGAAACGGGAGAATTACACACTCGAAGAGCTAAAACAGACCTGGATGCACAAGATGAAGGAGAACTGCATCTTTATCTCGGCCAGGGAGAAAACAAACATCGACAACCTGAAACAGATTATCTATGATAAGGTAAAAGAGATTCATATCACCCGCTTTCCCTATAACGACTTCCTGTATCAGAATTACGAAGAGGAGGAATAGAATTCCGGTCCTACACCAACTCCTCAAGCCGGATAATTCCTGCACGGGTAAAGGAAACCCGGAAGCGCTTGTAATCCATCTGGTCTTCAAATTGCAACTGCATCAGAATATTCAGATAGTAAATCTTTTCTCCGTATATCTCAACGGATTCGCCTTCTTCATTGAGGTAGTAAATCGCCTCTTCGGGGTTATCCGTCTTTTGCATGAAACGGGAGAGGTGGAAACGCATGATATCATTTATCCCTGCAATCGGATATTCACTGTTCTTGTTGATTTCCACCCGGTCCAGAAATACTTGCTTGCGGTAAAGGATAATTTTTTCGTCGGTTATACGATTCTCTGCTTCCACCAAAGCACTCCTGCTCCTCATATTCATCACTTCCCGGGGCACTTTGTCCTCAGTAATAAAATCAACCGCTTCCTTGATCCATCCTATTGAAGCATCCTTGATGCCTATTTCGGTCTTATTGTCAAAATACCGGTTAAGCCGCTTGTGTGCAAAATAGTAACGCATCAGTTCCTTGATACGGTCTTTCAGCATATAGCTTACCACCAGCGCGATGAACAGCGGCATTGTAAAGTTGCCGTACTTCATCTGGAACGAGAATGCCACGGTCGTGGCAAAAATCATGGAGAGTCCGGCGGCAAGGCTGTAATAAATTTGCTCCACCAGCACACCATCTTTCTTTTTACGTGCCCGTAAAAAGAGATCGCTTTCGGCATATTTCTTCAAGATGCTTCTCCTGAAAATAAACTCCCTGTTTTTTAATGGATTATCCTTATCCACGCTGATATATTTCATCTCTTGCCGGTATGCTGCCTCATCGTGCCATAATGAAGTCAGAAGACCGATAGATTGCTCATACTTCCCCGCATCCTTTCTCTGCAGAAAACCGATAAGATAACACGTTCTTTGGTCTACCAGGTTGCTGATATATTCATCGGCAAAGAAAAAATAATTGAGATATTCGGAAGAGATGGTCGGCACATTGATAATTTTCCGGAGATACCTGAATTTCAAAAGGATATTCCTGACACTCTCCACATAAGAAGCAATCAGGTATTCCATATCATCTTTGATATTATTTTTCAGCAGATGGACCACTTCATCGCGGATAGCACTTTTAAAGATGGCGGTGAACATTTTTATCTGGGATTCATACTCCTTGATGGCGGTACGTGTAGGCTCACTGGCAGTCTTATGGAAAACCCGTTCCAGATTCTTCAATGGAATAGCCTCACCTTCACATATCTCTCGCAACAAAAAAACGGGAGTTATCAACCGGATATAACTCTTTACATCCCGGTAAAAATGGCTTTTATCATAGGTAAGGGAATTGATATCGAGGCTATTCGGAATGAACATCCAGGTGTTGATAGAAAAATTGCTCTGGTCGCGTTTACGGCGAACATGGAATCCTACCTTGAACTCAATGGAAAACTTATCATGTATCTTAGCTGCAATATCAATCATTTTATCAACCTTCTCCTATCTTTTTAAAAGAATAATCCGTTAGTGTATCCCAACCATCTGAATACCGTCTCTCCCCAGACAATAATCATCACCCAGGCAATGATCATCATCGTAAAGCCAAATTTAAATGTATCGCTCCAACTATACTGGTCAGTTGTATATAACAACGCAGCGGGTTTACTGTTGAACGGCAACACATATACGTGATTGTTCAGCAATGCCACCGGAAAGGCGAGGCTCAACGGATGGAAGCCAAACTGTTGTTCAATACCCAGTGCAATAGGGATGAATATCAGTGTACGCATCGTCTTGGACTGGAATATCAATGCGCTGAAAAGCATCAGGAATGTCAGCACCAGATAGATTACCCAGAAAGGGGTAGCCGCGGTGATTCCCAGCTTGGCAAAAGAAACATTGACGATTGTCCCGGGTAAGCCGGTGGCATCAAGACCTACGCCCAACGCATACGCGCCTGCGGAGAACAGCATCAGGTGCCAGGGAATATCCACTTCGTTCCAGTTCACAATCCCTATTTTGGGAAGTAATGCCACGATAGCACCCGCGAAGGCTACCGTTGTCTGACTGATACCGTGTTGCTTGTCTGTCGCCCACAGCACAAGTACCGCCACAAATATGGCAATAGCCTTATATTCCTGCACACCCATCTTCCCCATGTTGTGAAGTTCCTCTTTAAGGCGTTCCATTCCTCCTTCAATCTGGGGGACTTTTTCTTCTTCCTTTAGCGGGAAAATAATTTTGGATCCCACAAACCATGCAATAAGGATCAGGATAATAGCCAACGGGAACCCGGCGACAAACCAGTCCTGATAGCTGAATATCCTTCCGCCGATCGCTCCCGCCATCAATGCCGCGGCCAACAGGTTGGAACCGGCACCGGTGAGGAAACCTGAGGCCCCCACATTGATCTGGAACAGGTTTTGCAAGACCAGGTTCCTCCCGAAGTTATTTCGTTTGCTTCCTCCGGTAGCCCCATAGATGGCAGCAATGACCATAAAGATAGGCAATAAAATGGCAGCTTTGGCTGTTGTGGCCGAAATAAAAGCAGAAAGGACAATATTGATAATGATAAAACTGAAAATTATCCACGACGCCGATTTCCCGAAGCGTACCATAAACCACAATGCAAAACGCTTGGCCACCTGCGTCTTCACCAGCATACTGGCAAGCACAAAAGAGAGGATATTCAACCACATCACCGGATGTCCAAGTTGTGCAAAAGCGGTCTTCTCGGTGGTAACCCCAAAAACAACAATGCCGAAGATCACCAGTAACGATGTCAGGTAGTTGGGCAGGGCCTCGGTAATCCACAGCACGATAGCTGCAGCAAATATGGCAAGCATGGCGTAATTGATCCTGATAAACGCCTCATAACCCAGAATATCCAGGCGTGCTGTCGCTGTGGTATCCAGGCCATCCGCCGAGAGCGTATTCAGGAAAGGTATATCGATAACCCAGTAGATCAGTGCAAAAACGATGATAGCCAAAGGGGCTCCCACCATAGCCATCCATTTTTCAACACCGGATTTTTGCATCTTAGGCAGTTTCTCTATCCGGTAATTATTCATGTCGATCGGATCGAACTTCGTCTCTTTTTCCATTCTCTCTTCTGTTTGGGAAATTTTCAGGTACGGGACACGTGTCATACAGACTACGTCTCCCGAAAAAGCTTGTAACTATGTCTCAGGTAGTATAAAAATAACGTTTATAAAGAGTCGTGACTACCACATGGCAGCACGACTCTTCATGAAAACAGATTCAAATTGACTCTACCACTTGGTATAAGGATTCTTCATCAACATCGAATTGTAAAAACGGGCATCGCCGGTCACTTCTTCACCCAGCCATTCCGGTTTTTCAAACTGGTCACCTTCGCTGGATAATTCTATCTCCGCTACAACCAGTCCCTGGTTTTCACCATAGAACTCATCCACTTCAAAAGTAAACTTGCCCGATTTTACTTCATAACGGGTTTTGTCGATCACGCCCGGTTCGCAGATCTTAAGCAGCTCCTCTACTTCCGTTACCGGGATCTCTTTTTCCCACTCATAGCGGGATGCTCCGCTTGCGCTGCCCATTCCCTTTATGGTGATATAACCCTTGTCGCCTTTGATACGTACCCGAACGGTGCGTTCGGGAACCGACGAGAGGTATCCCTGGGTAATACGCATCTGCCTGGCCGCTTCATTCTTAAAAGCATCAGACGTCACCAAAAACTTTCTTTCTATTTCCTGTGCCATGATTGTTATATAATTAATTTGCCAATGGTTTGTTGATCATTCCGATCACACGTTTGATCGCCTGCAGGTAATTGATATTTTCCACACCTCCCAGACCGACTTCCTGAATGGTTTTTTTAATATCTTCCACTTCGGTCGATTCGGAGTTGATGGTTTTCACCATCGCACCGTTGATATACACTTCTCCGGTTTCACAGATCGTGTCGTTCACCATATATCCATAGCGATGTTTCTCCACTGTCACAGCCTGCAGGTCGGGATGCGCATCGATCATACCCAGGAACTCCTCCAGTGTATAGGTATCTTTGGTGAGTTGGGGCAGGTTATCTACTTTGAAAGCGGGAAATACCTCTTCGTTCAGCACGGTAGCGGAGATAGGGAATTCACCTTTCATCAGCGGATTCCATTGTTCCAATCCGTCAACAGTCTGTACGTAGGTCTTGATATCCATTTTTCCGTCGCGTATCTTTGTATTATTTACATCGTTCGTACGACTCACGATGTAGGTTTCCGTGCTGCGACGCTCCCATACTTTCTCGGGTACGGGAATGGAAAGACGGGCCATCCGTTTTTCCGCCTCACAAAAACAACGTCCGAATGAACGGAACTCAAATCTCGGTTTCGAGATTGCACCAATCTCCATCTTTTCTTTGCTCATATTATTTTGATATTTATTATTACAACTCATACGACAACCTCAGAAAGGACCGGAATAAACAAACCGAATCGGCATGCAACATCCCGGTCTTCCGTCTGATTTACATATCGAGAAATTGTTTTATTAGCTTTGAGGAATATCGTTTCCTGTGGCTGGATTAGCAGCACCGTTTGTCGGCGTGGCCAACTTCCAGTCTCCGGTTCCATTGGGAATCCGTTGATAGGAATTGGGTGCGGTATCACTGATACCAACACCAAGATTCGATTCATCTCCACGCAGGAAGACGCCTAAACTCGCTCCATCAGGTCCGAACAATTCAAATTTCAGGTTTTGCTTTGGTGAAATTCCGCTTCCTCCTGACAAATGCGGATTGTCAGGGTTACTCTGGATAATAAGCACATATCCTCCTGCGGGTATTTTACCGCTCTCCGCCGTTCCTGTCCACCAGGCACTTGAACCATTATTCTTCACAAGTGATACGCCGGTCAATGAAAGCTCCACCGATCCCTTGTTAAATAACTCAATAGCTTTGCTATTGCCATCAATTTCATTTAATACCAGATTGTTATAATCAATAGGAGGTGCTCCCACCGTATACGTCAGTTCATTTGAGACGGCAGAGACCCCTGCTTTATTATCGGCTGACACAGTAAATGTAACAACTGCCTTATCGGCCTGTTTTGGAATTACCCCGGTATAGGTATCACCGTTTCCTTTTGTCATGGTTACCTCCGACTGGCTTCCGCCGTTTACCTTATATTGAATCTTGGCTCCGGTCACGCCTTGCAGGTCGGTAATGGTCGCCGTTATGGTCACGTCATCAGCAGGAGTTACTTCCAGCGGGGCGAACTCTACTTTCTCTATGTTTGCCGGGCCTTTATACATCTCGTCTTCCACGCATGATACAGCCAGTAATACCAGTACAATAAATATATTTGCTATTAAAAATTTAGTCTTCATTATGATTGTAAATTTAGAGGATTATTAGAAAACAATTTCACAACGCAGTGATACCATGCTGTAATCTATACCCGCTTTGCCTTTCGACTCGGTCACTTTTGTATAGTCTTTCGTAGGTTTACCGGCCGCATCATGGCCTACCAACAATTTACCTTTACCATTCGCATAACGGTCGTTGTTGTTATACTGGTAGTTGAGCATGAATTTCACATTATTATTCACCCAGAAGTTCATGCCCAGGGCATAAGCTTCGGATGCCCCACCATAGACACCTCCATCGAAATCGTTCAGGTCGATACTCTCATAACGGGCAGTCAATTCCAAATCACCCCATTTTTGTCCGCGCTGTACACGATTGTATTTTGCTCCTCCGTAATCGTAGCGTTGCTGACCGCCGAAAAGAAGATATCCGGCCTGTGCATACCATCCGCCGAAATTCTTGTTATCCTTGTTCACCATGGGGGAATCGTCCTTAAGGGAAACGGTACTCCCAATATAGGCGGTTTCCACGCGAAGCCCTTTATAATGGCCTGCCAACTCTGCTGTATAGAGCAATGAGTGATCTACCCCTTTAATCACATCGGTATCGACATACTTTTTCCGGTTGATAGAAGTAGAGTTCCTGGCACTGTAGCGTACACCGCCAAAATCGGATGGCGCATCAGTAGATTTGGGAGTCCGGTATGATACCGCTCCTCCTATATGCAACCCCATGTCATTGTATTTGTGTAACGGGCGTAAAACCAGTTTTCCGGTGTACGACTCTCCGGTACCGCGACCATAATCCTTATTGTTATCCTGTACATTGGTCACTTCTTCCAATCCTGCAATCTCCTGAAAGAAAATACCGGCTGACGCCCAGATCAATGGGATACTGTACTTGATATTGGCTCCCAGATGACGGGATGGCGCGAGATATGTCACCATAGGACGCTCCATAAACTGAAGGTAACGGGATGAGGTATTCCTTTGCATGGAAAAATTTTCTTTGAAGTTACCCACTTGTATTTCCACATTCTTGATCCCGTCGTAACGGAGAATGGCATCTTTCAACTCCGCAGTCCCGTCAGCCATGTCGATATCAAATTCACCGTACCAGTTCCGCGTTACCTGGGCTTTTACCGCAAAACGGGCACGACGGATACTGGCTCCGTTTCCAATCTCGTCATAATCATCATCCACACCGAAAAAGCCTGCGTAGTCGGCCTGAACCCGTCCATCAAGCCATATCTTGTAATCAGAATCTTCCGATTCGAAAACAAGCCTTCCATCCTGCATTTCAGTCTTAATCTTCTTAGACTGTACTTCCATTCCATACTGGTCGTATTTTACCCCGTCCTGTGCGAAAGCGGAGCCTGTAACAAAAAGTACCAGCAATAAACAAATTGTTTTTCTTCTCATTCGTAATATTATTTTTAAATTAAACATGTTATAGTGATTGAATAAACTGTGTCAGACTGTCGTTTCTATTCAGCCCCATTTTGGTTCTTAACCGGTAACGCGATATCTCTACGCTTTTGGTTGAAATATTAAGCAGTGGCGCCATTTCTTTTGATGACAAACCGATTCGCAGCAGGACCAGAATTTTCTTTTCTTTATTTGTCAGGTTAGGATAGGATTCATTTAGTTTTTCGATGAATTCCATATGCACTTGTTCGGCCTGGCGATAGATCTCATCTACTTCACCCGAAAAACTCATACGCTGTTTTATCTCTATCAACTGGTTTCTCAGTAGTTTATTCTTTTCCTCGGCAGTACTAGCCCTGATAGCCTGCTCTATGGAGTCCGAAATAAGTTCCAGGTATCTGCGCTGTTCACCGATGTTTAACGAATAGGTTATCAGCTGATTTTTTTTCTCCTCCAAACGGGTGGCCAGACTCACATTTTCCAATTGAACGGTACTGACTTCTATTTCATTCAATGCTTTCTGGTAATCGCTAAACTGATTCTGTTCGGCTTGCCGATAACCCTCGGCACGCGCTTTCGCGTAATTACGCTTGTTCAGGACAACAGTATAAATAATAAAAGCTATTACCAGAAGGATCAGCGCCATAAGGAAAAATTTATTGGTTGCATTTACAGGTATGTAGTATGTCACAGCAGCAGCTTGCTCCGCATGAACTACCGGATCGGGGATGATCTCATTATCCGACACCGGGATTCCGAAAACCCTGTCCACAAAGAATAAACTGACAAACGTGAAAGCAGCCGACAGGATGGGAGTAGTAATCCAACTCAGCATAATATTCCCAAGCATCTTCATCTTCAGTTCCTGTACTCCCTTCACAAGTCCTACGCCGATCAAGGCACCGACCAACACTTGGGTGCTGGAAACCGGCACCAAAGGTATCGGCGGCAAACCGGTACTTATTAACGCGTTGGACAGGGATGTAGAAGAAAAGATAAATAAAACCAAAGCTTGCGCCAGTACTGCCACGATCGCCATTTCCGGAGTCATTGACAGAACACCGTTGCCTATTGTGTACATTACTTTCTTGCTATAGGTAAAAATACCTAAGGCGATCGCGAGGGAGCCGATGAAAAACAGCAATTGTGTTGAAGAAATATACAACGAGCCGATACTGAGTGAAACAGAAAACGAATTCACGAATACCCCCATCACATTGGCGATATTATTTGCACCCAGACTGTAGGCGGCAAACGCGCCGACAATTATTAATGAAGTCCTGATGATTGACTCCATCTTCAGCATGTGCATACGCGATGAATGGATAAATTTGCGAACCAGCAAATACAAGACAAAAGAGAATACGGCGCCCAGGATCGGGCCAAAAACCCACGAGCCCACTATTTTTACCAAAATGCCGTATTCAACAGGATTTGAAGTGTAATAGCACCAGCCGATAATAGCCCCGACAATGGCTTGGCCTGTTGAAATAGGCAAGCGATACTTTGTCATTATCGTCACGATAATAGCGGCGCACAGTGCGACCGTAAAAGCGCCCCCAATCATATTTACGGAACCCAGTTCAGATAAGGTCTTCGTGGTACCGGCCCCCTGTATTACCGCCCCCAGTATAACGAATATGCTTCCGATGATAGCGGCTGTCCTGAATTTGACCATCCGGGTTCCGACTGCCGTACCAAAGATATTGGATGCGTCATTGGCGCCTAATGACCAGCCTAGAAACAGCCCACTTACAAGGAAAAGGTATATAAACATATCTCCTAAATATTATACCATTCGTTTAATTGCCATAATAGAGAGCAGATCCGCTACTTTTTCGGCCGTGTCCGAGATATTTTCTATATGCAATGTGAAATACCGCAAATGGAACTTTTCACTCAACTTTAGATCCGGCATTTCTTTAAATATCTTTCGCCGGATGATATCTGCCATCAGGTCAGTTTCCTTTTCATAAAAATAAACCCTGTGTATCTTTTCATTTACATTTACAGGCTCATTAAAGTATGACTTCGCGGCAGGTATCGTGGATTCGGCAGCAGAGACCGATGTTTGGGTAAGGCGGATAAAGTCGGATATCAACTCTGCAGGAATATTGGGTGTCTCCACCTCAAATTGGAATAAATTCTTTTTTGCCTGATCAATCAGATTGTCCATCTCTTCAAGCAGGCGCATGATATCTCCCCGTACCTGTGGCATCAACGATTGGACATACAAGGTCGTTTCAATCTCTCGACGCAACTTATCAGAATCTCTCTCTGAGTTAGCGAGTTCCAATATATCGTTATTGAATTTCTCTGTATTATTATACAGGTAATTTTTCACTCCTTCTTTAAAAAGCAACAAACTCTGGTCAACACAATTCAAGAATTTATCAATGAGTTCTATGGATTGATTGGTTCGGGAAAATAACATGATTGATATAGCAATTAAAATGTGATTGGTTATAACTAAAATAAAAACTGTTACACGACAACAATTTTTCTGCAATGTTACGAAACTTTTCAATGACGACACCTCAATATCAGGAAAAATACATAACACACAATCAAAGGGAATAAGGCCGGAATGTATGGTTAACTATTACAATATAAACTTAATTATCACCATATTGAAAAATTAGATGTATAGTTGTTAATTAAAAAAATCAACTCTACATTCAAAAATGTAGAGTTGATGTAAAGGTGTAAATATGAACCTACTAATAATTCTCATATCCTTATCTTCCTCGCATAATACATGATCACTGCCAGAATAGCAAACAACCCCAAACTACCGACTAACAGGGAGTAGCTTTCCATCCGGATCAACAGGAAGACAAAGACATACAGAAAAGCCAACAGTGATCCCACCAATACCCCCTGTTTCCGATTTCCAAGGATAGCCGCCATATGGAGCGTGATCATCACAATGGTCATGAGTGCTGCCACAGCGTACGCAAGATTAAATCCCCATATTTCGGACATGGAGAGGAGCAGAGCGTAAAAGAGCACCAATGCCAATCCGACAAGTAAATAGTGGAACGGATTGACCGGATTTTTCTTAATCAATTCAATAAAAAGCACTACCACAAACGTAAGCAAAATAATCAGTACACCATATTTCACACTTCGTAAATTCTGATGGTACTGATCGACCGATTGAATGAATTTCACCCCAAAGAGCGACGAAGCCATCAGATTGATCGCTGCACTGTCATCGCCCCCTACTGCCTGTCCGTAACTGCGATTAAGATCCAACACTTTCCAGGCGGCCGAAAAACCTTCATCCGTGATATCGTGGTTCACGGGCAGGAAATCGCCGCCGAAACTCGGTGTTGCCCAATCCGATTGAAAAGTTGCCGTCGTCACTTTTCCCACCGGCACAACGTACAACCCCATCGATCCGTTCAGATACAACGTTACGGAAAAGGATGTATTTCCATCCCTCATTGCAGTTATGACCGACGAATCGGTACGGGCATTCAGCCCCGCTGCAAAGATCCCGGAAAAAACATTCGGTGCTGCCACCGATTTTTCTGTGTCGGGAATATATATATTCATGTCCGGATTCGGGCCGGTAAATAAATTTTCCACCGGAATTCCGGGTTCCATAAGGAAGGTCTCCCCGTTAAGTTGTAATGAGACTACCTCACGAATGCCTCTCAGATCGGTTATTCCCATGATAACACGGGCTTTATCAAACTTTATATCTTCTTCTTTAATACCGGCCTTCTCAATCTCACTCATATCAAAAGTACCCTCCAAAGTGATCTCGGATTTATAGACCGACGCATCATAAATGCCGCGCTTGCGTTTTTCCACTGCCGCATTAGCTTGTATATCCAGCGTTTCAGGAAACAAAAGGATATCCCTGTTAACTATTTCACGCTTATCGTTCACAATCCGCTCCTGAGTATACGGAATAGCGATACACGGTCCGGCCACGATCTGCTCACCACTCCATTTTGAAGTAATATCCTGAACTGCACTGGATTTCGTTAATTTTCGCTCATTGATAAGCCCGCGGATCATTCCTAACGGAATCAACAACAGAAGAGTTAAGAATCCAATTATCACCAGCTTAATACTTGCAGAGTAGCGTTCAATAAAACTCCTTTTATTTCCGTTCCCTTCCGACGGTAACGGTGTCATTGGATTTGAAGAATCCATTGTTTCCATATTGTCAATTATCAATTACAAATTATCAATTACGAATTACCAAATCGGTAGATAATTATCCTGTTTGTCTTCCATTTCACAGTTCCACTGTCCCACACCTTTTCACCATCTTTTTCCACCTCTTCACCGTTCCACCTTATTCAAAAAAGACTCCAATGCCTGAAGATGTTCCCGAAACGCCTTCTCTCCTTTTCCGGTTCGAGCGAATGTGGTCCTCGGTTTTCTGCCGACAAATTGTTTCTTCACAACGATGTATTCCAGGCTTTCCAGTGCCCGGGTATGGCTCGCCAGATTACCGTCGGTCACTCCCAGCAATTCCTTCAGTGAATTAAAATCGATCTCATCATTCACCATGAGAACCGACATAATCCCAAGCCGGACTTTGCTCTCGAATGCTTTATTGATATCTTCCAGATGTTCAATCATGCTGCAGAATATCTTTCAACGCGAAAATAGAAGTAAATACCATACACAATATGCAGGACACCAAATCCGATCGCCCATAACAACAGTCCCTTTCCGGGAAAGAATGCGCATATCAGTCCGAGAAGCAATTCACTACATCCCAACCAGAAAATATTTCCGTACGTGTACTTTGATGCATTAATGAGCGATAGTCCGTAAAACAGCAACATGACCGGAGCAATAATTCCTACATCTCCTCCGACAAGAAGTGCAACACAGAAAATTCCACCTACGGTAAGGGGCAGGAAAAAGTTCAGAAATGTGCGGTAAGCCGGACCATTGATGAAAGAATGATTCATTTTTTTCGCTTTCCGGGCTGAGAAGAACAGAATTGTAGACAATGATAATACGAATACAATAAGAGCCACAAGAATAATATGAGGGGCAATGGTAATCCAGCCGGGGGTAGAATACTCACCAGGAATCTCTTTAACCGGTGATATAATGCCACGGGCTACAAATGCTCCCGCCAACGCATATAAACCGATAAGAATGGCAGATGTGCCACTGAACGATAAGAAACGAGATGATTTCTCCATCATTACCCGTATCTCTTTTACTGCTTCGACCGCTTCGTTATTCTTCATAATTAAAAGTACTTTGAAATACAAAGTAAATATATAAAAATAAACTCTCCAATATACGGAGAGCCCATTTAAGAATATTTAATATATATTTTTCACCTGCACAACGCTTCGTTCAGTGCGATCACCGCATCTTCATACCGTTCACGTTGGATCACGAACTGCATATTGACCTGCATCAGTGACTGGGCAAAACTTTCCACGTTGATCCCTTTCTCATACAATGCTTTCGTCGCCCTGTAAAGGAATCCGGGAAGTGCAATATTGGAACCCATGGCACAAATAATGGCCATCGGCTCTGCTCTAACCTGATAAAACTGTTCCTGAAGGACTTTGACTAATTCCCTGCTCTTCTCATGATCCCACACCACCATTGTAATAGAGTTGGCGTTGGTCGATTTCAGAATATAGCTCACCTCATGCTTCACAAAATATTGCATGAGATGCCCGTCGAAACCCACTTCACCCACCATCATCGGGTCGTGCACTTCGATGGCAAGCACTTTTCGCGAACCGGAAACGATTTCCACACGGGGTTCGGGTGAGATATAATCACGTGATATAAGTGTTCCGGGATGATTGGGCTCAAAGGTATTCTTTATACGGATATTGATACCTGCCAGTTCCAATGGTTTAGCTGCCTTGGGATGAATGGCCTCCATGCCGATGTCGGCCAACTGGTCAGCAATGATATAATTGGTATGTCCTACGGGAATACTATTCTCCACTCCCACAATCTTGGGATCTGCACTTGAGAGATGGTACTCCTTATGAATGACCGCTTCATCGGCCTTCACTTCCACAGCGATCTTACTGAAGGTCACTTCGCTATATCCCCGGTCAAATGCACGCATAATCCCCTCGGTACCTTTGGTGTACCCTGTAGCGATACAAAGTACACTGCTGAAATCTATATCGCTGAATTCCTTATGGATTCGTTCATCAATAGTCAACGATTCATTATCATTAAATCCGCACAGATCCACAAAACGGGCATTGATACCGTTGTTATTAAGAATGTTGACGGAATTCCATCCTGAATGAGCTTCTCCGATGGATGCCAGAATTTCGCGTGCAGCCAGATGTATCGCTTTCGGATCTACATAACCCGATGCCAACACTTTCCCGAGGCTGTAAAGCACCGTTTTGGCCTGATCCACCCGAAAACGAATAAAGTCGCGTGCCTCTTTCAGGTCGAGCCCGTAATCGGCAAAACCATCATTGATCAGAAGTAAACGCTGACAAAACGCATCCAGTGCGCTACTATAATCCTCTCCATTCAGGAATTTATTGTAAATGCCCGGCTCACCGGTCTTCTTGTGTTCAAGTAACCAGTTGGTTACGTTATTATAGGCCGAAACCACAAAGATGCGGTTATATAGTTCATCTCCCTTGCGATCCCCTTTGATAATGTTTTGAAGCACATCCTGAAATTGAGACATGGAGGTACCCCCGATTTTTTCTACTGTCAGCATATATATTATGAATTAAAAAGAGTCAAGAACCAAGAGCCAAGACGATTTATCAAATTGATGATTTACTGATTAGCAGATTACACCTATAATAATTACCAATTATTAAATCAATACATCATCTCATTAGCATATTAACTCATTAGTACCCGGGGCGCAAAGATACATTTTTTTATTTTTCTCATGCTAACACATAGGAAAAAAGTGGCTTCTAAAACCGTCTCAATTCCCGGTATACCTTGAAAATGGGCAATCCCATCACGTTGAAGTAAGAACCTTCTATTCTCTCTACTCCAACATAGCCAATCCACTCCTGCACACCGTAAGCACCTGCCTTGTCCGATGGATTATATTTTTCCACATAATAATCGATCTCATCGTCCGTCAACTGTCCGAATGTAACATGAGCCGTATCCGAAAAACAGACCTGTTTTTGTTTCGAGGTCAGGGAAACTCCCGTAACCACACGATGTGTTTCTCCGGAGAGTTTTTTAAGCATCCGTTTTGCATCTCTCTTGTTTAACGGTTTACCAAGAATACGGCCATGCAACAATACCACCGTATCGGCAGTAATGAGCAGCGTGTCATCTTGCATCATTGAAATATATGCTGATGCTTTTTTCTTTGCAAGGTATTCCGGAATTTCCTCATGTGGGATGTCGTCGGGATACGACTCGTCGATATCCGGTAAAGTCAGCACTTCATATTCCACGTCAATTCCAGAAAGCAACTCTTTTCTCCGCGGAGAATTGGAAGCGAGGATGAGGTGATATTTATTTGTAAAAAGACTCATAAATTAATGGGTTTATCCTATTGTCTTAAACTCCTGTCAACCTAGATAGTTTTTTAAAAATCAAATTCGTCAAAATCGAAGGAGTCGGTAAACTGCTCCAGGTCGCGCCGCTCTTTCTTGGTAGGACGGCCGGCTCCCCTTTGCCTGTCGACAAATCCGCTGATCCGGTTCAACTCCAGCAGTTCGTATTGGTCGGGAGGGGTCACGTTTTCCATGAACTCGGGCACTTTGGTTGCACCCATGCGTTTATCGGTCAATGCCAGCACCTTGAATGAAAAAGTGACCGGCGGTTTTCGCACTTCAATGATCTCCCCTGCCCTGATATTCCTTGAAGGTTTTACGGCAACACTACTGATCACCACCCGCCCTTTCTTGCAGGCTTCGGAAGCAGCAGTACGTGTCTTAAAGATACGCACTGCCCATAACCATTTATCTATCCTTACTTCATCCATTTCTTTCAGATTAGTAGATTAACAGAACGAAGACTATCATCAGACGGGAAAATTCACAGCAGACAGCCTGCCCATACAGGCAGGATCTACCGGTTATTGTACTGATTCATTGTAATATGAATACCCGCCAGACAAAAGCTGCGGATCATGTCTACTGCCATATCGATCCGTTCGGGTAACAATCGCTGTTCTTCTTCCGAAAACCGGTCCAGGACATAATCTACCTGTCCGCCTCGCGGGAAATTATCTCCAATCCCGAATCTGAGCCGTGGATAATTCTGTCCTATCAGATCCTGGATATGCTTTAAACCATTATGGCCTGCATCACTCCCCTTCAATTTCATTCGTAATGCACCGAAGGGTAAAGCCAGATCATCAACCACCACCAGTAGATTCCGGTTTTCGATCTTTTCCTTCTGCAACCAGTAGCGGATAGCATTCCCGCTCAGATTCATAAAGGTAGAAGGTTTGAGCAGGATAAGCGATTTATTTCTAAGCCGCATCTCTGTAACAAACCCGTATCGCCTGTCCTCAAAAACAGCATTGGACGCTTTAGCAAAAGCGTCCAATACCATAAATCCAATATTGTGGCGGGTTTGCTCATAATCGGGTCCGATATTGCCCAATCCCGCAATCAAATATTTCATTTGACTGAAATTATTTATTCAAAATGTGTCATATGGAACTCGCTTTAATCATATACTTTACCAGTAATAATTCTTAAGCTCGTTTTATGCGATAATATTCAATTTCTTAATTATCAGCCTTTGCTGCTGCCCCTCTTGCGGCACGTGTCAACTGCACACGGCAAACAACCGCATTTTTGGCATTCAATATTTCAACATCCTCGAAGTTTAACTGGCCAACCTGAATAGATTTACCCAATTCCAGCTTCTCTACGTTTACTACAAGTTCTTCAGGCAATTTAGACGGCAACGCCTTCACTTTCAGCTTACGTGTATCGAGCGACAACTTACCACCGGCTCTCACACCAGCAGCCAGACCAGTCAGACGAACAGGGATTTCAATCACTACAGGTGCATTTTCAACCACATGCAGGAAGTCGATATGAAGAATAGTATCTTTTACCGGATGAAATTGCAATTCTTTTACAATGGCTTGTAATTTCTTTTCTCCAAGGTCGAGATTTACCAGGAAGACCTCCGGAGTATAAATCAACTTGCGAACATCTCCTTGCTTCACAACGAAGTTCACATTCCCTTCGCCATGTCCGCCATATACAACACACGGGATCAGCCCTTCGCTGCGATATGCCCTGGCCGCTTTTTTTCCGAAATCGTCTCTGATCTCGCCTTTCAATTCAAATGTTTTCATTTTTACAATTTGTTTGTGTTACTCAAAATAAAGTGCTTTCTTTATTTCCCATCACACGGGAGCTTTCAAAAAAGCGGCGCAAAGGTAATGATTTTCTTTTTATTAAACAACAGTCCAATATTTTTTAAGAGATTATTTATTTTACTCTTTTCCTGAGTTCCTCTGCGGAAATACTCATCAGTCGCCCGATAGGTTTCCCGTCACGATAAGTAATAATCCTCATTACATAAGCATCTTTCGGAATCCGTAAAGGTTCCTTATAGACCGGATAGAAATTGTCAGGAGTAGAAGCATCGAAACTGGTGTAAATATCCAGTCCTTCGATTTCTGTGGTGAGTGTCACCACAAGTTCCTCCCCTTCCTTTGTGACTGTTACAATAGGATCGTACATCGCCGGGGAATATTTAGTCTGCGCAAAATCGAAACGTGCAAAATGATCTTCTGTCTTAGCAACGAAACGATTCCATTCCTTTTTTTCTTTTGGAGACCAGAGTGATTCAGCCACAGCAAATCCGCGCGGCCAGACCATGTATTCCACCTGACGGATATTATATACCTGTTCAGTCCACAAGTTTGCCTGTCCACCCAATATATACTGTGCATTGGCACCTTCCGGTATAGGGTCGAATTGATAGGTTTGATTCAATCGCAGACTGTTATATACAATTGGCTCAGTAGAACGATCACCCTGCATATAATCGATATATACATAATTAGTCGGACTCATCACTACATAATGTCCCGATTTGGAAGCTTCAATCCCATGTTCAATCCCACGCCAACTCATCAATGCGGTAGTGGGTGTGATACCGCCTTCAAGGATCTCGTCCCAACCCATCATTTTTTTCCTTTTGGAAAGAATGATCTGTTCTACCCGTTTACCGAAATAGGATTGTACGCCAGCCATATTTTCTATTCCTTCACGGGCCATTAACTGTTTGACAGCCGGGCTCTTTTCCCAGAAAGTATAGGGAGCTTCGTCGCCACCGGTATGAATGTACTCAAACGGGAAAAGTTCCGCCACTTCAGTAATCACCTTATCCATGAATTCATAGACGTTTTCATTGGCAGGGCAAAGCGTATTCTCATAAATGGCAGCAGGTCGCCCTCCGGTATTCCAGTCGAGGAAAGGAGCACCCGTACGCACAAAATGGTCTCCACTCTCCGGGAAACAGGCCAATTCGGGATAGGCTGCGAGTATCGCAGAAGCGTGTCCCGGCACGTCTATTTCAGGCATCACCTGGACATTGCGCTCCATAGCATAGTTAATCACCTCTTTAATTTCATCCTGGGTATAAAAACCGCCATAGCTCTTAGCAGCATCGGGATCAGGATCGGAAAGGCTGCCGAACCAGCCTATCTGCCCGGTGCGCCAGGCCCCCACCTCTGTCAGTTTCGGCAGGCTCTTGATCTCAATACGCCAACCTTCGTCATCAGTAAGGTGCCAGTGAAATATATTGTATTTATATTTCACCATATTATCGATAAATTGCTTTACCTCATCTACCGTGAAAAAATGACGTGAGACATCAAGCATCAATCCCCTCCATTTTACCCGGGGATAATCCACAATCTCCACCACCGGTATCTGCCATGAAACATTCTCCTCCCTTTTATCACTCTCGATCTGGGGAGGTAAAAGCTGGAAAAACGTTTGCACCCCATACAACAGGCCGGCAGGCTTATTGGCTTTTAGTACCACTTTCCCGGGTGCAACCTCTAACCGGTATCCTTCGTTGCCAATCTCCTTATCGGCCGTCTTATTCAATAAGATCTGGATATTCGCATTGGCAGCGGAGGTGGTTACCTTCACTTTTTTCCCGGGTGCCGTTGAAAGTTTTTCTTTCAATAATCGGCTTATGTAGGCAGTCTCTTTGTCTGCCGGACTTGAAATAATTATTTCATCGGGCAACACATAATGCCCTCCTTTCTTAAGAAGCGAAACAGGTTCGGGGATAATAGAAATATTCCGTTCCTGTTGCTGTGCCATAACCGATATACCGACCAACATAAGTACAAGTATAAAAATTCTTTTCTTCATATAACTTAGTTTTAATTTCAAATGTAAGACTTCAGATGTAGGATGTAGATCTCCTTGTCTCCCCAGTCCACTTTTATCGTGCGAAGCACACCATCATTTCCCCTCCAGTCTCTCCCACTTTTCCACAATACACGCAAATCTACGAAATTTGTTGAAATAATTCACCGGTCACTGTCCTAATTTCACCCCCATATGCTTACTTTTCGTCCAACAGTGTGTTTAATACCAAAAAAATAGCTACTTTTGCAACTCTAAAACTAAGTTTACTAAAGTTAGACAATTTGAGTCGCCTTCGCTCCTCGATTTTCAATTCTCGCTATGGCATAATACACGCAAGTTTGTATTATGCTCATTTAGCTTAACGAAAACGTTCATTAAAACAATGATTAACAGGAATTTAATTCGTATCAGGGTTGTACAATTGGTTTATGCTTGGTACCAAAATACGAATAGAGATTTGCGTAACGCTGAAAAAGAATTATTGTTCGGCTTACAAAAATCATATGATCTTTATTATTTTCTACTTCTTCTGATGGTAGAGCTCACCGATACGTATCAAAACAGAATTGAGACAAAACGGAATAAATTTTTGCCGACGGAGGAGGATCTGCATCCCAACACCCATCTTATTGACAATAAGTTCATCCTGCAGTTGCGCGAGAACAAACAGTTCCAAAAACAGCTTGCGGAACGTCCTATGTCATGGGAGTCTAACGAGGCATTTATCAAGAGCCTGTTAGACGAGATTTTATCTTCGGAAACTTACAAAGAGTATACGGCGATTGCTTCTCCCTCTTACGAAGAGGACCAGGAGTTCTGGCGGAAAACGTTCAAACAGTTTATCTACGTGAACGAAGAGCTGGATGATATTTTGGAGGATGAGTGCATTTATTGGAATGACGATGTGGAGATCGTACAAACTTTTGTAATGAAGACCATCAAGCGGTTTTCTCCAAAGAATGGCGATAAACAACCTCTGCTACCAATGTTTAAGGACGAAGAAGATAAGGAGTACGCGTTGAAGTTACTCCATAATTCCATATTGGACGAGAAGGAATATCGCGGACTCATCGAGAAACATACCGAAAAGTGGGACTTCGACCGCATTGCATTCATGGATCTTATCATAATGCAGGTAGCACTTACCGAAATATTTACATTTGAGTCTATTCCAACCAATGTTTCACTAAACGAATATATCGAGATCGCCAAATCATACAGTACACCCAAAAGCGGCACCTTTATCAATGGAATTTTGGATGCGATTGTACAGGAGATAAAAAAAGAAAAGCGTATCTTTAAAAATTAATTATAAACACCTAAACAATAATTTTTATGAATGTTTTATTACAAGCAGCGCCAGGTGGTGCAGGAGGCATGGGCGGTACCCTGTTAATGATGGTTGCCATTTTCGCCGTATTTTATTTCTTTATGATACGTCCGCAACAGAAAAAACAGAAAGAATTGCAGAAAAGCCGCGAAGCAATGAAAGCGGGAGATAAGGTTGTTACTTCAGGGGGTATCCATGGAAGGATCAGAGAGGTAGGCGACACATGGTTTTTAGTGGAAGTAGCTGATGGCGTAAAATTAAAATTTGAAAAGGGTTCAGTATACGCCTCACCGGCCGACGTAGCACAACAGACCAAGTAAACTACGTTTGTGATGGAAGTAAAAGCTATCATCAAGAAATGGCTCCCTGGGATTAAGGCCTTTTTTTCCACTGTCCAGTGGAAAAATGTACTGGCTTTCCTTTTCTTCCTGGTGCTGGCTTTTATTTTCTGGTTAATGCTCTTCTTTCAGAAAGAAAACGTAGAGGGCACTTACAGGATACCGTTAAAATATACGAACATCCCCGACGATGTGGTGTTTGACAACCCCTTACCTTCCTTTTTAGAGGTAAGTGTAGCCGATAATGGAGCGCAGATCTTTCGTCTCGATATGAGAAAAAGAGATTCACTCGAAATCGATGTTGCCGAAATTACTGAAGGCAACAATACGGTACTTCAGGGCGACCAGTACAGGCAACTCATTAGGAACCAGCTGTTTCCCAGCACCACTATAAGGGGTTATTATCCTATGAATATCTCTTTGGCAACCTCTAAGTTACAAAACAAAGAATTGCCTGTAATTTTTGATGGTGAGATTACCACAAGCAGGGCCAATTTAGTGGCAGACAGTGCGACCTTTATACCGGAAGTAGTAATGGCATACGGTTCCCAGCAGTCGCTAGAAAAGTTGAAAGGTGCCGTAACCGAATATACCGTATTCAAAAACCTGAAGGCCACTTCGCAACTGCCAGTCAAAATAAACAATGTAGAAGGGGTAAAATTTATACCTTCACGGGTAGATATATATATTCCCATACGTGAATATACAGAACGGACCATCGAGGTCCCCATTACC
Source organism: Proteiniphilum saccharofermentans (assembly GCF_900095135.1). Classification (NCBI taxonomy): domain Bacteria; kingdom Pseudomonadati; phylum Bacteroidota; class Bacteroidia; order Bacteroidales; family Dysgonomonadaceae; genus Proteiniphilum; species Proteiniphilum saccharofermentans. The sequence goes on from NZ_LT605205.1 coordinate 4,128,578, forward strand.
GCCACCCATATACCGTCAAACCTCGATGTAAAATTTTTCCCGTCACGCGCCAATGTCACTTTCTCTGTCACACTTGATGAGTATAAGAAGATCGTCCCGGAAGATTTCTCCATTAAGCTCGACTACAGGAAGTTTCATTCTAACGAGGATGGGCGTGTGGAACTTGAACTCACCGACGCACCCTCTTCTATTATCAATCCCCGTATTTCTCCCACTTCGGTGGAATTCCTGTTTGAAAGTAAGACTAAAAGATGATAAGGATTGGTATCACAGGAGGAATAGGGAGTGGCAAGTCTGTTGTATCAGAAATTTTCCATCTGCACGGGATTCCTTTGTACAATGCTGATCTGGAAGCAAAAAAACTGAACGATTCATCACCTTATATCCGAGAACAACTGACATTACAAATTGGAAAAGACCTCTATATAGATGACAAGCTCGATAGAAAAAAGTTAGCTTCTATCATATTTCATGATAGCCGCAAGTTGGCCATTGTCAATTCCATTATCCATCCCGAACTGGCAAGGCATTTTACGGCATGGTGCCTGCAACGGAGACATTACCCTATGGTGATCCTCGACGCCGCCCTGCTTATAGAGGCGGGTTTTCACCAATTTGTAGATAAAGTGATTATGGTACAAGCCCCAAAAGAGCTTCGCATTGAAAGGGTCATTCAACGTGACGGGTCGGTACGCAATGAGGTAGAAGCCCGGATGGACAGCCAACTCCCTGAAGAGGAAAAAATAAAATATGCCGATTATGTGATCTGTAATGACAACCGGCATTCACTCATCAGGCAAGTCTCAGACCTGATGAAAGAGGTAACTAAAAATTGATATGAAAACACTACCTGATTGATTATCATCCTGATTTGTTGTTTTTCTGCAAATATAACTGTAACTTTGCTCCGAAATTATTAGGTTATTACTATTAAAAATCAAAATGAATGGTTGAACAAATTGGAATCAACGCCGGTAAGGTATGGACAATTCTGGACGAGAATGGCCGGCAGAATGTAAAAGAGATCAAAAAAGCAACGAAATTAACCGACAAAGACCTCTACGCAGCACTGGGATGGCTGGCAAGAGAAGGAAAAGTTGCTTTGGAAGCCGAAGAAAAAGAAGTCTTCGCATCATTGAGCTGACAAGGAAACTCATCGTTTAAATGAAAAAGTGTGTAAAAGCTGTCCGAAACGACAGCTTTTTTTATTCTTTCGTTTGTCGGTTCATAATAAAGAATGACTGCACCATCGCTAAACGTTTTGTAAAAAGTTTTTAATAGGTTTCATATCAATATTTTAGTGCCATATCTTCCAATACATATTTATTGCGTTTTTAAGAATATATACGTAGCTTTGCAGTATGGAAGTTAAACAATTACGCAACCGGCTCTTACAATTACTCCCTCAGGATCAGGTGTTCACTGATGAACTTTCGCGTCTTGTCAAAGGAACTGACGCAGGGCTCTACCGGCTTATCCCCAAAGCGGTGGTAAGGGTGAACTCGGAAGATGAGGTAATCCGCTTATTGGAATTCTGCCGGACAGAAAATATGCCTGTAACATTTAAAGCTGCCGGCACCAGCTTAAGCGGACAGACCATCTCCGATTCCATATTAATGGAAGCAGGGAATGGTTTTGAATTCTCCACCATCACTGATAAGGGAGCTACTGCCACATTCGGCTGCGCACTCACCGGTGCTGCCGCCAACCGTATATTGATAAGATATAAACGTAAACTGGGCCCCAAACCGGCTTCCATCAATTCTGCCAAGATTGGAGGGATCATTGCCAATAACGCGAGTGGATCGAGCTACGGTATCCGGTATAACAGTTACAATACTATCAGGTCGATGCGTATTATTTTTGCCGACGGCTCGTTATTGGATACCGCAGATAAAGAGAGTTGCCGTGCCTTCATTGCCGACCATCCTCAGCTTATTGCAGAAATAGAACAGTTGCACAAAGAGACTGTCAATAACGAAGCTATCCGGGAAAAGATTACATCAAAATTCCAATTGAAAAACACTTGCGGTTACGGGGTGAACTCGCTGATCGATTTCAGCGATCCCATCCAGATTATCCAGCACCTGATGATCGGTTCGGAAGGAACCCTGGGTTTTGTTTCACAGGCCACCTTCGAGACAGTTCACGATGCGCCTCTTAAAGCTACGGCGATGATCTATTTCTCCAACCTTCACGATGTGAGTAATACGATCATTCCGCTGCGGAGTTGCCAGGTAAGCGCTGCCGAGTTGATGGACCGTAACGCGTTACGTGCCGTGGAAGACCAAGAGGGTATGCCCGAAGAGTTGAGGTCATTACCGGAGGGTGCTGCCGCACTGTTAATCGACACCTCAGCCGACGACGAAGGGACTTTATTGGCACAAATGGCTGAGATTGAAGAAAAGCTGGCACATATAGATACGCTTACTCCGATCAGATTCACTACCGACAAACATCTATACAACCTCTACTGGAATGTCCGGAACGGGCTTTTCACTTCGGCAGCCGCTACCCGCCCACCCCGTACAGCCAGTATTATTGAAGATATCGCATTCAGGGCCGAGTCTCTGGGTGATGCACTTACCGACGTTCGCGAATTACTTGTCCGTACCGGTTATGGAAATGCAGTGATGTGGGGACATCTGTTAGACGGGAATGTACACTTCACTGTATTCCCTGACATCAATGTTCCCGAGGAAGTAGAAAAATATGCCGTTTTCATGCAGGAACTCTGCGAACTGGTCGCAGTAAAACATAATGGCAGCCTCAAGGCTGAACATGGTACCGGCCGGAATATGGCTCCTTTTGTAGAAAAAGAATGGGGTGGAGAAGTTTATGGATTGATGAAGCGCATCAAAAAAGCCTTCGATCCTGAAAATATACTCAACCCGGGCGTATTGATCAATGATGACCATGAAATCTTTATCAAGAACCTGAAACGGATCCCGGAGGCCAATCCTATTATTGATAAATGTATCGAGTGTGGTTTTTGTGAAGTGAGCTGCCCATCAAAGGATCTGACCCTTACCCCCCGGCAACGGATCATCGCTTACCGGCATCTGTCAGAGCAGGCTGTTTCCGGGAATAAGAAAAAGGATCCGGTACAGGAACAGTTGAGAAATATCTCCTATCCTATGGAAGAGACCTGTGCTACCGACGGATTGTGCGGTATTGCCTGCCCGGTAGGGATTGATACAGGAAAACTTATCAAAGAGTTGCGATGGCAGCAAAACAACAGGCTCGCCAACCGGGTTGCCGATACCATTGCCGATAATATGGCAGGAATGACTTCCTTGTTACGCAGATTGTTACCGATCCCTCATTACATCGGAAAGAGTGTAGGGTACCGGACGATGGAAAGCGTGACAAAAGGGCTTTACCGGTTAGGTGACGGAGCATTCCCGCTATGGACACGCCATACGCCCTCCGGCAGTAAAAAAATCAAACGCAATATTTTCCCTGCCACCAACCCCGATGCACCTATGGTTGTTTATTTCCCTGCATGTATCACCCGTGCCATGGGTGGTCCTTCATCCGGTTATGAAGAGAAGGAAGATATACCTCAAAAAATGCTTTCAGTGCTGAAAAAAGCAGGCTATGCGGTTATTATTCCTGAGGGAAAAGATGACCTGTGTTGCGGAATGGCTTTTAGCAGTAAGGGATTCCGGAAGCAGGCACAAAAAAAGGAGAATGAGTTGAACGAGGCACTATTGAAAGCTAGTCGAAACGGTGAATTGCCCATTGTCTGTGATATGAGTCCCTGCCTGCTGCATATGCGCGAAACACTCGACAAGCGCCTTAGGCTGTATGACCAGGTAGAGTTTATCCACGATTTTTTACTCGACCGGCTGCAATTTACCCTACAACCTATATCTATTGCCATCCATACTACCTGCAGCTCTACGAAGATGCATCTGGAAGAGAAACTTCGTGCAGTGGCGTCACGTTGTGCAGAAAAGGTGATCATCCCCGAAAATATCAACTGTTGTGGTTGGGCGGGCGATAGGGGGTTTTTCTATCCTGAGCTCAACAACTCGGCACTTGCACCACTAAGGCAAGGAATTCGAGATGCCACAGAGGGATACTCCAACAGTCGAACATGTGAGATAGGATTATCAATAAACAGTGGTATTTCCTATAAATCTATGATCTATCTGGTGGATAAGGCGAGTAGTGGAAAGTCCTGAAATTATTTCATCCGGTCAAATCCCTGTCCATAGACGCCCACCACATTGCTTTGTGAGATAAAGGCATTGCCATCGATCTGTTTTACCAGCCGGAAAATGGATGTCGACTCATTTCGCTTGGCCATCACCAAAAGTACCTTTTGTGGCTTTTGGGAGTACCATCCGACGCCATCCAATACGGTACAGCCACGGTGTAACTGGAGATTGATCTGGGTAGCGATCTCTTCATACTTGGTTGAGAAGATAAAGAACTGCACCGATTGTCGAATACCGTTCAGCACCCAATCGACCGAAGTAGCCATCACCGCAATAATAATGATTCCAAATACAATGGTCTCCATACTCTTGAAAATAAGAAAAGAAGAGGCCACAATGACAAGGTCGACAAACAACATTGTGCGGCCGGGGGTAATATTCCTGTACTTATTGATAATAAGCACTACAATATCAGTTCCACCACTACTACCGTTGACCGACATTACCAACCCTACTCCCGAACCCGCCACGATGGAGCCGATCAGTCCTGCCATAAGCGGCTCGTCCATCATAATCGGTTGCCATTGAAAACTCTCGAACATACCCAGGAAAAAGGACAGTAATGAAACTCCCACGATAGTTTTTACCAGAAACTGCCATCCCAGCACCTTAAAGGCTACCAATAACAGCACGGCATTCATTACAAATACCATCAACGACACAGGTAACCCGAAAGCATAATTTAAAAGCAAAGCGGCTCCTGCAAGTCCACCCATCACAAAATGGTGCGGCATAATGAACTGGGTAACACCCAATGCATACATGAAAGTACCCAGGACGATGACCAGGTAGTCTTTCCAGTAAAACCTCTTCAGGCTGAATTCAGGTAATTTTCCCATTTATATCACCACATTCACGATTTTCTTTGGTACAATAATTATTTTTTTCGGGCTTTTGCCTTCTATCCATTTTTGGGAATTGGGATGGTCAAGCACTGCTTTTTCGATCTCTTCGTTGGTTGCATCTGTCGGGAATTCCAATACAAACCGTGATTTCCCGTTAAAAGAGATCGCATAAGGGAAGGCATCCTCCTTGAGGAACTCTTCGTTCCACACCGGCCATTCCGCATCACATACCGTTGTGTTGTTACCTAACGCGTGCCAGAGCTCTTCTGCCATATGTGGAGCAAAAGGAGCAAGGCAAACAACCAGATCGCCCAGGATCGCTCTTTTGGAGCATTTCAATGAGGTGAGTTCATTCGCACAAATCATAAAGGCGGAAACCGACGTATTAAAAGAAAAATGTTCGATATCGAACGACACCTTTTTAATCAGTTTATGCAGCGCCTTTAACTCCTCTCTCGTCGGCTCGTCGTCAGTCACTGATAAATTGCCCTCTTTATAAAAGAGATTCCATACCCTGCGGAGGAAGCGGTGTACACCATCAATTCCGTTAGTATCCCACGGTTTGGATTGCTCAAGCGGCCCAAGGAACATCTCATAAAGACGGAGCGTATCGGCACCATACTTCTCCACTATATCATCGGGATTGACCACGTTGAACATCGATTTCGACATTTTCTCAATAGCCCATCCACAGATATATTTTCCATCCTCCAGGATAAATTCCGCCGTCTTGTACTCGGGGTTCCAGTTCCTGAATGCTTCTATATCGAGGATATCGTTGTGCACGATGTTAACATCCACATGAATAGGTGTCACATCATACTGCTCTTTCAGATTCAGCGACACAAATGTATTGGATCCTTTTATCCGGTATACGAAATTGCTCCTTCCCTGGATCATCCCCTGGTTCACCAGCTTTTTAAAGGGTTCCTCCTCGCAGGAGACACCCAGGTCAAACAGGAATTTATTCCAGAAACGGCTATAGACAAGGTGTCCGGTAGCATGCTCCGTCCCCCCTATATAAAGGTCTACATTGCGCCAGTAGCTGCCGGCATCTTCCGATACCAATGCATTGTCGTTCTGCGGATCCATATAGCGCAGGTAATAGGCCGACGATCCCGCAAATCCGGGCATCGTATTCAATTCCAGCGGATAGCCCTCTTTGGTATACCAGTTTGCAGCACGCCCCAACGGAGGTTCACCTGTTTCAGTAGGGAGGTATTTATCCACTTCCGGAAGTTCCAGCGGCAATTCACTTTCATCAAGAGTGTAGGGCATTCCGTCCTTGTAATAGACAGGAAAAGGTTCACCCCAGTAGCGTTGTCTGGAGAAAATAGCATCCCTGAGTCGGAAATTGATCTTCCTATAACCCAGTCCTCGTTTCTCTACCTCATCAATGGCTGCGGGGATAGCTTCCTTTACGGTCATTCCATTCAGGAAATCTGAGTTTATCATGATCCCCTCTTTGGCATCGAAACTCTCTTCCGACACATCACATCCCTCGACCAGGGGGATGACAGGCAGGTTGAAATGCCTGGCAAAGGTATAGTCACGGCTGTCATGCGCCGGTACTGCCATAATGGCTCCGGTCCCATATCCCGCCAGCACATAATCCGAAATCCATATCTGAAGTTGTTCTCCCGTAAAGGGATGTATGGCATACGACCCGGAAAATACGCCACTGACCGATTTGTCGGCAATACGTTCCCGTTCGGTTTTTTTCTTGGTTTTGATGATATATTCCTCTACCGCTTCACGCTGTCTATCGGTAGTCAGCTCGCCCACCAGTTCACTTTCGGGCGCAAGCACCATAAATGTCACGCCGAAGATGGTATCAGCACGGGTGGTGAAAATATCGAAAGTGCTACCCCGGGAGGTCTTAAAATGCATCACAGCCCCTTCACTGCGTCCTATCCAGTTCCGCTGTGTTTCTTTCAAAGAGTCGGTCCAGTCTACTTTATCCAATCCATCGAGCAAGCGTTGCGCATAAGCCGATACCCGCAGGCACCACTGCCGCATTTTCTTCTGTTCCACAGGATAACCTCCGCGAATAGAAAGGCCTTCACTTACCTCGTCATTGGCGAGTACCGTTCCCAACTCCGGACACCAGTTTACCATGGTATCTCCCAGATAGGCGATACGGTAGTTCATCAATATCTCTTGTTGCTCTTTTTCTGATTTGGCATTCCACTCTTCGGCAGAAAACTCCATCGGTTCATTACAGGCAAGGTCGAGACCGGCAGTTCCCTGTTGTGAGAAGACCTCTGTCAATTCGTCGATGGGGCGGGCTTGTTGTGCCTGATTACAATAGTAGGAATGGAACATACGGATGAATGCCCATTGGGTCCACTTATAATAGGCAGGATCACAGGTACGTACTTCACGGCTCCAGTCGTAAGAGAACCCTATTTTGTCCAGTTGCTCACGGTAACGTCTGATATTGTTTTCAGTAGTAATGGCCGGATGTTGTCCGGTTTGAATGGCATACTGCTCGGCCGGCAAACCATAGGCATCATATCCCATGGGATGCAACACATTGAATCCCTGTAGTCTCTTATATCTTGAAAAGATATCCGATGCGATATATCCCAGTGGATGCCCTACATGCAACCCTGCTCCCGAAGGGTACGGGAACATATCAAGCACATAAAACTTGGGTTTCGACCGGTCTTCGCCCACCTTATATATCTGATGATCAATCCAGTACTGCTGCCAACGAGTTTCTATCTCTCTAAAATTGTAATCCATTCCTTTACACTTTAAAAAACGGTGCAAATATAGCGAAAGCCGAGAGAAAAGCCAAACTTGTTTGAGCTTTTCCGAGGTGCATCCTATATTATGAAAATATAGTGAAAGCCGAGGGAATAACCAAGCTTGCTTGAGTTATTCCGAGGCGCATCCTATATTCTCTAAAGATAGTGATTTAATGGGATAATGGGATTAATGTGCCAATGAGACTAATATGGTAATTAGTAATTGGTAATCTTCAACACTCTATACATAAAGCTTATCAATAATATCGGCGTACCTCTCCAGAATCACTTTTCTCCGTAGTTTAAGGGTATTGGTCAACTCACCGGTTTCCATCCGGAATGGCTCGGATAGCAGAGCGAAGCGTTTAATTTTCTCATAGGAAGTGAACTGTGCCTGCAGCAGTTCGATGCGGCCGAAAATAAAAGCGTGGATATCAGGATTGTTCACCAACCCTTCCATCGAATCGAACGCAATACCCTGTTGGTTGGCATAGGCTTTGAGGGCTTCATAGTTAGGAACGATCAACGCGCTTACAAATTTGCGCTCGTCTCCAATCACCGCTACCTGATCAATATATTTATCCTCCCCTATACGCGTTTCGATCATTTGCGGTGCAATATATTTTCCATTGGAAGTTTTGTAGAGGTCCTTAATCCGATCGGTGAGAATAATCTCATTATTTTCCGTAAGGGAACCGGCGTCTCCTGTCCTGAAATAGCCATCCCCGGTAAAAGCAGCCTTCGTTGCCTCCGGTTTATTATAATACCCACACGTCACTGTTGCCCCCTTTACCAATATCTCATTGTTCTCCCCGATCTTCACATCCACATCAGGCATTACTTTTCCCACGGTACCGATACGGAATCCCCTTGCAGGAAAACAACTCACTGTGGCGGTAGTTTCTGTAAGGCCGTAACCATATATCAGGTGCACATCTATCGACTGCATGAATTCGTTAATGGTATCCGACAAAGGAGCCCCTGCTACAGGAAAGAAATTTCCACGGTCAATACCCACTACCCGTTTTACCAGATAAAAAACGGTATGCCTGTAGAGAAAGAATTTTATCCTGTTACCTATCGGAGGCCTCTTCCCTTCGTTTATAAATTCCAAATTATGACGGCGGCCTGTTTTCACGGCATCTGTAAACAGCCATTTCATAACTCCCGAAGCGCTGTCCATTTTCTCTTTCACACCATCATATACCTTTTCCCAGAAACGGGGGACATTGCTCATCAATGTGGGACGCACCTGTTTAATGGTTTCCCTGATTTCCCCCGGCTCCTTGTTCACTGCCACAGTTATTCCTTTGTATAGACAGTAATAACTCCAGGCCTTTTCAAAGATATGGGTAAGAGGAAGAAAACACATGGAAAGATCTTTTTCCGACAAATCGGTAAGCCGGATATCATGTATCCTGAATATTTCAGAGAAGTTGGCATGTGTCAGCATCACTCCTTTCGGCTCACCGGTAGTCCCTGAAGTATAGATAATAGTCGCCAGGTCGTTATTATCCAGTTGCTTCAACCTGGCATTCACCAATGCCAACGACTCGGAATTATCCCCGGTAGTAATGAAATCATCAAAATAGACCGACGTCTTGTCGTCAGGTTTCAAAACGACATTCCTGTCGAAGACAATCAGTTTTTCAAGCAAATTATTCTCTTGTTGAACCTTATATGCATTATTATATTGGAACTGCTCTCCCACAAAAAGTAGTTTTATCCGGGCATCATTCACAATATAACTTACCTGCATCGGCGAAGAAGTCGCATACATCGGTACCATCACCGCCTTGTTGGCATATACTGCAAAATCGGTGATCAGATATTTTCCCATATTCTGGGAATATATCCCGATATTATCTCCCGGTTCCACTGCCATTTCCGCCAGGGCTTGGGCAGCTTTCATGATCTTATCCGATAGATCGTTCCATGACAAATGCAACCACTCGCCAGCCGGCCCCTGATACATGACTGCTGTTTTTTTACCATATTTTTGTGCCTGCCTGTGAACAAGTCCGCCTAAATGAGAATATGCCATTGCCTTCTGTTTAATTCAGTCAAAAATACACTTTTTTCCCGATTATGCCTCAAAATAATGTGCTTTTTTTATAGTTTTGCCCTGTTTTATTCTCTGTTGGTTCAATTTTACTTAACAATCTAAAAACTCGAAGATTAATTAACTACACTTAACGTGTTTTTTTGACAGAAAATAAAAGTGACCCATTATCTTTGCATTGTTATGGAAAGACTGAGCATTATATCCCTTACACTATTGACAACTCTTTTATCCCCTGCGATAAAAGCACAGGGGTATTATGCAGCTAACATAAGCCCCGACTCAAACACACCGGCATCTACTATTTTTTTAATGCCGAATGTGTATCCTGCCGTGGTATTGGAAGGTGACACTGTCGCCTGTATGTGGTTGAAGGATTTTATTAAGTATTCTCCGCTTACCTTCCGCAACACCAAAGATCAGATAGCCTATACCAGGCTGGTTCGTGATGTAAAGAAAACACTCCCTTACGCGAAAGAAATTGCGGCCATTATCCTGGAAACATATGAATATATGGAGACGCTTCCCAACGATAAAGAGCGGCAAAAACACCTCAATCGGATGGAGAAATACCTTATGGATCAATATACCCCCAAAATGAAAAAACTTACCCGGTCGCAGGGACAACTATTAATGAAATTAGTTGACCGGGAAACCAACTCCTCCTCCTATCACATTATCGACGCCTTTATGGGTAGTTTTAAAGCGTGGTCCTACAACCTGTTTGCCGGAATGTTCGGCAATAGCCTCAAGACCAGGTATAACCCCTTTGGAGAAGACCGTGTAACAGAGCGTGTCTGCGTCCTTGTGGAACAAGGAGCGGTGTGATGAATTTAGTAATTACTAATTATCGCATGAAGTGCATTATCATCAAATCATCACATTAATTTGTTACCTTTGCATTGTCATTTTTCCGGGCACCTAGGCACCCGGGTATATTATTCACGTTATTTTCATGAGGATAAATTTCTTGCAGGATTTTCAACCTGTACTTTTTCAATCATTAAAAACCTATAACAAAGAGAAATTCTTTGCCGACCTGATGTCAGGATTAATTGTGGGAGTGGTAGCATTGCCACTGGCCATTGCTTTTGGGATTGCATCAGGAGTTGCGCCGGAGAAGGGGATCTATACAGCCATAATCGCCGGATTCATCATCTCATTCCTGGGTGGCAGTAAAGTTCAGATCGGTGGTCCTACCGGCGCCTTTATCGTGATTGTCTATGGTATTGTAGAGCAATACGGAGTGCAAGGCCTTGCCATTGCGACCGTACTGGCCGGCATAATGCTTTTGGCAATGGGTTTCCTGAAACTGGGAGCAGTCATCAAATTTATCCCCTATCCCATTGTTATCGGCTTCACAAGTGGTATCGCCCTGACCATCTTCTCCACACAGATAAAAGATTTTTTCGGACTTACCACTCCAGCATTGCCGTCCGGCTTCATTGAAAAATGGGGTGTCTACCTCCAGCATTTCGGCTCGATCAATTGGTGGGCTGCACTCATCGCCATGATAAGCGTAGTCATTATCATATTCACCCCAAAAATATCAAGAAAGGTGCCGGGCTCACTGGTAGCACTTGTCGTGATGACTTTGGCGGCTTACCTGATGAAAACCTACGGAGGCATTACAACCATAGAGACTATTGGCGACAGGTTTATCATCAACAACCAGTTGCCTGATATGGAACAAATACCGCTAAGTCTCGAAAGCATCCGGTTGCTGTCCCCTGCCGCATTTACCATAGCCATGCTGGGAGCTATCGAATCACTATTATCGGCTACGGTAGCGGATGGAGCAACCGGACACAAGCACAATTCGAATATGGAACTGGTGGCACAGGGCGCGGCCAATATCATCACCCCATTTTTTGGAGGTATCCCGGCTACCGGAGCCATTGCACGCACAATGACCAACATCAACAATGGCGGAAGGACACCTGTCGCGGGAATTATCCACGCCGTGGTACTCCTGTTGATAGTCCTGTTCCTGGGTGATCTTACCCGGCATATCCCCATGGCTTGCCTTGCAGGGGTATTGGTGGTTGTAGCATACAACATGAGTGAGTGGCGTACATTCGTATTACTCACCAGACAGTCGAAATCGACTATGGGTATTCTGATGACCACCTTTTTGCTTACTGTTATTTTCGATCTGACCATCGCCATAGGAGTCGGTTTGATGCTTGCGATTTTCGGCTTTCTCAAGAGAATGAATGAAAGTACCCAGATATCCCGTACTACCGGAAGTATTGATCTGGCAAAAGAGATGGAATCCCAATCTGCCGACACTCAGGAAGAAGTACTTCATCTGCCCGATGGTGTGGAAGTCTATGAAATTGAAGGGCCTTTCTTTTTTGGAGTAGCCAGTAAATTCGATGAGATAACACGGGAATTGGGGGATCATCCACGTATTCGGATTATCCGTATGCGAATGGTGCCTTTCATCGACTCAACCGGATTGAACAACCTCGAAATGTTGTGTAGACGGTCAAAGAAAGAGAAGATACAAATCATTCTTTCAGGAGTGAAAGAGAATGTACGCGAAAGTATCGAAAAGTCGGATATTCCACAGATCATCGGGAGTGAGAATATCTGTTCCAATATCCACCTGGCAGTAGAGAGAGCTGTATTATTGAATGCAGGGCAAAAACAGGCTAACGATGGTTGATCCGATTAACAACCGATCCTACCAACCCACAGACTGGTTACCTACCACTAAGAAAGAATTGGATCTTCGTGGATGGGATACCCTGGATGTGATCCTTTTCTCCGGTGATGCCTATATCGATCACCCCTCTTTTGGCACAGCAGTAATTGGCCGCCTGCTCGAAAGCCAGGGCTTACGTGTGGCGATTGTACCACAACCCAACTGGCGGGACGATTTACGTGATTTCAAGAAACTGGGCACTCCCCGCCTCTTCTTTGCAGTGACCGCCGGCGTAATGGATTCAATGATCAATCATTACACAGCCAATAAAAGGCTCCGATCACAGGATGCTTACACCCCTGACGGCCGGGCCGATATGCGCCCCGACAGGGCAGTAACTGTCTATTCCCGTATCCTGAAAGAACTCTATCCCGACATACCGGTCGTAATCGGCGGAGTGGAAGCTTCACTGCGCCGGGTCACCCATTACGATTATTGGGATGATAAACTCCACAAAAGCATCCTGACAGATGCAAAAGCCGACCTGCTGATATACGGAATGGGGGAACTCCCCCTGAAACAACTGATACGTGAGATCCACAGCGGAAAATCCATCCAGAAGATCAATGATATTCCGCAAACCGCCTTTCTATGCACTGAAGCTCCGGAAAATCCGTTCAATGAAGAAATCTCCCTTTTTTCGCATGAGGAGTGTGCGAAAGATAAATTGAAACAGGCTAAAAATTTCCGTGTGGTAGAGGAACAATCCAACCGGCTCCGTGCTGCACGCATTCTTCAAAAGGTAGATGGCAGAACGCTTGTCGTCAATCCCCCCTATCCCCCGATGGGAGAGGAAGAGATTGACGCCTCGTTCGACCTTCCTTATACCCGGCTACCCCATCCAAAATACAAGGGCAAGCATATCCCGGCTTATGAGATGATCAAATTCTCGGTCAATCTCCATAGAGGATGTTTCGGGGGATGTGCTTTCTGCACTATCTCTGCACACCAGGGGAAATTCATTGCTTCACGCTCCAAACAATCTATTTTGGATGAAGTGGAGAAAATCACCCAGATGCCCGACTTCAAAGGATATATCAGTGATCTGGGAGGCCCCTCTGCTAATATGTACCGGATGCAAGGGAAGGATCTCTCTATTTGCGAAAAGTGTAAAAAACCCTCCTGCATCTTCCCGAAGGTCTGTTTTAACCTGAATACCGATCATTCCGACCTGATAGAGATATACAGGGCGGTGGATGCATTGCCGGGAATAAAGAAATCATTTATCGGAAGCGGCATCCGCTACGATATGCTGTTGCAGGAGAGCAACGATGAGAAAACCAATGAATCGTACCGGACATACCTCGGCGAACTGATCAGGAATCATGTCTCAGGCAGATTGAAAGTGGCTCCTGAACACACATCGGATGATACCCTGAAAATAATGCGGAAACCTTCTTTCGGTTATTTCGACCGGTTCAAACAAATCTTCGATGAAGTGAATAAAAAACATTCACTGAATCAACAATTAATTCCTTACTTCATTTCATCGCATCCGGGATGTAGAGAGGAAGATATGGCTGAACTGGCCGTTATCACAAAAAAACTGAACTTCAAGCTGGAACAGATACAGGACTTCACTCCTTCTCCCATGACACTGGCTACCGAAATCTATTACACCGGTTATCATCCTTATACATTGCAACCAGTATATACGGCCAAAACCAAAGAGGAAAAAAATGAGCAACGTCAATTTTTCTTTTGGTATGATCCTAAACAGAGACAATCGGTAATCAAAAGACTTAAACGAATAGGTAGGCCCGACCTGATCAAAAAACTTTATTCAAAAGATATTCTATAAAGAAACTCAAGTTTCACAAGTTGTGTGATTACGACTAAATCATCCGGCTTTTTTAATCCTTTTAATCATACATATTTCTCAAATATACTTACCAAAAGTAATGTAAAGAAATAATAGCTCTAATTGGGCTGAACAACTTAAACAATGTTAAATATTAAAATTTCCCTGTTTCTTCATGCAGCGTTTTCTCTTTTTATGCATCTGTTATAATAAAGAAAAGAAAACAAAATAGAATATAGTTGCATGAAGAAATCAGTATTAAAAATCAGTATCCTTTTGATGGGGTTTTTACTGGCTATTCCCTCCTGTGACGATAATGGAAGGTCATTGGGAGATATTTACATCAGTATAGCCACAGTCGTACCGGAAGGCGAAAACAACTATTCATTCTTATTGGACAATGGCAAACGCCTATGGCCTGCGGCCAGTAATATAAGATATACCCCGAAGGACAACCAGCGTGTCTTTCTTAATTATACTATTCTTTGGGACAGCCCGGGAACAACATACGATTATGACATCAAAGTAAATGATATCTGGAATATCCTTACAAAGCAACCAATTGAGTTAAATGCGGAGAACGAAGACAGCATAGGCAACGATCCGGTAAGGATCAAGGACATATGGGTAGGGGGTGATTATCTGAATGTATCGTTTTTGTTCAATTATGGTGGTGTAAAACCGCACCTGATCAACCTTGTAGAGAATACACTTTCAGAAGGATCATCACCCAACGCAATTGATCTGGAGTTCCGTCACAATGCTTATGAGAGTACACAGACAAAATTATATGAAGGTTTTGTTTGTTTCGATCTGAAACCCTTCAGGGATGATAACGCCGACTCTGTAAACCTTTCCATTAAAGTGAAAGGATGGAACGGAGAAACAACATACGACTTGGTTTACAGGTATAACCAACCCGTTGCGGAAAAAACCGCCCGGACACTTACACCTGTAATATCATCGAATGAATACTATTAAATATCGAAACCACAACTTAATTAGTTCTATTTCTTATATGACTTTTTGATTTTCCAATAGCCGGGTGGTCTCTGTGAAGAAACCACCCGGTTTGCTTTATTGACTATAATGAATATTTCATGACCGAATAGAGGTTTTCAAGATACTTAATATTTTATTCTCCATGCTGATAATCAAACCAGTCGAAATATGCTTTAGCATTACTCGATTTGCCATTGGATGAAGCATACAGCCCAATCATTACTCCGGTGAATCCTCCGGCAACTTCAGTACTCAGATAGCGCGTATCCTGTTTACCTAATTCAATGTATTCTTTTTTTTGCGGGTCAGCAAAATAGAATGAATATTGATCCGGGGAACCTTCTATCTTGAGCAAAACTTTATTTCCGTCAACCACTTTTTCAGCAGCAATATATGATAGCGAACCTATACGGACACGTAACTGGATAATCCTGTTTTTATCTGATTTTTTTAATAACAAGTCATAATGATGCGTATTATTTTGTATCAAAGTCATCCCGGCTTCTTCATTATCGTTTAAAGAATTGAATTCCAGATGTGTTGCAGCTGTGAAATCGTGCCCTGTCTGTCTTCTGCAAACCATAGAAACAGCTTCGGCATCATTCAGTGTGTAAGGGGATGCGGTTATTCTTAAATGTCCTTTCTCTTCTATTAAGGAATAATTATCTCTTATAGGATTTCGTAAATATTGCCAATCAAAGTTCAACTTGTCTTCATTGAATTCAGTTCGAGTAGGCACCATCTCAAACGGCTTAAGAGGTAATGTCGGGACATTCATTTGGATTGATACTGTGCCATTACCGTTAACCTGAGGCCATCCACCTGTAGGCCAATCAACGGGAGCAAGGAATGTCTCCCGTCCAAGCACATGATAATAAGCCCACTTATGAGTTACCCGAAACCCCAGAAATACCATCCACCATGAACCATCCTGAGCCTGGACAAGATCGGCATGTCCCACACCCTGAATCTGGTTGGCCTGACCTAAACGATTAGCGTGTGTGAGAATCGGATTAAGAGGACAGGATTCGTAGGGGCCATAAAGATGTTTACTGCGTCCGATGGTAGCGCTATGCATATATTCAGTCCCACCTTCTCCCAACAATAAATAATAATATCCATCTTTCTTGTATATGTGAGGTGCTTCAGGGAAACGGCCACCTATACCTCCCCAGACAAGACGTTCGGGCGCCAATCTCTTTCCTGTATTTATATCTATTTCAGTAACACGGATGCCTTCATCTCCCTGGGTAACAAAATAGGTTCTTCCATCATCATCCCAAAATATATCCGGGTCGATACTATTTATATCAATCCATACAGGCTCAGTCCATGAACCGGCAGGATCGGTAGCTGTACAAAAGAAATTTCCTCCTCCAGACACATTGGTGCAGATTACATAGAACAACCCATCATGATAACGTAAAGAAGGTGCAAATAGACCCGCAGACGCAGGTGCTTTATGCAATGGCAGTTGGGAGTCCCTAGTAAGGCAATGTCCTATTTGCTGCCAGTTGACAAGATCTTTACTGTGATAAATAGGCAATCCCGGGAAATATTCGAAAGAAGAGGTCACGAGATAAAAGTCGTCATTCACCCTACAAATACTTGGATCAGGATTAAATCCCCTTATTACAGGGTTTTTATACCCGTTTTGAGCCTGCATATTGTTGATAGCACATACGGTCATCGCTATGCAAATAATAGTTTTCACTAAATTGATTGCCCTCATATAATTATTATTTTTCATGAAAGTATCTTCCACTCAGTTTCAGAAAGGATATTTTCCCTCTTTTGCTCCTTTCAAAATGCCGTCCATCGCGTAATTGTCTTTAATTTCACCCGTATTTCGATTTACCACTCCGCCTGTCTCCCAATAGAAAGGAACCATTCCGTGATTCTTGGCTTCGCGTGTCACGGTTTCGTCGTAGAGATTGCGGGACTTGTTATGTGCCTCCTGATGTTCTCCCAATCCGGTACGCATCGTGATAGCACCATACTCACCCAGGATGACAGGGATACCTTTATCCACGAACTTCGTCTTCATTTTGGCAAACAATGATTTCATTTCTGCTTCGTCACCGGAAGTGGCATTGCGATCCGATCCGGTTACAGAGTGGGTTCCCCAGAAGTAAGCCATCCTACCCCAGCTTTCATCCTGCGTCAGACCACAGAATGTCCACGGATTGTAATAATGCACTTCGAGCATCAACCGGTTGGGCACAACATCCGTCGGCATATCGCCAAACAGATTATTGGTTATGTCGATATCGGTATTAGGGCCTTGTACAATCAGGTTGCGTACGGCATTGTTTCCGCCTGTGGCTCGCACCGCATCGATGAACGTCTGCAGGTATGATTTCAATACGACCATCTTCTGGGCGTTATCCACGTTCGGTTCGTTGGTGCCGGCAAAGAGCAGATGTTCGTCGTAATGCTTGAGCTTATTGGCGATCTGCGTCCATAAAGCATGTTGTTTCTTATTGTTTTCCTCCTGCTTGTCGGGCGTACAGTTGTTTTCCAACCATCCTCCGTCCCAATGGATATTAACGATGGCATACATACCGTTGGTAACACAATAGCCCACTGCCTCGTTTACGCGGTTCAGCCAACTATCCTTAATTTTATACGTTTCAGCATCTTCGATATACTGGTCCCATGCACACGGAATGCGTATAGCATTAAAACCGAGTTCTTTTATTTTCTTTATATAGTCTTCGGTTACTTTGGGATTACCCCAGGCCGTCTCGCCACCAATGGCTTCGAGTGTATTTCCTATATTCCAGCCCGCATACATTTTAGCCGCCAATACCAGGGCGTCGCTCTCCATTCCTACGTTCGGGATATTGCCTGCAAGCTGGTTTACGGTTACAGTTTCCGTAAGGTCTCCCAAAGTGAAGGTGATACTTCCCGTGCGAGGATCGCCATAGTTGGCTGCCACGTTAAAAGTCAGGGTTCGTTCCGTCATCGCGGCACGACTGCTTATTTCGGTAATCCAGCTATCGTTGCAGGTGACGGTAACCGCACCATTTGTCGTCAACCTGACTTCAATCTGAGTGCCCTCTCCGGTTATATCATCGAATGTAGTTGGCGTTACCATCAATCCATCGGCAGCGGTTTGAGCTACGTTTATGGTTTGGGTAATATTACCCCCTTTTACTGTTATCGTAGTGGAACGGTCATCGGTATCCGGATTGGCATCTACCGTAACAGTGTATTTATAAACGGCATCCGAAGCAGAAAAAGCCGGTGCCACCCGGCACCAGCTTTCGTCGTTACTTTTTACCTCCAATGCTACATTTGATTTTACAGACAGTGTCTCGGTTCCTCCTGTTTTGGAGAAAGTCATCTCCGATTTGGCCGGTATGATTTCCGGCGCTACCGGCTCATCATTGCCGGAACAGGCTGTCGCGTAAAAGAAAATCGCCAGGAGCAAAGAAACTCCCATAAAATATTGCCTAATGAGATCCATCATTCTATTTTTACAGAAATGTTAGTGATTCAAGTTTCGTAAGTCGTATGATTGCAACTAAAGCATTCGTCTGACGATATTTTGTGACCCATTAGTTACCCTCTTTATTCAGCTAACACGTAATGGAAGATCAAAACTTCATCATTTTCATCTCCTGCGGCAATAGAAGAGGTATAGCGTCCTAACCAGAAGCCCTGGGTATCTATATTCGATAAATTAGATCCTCCATGAGAAACAAAAAACCAGTCGGAAGAGTTTCCCGTGGGAGATTTATCATTCACAGTTCCCAGCCATGAGGCTGCTGTCCCTGCATAATCTACTAATGGTATGCTTATATTCAGTATGTTATCAGCGGCATTAATTGTCACATCACCTGTCGCAGAATAATCAACTCCCTCTTTTAATTGATTCAATGTTACTTTCAGCTTATCACCCTCTAAGCCGAACTTAAGAGTGGCACTCTCAGCAACTGCTCTCACATTGGCATCCCATACCCAACCGTTGGACGTATAATCATCTCCGAAAGTGGAAGAACTTGTCCATCCTCCTGAGAAACCGGGTGCGCCACCTACCCAGTCGACAAACCAGTGAACATCGGGTTTGAAGGTCTTTCCTGCAAAGGCATTTTTCCATGCTTTTAAGGGATCGGCAGACGTACTGCCGCCAGCAGATGGGATCAGGTGATAGGCCATATATTCCGGTTTTTCCGGATCGCGGGCTCCCAGCCATATCCCCGAAACGCTTCCAGAAGCATCTTTTTCGATACTCATAATACGCAATTGACGGTTGGCATCGAGATGGAAAGATGCCCAACTGATAATCGAAAAATCAGGAACAGTCTCATCAAAAGTATAGATCCCTTTATCGTCCAATGAATAGCCCATTGTCAGTTCCGTTCCGTCAGGCAGCTTGAAAGCTGCCTCCATATCCTCGGAGTTGAGTGTCAGGCTGAAATCTCCATAAACGGTAGGATCTGGGGTTCCCAACCAATCCGGATAATCTTCGGGTTTATTCCATCCGTTCATTTTTGCTCCGTCCAAACCACACCAATCCAGCGGATTGGCTTCCGATAATTTCCATACAATGGTTTTCTGAACGGTCTGTGACACATCATCCATCCAGTTATCGGGAAGCGATGGCTCGGGTTCTTCCTGCTCACCCGGAGTCCAGTTGTCATAATATTCCTTGCTGATGAAATTATAAACCAGCAAACAGGCTCCCTCTCCCGACAGTTCGGGATCTCGTAATACAGCCAATTGCAATGTATTTTCGGTAAGCGACATGATCTTGATGTCTCCCCAATCTATTACTACCCCGTCACGGTTGATATCGTGCAAAGGTGAGGCATCTGTCATCCTTAAAGTATGGTCATCCACATCGAGCATATAGCTACCCCTTTCTATTCCTCTCGACGGGATCGTTTTATGTTCTACCACCACATTTGCACCGTCTCTCAAATCGAAAGTCATTGAGCCAAAGTCGGCTGCATCCATCAACCAGCTATTGCCAGGCCAGTCGGGATTCCAGTTCCATGAGTCACTCCCTTCAGGCAGTGTAACGCCATTGGTCACTGTTTCCCAGCTATCATCGGTTCCATAAAAATACAATGGTCCAATGAAGTAACGGCTCACTCCATCTGCATCGAGATCGAGATACCATGTTTTAGCATTGCCTACACCGCCTGAAAGCAATGTCCATAATTCATCACTTACAAACTCGGCATAGAAGTCATCAATCGTAAAAGTAACGGGATTTCCATATACTACCCCTCCCCGTGTTTCTACGCCGAATTTTACTTCGTATGTGCCGGGGAAAGCTATTTTTAATGTTATTTTCTGCTTTTGACTGCGTCCCTGAGGGTGACTCCACAGGGGGGTATATCTGCTATCCATCAGACTGGAAAGATAGACGATATTGGGGTTTGATGCATCATGTTCTATTTTGAATGCAATTCCTTCCACCAGATCGTCCGGTGTTACATCCTTTACACCCAAATCATATTGTTCGGGCGTACAAGCGGAAAAAAGTATAATTACGCTTGCTATAAATATGTATATAGATTTCATACGATTATTTTATTTTTTATATTTCGGTGTATGGAACTCGCGATAATCATGAACTTGGGTGAAATCATTTTCATGCTCGTTTCATACGATTAAAATTATTTATTTTCAATGGTGTCGTATGGAACTCGCATTTAGTCATGAACTCGGGTGAGAACAGTTATCATGCTCGTTTCATATTCATTCCTGTATTAATTGTTAATGATGGCGATTACCATCCCGGGTTTTGAACCAGCATACCGTTTGCCAGCGTTATTTGATTATACGGGATCTGACTAAGACCTTTCGTCGCACGGATCCGGTCAGCCCTGATAGAGACTACATCCTGGGAACCCCCACTATACACGGGGATCTCAGCCGCAAGTTTATTGGCTGCGTAGTCTATTCCCTGGCGGAGCAAATCCCAATAATTGATACTTTCGAACGCAAATTCCAGACGGCGCTCCTGTATAATATTCTCTTTGGTTACAGGAAGTGCCGCGTAATTAGAAGAAAGCACGCCGTCGGAAGTATAAGCACGCTTACGAACAGCGTCAAAGTAAGCCTGTGCGTTCGGGCTTCCCAGCTCGGCCGCCATCAGTAATACATCGGCATACCGAATAATTACATAATCCTGATGGTTGGAAATCTGGAAATCGCCCGATCCATCTGCTTTCGATGCGGAAGTCCCGTCGGCAAAGCAGAGCGGTGCATATTTTTTCACGGCATAGCCGGTATATTCACGTTGGTCTTTGTAGCTGGCTTCATAATCAGCAAGCCCGGTAATACCTTCGCCGACCACGTCGATGATGGAAGCACTACGGCGAGTATCACCGGTTTGGAATTCGCTTACGAATGCCGGATTCACAGTCAACCCTCCCCAGCCTTTTCCGTAAGGGGGCGCATTCAGACTTCGCATACCGACCATTACCTGCCAACGGTTGCCGTCGTTATTCCCATTGTAATCTTGCGAACTGGTAAATTTCATGACAAGAATGGTTTCGCTGTTACCATCACCGGCATACGTTCCGAGCAGGGTTTCCATATCACCGATTTCAGCCACACCGGCCGATGCGGCAGGCCATAAGTTCTTGAATTCGCCTACGAGGTTGTATTCATTGGAAGAAATGATCTCTTCCAGTGCAGCCAGGGCTTCCGCTTTTGTGGCGCCTGCTGGCTCGGTACCGTAGTATCCTGTATAATAAAGATATGCGCGTGCAAAAAGCGCTGCAGCAGCATATTTAGTAATATGGCCGTCGTTGCTCAAAGCATTTGCCTTGGGATAAGCATCTGCGGGGATGTTTTGCATGGCATACTTCAGATCTTCAAAGATAAGTGTAAACACATCCGAAGGATCAGCTTGCGGACGGTTCTCATTCACCGGTTCGTCAAACAGGGGGATATTTTCCCAAAGGCGAACCATGTCAAAATAAAGCAGGGCCCGGATGGTGCGGCATTCACCCATATAGGTGCCACGTTTACTGTCTGTCTCATTCCAGCTAATTTGTTCTTCGCGGGATATCAATTCATTACAGCGATAAACCGCGGCATAATAGTTCCTCCAATCATTTTCGTAGATATTCAGGTCGGCGGGCGATTGAGAGATGTCGAAACGGTCAATGGCCTGATAGTTACGTCCGTCGGCATTGCCGGTTCCACCGAAGCATTCATAGCCCATAGTTTCAGCACCCAGATAGAAACCCACCTGTATAGCCGAGGAGGTCTGACGCCATCCGTCGTAACAACCGATCAAAGCGCGCCAGGCATCTTTCTCGTTTTTATAGGATGTACCGGTAGTAGATTCCGTTTTGGACTCTACGTCCAAGAAGCTTTCGGTACAGGAGGCTATTCCCAGCATCAGGGAGAGTATGACTGCTACTACTATATTGTATTTCATCTTGTTCATTTTATTATCCATTAGTTAATTAGAATTTAAGACTTACACCGAAAAGGATTGTTCTTGGACGAGGATAGTATCCTACATCAATACCTGTTACCCAACCGTCGACACCATAGCCGATTTCCGGGTCCATACCTTCGTACTTTGTAAATGTAAAGGCATTTTGCACCTGGGTATAAATACGCGCCTGGCTGATGAACTTCTGTTTGATAAATCTGGAAAAGTCATAACCAAGGGTGATATTACTGATACGTAAATAGTCTGCGTCGTGCACAAAGAGGTCGGAGAACTGCCAGTTGATATTCTGTTCTGTTACGCGGGGAATTTTATTGCTTGTGCCTTCACCTGTCCAACGGTTAAGAATTGCCGTTGTATAGTTGGCATACTTATTTGTGTGTGACCGGTAAGACTGTACAATCTGTTGACCTACAGCACCACTGGTGAAAACAGAAAAGTCAAAACCTTTGTACTCGAAACTGAGATTGAAACCGAATGTGAAGTCGGGCATTCCTTTACCCAGATTTACCTTGTCGTTATCGTCGATTACACCGTCATGATTCACGTCGGTATATTTCACATCACCGGGTTTTACATCATTCTGGAGTACACCGTTACCGGCAGCGATCCAATCTGTGATTTCCTGTTCGTTCTGGAACAGGCCATTTGTTTTGTATCCCCAGAAATACCCAATGGGTTTACCATTTTCCGCACGATAAAATTCGGGGGTATTATCATATAACTGGTTGGTTTGTCCGTGAATGATACCGTCTTCGGTAGGGATCTCTCCTACTGTGTTTTTATTATAGGCACCATTCAGCCCAATATTATAACTGAAGTCTTTGTTTATACGATCGTTCCAGGTCAATGCCAGTTCAATCCCGCTATTCTTTACACTACCACCGTTGATATAAGGAGCTCCCGCGCCTACTGTCGCCAGGATAGGTGCCTGAACCAGCCAGTCTTTGGTATTTTTCGTATAGAGATCGAGATTTACTCCAAGGCGGGTGTTGAGCAAGTAGGCATCCAACCCGATATTAGCTTGTTCGGAGGTTTCCCACGTTACATTTTCATTGGCTAAGCGATTGGGATATGCACCCCAATTGGTGGCCAGTTCTTTCGCAGCATTCTCATCGTTATATCCGCCTGTCCCGAACAGATAGTGGGTATTGCTGTTTTTCATCGGAGCCAGATACTGGTAGTTGGCTATGTTTTGGTTACCCACTTGTCCCCAACTGACCCGTAGCTTGAGGAAATTGAGCCACGATGGAGCGTTCTCCATAAACGGTTCATTGGTAAGTGTCCAACCGGCAGAGATAGAAGGGAAGTATCCGAAACGGTTACCTCTGGCAAACCGGGAAGAACCGTCGGCACGTAACGTAGCATTCACCATATAGGTCTCTTTCCAGTTCCAACCCAAACGACCGAAATAAGAAACACTGCGCGATTCATCATGAGGGTTGCCTGACGCACTTAACCCATCCGTACTGGAAGAAGCCGTTCCATTATCGATATAGGCATATTTCCATGTGTCGAAACCTTCTTTCAATATGCCATTTCCCGCTCCCAGGTAAGTGCCTTCATAACGATAGGCTTCCATACCCAGCAATGTATTGAAAGCATGGTTATTCATTGTCCAATCGTAAGTCGCCGTGTTTGTCCAGGTCATGCCGAGTCCACGGTTCATATTCTGTGAAACACTGGTACGGGTATCGTTATAGCTATAAATACTGAAATGATAGAGAGGGGTAAAGCTGCGGTATTCACTTGCATTGTAGACAGCACCAAATACAGTACGCAATTTCAACCGCTTTATCGGCTCAATTTCGGCATACAGGTTACCGTTGAATGTGCCTGCCTTGTCTTCGTTGTTCGTATTGGTCATCATAAGACCATACGGGTTACCGTCTCCGTTATACCAGTCGCTGTTGCTTGTGTCATTGTATGGTGAATCATACATATTATTGTCACTATAAACCGGGGTCAGCGGTGATACACCAAAAGCGCCTCTTAACGTATTGTTATACTGGTTACCTACGTTGATACCATTATTTATCCTGTATATGAAACTCACCTGTTCGCCGACTTTCACGAAGCCGTTAAACAGTTTATGTTCGGAGTTGACCCGGAAATTATAGCGTTCATAGTTGGAGACATCGGCACCACCAACGATCCCTTCCTGATTCAAGTAACCCAATGAGATGGCGTATGTGGAAGTGGCCGATCCTCCGGTAATGCCTAATGAATAACTTTCAGTTTTTGCATTCTTTTTAAACATCGTATCCACCCAGTCGATATCATAGAGATTGCTGCCTGGATCATAAATAGATTGGAAACTATTCCAATCATAAGCCGCATTACCACTGTTCAATGCCTGTTCGTCCATGATAGTCATATACTGGGTCGCATTCAACATATCTGCTTTACGGGCTACATTTTGCACTCCATAATAGGCATCGAAGTTGACTTGCGCTTTCCCTTCCCTTCCGCTTTTTGTGGTGATGAGGATTACACCATTGGCAGCCTGTGCACCATAAATAGCGGCAGATGCTGCATCTTTCAAAACGTCGATGCTCTCGATGTCGGCAGGATTCAGGGTTGATATATCTCCACCAATTCCGTCGATCAGGTAGAGAGGGCTGTGGTTTCCGACTGTACCCAAACCGCGGATTACCACCTTCATATTCGAACCGGGTTGTCCGGAGGTAGAGGTGATATTTACCCCGGGAGTTTTTCCTTGCAGGGCCTGCAAGGGACTGATAGTGTTCATTTTATTCAGTTCGTCGCCTTTTACCTGAATGGTTGCCCCGGTAGATAATTTCTTTGCCTGTACGCCATAACCGATTACAATTAATTCCTCGAGGACTTCAGTATCTTCTGCCAGGCTTACATTGATTACATTTTCACGTACGGTCACTTCCTGGGAAATAAATCCGATGTAAGAAAAGACAAGTGTTTGCCCTGTATTTACGTTGATCGAATAGTTCCCATCGATATCGGTTACCGTACCGTTATTTGTCCCCTTCACAAAAATGCTTACCCCGATCAACGGCTCCCCGTCGGTTGCCGAGACCACCGTACCTGTAATGGTATTATTTTGCAAAGGTTCCGCATGCAGCGTCACCGGTTTTAACAAGATCAGTGACACACCGATTAATAAACAGTATAAATAATGATTATTTATACTTCGTTTGCAATTCATGTTTATCATACTTTAATAATTAATTAGTTTAATAGTAAGCGTATTAGTCGTCATTCCCTTTGGCTTGACAACTCAATAAAAAATAATACGTATTAGATTACGAATAGCCGGTCTCCGACATTACTTCGTCACCTTTATTTCAATGGCATCTTTTATCAATCCATCCGACTCTGCCGCCAGATGAATAACTCCTTCTCTCTTTTCACTTTTCACAACAACCATGCATTTCCCATAAAATGCTTTCCGTTCCGATGCTTTGAACCGTTCCATACTTGTCGGGTTCCCATTGTCCACACCGACGACCTTTCCGTTACCCGACAGGTTGAAACGGATCAGGTTCTCTGCATTAGGGCAGATAGTGCCCTCTTTGTCCAAAACTTCCACTGTAATAAAACTAAGATCTTGTCCGTTGCCCCTGATCACACGCCTGTCAGGCGTTAAACGGATCTGCGACGGTTCTCCGGCCGTTTTTATTTCTTTCGATAATACCTCTTTTCCATTTTTCCTGGAAATCACTTTTATTGTGCCGGTTTCATAAGCCAGTCGCCAAAAGACATGGTGCTTGCCGCCCTCTTTTCTTTTGATGCCCTGAGAGACGCCGTTCAAAAATAACTCCACTTCATCTGCCTTGCTGTAATAGGCCCAGACGTCCACAGTTTCTCCCGGTTGCCAGTTCCAGTGCGGAAAAACATGCAATACCTCTTTATCGGTCCATTCCGATTGATACATGTAATAGACATCTTTCGGGAACCCCGCCAGATCCACAATGCCAAAATAAGAACTCCGTGCAGGAAACCAGAAAGGGGTCGGTTCGCCGAGATAGTCAAAACCTGTCCAGATATACATTCCACTAATGAAGTCACTGTTTTTCACGTCGTTCCATGCCTGCTCGTGCGTACATCCCCAAGGGACGTGGCAATTATCGTAGGAAGAGCAGGCATAGGAAGGATCGGTAAACGGGATATCCCAACGTACCGGCCAGATATACATGGAGTCGCTTGGCATCCGGTAATAACCGCGGGTCATCAGTCCTGAAGTGGTTTCCGCTGCAATAAACGGTTTTCCCGGGAAGTTCTCCGGCACGTTCTTATAGTCATATCCATGATAATTGAATCCGATCAGGTCGAGCGCTCCCGATCTGAAGAGGTGATTGGCCGGATTGGTTTCATTGTTTCCGGTTGTCACGGGTCGGGTCGGATCCAAACTTTTTACGATATCCGCCAGTTTTTTTGTCAGGAGAGCATTCACACTCATCGTCTCCCCATCTGTCCCCGCCAGTGCCGTTTCATCGCGTTTAAGGTTCAACAGGAGATTAGCCTGCTGGATATCGAGTGTATCGGCTTCGGCGTGGGTCCATTGTTCAAGGACTTCATTCCCGATGCTCCACATAAATACCGAGGGATGATTACGGTCACGGAGAATATGGTCTGTGAGGTCTCTTTCGTGCCACTCGTTAAAATAGCGTGAGTAATCGTATGTGGTCTTTCGTTTACGCCACATGTCGAAGGTTTCATCCATGACAATGAATCCCATCCTGTCGCATAGCCGGAGCAGTTCCGGTGCGGGAGGATTATGCGCAGTACGAATACCATTCACACCCATCTCTTTGAGTATCTCGAGCTGCCGTTCAATGGCCCTTGTGTTGACGGCCGCACCGAGGCATCCTAAATCGTGATGCAGGCAGACTCCTTTTATCTTCGTCGATTCACCGTTAAGGAAGAATCCTTTTTCCGCGTCGAACGTGAAATAGCGGATCCCGAGCGGGGTTACATATTCATCGGTCTGTTTGTCGTCCACGAAAATACGGGTGACTACCTCGTACAAACAGGGATTTTCAAGTGCCCACAATACCGGCTCCCGCACGGAGAGATCCTGTTCGATCTCTTTGGAAGAGCCGGCAGCCAGTGTGCCGGAGACCGAAGCCGAAGCGACCTGTTTGCCCGAACCGTCTACAATAGATGTCTCAGTTTTTAGATTCACTTCTTGTGGCATTTCGTTTTTAACGGTTGTTTTTACATTCACAACGGCATTATCCTCTGTAATCTCCGGCGTCGTTACATATACTCCCCACAGATCAACATACACCGGATCGACACTTGTCAGCCATACATTCCTATAAATACCGCATCCCGAATACCAACGGGAATTGGGTTGCTCACTGTTGTCCACCCGTACCGCTATGACATTTTCCGTATCAAATTTCAAATGGGGAGTCAGGTCATACCGGAACGATATATAGCCAAACGGCCGATGCCCGAGATGGATGCCGTTGATCCATACATCGGAATTCATATAGACTCCGTCGAAATCAACAAATATCTTTTTTCCTTCATAGGATTGATCGAGGAAAAACGATTTCCGGTACCAACCGATTCCGCCGGGCAGGGCTCCACCCCCGCTTCCGGAAGGGTGATCCTCACTGAAATCACCTTCAATCGCCCAATCGTGGGGCAACTCCAGTTCCCTCCAACCGTTATCGTCGAATACAGGATCGCTTGCATCGGAAAGATCCCCAAGATAAAAACGCCAACCATCGTTGAAACTTTCTGTTTTGCGAGGGTTCCGGTCGACATTCCGGCAGGCATTGAATCCGGTAAAAACAACGCCGAGCAATAATAGTATGGCAATAGCGTTTTTCATTTTTCTAAAGGTATCTTTTGTGCCGCACCCGTATAAACGACTTCAATGCCTTTTGCATCGGGGTCTACGGCCTGCGGTCTGTTTTTATCGACATAGACTACATTGAACCTGCGTTCCTGCAGCATTCCTTCAAACGATCCTTCCCTGTCACCTATTACGAGCGTTTTGGTTGCATCATCGTAATTAAATCTGATGATCGCATATGCTCCTTTTTCATAGTTGTAATTCACGCCTTCGTCCTCATAAAGCGAAAAAGTTCCATTCTTACCTGCGAATACATACAATGTGATATGTTCAGGCTTTTTCTCATCGGAATACCGGATTTCAGGGCCGAACGGGATAATAGCCCCTTCTTTCACGAACAGCGGTATACGGCTATACGGTGCATCCACCCGTTGTTTTTGTCCCCCATCAATGAATTTTCCGGTATAGAAATCGTACCAACCGGTGGTAGCAGGGAAATAAACCTCCCGGCCGGTTGCCTTATATTCATACACAGGGCAAACCATCAACATATCCCCGAACATATACTGGTCGCCGATATCATTTACTTCCGGATCTTTGCCGTGATCCATCACCAGTGCGCGCATGATGGTGTAATCGTTGAAATAAGTCATTCCAGCCAATGAATAGATATAGGGCATCAAACGATATCGGAGTTTATTGTAATAGACCATGGATTGATAGGCGGGATGGTCTTCTGGAGCAATATTAAACACCTCTCTGTAAGGGAATTGCCCATGAGACCTGAATAACGGGACAAAAGCTCCGAATTGCGACCAGCGGGCATTTAATTCACGCCATTCTTTCAAATCCTCATTTTCAATCCCTGTAGCATTGTAGTAATGCTGTGCCTGCTCATATCTTTTTTCCACACAAAATCCACCGATGTCCATTGTCCAGTATGGTATGCCGGATAAAGCAAAATTGAGCCCGGCCGAGATCTGCGCTTTCATGTCTTCCCAGCGGGTACCGATATCCCCGCTCCAGACCGCGGTTGAATAGCGCTGGATACCGGTAAAACCGGAGCGTGTCAATAAAAATACACGGTCATCCGGGTTTACACTCCGTTGTCCGTCATAAATGGCTTCGGCGTTTACCAGCGAATAGGCGTTGAAGTATTTTGTGGAAGAACCAAGTGCAGTGGGGCCGCACAGCTTCTTCCGGTAATCCATGTCGGTATTATCCTGGATATTTGGTTCGGAAGCATCCATCCACCAGGCATCGATACCCAATGAATATAAGTTTTCTTCGAGCTGTTTCCAGAATAGTTTGCGTGCACCTTCGGCATATGCGTCATAGAATGAGCCGATATAGCCTTGTCCGATCCAATCACGGATACTGTCTTTTACTGCCTGTTGATACATCCACCCGTTTTTGTCGAATTCTTTATAATGGTCGGTATTCATATAAAATTTGGGCCATACCGAGATCATGATCCGTGCGTTCATTTCATGTATTTTGTCGACCATCCCTTTTGGATCAGGGAATCGTTCCTTATCGAACTTGTGGCTTCCCCATTCCGCTTCCGGCCAATAGCTCCAATCCTGTACGATATTATCAATGGGGATTTCTCGTTTTCTGAATTCAGCAAGGGTTTCCAGCAGTTCATCCTGGGTTTTGTAACGTTCCCGGCTTTGCCAGAACCCCATCGCCCATTTTGGCATGATCTGCGATTTTCCGGTCAGGGTCCTGTAGCCGCTGATGACGTCATCCATACTGTTCCCCGCCACAAAATAGTAATCGATGCCGTTTCCCATCTCGCTCCAAAGCGAGAGTTTATTCTGCTCTTCATCGGGAACCGGACTCAACACTTTTAAGGCAATATAGGATACCCCGCCATCGGGTTCCCATTCTATCCGTATAGGCACTCTCTCACCTTCCCGGAAGTTATATTCGAATTTATAGCTGTTCGGATTCCATGCGGTGCGCCAACGCTCTTCCACCACCGGTTCATTGTTTACATATACCCTGGTGTAACCGGCATAATGGAGAAAGAAACGGTATAATCCGCTTTCGGGAGCTTCTATTTCGCCACTCCAGACAACATTGGAATGATTCAGGTCAAAACCTTCGGGAAAATTTTTCAGTAGCGGTATAAACTGATAATCAAGCTTGTTTTCTTTACGTACAATTGTTTGACTCGGATCCCTCTTCTTTGAGTAGACGGCAGTGAGTCCTCCTTCCGACCCATCGGTTCCGTAGAGCCTGAACTGATCCAAATCTGCATAATCGCGTACATCGCCGAATTTACTCAGGGAATAATTATCCCATACTATTCCATAATTCTTATTGGAAATGACAAAAGGTACCGATACTTTGGTATTGTACTGGAAAAGCGATTCGTTCTTTCCTTTATAATTAAAGTCGTCGGACTGATGCTGTCCCAGGCCGTAGAAGGCTTCATCGTCAGGCGATTCGAACAACTGATGTACTGTATAGCCCTTTGTTCCCTCTACTTCTATTGGTGTAAATGTTTTTCCTCCACCTATGTTTTCCCGAAGAATATACTCACCTTTCTTATTGAGGAATATTATCTCCCCGGTAGTTTTGTGAACAGTCACATCCAGAGAATCGGTGGAAAGGATAAACATCTCCTTTTTCTCTTCTACCTTGAAATTATCCGACATTTTTAATCCGGGTTTTATAATCAGGCTTTTATCGTCAGAGAATTTTTTTTCCGGTGTTGCCGAAACATGAATAATTTTCTCGTTGACTACATTCAACCGGATTGTTTTCACTCCCGAACTGTTCTCTTGTTTAATATGGACGATCACTCCATTTTGAGTCTTCTCCAAACCGGCTGTTGTGCAGGAGAAAAAAAAGAGGGTACTGAATAATATAAAAAAAATGCGCTCCATGTATTATAATTATTTTTTGTAAAATTAATCATGATATACATGTGGACGCCTTCTCTGTGTTAGCGCTTGATATTGTTTTTGATAACAGAGGGGGTGGTTTTGTTTCTGTAAAGGATGTTAAATGTTTACAGGGGTGTTTCGGGTTTATTATCGGAGTATAAGGATGGGTTATTTTGGTATTGAGAGGGTAAAATATCAAACTCTTCTTTGAAGTATTTGCTGAAGCTTTTAGGATTGTTGAATCCCACCTGGTATGCTATTTCGGAGATATTTAACTGGCTTTCCCTTAATAATTGAGCCGCCCGTTTAAGACGGATGATACGGATAAACTCAATGGGGCTTTTTCCGGTGACGGATATCATCTTCTTATAAAGATGTACTCTACTTATCCCCAGATCTTTACTTAACCTTTCCACCGAAAACTCACTGTCGTCAATATTATCCTCTACCAATTTTATGGCATTCTTAATTAATTTTTCATCCAACGGAGTGATGGTTATTTCAGCAGGTTCGATTTTTATTTGATTTTTGAATCTGTTTTGACGATAGGATCTTAACTCCAGTATTTTATTAATCCTCAGCAATAAAATATCAAAATTAAACGGTTTTGTAATATAATCGTCGGCACCGGTTTCAAGTCCCCGAAGTTCCTGTTCCTGGGCTGTATGTGCCGTGAGTAGAATGAGGGGAATATGCGATGTGCGTACGTCATTTTTTACTTTTTCGCATAGTTCGTATCCATCCATTTCGGGCATCATCACATCGCTGATAATGATGTCAGGAGAAAATTCAAGAATTTTTTCCCATGCTTCTTTCCCGTTGGATGCGTCGAGTAGCGAAAATTCTGTTTTCAACGTATCTTTCATAAAATAGCGGAAATCATCGTTATCGTCCACTAAAAGGATCCGTATTTCATTCCTTTCCGGGGCTTCGTCATTTTCCCCGGTACTTACCACATCTCCCGGGTTTTCTATCTGTTTCTCTTTAGTTACTTCGGGTTGTGAAACAATATATTTCAGCCTGTCAACCGGAAATTGAAGAACAAACATACTTCCTTTGGGCGCGTTGTCGTATACGTGAATGGTTCCTTTACAAATAGAAATAAATTCTTTTACGATATGTAATCCGATACCGCTTCCGGGAAAATCTTCGTTTTTTGTTTTTCCCTGATAAAAACGTTCAAAGATCCGCTTTTTCTCGTCGTCTTTTATCCCAATACCAGTGTCTATTATTCTTATCTCTATTTGTTCAGGATCGGTCTCTCCGTTTTTAGGTAAAAGTTTTACCAACACATCCACAGTTCCGTTTTTTTCGGTAAATTTTATCGCGTTAGAGAGAAGATTCATCATTATCTTTCTCATTTTGTCTTCATCGAATACCATTCTCAACTCATCTACCGATGAGAAAAAGGTCAACCGGATATTCTTCTTTTCCGCATATTCGGTGAAATAGGTGAAGGAGTTTTTCAAAAACGAGATAATGTCTCCATAGGATAAATTCAGGGAATGTTCATTCACATCGCTTTTTCTGAAATCCAGTAACTGGTTCACCATATTCAACAGTCGTATGGCATTTTTGTGTATCAAAGAAAGCTGGTGTTTTTGATGGTCATCGGCAACGGACTTCATCATATTTTCCAACGGAGATATGATCAATGTCAGAGGTGTGCGCAATTCGTGACTGACATTGGTAAAGAAACGAAGTTTCATTTCATCCATTTCATGTTTCCGTTGTGCTTCCAGTTCTATTTGCTTCATTTTAAACTTCTGTTGTTCGTTTCTTATGATCATATACCGGGCCAGTAACAGGATAGAGATCAGAAGAAAAGCATAGAAGATATAGGCGCCGGCAGACAACCAGAATGGAGGTTTTATACGGATTTGCAGCGCCGTGGATTCTTCACTCCAAAAGCCGTCACTGTTTGCGGCCTTTACCCTAAGAGTGTATTTTCCCGGGGCGAGATTGGTGTAAGTAACACTGTGGACGCCATGGTCGGTTAATAACCAATCCGTATTAAATCCTTCCAACATATAGGCATAGGTTGTTTTTTCAGGGAGCACATAATTCATGGCGGAAAATTCGACCGAAAAAACATTTTGCCCGTATTTGAAGGTGACTTCTTCTACCCGATTCAGCTCCGATGACAGGATCTTATTCCCGTTATATTCTACTCCGACCAAAACATCCTCATTGAAAAGTTTCAATCCGGTAAAAAGGACTTTGGGTTGTGAAGTATTATAGCGGATATTTTTCGGATTAAATATATTGAATCCGTTGGTCCCTCCAAGCAGAATTTCTCCATCGGAAGATTTGAATACTGACCGTAAATTAAATTCGTGGCTTTGCAGGCCATCCACTTCACTGTAATTCACAAAAGAAAGATGATATTCATCGGTTTTTGAATCGGTATGGATAATAATATTGGATACGCCGTTAGAAGTAGTGATCCACATATTATGCTGGTTATCTTCAATAATTCCTGAGATCACATTATCGGTAAGTCCGTCGCTTTTGTACAATTGGGTGATTTTATCCTGTTTGGGATCCCAGATATTCAACCCTTCCCGGGTTCCCACCCAAATAAGTCCGCGGCTGTCTTCATACACCTGATTCACGTTCAGATTGGTAAAGGACTGATCCCCTTTGCGGTTGCCCATTAAGATCTCTGAATGTCCGGTTTGTATATCGAAGATTGTAATTCCGATGGCTGTTCCGAGAATTAATTTATCGTTTGTACCCAAAAAAAGTGAGGATATATATTCCGAAGATAGTTGTTGTTGTGTACTGTTATTGAATGTGGTGAATTGCCTGTTATCCGGATTGAGTTTTTGCAGTCCACTTCCCAATGTCCCGATCCAGATCATTCCGGATCTGTCCTCAACAATTGACCAGACATTATCGTTGGCAAGACTGTTCGGGTCGTTTGGATCATGGCGATAGTGAATAAACTCTTTTCCGTCGAAGCAATCCATCCCCGACAGGTAGGTGCCGATCCATAACTTTCCGTTTTTGGCAGCACACAGGCTGACGATCACATTATTGGTCAGAGAGGAATTGTCGGACGGATCATGGCTGTAAATATGATATGATCCGGTCTTTGTATCTAAACGGACCAATCCGCTTCCGTTTGTGCCGACCCAGATACTTCCTTTTTCATCTTTAATAATGGAATTTACATCGGGTTTGAAGTTATCTACCTTTTTGAAATAATTGAGATGTTCAATGCCGAATTTGTAAATACTTTCGCTGTAGTAAGATATTCCGTTTTTATAGGTGCCGATCCAGATGATACCTGTATTGTCGGGATAAATACAATTAATGCTGTTGTGCGCAATGCTTCGTTTGTCGTAAGGCAGGTTCCGCAAATTTGTCAACGTGTTGGTTTTTTTATCGATAATATCTATTCCCCCATGGTCGGTTGCCATCCAGATCAGCCCGTTGGGATCCTGGATAATATCCTGGATCATGTCACTTGACAATAAAAATGGAAAGTCACTTTGTTTTGATCCCAGATGCTTCCATTCTTTTTGCCGGGAATGGTATAACCAGGTTCCAAGCGGTATATCGGAATAGATCCATACGTCGTTGTCTGCGTCGACAAAGGCCTGATAATTATGGGCATTGCCTTTCTGTTGTTGTTGAATGTAGTTGTCTGTATAAGTGATCCGTAAACTGCTTTTGTCCATATATTGAATAAGGCCGGATTGAAAAACAAACAGATAACTCTCTTCCGCTTCTTTTATATCGGTAATAATCCCGCTGCTTAATTGTCCCGTTTGCCCGTTTTGAGGGAAGAATACCGATTTGCCTGTATCCGGCTGGTACTTGTAAAATCCGAATGAATTTGCATAACACCACATATTTTTATCTTTATCGATAAAGATAAGATCGACCGGCTTTGTTATGCCCATTTCATTTAACAGAATCTGACTCCTTTCGAATTTTTCTTTGTCGGGATTGAACACTACGTATCCATCAGCTGTATGGATCCAAAGCCGTCCGTTTATATCTTCCTGTACATTGCTGACCCAATTATCCGGTAATGAATAATTGTCACTCGGATTGTGAAAAAACACTTTAAATTTATATCCATCATACCTGTTTAAACCCGATGCGGTGGAGAACCACATAAAACCTTTACTGTCTTTGAAAATATGATTAATTTGATTATGGGAAAGTCCGTCACGAACCTCCAGTTGTTTAAAGAGAAATGAAGATTGTCCCCAAAGAGATGGGTGACACCAGAGAAAAATGGGAAAAAGTAAAATAAGACGGAATAATCTCTTCATTGGTTCAATCTTTATACCGAACAGTTTTCCTCAAATCACTGATTGTTTTCTTCACAAACATAATAAAAAATTATTTGTTCTTTATACAATTACACAAGTGTCCACTAAAAATTGGACACGGTTAAAAGTTGAATAAATTTAGTTCACTCGAACCATAGAGATCTTTGACATCATTGATATTCTTTTTGTCGAACAAGTCCCGCAAATGGGTCTTGTCGGTAAGCGAGATTCCAAGAATTTGAAGGACTTCGTAGATGCTGCGTTCCAATTTCATGCCGTGTTGAACTATTGCTACAAGGCAATAAGTAATTATTGCACAATAGATTTGGACACGCACGGCATTCTCTGATGTACCCCAGAACTTCTTGATTCGGAGATGTTGCTTCACCCATTTGAAGAATAGTTCCACACTCCACCGATTGCGGTAAAGTTCCGAAATCAGAGAGGCCGTGGCTGTCAGATTATTGGTAAGAAAAATGTATTTGCTACCATCCTCAGGATCGATGCAAATCACCTTTCGCAGTTCCTCCGGATAAACCTTGGTGCTTTTATACACGGTGAAAGTGCCGACTATGTCGGAAACGATGCCTCGCGCAAGTCGCCTTTTCCAAGTTCTCGGCTTCATCTGGACGTTGTTTTTGGCTCTCAGAACGAAGAATCCTTTAGTGCGGTGAATAGTGTACAGGTTGCCGTAATCGTTGTAGCCGCGATCGAAAATATAATGGGCCCCTGGCTCGTATGGTATCTCAAGCATAGCCTTGGAATCGTGTACGTTTGCCGGAGTAATATGCACGAAAGCAGGAACTTGAGCCTCTATATCGTAAAGCGTGTGCATCTTGATGCCGCCTTTATGCTTACGGAATTTAGCCCATTCGAACACCGACAGACACAGGTCAATCGTAGTCGAATCGAACGCATAGACATGCCCTTCAAGCTCGAAGATTTTGTCAATCCGCCGCTTCCTTGCCTCGTTGATCATGAACTTGGCATAGTCCTCGAATATACGATAGTCGCGCTGCTCATTAGCCTTGCTAAGATTGCTTCGGGTCACCGACTTTCCCATTCCAAGATGGTAAAGTTTGCCGCTATGCGCCTCGGTCGCTACAATTAGATCGCGGAGGCTTTCGCGGTTGGTCAGTTGCCCGAACATCATCGTAAGTAGCTGATTCCAACAGGTAAAGCTCTTGACGTATCTATCACCTTCATACTTGCGTACAAGGTAATTGAAGTGATTCCTATCCATGAACTGGACTAATTGGGAGAAAACGAATGGGTCTTTATGCATAACGGTCTGATTCTGACCGCAAAGATAAATTCAAATCCGTTGACTCGAAAATCGGATACAATAAATTGAATATCAACAATTTCAAAGAACTATTATGATTTTTTAGTGGACACTAATGTTGTCAGTTGTCAATTGATAAAGTCTTGATTCTTGCGTCTAAAATAAAAAAACATGAATATAGCAGCCATTTTTCGTCGTCTTACGAAAAGTAAGTCTTTGCGCATCGTCAACCTGCTGGGGTTGTCAGTAATTTTTTCTTGTCTGCTCCTATCATATCAATATATCCGCAAAGAGTTGAGTTATGACCGTTTCAATGAAAACGCCGACCGGATCGTGCGGCTGTCTATACAATATGGAGACAAACCCATAGATGGACGACTCTATTTACAAGACGTGCAATCGGAACTGGAGAAGATTGCAGAAATTGATCAATTTGTATCCATCTCCAAAGCCAATACAGGTATATTGATTTATAAGGGCGAGAAACGGGTTATCAATGACTTTTATGCGGTTTCACCCAATTTTTTTGAAGTCTTCAGCTATTCCTTGATGATGGGTGAGCCTTCACATGTCCTGAAATCACCGGAGAGTATCCTTGTCAGCCAATCATTGGCAGAAGAACTATTAGGTGACGAAAATCCTATCGGAAAAGAACTCTCTCTGGAAGGACGAAGAGTAGATTCAAAGACTTTTTTTGTGAGTGGTGTTTTCAACGATTTTCCCGAGAACTCCCATTTTCATACCGATCTACTCTTTCACCGCAGAAATGATGTACCCGAATGGACATATGTTTACCTTTTACTGAATGACAACAACGACCTTTTACAAGTGAAAGAACAGATTGAAGTCCACTATGACGCATTCGAAGATCTTCCGGAAAAGGCGACAGTTCATTTTATGCCACTGACCGATATCCACCTCCATAGCCGGGCACAACGGGAAATGGAATTCAATGGAAATATCTATTATATCTATCTGATTGCAGGCGCCAATATCTTATTGCTGGTAGTGGTGCTTTTCAACTTATGGCTGAATCACAGTCTGTTATTCTCTTATAACAATCGATATTATCAACTATTGAGGTTGAATGGCGCTGATGCTTCTACCATCTTTTATAACGAAGTGATACCGGCCTTTCTGATCGGGTTGCTCTCTATCCTACTTGGAGGAATGGCAGCCTACTATCTTGCGCCTATACTGCATTTCCCTACATTCAAGTTTTTGTCATATGGGACATTAGGATTGACTCTCTGTTTCTTGGGACTAACCTTGTTTGTATCACTTATTCCCGCGCTGGCAAGCATCTCCTCCACGATGTTTATCAGTACCAAAAGTAGCCTTAGTCCGACACGTTTTTCCTTTACCAATATCCGGTATATGCTTGTGGTACAATACGCGATTGTGATATTTATCGTGATCATTTCATTCGGCATATCGAAACAGATCAACCTGATAAAAACAACGCAAGTCGGCGGTAAGACTGAGAATATTCTGGTGATTGAGGAACAACCCGAAGATGTAAAAGAACGCTACGAACTATTGAAAACAGAACTCCTGAAACAACCTGAGATAGAGCAGGCCACTACTGCTTTTCAGTTGCCCGGCACCGCTATTCGCGATGGTGTCAGAGTTACAGTAGAAGGTAAAAGTGAACCTGTATCTCTGCCCCTTCTGTTGGTCGGCGAAGATTTTTTCTCTTTTTTCGGGATAAGACCCATTGCAGGAAAGGTGCTCTATCCCTATAAAATGACTTATAAGGAAGAATTCGACATGTTGATGGATCACGTCATGGGCAAAGAAATCCCAACCGATTTAACGGAACAATATATGCTCAACCGTAAAGCGCTCGGTATGCTGGGATTCAACTCACCGGAAGAGGCAATCGGGAAAACCATCCAATTCTCGCAAGGCACTCTCGATTATATCCACAAAGGCTCTATCTGCGGCGTAACCGATGATTTTACCTATATCAATATCTACGAAGAGTCCATCCCGCTATTGATCATGCAACGGCAAATGTTCCGGCACTGTTTTATGCTGAAATTTGCGCCGGGTAAAGAGGAAGAAGGACTAAAGATATTCAACGAAGTATGGAACAAGGTAAATCCCGACTACCCTGCCAATTACAGTTTCCTACAGGATGTATATGGGAAAGTCTATCGAAATGAGTTCAATGCCGGGCGGCTTGTTAACTTGTTCTCACTATTGTGCCTTATTATTGCCAACCTGGGATTGATCATCTTTATGGCGTTTATCGTCAAACGGCGACGGAAAGAAATCGCCATCAGAAAAGTGAATGGAGCAGAACCCGGACAGATTATCCGGATGCTGAACATGAGTTTCATTTACAGGATCATCATCGCTTTTATCATTGCCTCTCCACTTGCCTGGTGGGTGATGCAGCGATGGTTGGCCAACTTCGCCCATAAAACCACACTGGACTGGTGGATATTCGCCCTGGCAGGCATTGCTGTACTGTTATTGTCGGTCGCTTCCGTATCGTGGCAAAGCTGGCGGGCATCCATACAAAATCCTGCAGAAGTGGTCAAGAGTGAATGATATAGTTAGGAGAAAACATATTTTATTTCCATAACGTTTAATTAATACTTTGGGAGGGAAAGTAAAATTATAAATCGTAGTATAGGGATTCTTTGTACAGTTTAAAAAAAATATTATCATTACAACCAATTAATTACGGATAAAATGAGACGCCCCGAAATAGTACAGGCTATAAAAAAGGTTCTACAACGGATTGCTCCCGATGCAGAAGTAATTCTTTATGGCTCAGAAGCACGAGGCACCGCTTATGGGCTACCATATTTCTTCTTAGAATGCCTGAACCAATTAAAATCCCGGACGACATCAACAGTAGGGTAATATTATCTACGGATACAAGGGTTTATGAGCTTTCCGCACTTCCCGAGAAAATAAAGGTAAACATAACAAACAATACAAATGATACAATCTCGACGGGAGCACGATATCATATTGAATTCTTTGATCACGACTAGTGTCTATGGCGAAAATTGTCTTTGCCGAAATCTGTAACTCATAACAACAAAGAGTATATATTGATATTTACCGACATAGAATACACACTAAATCCAGGTGCGTCGACAAATGTTGAACAAGGACACTTCAACCATTGGAATTTCTTTTCAAAAGGTAGACATACAATTGTCATGGAGTACATAAAACCTGATTTTAAGAGAACCAATGAGAAATACAAAACGTATGCGGAATTCTATATCGAATAGCCATATGAAACGAACATGAAAAATGATTGCATTTTTACAAGTTATAAAAATGACCAACCCCGAAATATAGGATTATAATCGAAAAATTAGGCGTAAATTACAGATTATAATCGAAAAATTAGGCGTAAATTTTCGATTAGCAATATTTTTTATTACTTTTGAGTCTAAAAAATTATGGATTATGACTCACCGGGATTTAGAACAAAATATTTTAGATGCATGCTTTAAAGGTAAGATTATATTACTTTTAGGAGCACGTCAGGTGGGGAAAACAACACTACTCAAAGAGATTTTATCTAAAATCGATGTTTCCCATGTCTGGTTGAATGTAGATGAAGCTGATATTTTGCAGGCTTTTGAAACGGCAACTACCAGCACACAACTCCTACAACTTATTGGGAAAAAGAACAGACTGGTTGTCATGGACGAAGCCCAACAGATTTCAGATATTGGCAAGAAATTAAAATTGATTTACGACACCGACCCTGAGATACAGATTATTGCTACCGGATCCTCCTCTTTTGATTTGCAAAATAAAATGGCAGAACCTCTCACGGGAAGAAAGAGAACATTTTATCTCTATCCTCTTAGTTATAAGGAGATATCAAGAGGACAATCAATTCTGGAAGCAAAAAGACTCTTAGACACACGACTGATTTTTGGTTCGTATCCTGAAGTAGTAAACAATCCGGGGGATGAAAAGAGTATACTTATTGAGATAGCTAACAGTTACCTCTACAAAGATATTCTTAAACTGGATAATATCCGTAAACCTACACATATAGAAAAACTCCTACAGGCTTTGGCTTTTCAAGTTGGGAGCGAAGTCAGCTACAACGAACTGTCCAGAATAATCGGTAATATAGATACTGCAACAATTGAGAAATACCTTGATTTACTGGAAAAAGCATTTATAATATTTAAATTACCTGCGTTAAGTAGAAACCTGCGCAATGAAATCAAAAAAGGTAAGAAATATTACTTTTATGACAACGGCATACGCAATGTACTTATAAACAACTTCGCGGGTATTGATTTTAGGCAAGACAAAGGGGCTTTGTGGGAAAACTTCCTGATTGCTGAACGGATAAAAAACAATCACTATCAGGGACGATATGCCAATACATACTTTTGGCGTACGCATGATAAAGCGGAAATTGATTATATCGAAGAAGAAGACGGAGTGCTAAACGCTTTCGAATTGAAGTGGAGAACACAAAAAGTAAATTTTGCCAACTCCTTTCTGGAAGCATATCCAAATAACAAGACAGAGGTAATCAGTCGAGAGAATTTTGAAGAATTCGTAATGAACAAACTCTAAAATCCCGGAATGAAACTTTTCGGGATCTAACGCTATACTTAAACTCCCACCTTTACCGTAAATATTTCGAGTATGGAAGAAAATTCTTAGTTCTTCGCTCTTAGTTCTGATATTTGGTAATTTACAAAAATAGATGTCATCACCCGTTGATAACTTCTGACAATAACTCCACTAACCTTGGCCGATTTTCCGTATATTTGTAGAATATAGGATGTGCCTCAGGTAAGCTAAAACAAGTTTGGCTTACCTTTCGGCTTTCGCTATATTTGCCCTACTCAGATATAAAAATAAATCGACTAAATATATGTATCCGTTTGTACATCTACACGTTCACTCGCAGTACTCGCTGCTCGACGGGCAGGCAAGCATACAGCGCCTGATTGATAAAGCCGTGGGAGACGGTATGAAAGCGCTGGCGCTGACCGACCACGGTGCCATGTACGGCATCAAGGAATTCCTCAATTATGCTGCCAGGAAAAATGCTCCGGTAAACGCAGAAATAAAAAAAATAAAGAGCGAGATAAGCGATCTGGAGAAGAAAGGGGAAAGTGGAGAGAAGATCGGGCAACTCCGTCAAAAACTCACCGAGACGGAAAACAAGCTTTTTAAACCGATAGTGGGGTGCGAATGCTACGTGGCACGCCGTAACCGCCACCTGCAGTCGGAGAAGATCGACGGAAGCGGGTGGCATCTGGTCGTGCTCGCCAAGAACCTGCAAGGGTATAAAAACCTTATCAAGATGGTCTCCAAGAGCTGGACCGAAGGGTTTTATTACCGTCCACGTATCGATAAGGAACTGTTGGAACAATACCACGAAGGACTGGTCGTCTCCTCAGCCTGCCTTGGCGGTGAAATCTCCCGGAAAATCGACAGCGGACAGATACAGGAAGCTGAAGAGGCGGTACAGTGGTTCAAAGGCATTTTCGGTGAAGATTACTATATAGAACTCCAACGACATAAGACCGACAGGGTTGATGCCGACCAGACCACCTACCCCAAACAGGAGAGGGTGAATCAGGAACTGATCCGTATCGCCAGGAAATATGATGTGAAGATAATCGCGACCAACGACGTCCATTTCGTGAATGAAGAAGATGCCGATGCACACGACCGGCTGATCTGTCTGAGTACCGGAAAGGATTTTGATGACCCCAACCGGATGCGATATACCAAGCAGGAGTGGTTAAAAACTACAGCCGAGATGAACCGTATCTTTGCTGATATCCCGGAAGCGTTGACCAACACGCTAGAGGTAGCGGCCAAAATAGAGTCCTACTCCATAGACCACGCTGCACTGATGCCTTTCTACCCTATTGACCCTACATTCGGTACCGAAGAGATTTATAAACAAAAATATTCAGAAAGGGAATTGATCGAAGAATTCGGCGAAGCCAATTTCCATCGCCTGGGAGGCTATGATAAAGTGATTCGTATCAAGTTGGAAGCCGACTATCTTGCATATCTTACTAAAAAAGGTGCTCAAAAAAGATATGGAGATACGCTCTCTCCGGAAGTAGAGGAGCGACTCGAATTCGAATTGGAGACCATAAAGACTATGGGTTTTCCCGGCTACTTCCTGATCGTGCAGGATTTTATCAGTGCGGCCCGGGAAATGGATGTGGCTGTCGGCCCGGGACGTGGATCGGCCGCGGGATCAGCGGTAGCCTACTGTTTAAGGATCACCGATATCGACCCGCTGAAATATAATCTCCTGTTCGAACGTTTCCTGAACCCCGACCGAATTTCGATGCCTGATATCGATATCGATTTCGATGATGAAGGCCGAGGGAAAGTGCTGCGCTGGGTGACGGAAAAATATGGCAGTGAGAAGGTAGCTCATATCATTACCTACGGTACGATGGCGACCAAATCGTCTATCCGGGATGTGGCACGTGTACACAAGTTACCTTTGTCCGAATCGAACCGGCTTGCCAAACTCGTGCCCGATAGGATACCTAACGTCAAAAAAATCAACCTGAAAGCAGCAATCGAGAATGTGCCTGAGCTGCAAGAGGCCGCCCAAAGTAACGATCCGCTGGTAAAAAGCACTCTGAAGTATGCCGGAATGCTCGAGGGGAACGTACGAAGCACGGGCGTGCATGCCTGCGGTGTAATCATCGGCCAGACTGACATCTCTGATGTGGTCCCCATCAGTACGGCAGAAGATAAAGAGACCAAAGAGAAACTGTTGGTAACACAATATGAAGGGTCTGTGATCGAGGAGACAGGATTGATCAAGATGGACTTCCTTGGATTGAAAACCCTCTCCATTATTAAAGATGCGGTTTCCATCATCGAACAGAACCGAGGTATAAAAGTGGATATCGATGCCATCGATATGAACGATGAGACTACTTACAAGCTTTATTGCAACGGACAGACCACCGGTACCTTCCAGTTTGAGTCGGCAGGTATGCAAAAGTATCTCAAAGAATTGCAACCCAGTAAGTTTGAAGACCTGATAGCGATGAATGCCCTCTACCGTCCGGGTCCAATGGACTATATCCCTTCTTTTGTGGCCCGTAAGCACGGCAGGGAGGAGATTGCGTACGACATCCCTATCATGGAGAAATACCTGGATGAGACCTACGGAATTACTGTCTATCAGGAACAGGTGATGCTCCTGTCCCGTTTGCTCGCCAATTTCACTCGTGGACAATCGGATGAGTTGCGTAAGGCGATGGGAAAGAAGCTGATCGACAAGATGACGGCGCTGAAGGAAAAATTCATCGCAGGAGGTACTAAAAATGGGTATGATGCCAAAGTGCTCAACAAGATATGGAATGACTGGGAAAAATTCGCATCCTACGCTTTCAATAAATCGCACGCAACCTGTTATTCGTGGGTAGCTTACCAGACAGCATGGCTCAAAGCCAATTACCCGTCGGAATACATGGCGGCGGTACTCTCCAATAACCTGAACAACATTACAGAAATCACCAAGTTCATGGATGAGTGTATGGCGATGGGCATCAAAGTATTACCACCCGACGTGAATGAGTCGATGCTGAAATTCTCTGTCAACGATGCAGGTGATGTCCGTTTCGGATTAGCAGCCATTAAGAGTGTGGGACAAAATGCGGTAAACGATATCATTGCAGAACGTAAGCAGAACGGCCGCTATAAAGACATTTTCGATTTTGTGGAACGAGTGAACCTCTCTTCCTGTAATAAAAAGAATATCGAAGCGTTAGCAATGGCCGGGGCCTTTGACTC
Organism: Proteiniphilum saccharofermentans; assembly: GCF_900095135.1. Classification (NCBI taxonomy): domain Bacteria; kingdom Pseudomonadati; phylum Bacteroidota; class Bacteroidia; order Bacteroidales; family Dysgonomonadaceae; genus Proteiniphilum; species Proteiniphilum saccharofermentans. The sequence goes on from NZ_LT605205.1 coordinate 4,173,459, forward strand.
TTTCCCGGGCATCCAAAGGGAACAATTTGTAGCGCAGAACAATAAGGGTGAGGATTTTCTGGAGACCCTCATCCGTTACGGCAATAAATACCAACAAGACAAGATTGAAGCAATGAATTCGCTCTTCGGCGACGATACCTCTTTCCAGATAGCCCGTCCCGAAATACCCCAGGCTGCCCGTTGGTCGGATCTGGAAAGGCTGAACAAAGAACGGGAACTGATTGGTATCTATTTATCGGCACACCCGTTAGATGAATATGAGTTTATTCTCAAGTATGTATGTAATGCCGACACACAGCAATTACAGGATCTCGATTCGCTCAATGGGAAAGATATCACCTTTGGTGGTATCGTCACAGCAGTACGCGAGGGACAAACCAAAAGAGGCTCGCCTTACACTATCTTCAAACTGGAAGATTATGCCGGTAAGTATGAGATCGCACTTTTCAGTGAAGACAGTGTAAACTTCGGCAGATACGCACGTATCGGACTCTCTATCTATATTGAGGGGAAAGTACAACCCAAACGTTACCGGGAGGGAGAGATGGAAGTAAAAATATCCTCCATTTCCCTGTTATCCGAAGTGAAAGACAAGCTGGTGTCGAAGATCACTCTGCAAATTCCTCTTTCAGAAATAGATGACACCTCCGTGGCTGAATTATCGGCACTTGTAAAAAACAATTCCGGAAATTCATTGTTATATTTCCAAATTATTGGTGAAGAACCACACATGAGAATTCAGCTGTTTTCACGACCAGCCAAAATTCAAGTAAATAAAAGATTCATCGATTACTTAAAGAATAACTTATCTATCGACTTTAAAATCAACTAATAAATAATAACAAAAAAGACAAATTATGGCGCTTCAAATTACAGATGCAACCCTTGACTCAGTATTGGATACAGACAAACTGGTGGTCATAGATTTCTGGGCTGAATGGTGCGGCCCCTGCAAAATGATCGGACCCATCATCGAAGAGATCGGTGAAGAATACAAGGATAAAGTGGTTGTGGGCAAACTGAATGTGGATGAGAACGACGAAACTACCGGCAAATACGGAATCCGCAATATCCCTACCGTGCTTTTCATTAAAAACGGAAAAGTGGTGGACAAACTGGTAGGTGCAGGCCCCAAAACCCTTTTTACTGAGAAAATCGATAAGTTAGTATAAATAAACTATTTATATTATTAAAAAAATATCCCGGCATAAATTGTCGGGATTTTTTTGTTAATAACAGAGTCTGTATCAAAATTTTAAATAATTGTATCATTAGTGTCCACTAAAAAATCATAATAGTTCTTTGAAATTGTTGATATTCAATTTATTGTATCCGATTTTCGAGTCAACGGATTTGAATTTATCTTTGCGGTCAGAATCAGACCGTTATGCATAAAGACCCATTCGTTTTCTCCCAATTAGTCCAGTTCATGGATAGGAATCACTTCAATTACCTTGTACGCAAGTATGAAGGTGATAGATACGTCAAGAGCTTTACCTGTTGGAATCAGCTACTTACGATGATGTTCGGGCAACTGACCAACCGCGAAAGCCTCCGCGATCTAATTGTAGCGACCGAGGCGCATAGCGGCAAACTTTACCATCTTGGAATGGGAAAGTCGGTGACCCGAAGCAATCTTAGCAAGGCTAATGAGCAGCGCGACTATCGTATATTCGAGGACTATGCCAAGTTCATGATCAACGAGGCAAGGAAGCGGCGGATTGACAAAATCTTCGAGCTTGAAGGGCATGTCTATGCGTTCGATTCGACTACGATTGACCTGTGTCTGTCGGTGTTCGAATGGGCTAAATTCCGTAAGCATAAAGGCGGCATCAAGATGCACACGCTTTACGATATAGAGGCTCAAGTTCCTGCTTTCGTGCATATTACTCCGGCAAACGTACACGATTCCAAGGCTATGCTTGAGATACCATACGAGCCAGGGGCCCATTATATTTTCGATCGCGGCTACAACGATTACGGCAACCTGTACACTATTCACCGCACTAAAGGATTCTTCGTTCTGAGAGCCAAAAACAACGTCCAGATGAAGCCGAGAACTTGGAAAAGGCGACTTGCGCGAGGCATCGTTTCCGACATAGTCGGCACTTTCACCGTGTATAAAAGCACCAAGGTTTATCCGGAGGAACTGCGAAAGGTGATTTGCATCGATCCTGAGGATGGTAGCAAATACATTTTTCTTACCAATAATCTGACAGCCACGGCCTCTCTGATTTCGGAACTTTACCGCAATCGGTGGAGTGTGGAACTATTCTTCAAATGGGTGAAGCAACATCTCCGAATCAAGAAGTTCTGGGGTACATCAGAGAATGCCGTGCGTGTCCAAATCTATTGTGCAATAATTACTTATTGCCTTGTAGCAATAGTTCAACACGGCATGAAATTGGAACGCAGCATCTACGAAGTCCTTCAAATTCTTGGAATCTCGCTTACCGACAAGACCCATTTGCGGGACTTGTTCGACAAAAAGAATATCAATGATGTCAAAGATCTCTATGGTTCGAGTGAACTAAATTTATTCAACTTTTAACCGTGTCCAATTTTTAGTGGACACTTGTGAACTGACAATGGATAATTGACAATGAATTGCAAATCGGCGTTGTCAAATCTTGACTTCTTCACTTCTCAACTTCAGACTTCTCTTCTAATTAGTCTCATTGGCATATTGATCCATTGGCACATTGAACTACTCTCCCTTCAATGATTCCACGGGGTTGGCACGAGCAGCTTTCCACGTCATATAGCTTACCGAAACCAGTGTGAGTAAAAGCACTGCCAGTCCGGCAACGACAAATACCCACCATGAAAGTTCAATCTTATAGGAGAAATCTTCGAACCACTTCGTCATCACATAATAAGCGACGGGGCAGGCGATCACAAAAGCGATAGCCACTCTCTTCAGAGAATCCCGGTTAAGCAAGAGCATCACCTCCTCTTCGGTAGCGCCATTGATCTTACGCAAGGCGATTTCCTTCTCCTTCTGTCGGATCAGGTAAAGCGACATGGCGAATACCCCCATTACCATAATGATAATGGTCAGTAAGGTAAAGGCACTCATGATAGATGACATTTTCAGTACGCTTTCATAATTCTGCTGAATTCCCTCATCTACAAACCGGGCATTGAACAGTTCGCCCTCGGTATACTGGATATATTCTTTTTCGACACGTTTTGCGGTAGCGTAATAATCGGTTCCCGGTGTCATCTTTACGATGATATGCTGTGGTTCTTCATTCCATAGTCGCCACCGTATCCGGAGTTGGCTATAATCCCTATAGAGGTTTCGTATCTTGAAATCGCTAAAGATGCCAGCGATCTCCACTTGATTCTCATTACCCCAAGGGCGGAATGTTTGTGTGACAGAATCCACTTCTACGGCCTTGTAGCCGCTTCTGTTCAACCAGTAGAAGATGTTTTTCGAGGGTGTAATTCCGGTCGGCTCAATTGTGATTCCATATATCTGCAGAAAGGCAGAGTCGATACGAAATTCTTGGAAGCTATAGTGCTGTTCGTTATCGGTGTATGAGTAATTCTCTCCGCCGTTGAGAGGTGTACCGCTTGAGAATGACACCAACTCCACCCCCGGAATTCCCAAAAGTTTTGATTTAAAGCCATCTATCTGCTTTACACCCAATCCCGTATTGGATATTTCCAGAATGCCCTCACGGTTGTAACCCATGTCGTAGTTGATCAGAAAAACGGATTGCTGCTGGATAAAGATTGCACAGATAAGCAATGCTGTAGCGACTGTATATTGAAATATGATTAGTCCTTTTGAGTAGGACGATTTTACTTTTCTGGAGAAGGTTCCTTTCACCACTTCGAGTGGGTTGAAGTTGGAGATGATCAGGGCCGGGATGATACCTGCCAAGAACGAAACAATAAGTAGAAACAGGATAGATGCCGCTATCATGGACGGGGTAAACTGATGCGCCAGATCGAGTGTGGTGTTCAGTACGTTGTTGAAGAATGGCTCTGCAAGGAACGCCAGCAGTAGGCCCGCCAGAAAGGTGATAGTGGTTATCAGCAGTGATTCGGCAAGCAATTGGGATACCAGATTGGCTTTGCTGCTTCCCAATAGCTTTTTGATGGCAGACTCCTTTCCACGGAATCCTGCTTGTGCTACCGTGAGGTTGATATAATTCAGGAGGGCAATCACCAATACTAGAATGGCGATAGCCATATAGATGGTGATAGTGCTCCTACTATTCAAATGCAGATCATTGAACCCCGACCTTTCTGCTTTGAAATAGGCCTCTTTGAGCGGCATAAATTCCAGGTCGTCGGAATAGCCATCTCTGAAATACCAGAACTCCTCTTTGAATAACTTGAGCAACATCGGGGCTTTTGAAGGAAGATCCGTTCCAGGCCTTGTCAGGAAGAACATGTTAAATCCGAAATTGTTGGGCGTTTCGAGAATCTGATCATCCCAAAAGATCGTGATGGAGTTATAGTTTGCGACAAAATCGGCTTTGAGCAGGATGGAGTTTACCGGCATATCCTCCATAATGCCGGTAATGGTATGCTCTTCGTCGCTGATGAACAGGCTTTTGCCAACCGGATTTTCCGAGCCGAATATTTTGGCGGCGAAAGTCCGGGTTATCACCACGCTCTTACGAGCTTCCAACACCCGCTCCGGATCTCCTTCGATAAGCGGGAAAGAAAAAATGCGGAAGAAGGTGGAATCGGCAAACAGTGCCTGTGCCTCAACCTTATCATTCCCTTTCTGTCCTATCGCCAGGGAACGGGAGTGTATCCGCGCAAAAGATTCCACCTCCGGTGCATTGTCCCTCACGTACTGTGCTATCGTATTTCCGAAGGGAGCCTGCTTGTCGTGTGTCATCAGGAAGATACGGTCTTTGTTTTCTTGAAAATCATCAGTCGATAATTCCTGCTTGACGTACAATCCCAGAATGATGACGAACATCAACGAGATGGAAAAGCCTACGATCGAAACAAACGTGTAGAGTTTGTTTCGCGACAGGAATTTCAGATAGGTTTTTAAGTTGGGCATATCCTTTAATTGACAATTGACAGTTGACAGTTGACAATGAAGGAGTATTATCCCTTGTGCAAGGAGATAACTTGTCGACTGCCGGTTGCCATAGGTTTATATTACATCTGCACCTCAGTGACGATTTGTCCGTCGAACAGATTGACGATGCGGTGTGCGAACGAGGCATCGTGTTGTGAGTGGGTTACCATCACGATGGTGGTTCCTTCCCTGTTGAGTTCGGTGAGCAGATCCATCACATCCTTCCCGTTTTTCGAGTCGAGGTTACCGGTTGGCTCATCGGCAAGAATCAGCTTGGGATTAGCGATGACGGCGCGGGCAATGGCTACACGTTGCTGCTGACCACCCGAAAGCTGGTTGGGAAAATGTCCCGCACGGTGGCTGATATTCATGCGACGAAGCACTTCCTCCACCCGTTTCTTGCGTTCCGATGCTTTTACTTTGAGATAGGTAAGCGGTAACTCCACATTTTCATATACGGTCATCTCTTCGATCAGGTTAAAACTTTGGAACACAAAACCAATTTTGCCCTTACGGGTCTGCGTGCGTTCTTTTTCTTTAAGATGCCCTACCTCCTTATTGTCGAGCCAATATTCGCCCGATGTGGGATTATCCAGTAGCCCGAGGATATTCAGCAGGGTGGATTTACCACAACCCGACGGTCCCATGATGGCCACAAATTCACCCTCTTTTACTTCCATTGAGATATTGTTCAACGCGATGGTTTCTACCTCTTCCGTACGGAATACTTTTCTTAAATCGTTAATCTTAATCATAATTGCTGCTTTTTTATTTTAGAAATTATTTGTTGGAATTTTCTTAAGAACGAGAACAAAGTCAAGTCTGAAGTGAAGAAGTGGGAAGGTGGGAGAGTGGGAAAGTAAGAAAGTAGAGTAGAGAAACCCAACTCTCCAACCCAATATCCCAAATTCTTCACATTATATATTTTCATCATTAACCACATTAAGCACTACACTACTTGTCCCGATTTATCGGGATTGGCACATTAGTCTTATTAGTTCACTCTTTCTTCAACGCATTCACTGGATTCTGGTGCAAAGCCCACAGCGTCACTCCGGATGTAGCCAGAATGGCAATGATGCATTGGATCAATATGGGAATCACGAACATTGTCCAGTTCAATGAAGTATGATTGCTGTATTCATTTAGCATGTTGGTTGCCATATAATAGATAATGGGGACGGCTACGATTCCGGCAATCACAATCCATTTGACAATATCACCTGTCAATAAATTGAATATCGATGAGGAGTTGGCCCCGTTGATCCTGCGGATTCCTATTTCTTTTGTCCTACGAACCGTCGTATATAAGTGTATGGCTACCAGTCCCAACATAGCAATAAATATCGAAAGCAATGATGCCAATGTGATTACCTTAGAAGTGGTGGTGAAGGTCTCAAACTTTCCGGTATAGATATCTTCACTCCATGTTGAGTTCAGAATAAAATCGGGATCGAACTGATGAAATACAGCCAATGTTTTTTCGATTGCCTCTTTACGGTCTGTTCCCTCCCTGAAACGGATATATATCAAATTGCCTCCGCTTGTTTTACTCAAAGCCATTGGCTCAATTTTATCGGCTGGAAATGCATAACAAAAATCTTTTGCAACCCCAACTATTTCGGTAATCCCTCCTGTATACATCACAGATTTCCCGGCAACCGGGTATGATAGCCCCAGCATCTTGACGGCAGCTTCGTTCAGCACGATCTGATTGACGCTGTCGGGAGCGTTTTCCTTGAAAAAATCACCTTCAAGCAATTGCAGTTCCATCAACTCACATATTCCCGGCATGATCCGGTATTCTCCGATGCCATGTCTCTCCTCTTTGTTGTCGAGCAGGCTGATCCGCTGTCCGCTGTATCCCCCTCCGAAAGTATGTTGCGCAGCACTTACCTGTTTTATTTCAGGCACGGAAAGCAATTCCTGTCTTATCGCATCAAAACTATTGTAGATTGTTCTGTTCAGGGGAACAGTCACTACATTTTCAGGATTATATCCGAGGGGAATATTTTTGAGATAATTGGTCTGGCTGTTGACGATCATGATAAAAGACACAAGCACAATGGTAATGATGGATTGAAAAATCACTACGCCCACCATCAACCTGCGTTTTGAAAACCGGATTCTTTTACCCAGGATATCGAGCGGACTGAAGCGACTGAGATATAGCGCAGGATAAAATGCCGAAGAAACAACGGTCATGATGAAAAGGCCAATGGCCGACAGGATAAAAGAGGGATTCCATAGCTGGGCCATATCAATCTCCCTGTGGATCAATTCCGAAAAATAGGGAGCAAGTATGATCGTAAGGATCACACCGATGATAAAGGCGATCAATACGATACCTGATACCTCGGAAAAGAACTGACGGACAATATCAGCGATAGCCGCACCGTTAGTCTTACGGATACCAATCTCACGCATACGGGTTTCACCCTGCGCGATAAATAGATTGATGAAGTTGCTGACGGCGAGCAGCAATATAAACAGTGATAGTCCCGACAGGAGCCAGACGAGGCGTATGTCACCCATCCTTCCAATATTGCCGCTGAATCCATCGGAATGTAAATAAACATCAGTCAGTTTATCTGTTTTGCCATAAATTTTCGCATTGAATGCTTCGCCGAAAGCAGCAGTGATAGAGGAATATTCTTTCTCGATAGCGATCCTGACATCGCCGGGCGATGCATCCGGACTGATCAGGTAGTAGGTCAGAAATTCCAATCCCTGCATACCTTCCATCCAATGACTGATGGATTGCATGGGAAGTAATGCATCGAATGAGAAGTGGGTATTGGCCGGGAGATTCTCAACTACTGCCGAAACAGTATAATCCTGGTCGCTGATTTTGAGTATTTGATTGATCGCACTGTGACTATCTCCAAAAATTATATCGGCTTGCCGGCGTGTCAGCACAATTGAATTGGTATTGTCCAATGCCGTCTGGGCATTTCCTTCCACAAACGTCATCTGAAATACGTTGAAAAATTCAGGGTCAACGCATAAAGTACGGACATTCTGAAAACGCTCCTTTTCACGAGTTACCTCTAATGTTCCTCTCCGATAGAGTTGTACAGCTGTTTCCACCCCAGGAATTTTTGCCGGTAGTTCCGTGTAAGCTTTGCGCATATTGATGGCATAGTTAGTAGTCTGGTCTTTTCCTTCCCAGACGGTAATCAATCGCACAATCCGTTCGCTGTTCGCAAAATGCTTGTCGTAACTCAATTCATTTACCACGAATAGGATTAGCATAATAGAAACCGCCAATCCGATGGCTAATCCGGTAATATTCACCCATAAGAAAAATCGGGTACGCTTGTAAGATCTTAGAATGTTCATATTTTTATTTTAGGGCTCATTATTCTCATTGGCACATTGACACATTAATTCACTCTTTCTTCAGCGAATCGACAGGATTCTGGTTGGCTGCTTTCAGACAATTCATACCCACAATCAATTCGATAAACAATACCACAATGACTCCGCATCCGATAAATAAAAACGGAGACAATCCGATTTTCTCAGTAAAATTCTCCATCCATTTAGATGCCACCAAGGCAGCTGCAACTTCTCCTACCGCGCAGGCCAACAGAGCAATAACAAGGATATTTTTCATGAATAATCTTAATATCTCGCTCAGGTTTGCCCCATTGATTTTTCTGATCGCAATTTCGGCCCTACGCCGCAACATTTCACTATTGATGTAACCAATTAACCCTATAAGCGTAATGAGTACGGTAATTAATCCCCCGATAAAAATAGCATCACGGAATCGCCGTTCACCCGAATACATCTTTATCATACTGTCGCTGTAAGGCGAAAGTGTGACTTCTTTTTCGGACATGGTTTCCTGCAGGATATCATATACCTGTTCGATGTTCTCACCTGTCATTCTTTTGAGCTTGACGATCAACTTGCTATTTGGAGTACCTCTGAAAAACAGTACCGACGGGCGCATATCCTGATCGGAAATTGAACCCAGCCGGATGTCCGGATATACCCCCACGATTCGGCTCAACCCATGCCAAGTAATAATTATATCCTTCCCAACCACATCGTTCCATCCGGCTATTGCTTTCATTTTTTCTTTGAATGACCGGCTGACAATCACTTCATTGGGGCTACTGTCAACGTCGAATGATTTCCCTTCGATAATGAGTATTTCCATCAATGGAACGTAATGCTCGTCTGCCCAGTACATATCGGCAATATTGAACAGTTCACGCTCCTCGCCGGGTATAACCACATTATTACCAGATATACCCTCGAACGGGAGAGTGCTCGCTGTCGCCACGGATGCCACCTGTGGCAATTGACGTAACCGGTCTATGGCCGTCTGGACAGTACTTTGCGGTACACCGGTAGCATCTGCATGTAAGACGTTCTTATAAGAGTAACCCGGGTTATCATTGGTCATCAGATTATATTGTTTGCTGACAATGACTAACAACGAAAAAAGGAATGCTGCCGCAGCGAATTGCACCGAAAGTAATATCAGTTTCCATCTTGCCCGGATCTGTCCTGTACCCCGAAAAATGCTTGCCACAGGAATACGGGATAAAATATAAGCGGGAGCAAATGCGGTAAATAGAAAGATGAGAATGGCAATTACCGCCAGATAGAGGGAAGAACGGAGACTAAACAATGAAACCAATGATGCAGAAAGCATATTCTCTATCGTTCCCCTGAAACTGAATACAAGTAAACCGGCAAGCAGCAGGGATAAGACAAAATGAAGTAATGTCTCGGTCATTATTAAACTACCCACATTCCGGTTTTCAGCCCCATAACATTTATATACTGCTATCTCCCTTGAACGGCCTACCAATGCGGTGATCACAATCAGTACATAATTCAGGATAGCGGTAAGAATCAGTGCGAAAGCTATAATTGTAAGCAGTAGTGTCATCCTCTTGACCTCGGGAGAGCCGCTATGAATTGATTTTAATGGCTGAAAAGCATAGGTGAGAGTCCAACCGTTTTTAGCCTCTACCGACTCTATGTCCTGATGTTTCTTTTGCATACTCCGGACGGCAAGAGCCAGTTTTGTGGGATCAGTCCCCGGATGCAGTTTCACATACGCCCGATAGCGGTCATTTCCCAGCCAATTTTCCCGTCCGTCTAAACTGAAAAAAGAGGGTAGCGAATTGAGTGACACAATCACATCATAACGTTGATGGGAGTTTTCAGGGACATCCCTGTATATCCCTCCTATGATCAATTCTCTACCGGGATAGGTTTCTAATTGTATCTGTTTTCCCATTACATCACCTCCCATCTTTTCTGCTATGGACTTAGAAACCATAGCGTACATCGGTCGGGACAGTATCTCCTTTGCATTACCTGTGACCACCGGACGGGGAAGCACATCAAAGAAACAGCTGTCAGCCATGATAAAGGTTCCTTTGTACCGTTTTTTATCAGATGTGGAGAAAACAGCATCTTCATCGGTCAAAGGTGTAAACCGCGTTGCCATTTCAACTTCCGGGAGCTCTGCTTTCATGCCGAGAGCTATTGCGCCACTGACTTGCCCCCATTGATCCAGTCCTGTCTCATTCGTTCTTCCTGATAAGATTGACCAAATCTGATAAATACGGTCTGCATCGGGATAAAAATCGTCATAATTGCGCTCAAAACTTACCTTTGAGAGAAGTACCAGTCCGACTGCCAAACCAAATCCCAACGAGAGAATCTTTATCAGGTTGTTTTGCTTCTTTCGGAACAGGTTACGATATGCTAGTTTTAGGTTGTTCATATTGTTTCTTAAGAATCAAGAGCCAAGAATCAAGACATGAAAGTAAAATTTTCACTTTTCCTTATATTAGTCTCATTATTCACTACTTCACGAAGATCGGGACAAGTTGTCCCGATTTATCGGGATTGGTATATTGGCACATTAAGTTCATTATCATATCATCACATCAGTAAATCATCACTTCAATTTACTCCGTTTTCAGAGAATTCACCGGATTAGCGATAGCGGCACGCCAACTCTGACCGCTTACGGTCAGTACCACGATAAACAAGACAATAATTCCGGATAACGGGAAAATCCACCAATGTAAAGGTACTTTATAGGAGAAGTTCTCCAACCATTTCATGATTGCGTAGTATGCCACCGGTGTCGCTATGAGAAATGCGATGCACAGTTGTAGTAAAACCGTACGATTCAGCATGAACAGGATCTCTTTCTCGGTTGATCCGTTGATTTTCCGGATGGCTATTTCCTTTGATTTGGATTTCGCGTCAAACAGTATCAGGCCATAAACCCCCATAACGGCTATTGCTACGATGACTAATCCGAAAATAGCAATCAAGGAGGCCATATTTGTTTCGGTCTTGTATAGCTTATCCATCTCCCCATCCAGAAAATGCACCTCGAACGGGTCTTGACTGAACTTTTTCCAGGTACTTTCAATATAATCCAAGCTCCCTTTCACGTCATTGCCCGAAAGTTTAATCATAAAAGTATTGAAATTCTGCCATCTGCTAAGCACACCGAAAGCCATTGGAGAGATGCTTTCGTGCAGCGTCTCGAAATTGATATCTTGGGCAATTGCCTGTATGCGCCCCGGCCCGAACGCGTCGAAATCTTTCCCTACTATATCGCCTGTAAATTCATATTTCTTCAGGAACGTTTCGTTGACTACGATCTGCGATACCACCGAATCCATCTGTTCCGGTTTGCGTCCTTCAAGGATCTTGATATCGAAGAAATCGAAAAACCTGTTATCGACCGACCATACCCTGAGATTGATCTGTTTCCCTTCAAACTCCCTTCCCCACGACATGCCTATTCTTCCGGGTATGTCGCGCGTAATAGTATAGTCCTTTATACGTGAATCACGTAGCAGCTCCTGCCCGAAAGTCTGCGCTTCACGGCCAAGCCCGGAAAGGGGGACATACACCACGTTCTCTTTGGATATTCCCCAGTCGTAGCGCAGCATATAGTCGTTTTGTTGCTTTATGAACATGGTTACACCGATCAGGCTGATGGCCGTGGCGAACTGGAAAACAATCAGTGTGTTGCGCAGTTTTACACTTCGCTTATTCAACGAAAAAGACCCTTTCAGTGCTTCCGATTCGTCAACCGAGGTGCAGTAACGCATCGTATAAAGTCCTATAAGAAAGGATGCGATGAGTAAAATCAGGGATACGGCTATCAGCAAGGGAAGATGGTGCCCAAATGACAGATCGGCAGCGAATATCTCTTTTGCGAATGTGGTGGTTCTGAGGTAGAATATCGCGATCAGGGCGATAATGATTGAAATCAGGGTAAAGAACACGCTTTCCGTTGCCACCGTTAATTTCAACTTCGTTTTGTCAACCCCCAGAATCTTACGGATATTGATGCTGCGTACGCGGGCGGGTGCCATCGCTACAGACAGGTTCACAAAGTTTACAAATGCGATAAAAACCGTAATTATTCCTATCGCCAGCAACGTATAGGTTGTGTTGATGCGTTTGCTGCCTCCTTTTCCGGCATTGTTCAGATACAGATCGCCGGGAGGAGTCAGTCGTAATTCGATTCTCTTGTCTGGGTTCTCTTCATTGTGTTTGGCCCATCCTTCACCGAGGATCTCTTTATTGTTCAGCTTTTCCTGAATGGCTGTATGATCCCCCTTGCTTACCAGGAAATAAGAGTTGAAACTCCATTCCGTCTCATCATTTTCAGGCAGGTGGGTAAACAACCCGTTCGGCAGGCTGCTGTTGTCGGGGAAATCTTTATAGACGGCAGCGATCATCAGTTCATTCTTATTATACCGGAAACGCATGGTTTTTCCGACCGGATTTTCATCTCCGAACACGCGTAGGGCCGTTTTTTCGGAAATCATCGCCTTGCCGGGTTGTGAGAAAAGGGCGGTTGTGTCGCCGGATAGAATCTCAGGGGTGAATATGTCAAAGAATCCGGGCGTTGTGCGGGAGAGGTATATTGAATAGGTTTCCGGCGACGTAACACCCTTGTCAATATCGAATTTCTGCTCTCCCCAAAATGCTGCCATACAATAATTTTCAATCTCGGGAGCAGCCTGCGCGATCCGTGCCGGGATCTGAAAGTTTACGTTTGTAGCCGCCGCTCCTGTGTTTACATTGTATTGGTTGAATTGAAGCAGCTTATCCGTGTTTTTATATGACCTGTCATAGGTAAAGTCATAATGTACCTGTATGGCTACAATAAAGAATACGATCAACGCCACGGACAGCCCGACAATATTGATCAGGGAGGATGACTTGAAAGTCTTCAGCAGGCCGAAAAAGTTTTTAAAGATATTCATATCACTGTTTTTTTAAGAGCCAAGACTGTTAGAACCCGGAACCTAAGCTAATGTGCTAATCTATTAATGTGGCAATATGCCAATTAAATCGCAAATGATTAAATTATTAGTCGCTACTTGTCCCGATTTATCGGGATTAGGCACATTAGTCTCATTGGTACATTGGTTTATTCCGTTTTCAGTGAATCCACAGGGTTGGCGATTGCGGCCCTGTAGCTTTGCCAGCTTACGGTTACAACCGAAATAAGCAGCACAAGAAGACCTGAACCAACAAAGAGCCACCAGGGAATCTGTGCTTTGTAGGCAAATCGATCCATCCAGTTGTTGATAACCAGAAGTGATACTGGAACTGCCACCACAAAAGAGACCAACAACAGCCGAAGCATATTCCGGTTGAGTAATTGTAATATCTCACCTTCGTCTGCTCCATTGATTTTCCGGATAGCAATTTCTTTTGTCTTGTAGCGTGTATTGAACAATACCAGACCATATACGCCCATCATAGCAATAAGTACTGAAATAAGCCCGAAAGCACTGATTAAGTTGCCTGTATTGATCTCATTTTTATATAAGTTATCCATTGTAGTATCCAGAAACCTCAGGTTGAATGGCCTGTAGCTGAATTTTTTCCATGTTTGCTCTATCCGCGTGATATTGGCAGGAAGATCATTACCGGAAAGTTTTAGGTAAAGGTACTGGTAGTTGCTTTTTTCAGGGAAAACAACAAACGCCATCGGTTTTATCGGTTCATGCAGCGATTCGAAGTTGATATTTTCCACTACACCGAGAATATTGGAGGGGCTGAATCCCTCGAACTCCTTCCCAATAATATCTTCGGTAAAATCATTTACTCTCATGAATTCCTGATTGAAGATGATCTTTTCCCGATCCCTCTCTTCTGGGAAATTATCTCCCGCGACCATTTTCACCCCGAAGAAATCGAAGAAATTGGGTGTTACAGGCCAAATATGAAAGTAGTCTATGTATTTTCCTTCAAAATTCCGGCTCCAACTCATACCGATCCTGCCGGGCAAATTCCATGATAACGTGTAATCGATGACGGAGCCGTTTTGTTTCAGTTCGTCTCCCAACAGTTCGAGGTCGATACTGGGGTTACCCTCGTGGAGATAAGCAATGTTCTCCTTCTGAAATCCCCACGAGTAGTTTTGCATGTAATCGTTCTGCATCTTTATCATCCCCGAGATGCAGATCAACGCGATGGAGGCTGTAAACTGGAATAAGATCAGTGAATTCCTAAGTATCACGCCTTTAGGTGAAAGGAAGAAAGACCCTTTCATGGCGAATGCTTCATTAAAAGAGGTGGTATAAATGGCCGGATAAATACCGATAATTAATGAGAGGCAGAGAATTGAAGCTGAAATGACGGTGATAAGCTGCCGGTTGTTTTCAATGGAGAGGTCGGCCACAAAATTGGATGCCAATCCTGATCCTTTGAAATAGTGCAGGCAGACCAGGGAAAGGGCGAGGGAAAAGAGGGTAAACAGTACTGCCTCTGCCGCGATGGCCAAACGAAGCCGCATAGGATCTATTCCGAAAATCTTATGGATATTGACGTTTCTTATTCTGGCTGGTGCCATAGAAATGGCAAAATTAGTGTAGTTGATAAATGCAATCAACAAAAGGATGATTCCGATAGCCAACAGTGACAGGGTGGTATTGATTCGTTTATTGTATCCGTACAGGTAAATATTTTTCAGCGCCGGAAGCTGGTATTCGATTTTCTCCTCAGGATTTTCACTGAATTTACGAAACATCTCTTCGCCCCAAATGTCTGCACTGTTAAGCTTCTCCATCACGCTGTCGATACTTCCCGGCTCAATAAGAAAATAACCTTGGTAGTTCCAGTTGGAAGGATTATTCGGGAACATATAACTAAATATGCCGTTGCGGAGCGTACAATTCTCAGGGAAATCCTTATAGACAGCCGCAATGGTAAATGTCGACTGTCCGGATTGGAGTGTTTGTCCCAACGGATTCCTATCTCCAAAAATTTGTTTGGCAGTTTCCTCTGATATCAATGCCTTACCTTGTACATCAAATATTTTTTCGATGCTACCGGAGATTATTTCGGGTGTAAAAACATCGAAAAATCCTTGTGTAGCCTGTGCATACCACGTGGTATGCACACTTCTTTCTCCGTCCACTTCGGCGGTCACTTCCATTCGATTCGTTTGCTGCAGCAGACAATAGGCTTTCACCTCGGGGATCTTATCCTTTATTTCTTCGGGCAACACTTGGTTGATGGTCCAGAAGCTACTGCCATTGGCATGATGATAGCGGATGAACTGGTGTATTTCATTGGAATGTTCAAAGTTTTTATTGAAACTGAAATCATAATACACCTGAATCGCAATCACAAAAAAGGCGGTGAATGCCACGGTAAAACCTGCAATATTGAAAAAGAATACCGCTTTTGATGATTTTACAAATTGCTTGAAATTATTGATAATTAGCTTCATTAGTCTTATTATTCATATTGGCACATTAATCTATTTCAAAATCAATTCTTCGGCGGTACCGAATGTTTCGTAGCTGGAAGTGATCACTTTTTCACCCGGCTCGAGTCCGCTTGTTACCTCGTAATAGTTGGGATTTTGCCGTCCGATGGTGATCCTGCGTTTCACGGCTTTCTTTCCGTCGGGTGTGACGACGAAGATCCATTGTCCGCCGGTGGTCTGATAGAACGGCCCGCGGGGTATCAGGACTGCTTCCACCGGCTGTCCCAATTGCAGGCTGATATAATAGGTTTGTCCGGCACGGATATTGTCGGGACGCTCACCCTCGAACATGAATTCGGTTCTGAACTGCTTGTCGCGCACTTCAGGGAATACTTTCCGGACACGTAGTGCGAAGTTTTTATCCTGCCGTTCAAACGTGGCATCCAATCCGGCTCTCACCCGGTCGATATAATGTTCATCGATCATGGCTTCTACTTTGAAGTCGGACAATACGCTGATCTGTCCGATACGCCCTCCTGTAGGGATATTTTGTCCGATCTCCACATCCAGCAGGCCTAACTGGCCGTCTACCGGTGCCTTGATATTCAGGTTCTCGCTCCGTTGGCGAATCAACATCAGGTTCTGGCGCATATTGTGCAAACTCTCCTCCATCTGGTCGATTTGTACGGTGCGGTAGAGAGAGTCCTGCTTCTGCCGTTCCACGACCAACTGTCGCCCGTCTACGGCAAATTCATAGTCCTCTTTTGCCTGTAGATAGTCTTCTTTGGAAGCCAACTCCTCTTCGTATAGTTTTTTGTATTGTTCATATTTGCGCTGTTTGCGGGTAACGTCCAAGTCGAGTTGTAGTTTTTCCTTTTTCAGTGTCAGTCGGTCCTGCTCCATAGCTACCTGTGTGTTACGCAGGAAATTCTGCTTCTCGGCCAGTTGAGCCTCGCTGTCGAGTATATTCAGGCTCAGCATCGGGTTGCTCAGACGGACAATCACATCACCTTTATGCACGTTGGCACCCTCTTCCACATTCAAGATTCAAAATAGAGAAAAGTGAAAAATTCGGGATATTGGAATTGGGATCTCGGAAATAGAATGTGTAATTTCTGTTATATTGATTCATTGGCAATTAGTCATTGATAATTGGGAATTGAACTTATGGACTTCTCCATCTCTTCCCTTCTTGATTTCCGACTTCTTAGTTCTGACTTCTAATTTCAAACAAAATGAAACAAGGAAAAATTCTTGTCGTTGACGACAACAAAAATGTGCTCAGCGCACTTAAAATTTTGTTGAATGCACATTTCGAAGAAGTTACACTACTCTCTTCACCCACCACATTATTGGCAATGTTGAAAGAGAAAAATCCTGATGTGGTGTTGCTCGACATGAATTATTCGGCAGGGATCAATACCGGCAATGAAGGGCTATTCTGGCTTTCGGAAGTAAAGAGGGTAAATCCCGACCTGCCGATAGTACTCTTCACTGCTTATGCTGATATCGATCTGGCAGTAACGGCCTTAAAAGAAGGTGCCACGGACTTTGTGGTAAAACCATGGGATAATGCCAAACTGTTGGCTACATTGCAATCGGCGTTGGAACTGCGGCTATCTCGAAAAGAGGTGGTCAAACTGAAAGAGAAGCAGGATGTACTTAATTCCCAACTGAACAGGGAGAGCGATATTTATTGGGGTGAGTCGCAAGCAATGCGGGAGTTGTTGCGACTGGTAGAGAAAGTGGCAAAAACGGATGCCAATGTCTTAATTACCGGTGAAAACGGGACAGGGAAAGAGGTGATTGCACGCAGAATCCATCAACTCTCTCCACGTGCCAATGAGTCGCTTGTGACAGTAGATATGGGGGCCGTTACAGAAACGTTGTTCGAGAGTGAGCTTTTCGGCCATGTAAAAGGCTCTTTCACTGATGCACATAATGACAGGGCCGGAAAAATAGAGGCGGCAGATAAAGGGACACTCTTCCTCGATGAGATCGGAAACCTTGGTTACCCGCTTCAGGCAAAACTGCTGAATGCGTTGCAGTCGAGGCAGATTATACGTGTGGGTAGCAATAAACCTGTAGCAGTAAACATTCGGTTAATCTGTGCTACCAATCATAATTTATTCCTCGATGTGGAGAACGGACTTTTCAGGGAAGACCTGCTTTATCGGATCAACACCATCCAGATTGAGGTGCCGCCGTTACGTGACAGGAAAGAGGATATTCCGGGGCTGGCATCATTTTTTCTACACCGTTTTGCTGCAAAGTATAATAAAACAGGGGTGAAGTTAAGCAAAGATGCCATTGCAAAAATGCAGGAATATAACTGGCCCGGCAATGTGCGTGAATTAGAACACACTATGGAAAAAGCACTTATTTTATCGGATAACCGGGTAATAGATTCTTCAGACCTGTTCCTCCGTCCCCAGGGAGGTAGTGAAAAGGGCAAGGATCTTGAAAATGTCACTCTGGAAGAAATGGAACGGGTGCTTATTGAACGGGCTATGTCCAATTATGGAAGCAATATTTCCGCTATTGCCAAAGAACTCGGTGTTTCCCGTCCTACACTCTACAGCAAGATCAAGAAATACGGGCTTTAATCGTTGGCACCATGTTTAAATCGATCGAATACAAGCTATACATCTACATGATCCTGCTGATCGGAGCAGTGGTGATGAGCACCTATCTTGCCATACAAGCCGAATATGTTTATATGGTATTGTCCATTCTTCTGGGCATTTTCCTGCTTCATAATATGCGCCGGAGTTATAATCAGTTCAACAAGAATATTATTTTTCTGCTCAACGCTTTGGATAATGGCGATTACTCTTTCAATTTTGCCGAAACTAAACTCTCGCGGAGGGAAAAGGAGTTGAACCAGATGATGAATCGTATCAAGGAAATCCTGTCCAGAGCGCGTAAAGAGGTGATTGAGAATGAAAAATTCTTAAGTGTTATCATGGAGAGAGTCTCCACCGGCATCATCATCCTGAACGAAGAGAATGTAGTAATACAGATAAACCGCACTGTCAATCAGCTATTGGGACTTCCGGTTTTCACACATATTAATCAACTGGCGAATATCGATAAGTCGTTTCCCGACCTGTTCCGCAATCTGGATTCGTCGGACACCAAAACCATTAAAATCGCCAACGAGCGGGAAGAGATGCAGCTGAGCCTCAGAGCTTCTGAGATCATACTACAAGGAAGACGGCTGAAAATCATCACCCTGAACAATATCGGCAGTGAACTCGACTATAAGGAGATGGATTCATGGATACGCCTGATCCGTGTGATGACACATGAGATCATGAACTCCATTGCACCTGTCACTTCTCTGACCGACACGTTGCTATTTGCTTTTCGCAAGGACGAACCCTATGAAGAGGACTCTTTGATGCAGAATACCGTAGAGGCACTACAAACAATCAATTCGACGGCTAAGGGTTTGATAAGTTTTGTCAATTCCTATCGCCGTTTCACGGGAATCCCCAAGCCTCAGTTAAACCCCGTTTCATTGCAGTCCGTTATCGAGCGGGCAATAGTACTGGAAGCTGCCGTACTTCAAGAGAAAGGAATATCAGTAACACTACATCTACCCGATGAATCCACCGTGAGACAGGTGGATGAGTCCCAGATCATGCAGGTGTTGCTCAACCTTTTAAAAAACGCTTCGGAAGCCATCCCGGGAGAAAAAGGACAGATCAGGATAGAATTGATGGAAGAGAATGAGAAAATATACCTGGATGTATGTAATAACGGGCAACCCATCGCAGAAGATATGCTGCCAAATATTTTTGTACCCTTTTTCACAACCAAACATACCGGTACCGGAATAGGACTGAGCGTATCACGATATATTATGCGTCTGCATGGGGGCACGCTGACACACTTCAACAGGGAAGGGTGGACGGTATTTCGGATGGCCTTCTATCATTCCTCAAAATAAAAAAGGAGGAAAGCAATACTACTTTCCCCCCTATCCGACCGGAATCGTATAATGATTATTTTGCTATCCTTTCTAACCATTTGAGCATGCCCAACATGGTGAACATCGAGATCACACATGCTGACACAAATACCAACCATGTGGCTGTCATCGAAATGTTGGCATAGAAGATAGCTCCGATAAACAACAGACTGTTACCGATTGCCGTTGCACCTAACCAGGCTCCCTGCATGATTCCCTGCAATTTCGGGGGAGCGACTTTCGACACGAAAGAGATACCCAATGGACTGATAAAGAGCTCAGCTACAGTAAGGATAAAATAAGTACCGATCAACAGCCAGGGAGTCACACGTGCCGAGTCGGCCAATCCACCCATAGCATCCACTTCCGATTTAAGGGGAAGTCCTACCGACCCTATCGCCATAACCACATAAGCCAGTGCGGCAATTCCCATACCGATCGCTATCTTACGGGGGGTAGATGGCTCTTTCCCTTTAGCCCTGAGCCATCCGAAAAATCCTACTATAATGGGAGTAAGGAAGACCACAAAGAAAGGATTGATAGACTGGAATATTTCGGCCCCCTGCAAAGTGACAAATCCCAAGTTGAGCTTTATCTGGCTCAGGTCGGTGTAATCCTTGGCAAAATAAGTGAGAGTCAACCCGTTCTGGTGAAACGAGAACCAAAAGAAAATAACAACGGCAAATACGGCGAAAAGGGCATAAAGGCGCTGTTTCACCTCTTTGATATCCATCTCTTCCACAGCGGCATTGGCACTGTCGATCTGTTTATTGGCGGGATCGGGGAATCTGTTCTTATTGAAGAGGTATATCACCAATGAAACAAGCATCGCCACGATAGCCACCGCAAAAGCGTAATGGAACCCGGTAGTAAACACGTTCAGATATCCACTACTGAAAGTCGCAAGGTCGGTACCGGCAAATCCGGCTTCCGATGCCAGACTTTGTAACCGGGCCGTACCTTCAGAAGTAATGGTATTTCCCAGATATTGGTGAGCAAGCGTAGGAAGGTCGGCATTATACAGATATCCGTTCTTCTCTACCCACCAGTTCCTTACACCAACTGCAAGGAAGGGTGCGAAGATAGCACCCACATTGATAAACATGTAGAACAACTGGAAACCGGAGTCACGCATTTTGCTGTACTGCGGATTATCGTACATCTGCCCCACCAACGCCTGGAGATTACCTTTGAACATCCCGTTACCAAACGCGATAATAAGAAGTCCAAAACAACTTAAAGCCAACAGAATCCCGAATTTGTCCGATGGAACGGGTGTAGCCGTAGGAATAGAGATAATCACATATCCCAGTGTCATCAGGAGTAGACCGAGCAGAATGATCCCTTTATAGTTCCGGGTCTTATCGGCAATAAGACCACCTACCAGTGCTAACAGATAGATGGAAGCATAAAAGACTGAGTAAATAATTCCGGCATTCGTCTCGTTAAGACCAAACTTCGTCATTAAGAAAAGTGAGAGGATAGCCATCATGGTATAAAAACCAAAACGTTCTCCCATGTTCGCCAGTGAGGCGGCGAGCAACCCTTTAGGATGATTTTTGAACATTGATCAATTTGTTTATGGTTGTAAATATTAGTCTTCTCGGTCCTTTTTAATGTGCAAAAATAATGAAAACTGATAGATTTGCAACTGTTTTATAGTGGTTTTATCCTACATTTTTTAATTATTCGCTACATTTTTTCTTCATTTTGTTTGTCGAGAAGAAAAAAATAGTACTTTTGCACTCATTATCGATATGATATTTTTGTCATATCCACTTTATAGAAAAAATACAATGATTGGTTCTGTTTTTGCATTTGATTTCTGGTTTTACTTTTACTTTAGTAGGTAAAGGCAGGATTTTATATGCAGAATGAGAAGAATTTAAAAGTCATATCAGAATAATAAAGTCCTGTCGATTACACGATAGGACTTTTTTCATATAAATAATTAGATCAGATGAAACGAATAGCCATTCAAGGGGGAGAAGGTTCATTCCACGAAATTGCAGCCCGCGAATATTTCAAAGATGAAGAACTGGAAATTGTTCCGTGCAGCACTTTTCGTGATATCTTCACTGAAACAAAAAAAGACCCTGATTTGATAGGCCTGATGGCGATTGAGAATACTATTGCCGGAAGCCTGCTACAAAACCACGACCTACTGAAAATGAGTGACGTGCAGATCGCAGGAGAGCATAAATTGCGTATCTCGCATTCATTGGTGGTACTTCCCGGCAAGCCGATAGAAGGGATTAAAGAGGTGATGTCGCATCCTATTGCTTTAATGCAATGTGAAGCGTTTCTCGATACTTTACCAAATGTAAAAATTGTAGAGCACGAAGATACGGCTTTGGCTGCACGTGATATCCGGGATAAGCAACTGGTGTCGACTGCGGCTATCTGCAGCACGTTGGCTGCTGAAAAGTATGGCCTGGAAGTGCTTGCCCATGGTATCGAGACAAATAAAAGGAATTTTACCCGCTTCCTTATCCTGGCACAAGGTGAAATGCTGCGTGAAGTACAGAAAGAAAACCATATCAATAAATCGTCACTGGTTTTTGTACTTCCACATAACGAAGGAAGCCTCTCCCAGGTACTTTCTGTATTGTCATTCTATAATATCAACCTGACCCGTATCCAGTCACTTCCTATTATTGGAAGGGAATGGGAATATCAATTCTATATTGATCTAACCTTCACCGATTACAATCGTTACCGGCAATCTATAGATGCTATTATGCCTCTGATAAGCAGACTGAAGGTGTTGGGAGAATACAGGGAAGAGAAGCATAAGTTCCGTGAAGAGTGAAGAGTACTTAAGTGGAAAGGAGGAAAAGAGGGAAGGTGCCCCAATGTAATAATGGTAATTGGTAATTCATAGTTTATAACTTACAATTCATAATTAAAAAAATGGTACAACCAGCC
This sequence comes from Proteiniphilum saccharofermentans, assembly GCF_900095135.1. Taxonomy (NCBI): domain Bacteria; kingdom Pseudomonadati; phylum Bacteroidota; class Bacteroidia; order Bacteroidales; family Dysgonomonadaceae; genus Proteiniphilum; species Proteiniphilum saccharofermentans. The sequence goes on from NZ_LT605205.1 coordinate 4,196,157, forward strand.
GAACATATCAAGTCGATATCCGAATACTATTTTTCGGTAAAACTGGCGGAAGTGGCCCGCATGAATGCCGAAGGGAAAGATGTGATCAGTCTTGGAGTAGGCGCACCCGACCGCATGCCGTCGGAAGAGACTATCCGCACACTCTGTGAAACAGCCCAGCGTCCAGATACACATGCTTACCAGCCCTATACAGGTATTCCCGAGTTGAGAAGAGCTTTCGCACAGTGGTATGGCAGGATATATCATGTGGAATTAGCGGAAGACGAAGTATTACCGCTGATTGGTTCAAAAGAGGGAGTACTACATATCTCAATGGCCTTCCTCAATTTTGGAGATGGTGTTTTGATCCCCGACCCGGGCTACCCCACTTACAGTTCCGTGTCGGGCCTGCTGAGGGCAAATGTAATACCCTACGATCTGTTGGAAGACAATAATTGGGAACCCGATTTCGAGGCATTGGAGAAAATGGATTTGTCGAATGTGAAACTGATGTGGGTCAATTATCCCAATATGCCTACAGGAGCCAATGCTTCGGTAGAATTATTCGAAAAACTGGTAGAGTTCGGGAAAAAGCATAGTATTATTATTTGCCACGATAACCCTTATAGTTTTATACTGAATGATAAGCCGATGAGTATTTTGTCAGTTCCTGGCGCTAAAGATATCTGTATTGAACTGAACTCATTGAGTAAATCTCATAATATGTCGGGGTGGCGTATGGGGATGTTGGCATCCAATCCGCAATTTGTAAAATGGGTCCTCAGGGCAAAAAGTAATATCGACAGTGGACAGTTCAAACCGATGCAATTGGCGGCTATTGCCGCATTGTCAAATACGGACGAATGGCACACCGGAATGAACAAGTTATACGCGGAACGCCGCGTATGGGCGGAGAAGATTATGGATCAGTTACAATGCAGTTACGACAAACGCCAAGTGGGGCTTTTCGTATGGGGAAAGCTTCCTGATGATGCTCCCGACAGCAAAACATTTGTCGACAATATACTGTACAATGCAAGGGTTTTCATTACACCGGGTGCCATCTTTGGAAAGAACGGGGACCGGTTTATCCGGATCTCGCTTGGATCGCCAGTGGAAAAACTGGAGGAAGCGTATAAGAGGGTAGAAAGGTGCCTAAGTGCCTATCTGAATAAATAAACAATAAAACAACAATTAAAATAATATGGAATTTGAATCAATCTTGTTACCAGGCATTGACGACAAGAGGCCTCTTGTGATCGCTGGCCCTTGTAGTGCGGAAACAGAAGAACAGGTGACGGCCACTGCCCGCCAGTTGGCAGATAATGGAGTAAAAATATACAGGGCAGGCGTGTGGAAACCAAGAACCAAACCGGGTGGATTTGAAGGAATAGGCAGTCCGGCTCTTGGATGGATGATGCAGGCCAAGAAGGAAACCGGCATGTATATGTCGACCGAAGTAGCCACCGAAAAACATGTCTATGAATCCTTAAAATATGGGATCGACATGTTATGGATTGGCGCCAGGACAGCAGCAAATCCTTTTGCAGTACAGGAAATTGCTGATACGCTCAAAGGGGTGGATATCCCCATATTGATAAAAAATCCAGTCAATCCCGACCTGGAATTGTGGATCGGTGCTTTGGAACGATTGTACAACGCAGGGATAAAAAGACTGGGAGTAATCCACCGAGGATTCAGCACTCCTGATAAAACCATCTATAGGAACCTGCCTCAATGGCATATTCCTATAGAACTGAAGCGGCGATACCCTACACTGCCCATTATATGTGATCCAAGCCATATCGGTGGTGCCCGTAATCTCATCGCTAAAATCAGCCAACAGGCGATGGATCTTAATTTCTCGGGATTGATCATAGAGTCGCACTGCTCTCCCGATGAGGCATGGAGCGACAAGGCACAACAGGTTACACCTGACGCCTTGAAAGAAATTCTCGACAACCTTGTAATCCGGGATACGGTACAGACCACCGAAGATCTTTCCGACTTGCGTGAGCAGATCGACGAACTGGACAATGAACTATTACAACTGCTGGCCAAACGGATGCGGGTATCAAGGGAGATCGGACAATACAAACTGGAACACCATATGCCGATCTTGCAGACACAACGGTATGACCAGATACTGACTGATCGGGCAGCGCAGGGCGAACGGATGGAAATGTCGGGCGACTTTGTCAAAAAAGTTTTGGAAGCCATCCACTCAGAATCAGTCCGTCAACAGATGGTAATTATGGAGAGAGCGAAAAAAAATAAAGATTAATAAGACTAATATACCAATGCGACTAATGTAATTAATTGGTAATTAGTAATTAGTAATTGGTAATTTCAATAGTATGAAGATATTAATTCTCGGAGCCGGCAAGATGGGATCGTTTTTTGCCGATGTGCTTAGTTTTGACCACGAAGTGGCGGTACTGGATCCCGATCCTCTAAAATTGAGATTCATCTATAATACGCAACGGATGACCGACGCTACCGAAGTAAAAGATTTTGCACCGGAACTGGTGATCAATGCCGCTACGCTGAAGTATACCATTCCGGCATTCCATAACGTATTGCCATATCTGCCGGAGACTTGTATCCTGAGCGATATCGCTTCGGTGAAAACAGGATTAGAGGAGTTCTACAGGGAACGTACCCGCCCGTATGTTTCCACCCATCCCATGTTCGGCCCTACTTTTGCGAGCCTTAACGACCTGAGTAGAGAAAGCGCCATCATTATTTCGGAGTCGTCACACATGGGAAAGGTCTTTTTCAGGGATCTGTACCATCGACTGAAGCTCAACGTGTTTGAATATTCGTTCCAGGAACATGACGAAACCATTGCCTACTCTCTCTCTATCCCCTTTGCTTCGACATTGGTGTTTGCTTCCGTAATGAAACATCAGGATGCGCCGGGGACGACCTTTAAAAAGCATATGAATATTGCACAGGGCTTACTCTCGGAAGACGATTACCTCCTAACGGAAATCCTTTTTAATCCGCATACATCGAAGCAACTGGAAAATATCAGGATGAAACTGCGCGAATTGCTCGATATTATAGGGGAGAAAGATTCCGATAAAATGAAAGCATTTCTGACCGGGGTAAGGAAGAATATTGAGTGATTGCAGCTTGTTGAGGGACTATGAGGAGATATTCCCATACCGGTAAGAGATACGTTGAGTAATCCTGCGCAGGCTTACTCTATATAAATCCTTATAATCTTGGCATCAGTTTTGGGACGACTGTTTTCATCGACCGGCAGGGCTGCGATCTTATCGATCACTTCAAGTCCTTCGGTCACCTCTCCAAAGACAGTGTAGGAACCATCCAGACGATCTATGCCGCCAAGGGTGGTATATGCCTCTTTCAACTCCTGGGGGAGGAAGAATTTTCCGGGAGCTATCGCATAGAGGGAATCCACCACGTTTAACAGTGAATCTAAAAGGGCATTGAAACCACTGGCATCGTTTGCCGCTTTCAATTCATCGAGTTTCTCTTTATGCGGCAGATAATGGGTACGGATAATTTCGTTCCTGATAGGTACATTCACAGCCATCTCCATTGAGTCGAGCCGTCCCTGTGTATAGACCCTTCCTTGTACGATATAGATCTGCGAAGCATCCGATTTTTTCTGCGGATTTTCGTTGTCACCTCTTCTTGGAGCAGCGAGCGCCCCTTTTTTATGAAACCTGTTTTCGCGAAATTCAGGCATCAACTCCATATCGGTACGTCCACCTCCAATCCGGGCACCTGACGGGGCATCACGGGAATCCTGTGCCCCTCCCTGTATTACAAAATCCTTTACTACCCTGTGAAAGAGGGTACCATCGAAATAACCTTCCTTTATCAGTTTCAGATAATGATTGCTATGTACGGGCGTATCATCATATAGCATTGCTTTCATTGTCCCATAATTGGTCTCAATGACAATGATCGGATAGTTTGCCTGTGCATTGGACTGCCATGCCACTGCGATTAAAATAAAAATCAGTATGTTACGTATCATAATTTCAGTAAACTAACAACTAAAAGTGGAAAATTTTAATCATCACATTGTTAAATCATTACTACCGGTCCCGACTTGTCGGGATCAACAAATCAATTCGGCGCTCTCTTATACAGATACAACGCGATACCGGTAAAAATAATATTTGGAATCCAGGCAGCAATAAACGGGCTCATTCCCCCTTTCACGGCAAAAGTGGAACTCACAGTCATGAAAAGGATATAAGCCATGCTCAGCGCCAGCCCGATACCAATATTAAGTCCCATTCCCCCTTTTACTTTCCTCGCCGAGATCGCTGCGCCGATAATGGTGAGGATAAATGCCGAGAATACAGAGGCTATCCGTGAGTGATACTCTATCTGGAATGCCTGTATATTTCCAAATCCCCGTTCCTTTTGACTCTGGATGTAACTGCGTAGTTGAGGCGAAGTCATCATTTGCTGGTCTGTCTTGGCAATAATAAAATCGTTGGGTACAATCTGTAAAGTGGTGTCTATAGACGTACCTTTGGTAATTATCTCTTTCAATCCTTCGAAACGCCTGATCTGGTAATTGCTGATAGTCCAGTGATAGGCAGAGTCGTAACGGATAGATTGTGCTGTGAGCCTTGATGTTAATTGAAGGCTGTCGAAATGATCCATAGAGAAATTATATCCCGTGTTGGTGGTCATGTCAAAATTACCAAAATAAACGATGGTTTGCGGTCCTATCCTGAACTGGATATCGTGATCGCCCGTCACCTTGCCCCGCGGATTCACATAGGTTTGTTCAAATTCAATACGTGTGGCATTGGCAGGAGGGATAATATAACTCCCGAAGACAAAAGAAAAAACAGCAATCACTAAAGCAGACACCATATAGGGTTTCATCAACCGCTTAAAACCTATACCGTTTGAAAGGATAGCAATGATCTCGGAATTATTCGCCATCTTGGAAGTAAAAAAGATTACGGCGAGGAAGACGAACAGTGGGCTGAACAGGTTAGTATAGTAAGGGATGAAATTGAGATAATAATCGAAGACAATGGCTTGCAGCGATGCGTTGTTGGTCATGAACTTATCGATCTTCTCGTTGATGTCAAACACCACTGCAATAGAGATGATCAGGACAATCATAAAGATATAAGTACCCAGAAACTTTTTAATGATATATCTGTCGAGTCGTTTTAACTTAAGAAATTCTATATTACTCATAATCTTCTGGTTACATTTTGGAGTATCATCGGCTTCCATTCCGAAAAATCACCGGCGATGATATGTTTCCTTGCCTCCTGTACCAGCCATATATAGAAAGCCAAGTTGTGGATAGATGCAATTTGCAATCCCAATATCTCGTTGACATTGATGAGATGTCGCAGATAGGCTTTGCTGTACAGGGTATCTACAAACGATGCGCCATCTTCTTCGATAGGAGAGAAATCATTCTTCCACCGTTCGTTACGCATGTTCATCACTCCCTGTTTAGTGAAGATCTGACCATTGCGTCCGTTACGTGTCGGCATGATGCAGTCAAACATATCTACACCCCGCTCAATGGCTTCCAGAATGTTCTCGGGCTTTCCCACCCCCATCAGGTAGCGCGGCTTGTCCTTGGGTAAGATCTCATTGACCAGTTCTACCATCTCGTACATCTTTTCGGTGGGTTCACCGACCGCTAATCCTCCGATAGCATTCCCATCCGCACCTTTAGCTGCCACATTTTCAGCGGCACGGCGCCTCAGGTCGGGATATACACAACCCTGTACGATGGGAAAAAGGGCCTGCCGGTGTCCGTAGGGACATTCCGTCTCCCGGAAACGAGCCAGACAGCGGTCGAGCCACCGTTCTGTGAGATCGAGTGACTTTTTCGCGTAATCGTAATCGGCATCCCCCGGAGTGCATTCATCGAACGCCATCATGATATCGGCTCCGATGATCCGTTGGATGTCGACTGCCTTTTCTGGTGTGAAGAAATGTCTTGAGCCATCGATATGTGATTGGAACTCTGCTCCTTCTTCCGAGAGTTTCCGGTTCTCGGTCAACGAGAACACTTGAAATCCACCACTGTCAGTAAGCATGGGCTTGTTCCAGCTGTTGAACCGGTGTAGTCCCCCCGCCTGTTGCAGGATATCAAGCCCCGGACGCAGATAAAGATGATAGGTATTGCCCAGGATAATCTGTGCTCCAATATCCTCTTTCAGTTCACTGACATGAACAGCTTTTACACTCCCTACAGTACCTACCGGCATAAATACCGGGGTCTCCACCTCTCCATGGTCAGTGGATATAATACCCGCCCGGGCACTTGATCCGGGATCTGTATGTAATAATCGAAAATCCAATATAATCCGCTCTAGCTGAGTTTAGGGGACAAAGATAAAAAATTAATCTTTTAGTTTTCAGTTTTTAGTTTAAACAGTCTTGGTTCTCTTAAGAAACAAAAGTTTCAACGCATTTTTTGAACGGCGACAATGTTCTGGAATGCTTGGTCCTAAAAATAATTTAGCAAATACCCGAATAAAATAGTATTTTTGTTTTCTGTATAACATTAAAAAAAATCACTTTTTCATTGTATCGCAGAAAAATATGATTTTAGTCTGCCTGGTACGACGAATGAAATTAATAAAAATATGGATAGCAAGCCTGAATTAATGACTAGAAAGCCTGATTGGCTCAAAATATCGCTTCCTCAGGGGAAGCAATACCTGGATGTAAGAGAGATCATTGCAAGGAAGGGATTGCATACAATTTGCGTAAGCGGAAAATGCCCTAACTTGTCGGAATGCTGGGGCAGAGGAACCGCTTCTTTTATGATCCTCGGCGATGTCTGTACCCGTGCATGCAGATTCTGTTCTGTGAAAACGGGAAGCCCACAGGGAATTGTGGATTGGAATGAACCTGATCGTCTGGCAGAGAGTATTGAGAAGATGAACCTGAAGCATTGCGTGATCACAAGCGTGGATAGGGACGACCTTCCCGACCTCGGGGCGGAATTTTGGGCGACCACAATCAGACGTGTCAAAGAAAGAAATCCGGACGTGACACTCGAAACACTCATCCCTGATTTCAACGGGATTGAGGAATTGATTTATAAAGTGATCGATACGTGTCCCGAAATCATTTCGCATAATATGGAGACGGTAAGGCGACTCACACCGAAGGTGCGTAGCCGTGCCAAATATGATGTCAGCCTCAAAACGATAGAAACCATTGCTAAAAGCGGTAAGGCCAAGCCCAAGTCAGGGATCATGGTGGGTCTGGGAGAGACCGAAGAAGAAATACTGGAGACGATGGACGACCTGATCAACGTAGGATGCCAGGTGCTCACTATCGGACAGTATCTGCAACCTACCAGAAAACATCTGACGGTGAAAGAATTTGTAACGCCGGAGCAGTTCCGGAAATACAAGGTTATAGGCCTGGAGAAAGGATTTAAGTTCGTGGAAAGTGGACCATTGGTGCGTTCTTCCTACCATGCGGAGAAACATGTTTGATGTGCCGATGATTCAATGAGACAATGAGACTAACGTGGTTAAACGATTTGATAACCTCAAAATCTTGATTTTTGAATAATGAATAAAGTGATATTTGAAAATCTCGGATCGGGCCGTTACAAGGAAACGTGGGATTATCAGGAAAAGCTGTTCGAATCGGTAGTCCGGGCGAAATCGGAAAAGAAGGAAGAGAAAGAACAGTACCTCCTTTTTTGCGAGCATGAACATGTGTACACCCTGGGGAAACATGGCGATAAACAGAACCTGCTTATCGCCAACCACGTCTGTAAGAGTAAAAATATCGACCTGCATACTATTGACCGGGGCGGGGATATCACCTACCATGGTCCGGGACAGTTGGTCGTTTACCCGATCATCGACCTGGAGGCATTCGGAATGGGAATAAAAAAATATATATCCACACTGGAGGATGTGGTAATCGATATGCTGGACACCTACGGTATCAAAGGAGAAAAGGATGATAAGGCAATGGGGGTATGGATTGATGCTGCCGATCGGGCCAAATCGAGGAAGATCTGTGCCATTGGTGTGCGGGCAAGCCATTTCGTGACGATGCACGGCCTGGCGCTTAACATCAATACCGACCTCTCCTATTTTAATTATATCAATCCCTGCGGTTTCAGGGATCGGGGTGTGACCTCCATACAGAAAGAGCTGGGGCATGAAGTCGACTTTGAAGAGGTTTCCGACCGGATGAAAGAAGCTTTCGTCAATCGCTTCGAAATGGAGTTATCCTACAGGCTTAAACATTTTTAACCCCTAAACTGTAAGAAACCTCTTTAACATTTCTAATTTTGTAAGTCGAAAAAAAAAATCTACCTATCAATAATAAAAAAATATGAGCCAAGTTGTCGATATTAAGGAGCTAAATGAGAGAATAGAGCAAAAGAGCGGCTTCGTCCAGACACTCGTTACCGGGATGAATCAGGTGATCGTGGGACAGAAGCACTTAGTGGAGTCGCTGCTGATCGGATTATTATCAGACGGGCATATCCTTCTGGAGGGGGTGCCCGGATTAGCAAAAACACTGGCTATCAAAACGCTGGCTCAACTGATCGATGCAAATTACAGCCGGATCCAGTTTACTCCCGACCTGTTGCCTGCCGACGTGATCGGAACCATGATCTACAGCCAACGCAATGAAGAGTTCCAAGTAAAACACGGTCCCATCTTCGCCAATTTCGTGTTGGCAGATGAAATAAACCGTGCTCCCGCCAAAGTGCAGAGTGCATTGCTCGAAGCGATGCAGGAACGCCATGTTACCATTGGCGAGCAGACCTATAAATTACCAAATCCTTTTCTGGTAATGGCTACCCAGAACCCTATCGAACAGGAAGGGACCTATCCTCTACCTGAAGCGCAGGTAGACCGTTTTATGCTGAAGGTGATCATTTCTTATCCTTCGAAAGAGGAGGAGAAGCAGATCATCCGGCAAAATATTTTCGAGCCGGTTGCCATCGATAAAGCAGTCATCTCTACTGAAGCCATCTTAGAGGCACGGAAAGTGGTGAGGGAGGTGTATATCGATGAAAAGATCAGTAAGTATATTGTAGATATTGTGTTTGCCTCCCGTTTCCCCGACCAGTTCGGCATGGCAAACCTGAAAGAGATGATCGGGTTTGGGGCATCACCCCGTGCCTCCATCAACCTGGCGTTGGCCGCCCGTGCCTTCGCCTTCATCAAACGCCGCGGCTATGTGATCCCCGAAGATATCCGTGCGGTGTGCCATGATGTACTTCGTCATCGTATCGGCCTTACCTATGAAGCGGAAGCCAACAACATGACTTCCGAAGAGATTGTCAGCGAAATTCTGAACAGGGTAGAGGTGCCGTAAAGAATAAAGGCAGGAGACTAAATGGAGACGACCGACCTACTTAAAAAAGTACGACATATAGAGATAAAGGCGCGGGGCCTTTCGCGGAATATCTTCGCGGGAGAGTACCATTCCGCGTTCAAGGGGCGTGGTATGGCTTTCTCTGAGGTTCGGGAGTACCAGTACGGGGACGATATGCGTGATATCGACTGGAATGTGACGGCCCGGTACAACCGACCCTATATCAAAATATTTGAAGAGGAACGGGAGTTGACCGTGATGCTGCTGATCGATGTGTCGGAAAGTCTTGGCTTTGGCTCACAATCACTGTTGAAACGTGATATAGTAGCGGAAATCGCGGCAACGCTGGCATTCTCTGCCATCCAGAACAATGATAAGATTGGAGTGATTTTCTTTACCGACAAGGTAGAGAAATTTATCCCTCCCAAAAAAGGAAGAAAACATATCCTTTATATTATTCGTGAAATCCTGGGCTTTAAACCTGAAGGGAACGGTACAGACCTTAACGTGACCCTGCGCTACATGACCAACGCTATCAAGAAGCGGTGTACCGCTTTCCTGATATCGGACTTCATTGATGCAGGCGATTATAAACAAGCACTTCGGATTGCAGCCAGGAAGCATGATGTGGCGGCTATCCAGGTGTACGACAAACTGAGTACCGAATTACAACCGGTCGGCCTGATGAAAGTCAGGGATCCCGAAACGGGAGAAGAGCGATGGATCAACACATCCTCAAAAAAGGTAAGGGACCGCTACCGTTCCTGGTGGAGCGACCTGCAGGTGTCGATGAACAATGCCTTCCGGCAGAGTGGTGTAGACAGTGTGTCGGTCTCTACTGAAAGCGATTATGTGAAATTGTTACTGCAATTATTTAAACAAAGAAAGTAACTTTGATACGGAAAAAACTACATATCATCCCGATCCATAGGGCAGCCGCGGTTGCCCTATGCCTTATATCCATCACTTCCCTTGTTGCACAAAAGGCTTCGGTACAGGCAACAGTGCAGCCTACTGAAATTATGATCGGCGAACAGGCGTTAATCAACCTTAAAGTAATTACCCCAAAAGATAAGGTCATCCATTTTCCGGTGTATGAAAAGGAGATAGTGCCCGGTATTGAAGTAATTACTATGTTGCCTCCCGACACCATCATCGAGAACAACGTGATGACACTCAACTTCAAGTACGTGGTCACTTCATTTGATTCTACCTTGTACCATATACCCCATATTCCCTTTTTCGATGGAACGGATACCATTTACTCCAACTCATTCGGATTAAAGGTTACTTCTCCGGAACTCTCCGATTCCACATTGGCTTATCTGGAAAAGATTAACACGGGAGAAACGGACTCCATCGATTTCAAACAATTACAACTTAATGATATAAAACCGGTACGAAAAGCTCCGTTCGTATGGACAGATTATCTGTGGATACTCTGGATTGCGATGGGAGCAATACTGGTACTTGGGCTAATTGGTTTTATCATCTATCTTGTACTGAAGAAAAAGAAAAAAGGGTATTTCTTTAAACCGCCGCAAGTGTTGCCGGCACATGTGCGTGCGCTCTCTGAACTGGACAAACTCAAAACTGAAAAAATATGGCAACAAGGCAGGGAGAAAGATTTTTACAGCAAGCTGACGGATGTCCTTCGTACTTATATCTATGAAAGGGAAGGAATCAACGCAATGGAGATGACTTCCGGAGAGATCCTGAATGAGATTCGCAAAACCACGGATATAGAATCGACGTATGATAACCTCAAGCAGATCCTGTCGACTGCCGATCTGGTAAAATTTGCAAAGTATAAACCCTATCCTGATGAAAATGACCTGAGTCTGGTGAACGCCTATTTCTTTGTGAATCAGACCCGGGAACCCGATCCTGTTGAGAAAGAAGAGGAGCCTGAGAATGATAAAGAGAGAGGAAACAGTCCGGATAACAGTATTAAAAAAAGTAAGTGAGAATGGAATTTCTGCATCCTGAATATCTATATCTGTTGTTGCTGATTATCCCACTGAGTGTGTGGTACGTGCTGCGCCTGTCAAAGACACAGGCTTCCTTTAAGTTGGCCTCTACCAGCGCTTTCGGGGGAATGAAATCCGACTTTAGGGTTTATATGCGGCACCTTCCGTTTGTATTGAGGATGATCTCTGTGGCGTTGATTATCGTTATAATTGCCCGGCCACAATCAGTTAACAGCTGGGAAGAGACAGAAACACAAGGCATCGATATTGTACTGGCATTGGATGTGTCAGGATCCATGCTTGCACAAGACCTACAGCCTGATCGTCTGCAGGCTGCAAAAAAAGTAGCTTCTGAATTTATTGCAGACCGTCCTAACGATAATATAGGTTTAGTGATTTTTGCCGGTGAAAGCTTTACGCAATGTCCGCTCACAACTGACCATAAGATATTATTGAACCTGCTCAACGAGGTAGAGTACGAAATGATAGAAGACGGTACAGCTATTGGACTGGGACTGGCTACTTCTGTCAACAGACTGAAAGATAGCCAATCCGAATCACGTGTGGTAATCCTGCTGACCGATGGGACAAATAATAGAGGACAGATCGCTCCACTTACCGCTGCCGACCTGGCGCGTTCTTACGGTATCCGCGTCTACACGGTGGGAGTGGGAACCAAAGGGATGGCCCTGACACCTATGAACACGCCATACGGGGTCAGGATGCAAAATATGCAGGTGGACATCGACGAGAAGACACTGACTGAAATTGCCGCGATGACCGGGGGGCAATATTTCCGTGCGCAGGATACCGAAGGGCTCCGCCAGGTATATGATGAGATCGACGAGATGGAGAAGTACCTGATCAGTGTGCAGAATGTGACGCGCCGTAAGGAATTGTTCCTCCCCTTTGCACTGGCGGCCCTGGGATTGATACTGTTGGAATTGTTATTACGAAGGACGTGGTTGAGGAGCGTGCCTTAAGGGAGTGAAAAAGGAAAAGTGAATAGTGAAAAGAGGGTTTGCCGAACGGGAATGGATTCCGCGAAGCGAAACAATTGATTGATAATAGTGAGATACAATATAAAAATAGGAAATGTTTAGATTCGGAAATCCGGAATATTTATGGTTGTTCTTCGCCATGCCCCTGTTGCTGGCGGTATACATCTATCTGAACATCAGGAAGCGTAAGGATGTCCAAAAATTGGGTAATCTCTCCACGCTTAAGATGATGATGCCCGAACTATCCCTGAAACGTTCCTACCTGAAATTCTGGTTGATCTTTGCAGCATTATGCGCCGGCATATTTATGATTGCCCGGCCTCAATTCGGCACAAAGGTGGAAACAGTTGAGAAAGAAGGGATTGAATTGGTAATCGCCATTGACGTATCCAATTCGATGTTGGCTGAAGATGTGTCACCGAATCGACTCGCACGGGCTAAACAGATCCTGTCGAGACTGATCGACCTGCGCAGGAATGATAAGGTAGCACTGATCGTATTCGCAGGAGAGGCGTATGTACAAATGCCGCTGACATCGGATACCCAGTCGGCAAAAATTTTCCTCAATACCATCGATCCGAACCTTGTCCCGATACAGGGCACTGCGATTGGGCAGGCAATCAGCCTCGGTATGAGCTGCTTCTCCGGTGACCAGGAGATGAGTAAGGCGATGGTGATCATTACCGATGGTGAAGATCATGGGGGAAGTGCCGTCGATATTGCCGCAGAAGCGGCAAAAGCAGGAGTGATGATTAATCTGGTCGGGATCGGTTCCCCGGACGGTTCGCCGATACCTGCCACTGAATATGGAAGCAATTTTATGACCGATTCAGAAGGCAATGTAGTGGTTTCCCGTCTGAATGAACAGATGGCGATGGAGATAGCACAGAGCGGAGGAGGATTTTATGTCCGCGCCGATAATTCAAACAGTGCTGTCCGGGCGTTGGAAACACAACTCGATGAGTTGCAGACAGGCAAGACTACCAGCCTCACCTATTCGGAGTATGATGAGAAATTTTCAATGCTCGCCTGGATAATACTTGTGATTCTGGTATTGGAGATACTTTTTTATGACAAGAAAAATCCGCTGTTCAGGAATGTGAGGGTTTTTAAGTGAAAGGTGGATGTGATGATTTGATAATTAGTAATTGGTAATTAGCAATTAGTAATTTTTAATCTACAAAGAATAATAGAATGAGCAGGTTTATTATAAGATATATATTGTTTCTTGTGGCGGGGGTGATGCTGCCAATAGCTGTCTCCGCACAAAAAGATGTCCGGAAGAACATCCGCAAAGGGAATAAGGAGTACCGGCAGGAAAAATTCTCCGACGCGGTCAAATTCTACGAAAATGCGGTGGAAGAAAATGCTGCATCCAAAGAAGCGAATTTTAACCTTGGGAATGCCCTTTACCGGCAGAAAGAGTGGGATCAGGCTATTGAGAAGTATAACCATTACACCTCTTTAGAACAGGAAAAACCGGAGGAAGCCTCTGCTGCATGGCATAACATAGGGAATGCGATGCTGCAAAAGAAAGAGTTGCAAGGTTCAATGGAGGCCTATAAAATGGCATTGCGATTAAATCCCCAGGATGATGAGGCCCGCTATAACCTGGCAGTGGTACAGAAGATGATCCGGGATGAAGAGGAGCAGGGCGGCGGAGAACAGGATCAGCAGGAGGATCAGCAGGAACAACAACAAGAACAGCAACAACAGGAACAACAACCGCAACAGAATGACCAGAATCAGGAGAAACGTGCGGAACAACCCGACCAACCGGAACAGATGTCACGCGATAATGCCCGACAACTGCTTCAGGCGATAGAACAGGATGAAAGAGAGACCCAGGAAAAGGTCCAACAGATAAAGGCTAAGGAAAGAGAGGAGCAGGCTGAGAATAACAGGAGGAACAATAAGAATTGGTAAAAAAATAATTGATGAATATGCTAATATGCCAAACAACGTTCAACGGAGTGAAGCGTAGTTAATGTGCCAATGAGTCGATATATTGATAAATTAAAAGTGAAGAATGAAAAATGAAATAAGCCCTATGAAGCGTATCTATATATTTTTTCTTCTTTTCGCTGTGTTGCTTACCGGTGCCGGAAAGGTGTCCGCCCAGGTAACATTCAAGGCTTCTGCTCCGGCGACTGTGGTTGAAGGGGAGCAGTTCAGGTTGAGCTATATCCTGAACAAGGAAGGGAAGGATATTCGCCTTCCGGAGATTCCCGATTTTGATGTATTGTTCGGTCCCAGTATATCCACCAGCTTCAGCCAACGGACGGTGAACGGCAAAACCACCTCTGAGAGTTCGGTTACTTATACCTATATCCTGATGGCAAAAAAAACGGGAACATTCACTATCCCCTCTGCCTCTATCAGGGTAGATGGGAGTAATTATGAATCCAATTCACTGCAAATAAAAGTGCTTCCTCCCGATGAATCATCATCGCAAGAGCCTGCCGCCGGCGGGGGAAGGGGTGAGGATCGCTCTTCCGGCACAGGGACTGCGACTGTCTCAGCCGATGATGCATTTATCAGGGCTATTGTCTCCAAGAACGACCCTTATGAACAGGAGGGATTCACTGTTACATTCCGGCTCTATACTATATTGAATCCGATCAATTACGGGAAAATACAGTTTCCCGAATTCGAAGGTTTTATGGTAGAAGAGATCGATCTACCGGCGAATCAGCAACTACAACTGGAGCGGTATAACGGAAGAAACTATTATACGGCCGATCTTCGTAAAACATTGCTGTTCCCTCAGCGGTCAGGACAGATCTCTATCCCGCGCGGAAGCCTGGAGATGGTCTTTTCTGTTCCGTCAGGGAGGAGGGTTTCCACCTTCTTCGGCACCCAGGAGGTGATGGTGGATGTAAAAAAAGAGTTGATCACCAATCCTTTGTCAATCAACGTAAAACCCCTCCCGGCCAACAGGCCTCCCAGCTACGCCAATGCGGTAGGTACTTTCACATTGAAATCCGGGATCAATTCTACAGCAGTAAAAGCCAATGAGGCGATCACCATTACATTGGAAATATCCGGGACAGGAAATATGAAACTGATCCGGAATCCTGAAATAGAATTCCCCAATAATTTTGAAGTATATGATCCTACAGTTACAAACTCCCTGAATGTAACTACTAACGGATTAACCGGAATCAGGAAGATAGAATATATGGCTATCCCCCGTTACGAAGGATCCTATACCCTACCTGCAGTAGAATTTACCTATTTTGACCCGGGCAAAAACAGGTACGAAACACTCACAGCACCGGAACAGAATTTGCAGATAGCAAAAGGAGATCCGGGTAGTAGTACGACCAGCACTTTTGTGAATCGCCAGGAGGTAAAGGTGGAACAGGATATACGCTTCTTGAAGACCGGTGAACCATCCTATCTTTCCGCCACAACCTTCTTCGTCGGCTCATTAAATTACTGGTTATGGTACCTGATCCCTCTACTGGTACTGATTGTGCTTTATATAATAAACCGGAAGCAGGCACGGGAAAATGCCAATGTGGCGTTGATGCGCACCCGGAAAGCGAATAAAATGGCTATCAAGAGGTTAAAAACAGCCAATAGGTATCTGAAAGAACAGGATAAAGAGCATTTTTATGATGAGGTGTTACGTGCAATATGGGGGTACTTCAGCGATAAACTTTCCATTCCGGTGGCACGCCTGTCAAAAAACAATATAGAAGAAGAACTGTCACGAAAAGGCATCAGTGAACAGGTGGCGGGTAAGTTTATTGAAATCCTCGACACCTGCGAATTTGCACGGTATGCCCCTGCCGAAAGTAACGCCGAGATGGACCGTATCTACAACGATACGATGAAAGCGATTGAAGAGATGGAAAACAAACTACGGAAAGCGGGAAAATAATGTGATGATGTAATGATTTGTTGATGAGCTGACGCCCGGTTATAATCAGCTAATCAGCAAATTAGTTAATCAGTTAATCAGTTAATCAGTTAATCAGTTAATTTGCAAATCGAAATGATATGGTACGGAATATATTCAATTTCATTAGGCGTTTTCCACGCTCGGCAAAACAAAGAAATTTGATAACGAAAACGTTAATTTTTATATTGACCCTATATTGTGGCGTGGAGATGGTGTCGGGACAAGAGATAGTCGGCGATACGGTCCCGAATCCGGCCAATACAGCAGTAGAACTATCTGCACCGGCATCTCAAGATATGCCGGAGGCTGCCGCCCAGGCATATCGCAGCCAGAACTATAAAGAGAGTATAGCGCTTTATGAAGAACTTATTGCGCAGGGAATGGCTGACGACAAAGTATCAGCACAACTCTATTACAATCTGGGTAATGCCTACTTTCGGGATAACCAACTGGGAAAAGCAATCCTCTGTTACGAAAGGGCATTGCTCCTTGATCCGGGTGATGGTGATATCCGGCATAATCTCCGGTTTGCACAGAATCGTACCGTAGACCGTATCGACACAGCAGCCAATCTCTTTCTTACCAACTGGTTCAGAGGTATAAGGAATGTGTTCAGTTCCAACCAGTGGGCTATCACAGGTATTATACTCTTTATCCTGTTCCTGGCTTGTGTGGCTGTTTATCTTTTCATACGCCTGCTCTGGGCAAGGAAGACTGCTTTTTATACAGGTATCGTAATTCTTCTATTGATGATTGGGGCAAATATTTTTGCATTTAGCCAAAAAAGTGAGCGTACACGCAAGGACTCCGCCATCGTAATGGTAGGGGCTGCTGCAGTCAATGCTTCGCCCGACACCAATAGTAATCAACTTTTTGAATTGCATGAAGGCACGAAAGTAAAAATCAGAAATAGGGATGGCAATTGGTTTGAAATTCAGATTTCCGACGGCAGCATAGGTTGGATTCGCCAACAGGATGTGGACGTAATATAGTGGAAAGGAGCCTGGGTGGTTAGGTGGGATGAGAATTGAAAGTCGAAAATGGAAAATAGATTGATATGGAACTTTGAATCTTGAATTTGAAATTTAAAAATATGAAAGATTTTATAGAAGGGCTACTTCCCGCGGAACGCGATCTCTTTTTTGCCATGAATGGCAGCGATTCGCTGTTTCTGGATAATGTGATGTGGACAATCAGTGGCCGGTTCATCTGGATTCCGGTATTCCTTTTCATCCCCTTCATCTTTTTTTACCGTGCACGCCGTAACGAAGCGATTTTAGTCTCCCTCTTCCTCATCCTTGTATTTGTTGCCACAGACCAGATCTCATCCTCCTTTTTCAAACCCTTCTTTGAACGCTTTCGGCCTACCCATCATCCCGACTTCAGGGATATGGTAGACATTATGAACGGCTACAGGGGCGGCAGATATGGCTTTATTTCAGGACATGCTACCAACAGTTTTGGATTGGCCGTGTTTCTTTCGTTAGTGTTCCGGAACCCTTTAGTGACATTCAGCACACTGCTATGGGCTACAATTAACAGTTATACCCGTATCTACCTGGGTGTACATTTTATTTCGGATATCCTGGCCGGAATGATTGTAGGGACGTTTGTCGCCTTACTCTTATATGCGATCTATGCAGCGTTGAGAAAAGCCATTATCCACCCGCCACTATCCCGGAGGGTGAGTGCTTACGGTAAGAAAGAGGGTACAACACTAGCCGCTTTCGTCATCTTATATCTGGCCATTATTACTATTTTTAGTCCTTTTTTAGCAACTTTACCCCATTGAAGATGTTATAAGAATAAGGACAGGATATTTTCGCAAAGATTTTAATACAAAAAATTTGCTTTCTCTGTTTTTTTGTGTATGTTTATGGCAGAAATAGATTACCAAATGTATTATTAATATAAAAAATAAAAAGCCATGGCAAGAACAATCACTTTTAACGAGTTAAGAGAACTGAAAGACAAACTGCCTGACGGTAGTATCCACCGGATAGCCGAGGAATTGGATATGAAACCCGAAACCGTGAGGAATTATTTTGGTGGATACAACTACAAGGAAGGCAGAAGTGTGGGAATACATATTGAACCAGGGCCCAATGGCGGCATTGTGGTGCTTGATGATACTACCATCTTTGACAAGGCACTGAGCATTCTCGGCCTTAAGGATTATCCCGAACCCGACTCGGTAGAAACAGAAGAGGTAGAATAAAATGTAAACCCATTATTGATCACTTACCGGTGCAATATTGGGTTTTTTTATCTTTAGATTATTAACACAGGTATTTGTGGGAATTGACATCCTTGAATACCTAAAACGATGACAGTATGGGAAAGGATAAAAAAGACAGCAGTTCATACGACGAAAAGCTGGTTACCGTTGCCATCCATACGTATGATAAAGCGCATATATTAAAATCAATCCTTGAGTCAGAAGGAATTCCGGCGGTCATTCACGGTATAAAATTGATCGATCCGGTAATCCCTGGCAATGTGCGGGTACGGATCAATGAGAGCGACCTCCCCAGAGCACTACAAATTATTGAAGATGTCGATTTCTCATCGGGTATGGAAAGTGAGAATCAGAAAAAAACAAAGAAGGAGATTCTCATTCCAGTGGATTTTTCCGATTATTCGCTGGTTGCATGTGAATTCGGGTTTCGGCTGGCACGTGATATGGATTGTAAAGTAAAATTACTTCACGCATTCTTTACTCCCTTTTATCCTGCATCAGTTCCTTTTGGAGATACTTTCACCCTACAGACAACCGACAAAGATCTGTTTCAGGATGTTAGAAACAGGACAGAGAGAGAGATGCAGAATCTGGTAGAGAAGATTGAAAACAGGATTGCTTCCGGTGCCATACCCCAGATATCCTACAGTACTGCCCTGGTGGAAGGACTACCTGAAGAGGAGATCATCACTTATTCCAAAAAGATACGTCCGACTGCCATAGTAATGGGTACCAGAGGAAAAAATGCCAAGGAACTGGATCTTATCGGCAGCGTGACTGCAGAAGTGATGGAGGGCTGCAGGACACCTGTTTTTGCAATTCCTGAAGGAGCTAAGATAAGAAGTATTTCAGAAATGAAAACCATTGTCTTTCTTACCAACTTCCAGGAACGTGAGTTCAAGGCGTTCGATATCATGATGAAATTTTTGAAACCCTATCCGGTAAAAGTCTATCTGGCACATATTGCCAAGAAGGAGGATGTGTGGAACGAAATCAAGTTATCGGGAGTACAAAAGCGTTTTTCCGACCTTTATCCACATTTGCAGATCGAATATAAACTGATCGACCAGAATGAGGGACTGGAGGTAACACTCGATAAATTCGCGGAGACAAATAATGTTGATATGATATCCCTATCGAGTTCACGCCGCAATATCTTTGCAAGGATATTCAACCCCGGAATCGCGAGGAGAATGATATTCCATTCCGATACACCACTACTGGTGATCAAGGGGATGTAAGTAACCAAAAAAGGGTTCCTCGTACTGAAGAACCCTTTTTTAGGCTATTTACCTTATCTAACCTTATCAGATACCCAATTTCGTTTTTACCTGTGCCGTAACATCCACAGCCGAAGGGGTAAAATAAACGATGGGAGATTGCATGGCAGAGATGTCGTAAACGAACGAATATTTGTTCTCATCTCCTACTGCCTTGATAGCATCAAATATCTTTTTATTTACGGGTTCGAGCAGTTTCTGCTGTAGTTGCTGCAATTCCTGTTGGCCATTCTGCATATAAGTCTGATATCTCTCATACAACTGGGTTATTTGCTTTTGCTGGTCTTGCTTTCCTGCATCTGATGCAGCCGGATTTTTCTCAAACTCTTCCTGTTTCTTTGAGAATTCATCTTCTAACGCCTGGAGGTTTTTTCTAATCTCTTCCTGTTTGCCGGAAAGTTGGGTCTCAATACCGGAGAGTTCGGGCATAGCAGCAAAAATCTCCTGTACATTCACGGTGGCGATTTTCACTTCTTGTGCCATGGCCGCCAAAGGAGCCAAAGCAATAAACAAAATCAATAATTTCTTTAACATGATTACTATTTCTATTTTTTAGTTGGTAATTCGATAAAAAATCGGTTACAAAGATAATCTATTTATTTTAATAACCTAACCTTGAGAGTACCTGATCACTGATATCGATACTGGGGGAAGCAAAAATGATCGATGTAGCTGAAGCCCTGTCCACTACGATAGTATATCCCGATTCTGTAGAAACTGCTTTCACAGCCTCATAGATATCATCCTGTATAGGCTTGATAAGCTCTTCCTGTTTTTTGAATAACTCACCCTGTGGCCCGAAATATTTATTTCTGAGTTCCTGAATAGCATTTTCTTTTGCCACAATTTCGTTTTCCCGTTTCGTTTTTTCATTTCCGCGCAGGGTTGCTAAATCAGCTTGGTATTTCTTATACATGGCATCGACAGTCTCCACCTCTTTATCTATCTCACTCTGCCACTGCGTTGAGAAAGACTCAAGCTGCTTGTTTGCACTTTCATAAGAAGGAATTCTCTTCAGAATATACTCCATATCGATCAGTGCATACTTCTGGGCATAAGTGTTCCCCACTGCTAACGCCATAAATATTCCTATTAAAAAAAATATTTTCTTCATATGATTCTGTTTTTTATTCCACATTCCAAATCTCAGATCTCAAATCCAATCTCTATGTTCTTTTCTAAAGACGGTCTTATAGATGAAACGTTTACAGGTATCTTAATAAATTATGTTAAACGCCGCCATGTCATACCGGGTTTCAACAAGCCTTTCAGCTATTTTATCCCAATCCTTCAGGTAGCCGGTTAAAATTCCTGCCCGATAATAAAGTGGAACTGGCTCCCTCCTCTCTCTCTTGAACCCCGACCGTATACCGTATCAAATCCATATGCCCAGTCAATCCCCATCAAGCCGATCATCGGAAGGAAAATACGTGCTCCTACGCCGGCAGAACGTTTTAGGTCGAAAGGATTGATATCTTTCACTTGCCACCATGCATTTCCCGCTTCGAGGAATGCTATCCCGTAGATAGTGGAATTGGGTTCCAGGATAAACGGATAGCGTAATTCCAGGCCGAGACGTGTATAAGCACGTGCCTGCTGGGCAATTGAGTTATTTTCATATCCACGCAATGCTATATTCTCGGTAGCGAAGGTAGTGGTATAACCCGTCATTCCATCACCTCCCACATCGAATGTTTCAAATGGAGTCTGCTTGTTTTTGTTATAGTGCCCCAATATTCCGAACTCGACCCTGGTGGCCATTACCGGTGTTCTTTTAACTGTCAGGGGGGTCAGTGGAGTGAAAGTACGCACTTTCAATTTCCATTTATGATACTCGTTCCATCTGTATTTTACCGGATCGGAGTCAGACATCTTGGTGTAGTCATTGCCATCCCACAATGAGAAAGGAGGCGTAGCACTGACATTTAAAGTGAATTGGGAACCAACACGTGTATAGATAGGGCTGTCGGTAGAGGTACGCGAAAGCGTTAATCCCAGTGTTATACTATTACTGTTTCCTGTCTGGAACGGGAAATAGTTGTATCTCCAGTTTTTCAGTGCGTAAAGCTGGTACCCTAATTCCGCCATAAACTGGAAATAATCGTCCGGCCATTCAAGCCGTTTTCCATATCCCAGGGAAGCACCCACCATATTGAATACCTGGTTCGGGTCATAGCTGTACTCCATTGCATCCTGGTAATAACCGCCACCATAGCCACCATATCCGTAACCGCCATAACCTCCATAACCACCGTAGGGATATCCGTACATGTAGGGATTGGAGTACATGTTCTGGCTGTAATACCGTTCGTTCAACCCGGTCATTCTCGAATAATAAACATTGAATGAAAGGTGGTTGGGCCTCTTCCCTCCAAACCAGGGTTCAATAAATTGAAACTGATAAGATTGATAATATTGACCGTTGGTCTGTGCACTCAACACCAGAGTCTGTCCCTCCCCCTGAGGAATGATTCCTCTGTGCATAGAAGGATTCAACAGGTTTTGCAGCGAGAAGTTGTTCAGGCGTAAACTGAGCTTGCCCACCAATCCGGTCACACCCCATCCGGCCGAAAATTCGATCTGGTCGTTTCCTTTAGATGTCAACGGATAGGTAATGTCGACCGTCCCATCTTCGATGTTGGGGTTAATTCCCCCTGAGATGTCGGCCGAGAGCGCTTCAGGATCGAAGTGTCCTGTTTGTGCTATTTCACGTACTGAACGCAAGAGGTCTTCCTTACTGAATACTGCACCCGGTTTTGTCCTCAGCTCACGGCGGATGATATCCTCATAAAGACGGTCGTTACCCTGTATAATTACCCGTTTGATAATTGCTTTGGGACCTTCTATCACACGAAGTTCAAGATCTACGGAATCGTTCTCTATATTGATCTCTATCGGATCTATACGGGAGAATAAGTAACCGTTATTCTGGTACAGGTTGACAGCCGCATCTTCATCGCTATTCAACCTCTCCTGTAATTTCTTCTGGTTATATATGTCGCCGGGGGACATATTGAGAAGTTGCTCCAATTGGGAAGAAGGATAATGGGTATTTCCCACCCAGTTGATGGAACGGATATGATAGAGTGGCCCTTCTTCGAGTTCGATATCTATATTTACCGTTTTTTCGTCGTGTTTGTAAACCGAGTCGCGAATAATTTCCGCATCGCGGTATCCCTCTTCGTGATATTTCCCGATGAGGTTATTCTTATCTTCCTTATAAAGGTCTTCCACAAATTTTTTGGTACGGAAGAGGTTAATCAGTTTTCCCTTCTCGTTGGTTTTCTTCATTGCCCATTTCAATTTGCGGTCTGAAAGTGCTTCATTCCCCGTAATATTGATACTGTTGACCTTCAGTTTCTCCTTCTTGTCGACCTCAATTTCCAGTACTACCTGATTTTTTTGGGTGGGATCAGGGCGCTGCATAATTCTCACTTCCGCATCACCAAACCCTTTCTCAGAGAAGAAGTTTTTAATGATCACTTCCGCACGCGATATCTGGGGAGGGGTAATTTGATTTCCCTTGACAACTCCTAGTTTTTTCTCAATATCATCCTGTTCATTCTTCTTCATGCCGATATAGCGGATATCGCTTACCCTTGGCCGGTCGGTCAAACGCAATTCCAACCAGACACTGTCTCCCTCCACCTTGGTCTGCAATATTTTTATATCTGAAAAGAGCCCATGCCGCCAGAATTTTTTGACGACATTGGATAGTTCATCACCTGGGATTTGGATCTGCTGCCCTTTGGACAACCCGGAAAATCCTACGAGGGTAAACTTCTGCTCCTCATACATGGTTCCTTCCACACCCGTCACATCGATATCGGCTATATAGTATTTCTTGGGGGCAGCCGTATAGTTCACGGGAGGTACGTCCGGGGTAGACGAAGGGATGGTGTCATTGGTTTGTGCCATTGACACAAACTGCGACAACATGATAAATAACAGAAGTAAATAAGATATTCTCTTCAACATTGTGATATTTTTCTTTTCTCTGACTCTCGTTCAGTGGAGAACTGTTATTGTGCACTCTCTATTTGCTCACTGGTCTTTCCGAATCTCCTTTCCCGTCCCTGGTATCCGATGATTGCTTCGTACAAGGCATCCTCACCAAAATCGGGCCAGAAAGTATCGGTAAAATAAAATTCTGCATAAGCACATTGCCATAACAGGAAATTGCTTATCCGCTGTTCGCCCCCGGTCCGTATCAGCAGGTCGGGATCGGGAATACCCCGGGTAGTAAGATAACCTGCAAAGGTCTCTTCATCAATATCTCCTTCCGGTAAAACTCCTTTTACTACATCTGCGGCGATCCTCCCGGCTGCTGTGGTTAATTCCCATTTCGATGAGTAACTAAGCGCAAGCACTAAAGTAACTCCTGTCCCTTCCGCTGTTTCCCGGATACATTCTTCCAATGCAGTACGGGCATACCCGGGAAGGCGGTTCATATCTCCGATCGTGCGGATCCTGACTCCGTTCCTCTTAAGGTCGGCAGTTTCCCTTGAAATGGCATATACCATCAAATCCATCAATCCCTTTACCTCTTCGGTGGGACGACTCCAGTTTTCTGTGGAGAATGCATAGAGTGTAAGGTACTGTATCGACGCTTTCGATGCGGCCTCCACCACTCTTTTTATTGCATTCACCCCTTCTCTATGTCCTTCTCCCCGCTCCAGTCCTCTGGCTTTTGCCCATCGACCGTTGCCATCCATAATAATGGCGATATGGGCAGGCAGGCGGTTTTTGTCTATCTTGTCAATCAACGACATCTTCTTTATGTCTGAATTGTTAATTCCCATGACAAGGATCTTCACGCATACTGAATTCCCAAGTCAAAAAAATCATTGTGAATGAGTACCAGTCCTTGTTTTTAAGGAAACTGCCTTCAATGCTGAAAGGATTGTCCAGATTCCATCCGGTGGTTTTCTCAGTAACATCGAAATCGTCACCAAACAGTTTTCGCATCGAAAACTCAATGCCGATATTCATTCTGTTTTTTAATTTATACTTAAATCCCATTCCAACAGGGATATTTGCACCTATAAATTTTTTATTTCCCTCCGCATAGGTGACACCCGCTCCTGTAAACAGGTAAGGAGTGTAGGGCCTTGTTCCGAGATAAGCATACTTATCGCTATACGGAAAAAAATTAAACTCTACCTGTGTACCCAACTCGGCCAGCGTACGTTGAAACGAGGCCTGCTGTGCATACGGAAAAGCATTGCCCGAATCATCACTTTTCCCTGAAACGTTGGCTATAAATATACCGGTTTTGATGCTCCAGAGAAAATTAGGGTTGTATCGAAACAAAAAACCTCCACTTAATCCGGGGTGAAGATAGAATTGGGTTTTGTTAGCATCACCCATATAAAATGAGGTGCCCGCAGCGCCACCAATTTCGTACTTATATTCCTGGGCACGGATATCCGCGGTGGGTATCATTATAAAGAGACTCATCACAAAAAGTGAGACACCGACAGATCTTTCAATTTTCATTCTGTTTGCGTATTATTGTCTCAACTCTAACGCAAATTTAGCACATAAATTGTGATTTTTTCTATCAATTCAGGGCAAACTTATTGAGTCTGCCTTTCCATATATCCACCAATTGGGTGTTGGATGAAGATATTCCGCCGAATATCCATATATTATTATCAGCATCGGTAATTACTGAGGTATTCGTTCTTGCTGTAAAATCTGCCGGTAAAGATTGATTCTCTTCTGCCTTGATCCAATCTACACCATAATTGTCAGAATACATCAATATATTTTTCCCGTCCGATGATCTTGCTATCAGATAAGGCTTGTCGTCATAGAAAAACAGACTACTCCCCTTTAAATTAACCTCTTCCGGTCTTTTTGACGAAATATATTTAATAACATCCCCGTCTTCCTGCAGGATCCAGATATTGTTACTGAAAGCATTGTCAGAGGTGTTTCCCCCTGACAGAAAGATGAATTTGCTGGCATAGGAGGTACGGCTCTCAACCTTCATTGCTGAAAAATCTGTTATCGGCATATTGTCGGGCAAATCATTCATCAGGACAATATTCGAAAAACCGTTATTCGTCCGGGCAAACTTGACCTTTTCATCGTGAGTTACCGCCAGCAAAATATTACCTGGATCAGCAAATGGCAGTTCGCCATAAAGCGCTTTCACTTCATATTCTGTTTGCACCGCACTCCAGTCGGAACCGTCAGGAGATTGATAAACCGCACCTGTAGCTGCATCAAGCGCATAGATAAGATTTCCGGATGTAATAAATGATGAAAGGCGAAGAGTGTGGGGGATACCGGAAAGGTCGACTTTTCCCCATTTTGGGGTATCGGAAATGGCTGTTGAATCGGCCTTAATCTCCTCTCCCGATCGGTAATAGGTGTAAAACCGGTTGTTGTAGATGATTGTTGTTTGACTTTCTACCGATGAACCAAGGTAGTTTCCTGCAATTTTTTCCCAAATGAGGATATATGGATCTTCCTGATATATGTTCAGTTGAAAATCATAATTTTTTGATGTGACACCATCAGGAGCCGTAGTCTTGATTTTGCGTAATCTGGGGATGGCAATTGAATCCGATGCGTTCCATGCATATGTACTGTCAGGATCGAGGGTTAACTCTATCATTGAAAAAGCTAAACTGGTTGAACCGGTAAGCTTTAGCATGGCGCTATCCACGTGAAAACCGTAGGGAAGCGGTTCCCTGTTGTATAATTTCCCATTTACCTGGTCAATTGTAAAAACCACTCCGGGTAACAGGTTAGTGGTATCGGTCTTAGAGGCAATGGAGATAGCATATATTTGCGGATCAGTAGGATACTCCATATTGTTGTCGGATGAATTAAGACAGGAGGTAAACAACAATAAGTTCGCGATAAGTACCGATGCCCCGAGGAAATATTTAGATATCATTTGTTTCAAAAATATTGTACACCACAGTTATTTAGGATATGCAAAAGTAGAAAGATTTTTCTCTTTAACCATATTAAAATGAATATTTAATGAAAATTTCGAGTTATTTTACTCTTTAAATGAAATTGAACCGAACCCGGATACTTTCTGAAGGAGGCTGCATCTCCCTGTATGGCCGGTGCTTCCACACCCGATTGGAGCTCCTTTTCGGCTATCTCTACATAGGCCTCGTCCCACATCTCTTTTTCAATGAAAGAGGCTAACAATTGAGCTCCCCCCTCTATCAACAGAGAGTATATTTTTTCATCGTATAACCGGTCTGATATCTGCTTACAGATATTTCCCGTGAAGTCTATTTCGATATACTTTACATATTCCTTTTTTGCTGTAGCGGAAGGGAGGGATGCCGTGAAAACGATAGTAGGCACCGTTCCGTCAAAAAGTGACGCATCAGCAGGAATTTTATTTTCCCTGTCGATAACCACTCTTACAGGGTCATCACCAAACCATTTTCTTGCTGTCAACTGCGGATTGTCCAGGAGAGCAGTATTTGTTCCTACCATGATTCCTTGTACCTGTGTACGGAATTTATGCACAATAGTGTGTGTCATAGTATTGGATATAATAACCGGACTCTTACCGTCACCCGGCTTACGAATATAATCCATGAAACCATCGCTGCTTTGTGCCCATTTTAAGATTATGTAAGGCCTGTTATAGAGTTGATTGACAAAGAAAATCCGGTTCAGTTCACGAGCCTCTTTCTCCAGCATTCCCAGCGTTACTTCAATGCCACTCTCCCGCATCATTGCAATGCCTTTTCCGGAAACTTTCGGGTTGGGGTCACCGGTAGCCACTACCACACGTGGAATTTCCCTGTTAATGATCAACTCTGCACAGGGAGGGGTTTTACCATGATGTGCACAGGGTTCGAGAGAGACATAGAGAGTTGATTCCCGGAGTAACGTACTGTCTTCTACGGAAGCAATAGCATTTACCTCCGCATGTGCCTCTCCATATTGCCGATGAAATCCCTCCCCGATAATTTTGCCGTTATGCACCACTACAGCACCTACCAAAGGGTTCGGCTTTGTGAAGCCTTCACCATTGCGGGCAAGTTGAAGGCATCTCTCCATAAACAGCGGATTTAATTCCATTTTTTTGTTATCTTTACACATCGTTATGCAACACTCAGTTCAACATATCCTACAGGAGTTGGAGGGTCTCTACACAAGACAGGAGATATCCGTTCTCACGCGACTTATCCTCGAAGAGGTATGCGATAACAAAATTAATCATTTATCCGGTTCGGGGCTCAGGAAAGCGGAAGATATTGCCTTTAGGCTGAAAAGCGGGGAGCCGATACAGTACATATTGGGAAAGACAGAATTTTACGGGATGCCTTTCATGGTTACGCCGGATGTGCTTATCCCCCGCCCTGAAACCGAGGAACTCGTGGAATGGATCCTTGCAGGAAACCGGCAGCCGGGTTTCTCAGTACTGGATATCGGAACCGGCAGCGGTTGTATCGCGGTGACGCTGGCGAAGAAAATACATGGCGCCAACGTGTATGCGTGGGATATATCGGAAAGGGCATTGAAGGTCGCATCAGAAAATGCATTCCTGAACTGTGTAAACGTGCGGTTTTCGTTGCGGGATATCTTTCAGCCGGTTGATAATAGCCCCATCTTTGACGTGATAGTAAGTAATCCCCCCTATGTGACCGAATCGGAAAAGACGACTATGGAGGCAAATGTTCTCGGTTTTGAACCGCACGGAGCACTTTTTGTTCCTGACGACCATGCTTTGATTTTTTATGAGCGGATTGTAGATGTAGCACTTACTTCACTATATAACGGAGGTGAATTGTATTTCGAGATCAACAGGGATAAAGGTACGGAAGTATGCGATATGCTTAGAAGCAAAGGTTTTACCCATATAGAATTGAGAAAAGATATTTCGGGGAATGATAGGATGGTACGTGCCATAAAACCGGATGATCATGGATAAAAAAGGAAGAATCATCACCGAGGAGACGGCTTATGCAAGGATGGCGCGGACCTGCTCCCAAAAGGAGTGCGCTCCCTTTGATATCGCCCGGAAACTAAAGAGGATGGAACTACCAGAACCAGTAATAGATAAAATCATCAATCGGCTAAAAAAAGAGAAGTTTCTTGATGAAAAACGGTTTATCCGTAGTTATATCCATGATAAACTCCATTTTAATAAATGGGGTAAGAGAAAAATCACACTTTTTTTAAAACATAAACAACTGCCTCAGGAGTTAATCGAAGAGGGATTCACAGAACTTTCCGATATTTCTTTCAGCCTGTCATTACAGCCAATACTGGAGAAAAAATGGAATAGTGTGACAGGAAAATCGGACTACGAAAAACGGGGAAAATTGATCCGGTATGCGTTGGGCAGGGGGTTTTCCATGGAGGAGGTGATGGCCTGTATGAAGCAAATGAAGATTGGGGATACCTTCGATGAAACAGAATAAGTTATTACATGAACTGATACACCTTTTTTACCCGAACGTGTGTGTTGTTTGTGGCAACGAATTACTGCCGGGGGAAAAAGGAGCCTGCCTGCAATGCCTCTATAAGTTACCGAAAACCCATAACTTCACGGAACCGGATAACGATGCAGAAAAGCTGATGGCCGGACGGATACCTTTCGAGCGGATTGCCTCTTATTGTGTCTATACCAAGGAAGGAACCCTCCCACCCTTGATCCATCATCTGAAATACCGCCATAAGCAAGAGATCGGCCTGCTATTGGGAAGGATGTTCGGTAAAGACCTGATAGGGAGTGAATTTCTCAACTCAGTCGACTTGATAGTACCAGTGCCGCTCCATCCCAAAAGGGAAAAG
This sequence comes from Proteiniphilum saccharofermentans, assembly GCF_900095135.1. Lineage (NCBI taxonomy): Bacteria > Pseudomonadati > Bacteroidota > Bacteroidia > Bacteroidales > Dysgonomonadaceae > Proteiniphilum > Proteiniphilum saccharofermentans. The sequence continues at coordinate 4,225,667 of NZ_LT605205.1, forward strand.
AGAAGGGGATACAATCAGGCCGGGATAATCGCCAAAGGCCTTTCCGAAGCCACCGGCCTACCCGTTTCTACAAATAACCTGATTCGTATAGTATACAATCCCACCCAGACAAAACGGACAAAAACACAGCGTTGGGAAAATGTAAAAGATATTTTCAAAGTGGCCGATCCGCTCCTGTTCGAACGGAAACACCTGTTGCTGGTAGATGACGTGATTACTACGGGATCTACACTGGAAGCCTGTGGAGCGGCTTTGCAGGCGTGTAAGGATGTGAAAATCAGTATTGCTACTCTCGGGGAGGTTTTTTAACCCTATTTTTTTCAGAAATTGCACCTGAATAATTTTGAAAAAGCGTACTTTTGTGATTAATCTGCAAAAAAGGTGACAAAAAATAAATTAATCGTATGAACACGCTACAGAAATTAACAGCCGAAAAGCTTCTTAGAATTAAAGCCATTAAACTACAGCCATCTAACCCGTTTACATGGGCTTCAGGTTGGAAATCACCCATATATTGTGACAACCGGAAACTGATGTCTTATCCGGCTATACGTAATTTTGTGAAAGTGGAATTTGCCCGCCTTGTCCTTGAGAAATATCCGCAGGCCGACGCTGTTGCAGGAGTTGCCACGGGCGCTATTGCCCCCGGTGCATTGGTAGCCGACCTGCTCGGATTACCTTTTGTGTATGTCCGCTCTGCACCGAAAGACCACGGACTTGAAAATATGATCGAGGGTGACCTGCGTCCGAAACAGAAGGTGATCGTGATCGAAGACCTGGTTTCTACCGGAGGTAGCAGCCTGAAAGCAGTGGAAGCCATCCGTAATAACGGTTCGGATGTACTTGGCATGCTGGCGGTGTTTACCTACGGATTTCCATATGCCGAGAAACGGATGCATGATGCACGGGTGGAACTGACCACGCTTTGCAATTACGATGCGATACTGGATGAGGCACTGGCAACCGATTATATCGACGAGTCGGAGTTGCAGACATTACAGGACTGGCGCAAAGATCCTGAAAACTGGGGACAACCCGTAAAAAAAAGTAAGAAATGACCGAATTTACCAGTGAGGTAAGAACCATTCCGCACAATGATGCCGATGTGTTCCGTGTGCTTTCCGATTTCCGGAAACTCGAGTTGGTAAAAGATAAAATCCCCGAAGATAAACTCAAAGATTTCTTGTTTGACCAAGACAGTGTCTCCTTCCGGGTGGATCCGGTAGGGAAGGTGACTTTCCATGTGTTGGAGCGTGAACCCAACAAACTGGTGAAGTTCAAGTCGGACAGGCTGCCTTTTGATCTTTTCCTGTGGATACAACTGGTTTCCAAAGCAGAAAAAGATACCCGCTTGCGAATGACGGTAAAGGCTGACCTGAACCCTTTTATAAGGGGGATGGTCGAGAAACCGATGAAGGAAGCGGTGGATAAAATATCCGATATATTGGCACAGTTGCCTTATGATCAGATATGATCCTTAAAAATTCCGCCCCTATCCTCCCGGATAGGGATGGAAGAGGTACTTTAAGCGGGATATATTACATCCAGATCCAGTTTTTCCCCGATTTTCATTCCGATCGGTACAAATCCGTTTTCCACAGAAAGTTCTTTGCCGTTCTTCTTTATTGCTATAGCATGGTCGGGGACTTTCAACCGGAAGGTATTATTTGTTTTTGCTTCCAGAGTCAGTTTGGTGATCTTCCCATCCTTCCATGTTGCGCCTACTTCCGCACCCCCTCTCACGCAAAGCCCTTTGAAGCTCCCGTTTGTCCATCTTGCCGGTAGGGCCGGTAAAAGATGGATATATCCGTCCTGGCTTTGGATCAGCATTTCAGCAATTCCTGCCGTACCCCCAAAGTTACCGTCTATCTGGAATGGTGGGTGAGCGCAGAAGAGGTTTGGATAGGTGCCGCCTCCACTACTCATTTTTACCTCGTTGCCGGATGTCGGTTCCAGAAGGCTTTTTAAAAGTTTGTACGCCCGGTTTCCATCGTGCAGGCGCGCCCAGAAATTCACCTTCCATGCCCGTGACCATCCTGTTCCGGCATCACCGCGGCGGTTGAGTGTCTTTCGGGCTGCTTCGGCCAGGTCAGGCGTAGTGACAGGCGATATCTGGTTGGAGGGATGTAACCCATAGAGGTGGGAGACATGCCGGTGTTGCGGATCTACTTCCTCATAATCCTCGAGCCATTCCTGCAAATGTCCGTCGGGGCTGATCTGCATAGGGGGTAGTTGAGGAATTGTTTCCCTTATCTTTGCCGTAGTTTCATCGTTTATACCGAGTATTTCTGCCGCGAAAAGAATATTGGTGAAAAGTTCCTTTATGATCTGTACATCCATTGTCGGTCCCATACAGACATACACGGCCTCTTTTTTCCCGGGAAGATAAAATGCGTTTTCGGGCGAAGAGGAGGGAGCGGTTACCAGCCATCCATGCTTGGGTTCCCGGATCATGCTACTCAGAAAAAAATCGGCTGCACCGGTCAGTACGGGATAGATGGATTCCAGGTACGCTCTGTCCTGCGTGAAGGCGTAATGCTCCCAAAGGTGTTGACAAAGCCAGGCGCCTCCCGTGTTGGTGGCGCCCCATGAAGCATGTTCGCCGGGTGCCGTGAATTGCCAGGGATTAGTCATCATATGGGCAACCCATCCTTCAGCACCATAAAAGGTTTGCGCTGTCTTTTCTCCTGAAGGAACGAGTGATGTAGTCAAATCTATTAATGGCTTGTTTAGTTCCGACAGGTTGCATACTTCTACCGGCCAGTAGTTCATCTGCAAGTTAATATTCAGATGATAATCACCGTTCCAGGGTGTTTGTACCTGATTCGCCCATAATCCCTGCAGGTTGAGTGGCAGGTTGGACTCGCGGGCTCCGCAAATCATCAGGTAACGCCCATATTGAAAATAAAGGGCGGCAAAAGCCGGATCATCGTCCGCCTGGAACCGGATAAGGCGTTCATCTGTCGGTGTTATATTATCCTGTTTGCCGAGGTTCAGCGCCACACGGTCGAATTTCTCTTTATAAGAGTCAATATGGGCATATTTTAACTGGTCGTAATATTTGCTTTTGGCTTGTACCGACAACTGTTCTACGGTAGAGATGTGGTTCTTATCGAGCATATCTGTTGCGGTGGAGATGAGAATCACTGCTTCATCCGCATCGGACAGGGATAATGCGTTCCCGGATGATACCAGATTGCCTCCGTTGTTCACAATTTCCAATTGAGTGAGATAGCGTACACCATTCTCTCCATTGTACCCGTCGTTCAATTGTCCTTCCATATAAAGCCTGTCCTCTTTTATAAAGCCTGTCGCCCTTTCCGGCCTGCTCAGGTTCACCTCGAAGGATACCGATTTTTTCTGATCGGCTGTCAACCTGATAACCAGCACATCATGGGCGTGTGAAGCAAAATATTCACGGGTATAGGTGATACCGTTCCTGATGAATTGAGTGGTGGCCACCGCATCGTTGAGCGAGAGCGTTCGCTCGTAAAAGCTTACGCTGTCCGTCTGCGGATATCTGTAGTTGATATGCAGATCGCCAAGCATTTGAAAAGAACCATAAGGCGCATCTTTCCCGTTGCCGAAGGCAGATCCCTGTCCTCCGCAGCGGAAGTGACGGTACATTAGTTCCTGTGCTTCCAGATTCCTGCCCGAGAGCAGTAACTCCCGTATTTCCGGCAAATAATTGATTGCTTCCGGGTTGAATGCCGCGGAATCTTCACTTCCCGACCACATGGTGATATCATTCAATACTATGCGTTCGGTGTCGATACCGCCGTCGGGCATCATGCCGATACGTCCGTTACCCAACGGAAGAGTTTCTTCCCACACGGCTGCGGGGGCATTATAGCGCATGACCAGTTTCTGCGATATTGTATCGCGTGTAGCGCATTGAATCAATAACACCGACAGTACTATCAGGAGTAAAAATGGAGTCTTTTTGAGTGCAATGATGTTCATACTCGTTTTATGAATGGTTTTTTGCCGGATTATTTCAAAATCAATTCGATTACCGGGACATCCGTGCTTGGGCGTTCTACCGGAAGGGTCAGGATGATGTCGTTCTCTTTTGAGGTTTCGACTGTATGGCTACCGGACTGTGTACGCGAATGGAATTTAATTTCCGACGCATCATGTAACAGTTGTGCGTATTCGATCTTATCTTTAAATCCCGGTAAGTGAAGTGATTTGAAAGGCCATTCGAGTACATGGATATAAAGCCGGTGGGTTTCCGGATTATAGGTCATAAGACAGTTCTGAGGTGCTTTATATTCGTCCGGAGCCTGCGTGCATCCGTAAATCGACCGGTCGTGGAATCGCATCCATTCGCCTATACCGTCCAGGCGTTCATTGGCGCGTTCATCAAATACTCCCCGTGCCGTCGGCCCCACATTGAGTAGCAGGTTGCCTCCCTTACTCACGGTTTCTATCAGCATCACAACCAACTGATGTGTACTTTTCCATGTATATTCGTCGCGATGGTATCCCCATGAACCGGAGAAGGTCTGGCAGGTTTCCCACGGCACGCGTTCACCCCGGACGGTAGGCCATTCCTGCGGCATAAACTGTTCAGGAGTGATAAAATCCCAACCCCAATCGGTATGGTCCAGGTCCATCCGGTTGTTGACGAGGATATTGGGCTGAAGTTTACGTACAAGCGCCAACAGTTCTTCCGATTTCCAGTCCTCATGTCCTTTGCCGTTCTCCCCGGGATAAGAAAAATCGAGGAACAGTTCGTCTATCCGGCCGAATTGTGTCAATAATTCCGTCAGCTGGTCTTTCATATATTGGCGATATATGTCCATATTCCGGTTTTCATTCGCTTTTTTCCGTTCTTCGGCATCCGTCGGCCCGTTGGGATGGATCCTGTCATAAGTAAAATGGGGATGATGCCAGTCGATCAGCGAGTAATAAAACCCTATCTTTATACCTTCTGCACGGAAAGCATCCACGAAAGGTTTTATCAGGTCTTTGCCATAGGGGGTATTGGTCACCTTGAAATCAGTATATTTGGTGTCCCAGAGGCAAAACCCGTCGTGATGCTTAGAGGTTAACACGACATATTTCATACCGGCCTTTTTGGCTTTGGCTGCCCATTCCCGGGGATTGTAGAGGTCGGGATTAAAATGGTCGAAATATTTCTGATACGCTTCGTCCGGGATCCGCTCTCTTTGCTTCACCCATTCATGCCGTGCCGGCAGGGCATATATGCCCCAATGGATAAACATGCCGAACCGGTCGTTGGTCCACCATTCCATCCTTTGGGCTTTCTGTTCTTTGGTTTCACTCCATGTCTGCCGTTGTGAAAACAGCAAATTACTGCTAACCATAGTGAAAAAGACAACAGCCAGAATCATTTTTTTTGTGTTCATAGCAATTAAACGTTATAAGTTGTTTATTATAGTAAAGTGCCATGTGGGTAATTACCGGACAGAATTTCGTGCCGGCGATATCCACTCTTCAATCAGGAAGCTGTCCCTTAGCCGGATATCACTGGAAGCAGCCCCTATCATCACCGTAAACTCACCCGGCTCAGTGATCCTTTGCATGTATATGTTATATAATGCGAGGTCATCGTGTGTCAATGTAAATTCCACGTTTTTCGATTCATCTTTCCGAATATGGATCCGTTGAAAATCTTTCAGTTGAATGGGAGGAGTGACCACTGAACTTACGTTGTCACGTACATAGAGTTGTACTACCTCATCTCCATCAATACCGCCTGTATTGGTCACGGTGCAGGATACCCGCACATGATCCTGTTCTACTTTTACGGAAAGATTATCGTAACGGAAATCGGTATAGCTTAGTCCATATCCGAAGGCATACAGTGGTGAACTGCCCCCATCGACATAATCAGCCTGCCTGCCTAATGAGTAATATACCGGTAATTGGCCTACTGAACGTGGGACGGAAACCGGTAACCTGCCTGCGGGATTATAATCTCCAAAAAGGATATCAGCAATAGCATGGCCTCCTTCCTGTCCCGGATACCATGCTGTCAGCAGCGCATCGGCTTTTACCGAAGCATTGTTCATATTGAGCGGCCGTCCCTGTATATAGACTACGATCAATGGTTTTCCGGTATCGGCGAGAGCATCAAGCAGCTTTTCCTGGTCACCCAGCAGGTTGAGTGAACTGCGGTCGTATCCTTCACCCGACTCCATATCCGGAAGAATTTCATCCCGGTTGTTGCCAACCGTTGCCGCTCCGGTTTCAATGTATTCCGTCTTGAAATCCCTTGCGCTGGACCCTCCCACAACCAACAGGATCACGTCCGACCGGCGGGCTATCTGTACCGCTTCTTCTATATCGCTTTGGGTAGTATCCCGGATGGCGCATCCTTTCGCGTAGCGGACGACAGTCCGGGGACTGACGGCTTGCCTGACCCCGTCGAGCACGGTCACAATATTGCTTCGCTCCTGCGGGGCAGTATAATCACCCAGCTGGTTATAGATATTATCGGCGTTCGGGCCGATCACCGCGATGGAACCGATCTCTTTCGGGAGGGGTAATAGACCATCGCTGTTTTTGAGTAACACGGTGCCCTGGCGGGCTACCTCCCGCGCGATCTGCTTATGCGTTTCACTCCTTACGAGACGGGATGCCTGAGCAGGGTCGACATACGGATCCTCGAACAGTCCCATTTCAAATTTCAGCCGGAGAATATTGGCTACGGCATCGTCTATATCCTGCATCGTAACAAGTCCTTCTTCCAATGCTCTTGCAAGGTTTCTACCATAGGCATTTCCCCCGAGATCGGCGTCCACCCCTGCTTGTAATGCCATGGCGGCTGCATGTTTGATATCGGGTGCAACGCGGTGTGTACCTGCGATACCTTCAATACTGCCGAGGTCGGAGAAAACAAATCCATCAAAACTCCATTGATCGCGCAAGACATCTTTTAGCAGAAACCGGTGTGCAGTAGCGGGGATACCGTCAATAGCATTATAGGAAGTCATAAGGGTCTTCACTCCCGCGGCAGTCACCTTTTTGAAGGGTAACAAATGGTCGGAGAATAATTCCCGCATTCCGATATGCGCCTGTTGTCCGTTGTGTCCGCCCAAAGGAACACCATAAGCGGCGAAGTGTTTGGGTGTGGAATAGATATGTCGGCCGTCACGAATATCATTTCCCTGCAGCCCCTGAACAAAGGAAATACCCAGTTTTGCCGTCAGTACCGGATCTTCGCCGAAAGTTTCTTCCACTCTCGACCATCTGGGTTCCCTTGCCAGATCGAGGATCGGACCATATCCTATATGGGCGCCCTGCAGCCGTGTTTCAAGAGCGATTGCTTCCGCCATTTGCCGTATCAGCCCGGGGTTCCATGTGCTACCTTGCCCGAGTCCGGTAGGAAAAACGGTTGTGCCGATAGCCATGTGCCCATGCATGCACTCTTCGGCGAAGAAAAGGGGAATGCCCAGCCGGGTATGTTCTACGGTATATTTTTGTAATTCGTTCAGCGCATTGGCCGCCAACCTGGGATTAAGTCCTGTCTGTAACGTTTTCCGGGTCCACGGGTCGGCACGGAGTGTGGCCCAGAAGCCCCCCAGAGGCATGGCTTGCATCCGTTCCCTGAACAGGTCGGAAGGCGTAACGGAATATTCACCTGTTTTGGTGTACATCTCCCATCCTGTGGGAAAACACAGCTGACCGATCTTCTCCTCTGTCGTCATAAGGCTTAGCAGATCCTTTACCCTCTCTTCGACCGGCGCGGAAGAGTCTTTATAGCGTTGTTGTGCCATGGATAACTGAGTAACGACACAAAAACAGAGAACAACTATGAAAGTGACTTGTTTCTTCATTTACTTATAAAAAATCCAGTTCAGCAATTGCTACAGATTTCCCGTCTCCTGCGATACCTGTGGCTTGTACCCGTATATAACGGGTAGTTACCGGGTTGGCGAATTGATAGGTACGCGGGGTGGGGTCATTGATCAGGTTGCCGAACTCAAAGGTTTCCACCGTTTTCCAGTTTTTCCCGTCAGCACTGACCTGAACATTTCCTTTGGTCATCATCCCATCACCATGAAAAGTTTGTGGTGTGTATACCATCGCCTTCAGTTCATATTCCTTACCAAGATCAATAGCGATGAAGTGGGGCATTGCACCTTCCTGTGATTGCCAGTAAGTACGGCGATTTGCATCGAAAGCGTGCAGGGCGGCAGTGCGGTCACTTCGTTGACTATTGACGCCGAGCAATACCCAGTCTTTTTTCACAATTCCGAATGCTTCACTGTATACCGGCCCTTGTACGTCATTGTTGAACGAGACTGCTTTCAGTATATTGTTCTCTACTTTTACAGGATTCTCATATCGTTGGGAATTTTGGGTCGGTTCCGATCCATCGAGTGTATAAAAAATCTCATATCCGGTATTCAGATTGCCGGCGGCATTCTCGCCATGGGGATTCCAGTTAAACTCGGTCTGCAGCGGAGCAATAGAGACCATTCCCTCTTTGTCGCGTGTAAATGCCAGTTGGGGCGGGCGGGTACGGTAATAGTGTGCCGATATATGACTGATAGCCGGATCCAGCCGAGACGCCAATACTCGCAGACGGAGTTTATTGGTCGTGACTTCGGGAAAACGGAGAATACGCTTATAACCGATGTTGGTCGCCGTGGCAATCTCTTTCCACTGATTGTCTATCCATGCGTCCACCGCATGTTGTTCCACACGTTCACTGTGGGTGGCGATGGCTTCCTGTAACATCAGCCGGTTGATCGTGGCGGGTGCGGGAAGTGTAACGACGATCTCGCGTTTGTTTTTAGACAATAACAGGTAGGTGTCCGGATCGCCGTCCAGTGCCTGTTTCGGCCCTTTAGCATCTTGTAAGAGGTTTACTTCGTAAGTTTCCCGGATGCGTTTTCCCACTTCTTCGAGCACCTCTACATCCCGGGGAGAGAATGTCCCTTCACGGTTGGGCGGAATATTCAGTAGGAATGTGGAATTTCCCCCGACGGAACGTTCGTAAATGTCGAATACATCGTCGGCGCTACGCACTTTTTGATGCGTATCGTCGCGGTAAAACCAACCTTCGCGAATGGAAGTATTGGTCTCCGCCTGTTGATAATGAAGATATTTGGCTTCATAGAGCTTTTCCCGTGAACCGAGGTCGGCATCGGTCATATCGACGAAATGAGTAGTAGTATGGGGATCTTCGGGATAGGTGATCACGTTCCATTCGGTGGATCGTGTTGCGCCTGATTCGTTACCGCACCAGCGGATATCTTCCCTTCCAAAAATAACCGCCTTGGGAGCCAATGTGCGGATCAGTTCCTTCCATGCCAGATAGTTATATGTCTGACCACCTTTGGTTTTAGGGTGAGCGCCGTCGAACCATACTTCATGGATTTCACCGTATTCGGTCAATATTTCGAAAAGCTGGTTCAGGAAATACTCATTGTAGTCATCCACCTCGAATTCGAATGTGGTTTTGTTTTCGAACGGGCGGTCCGGTACCTCACGTGGGATGGTGCGTCTGGTGTATTCGCTCAGGTTACCGTATAGTCCATCGGGATGTTCAATCTGATACAGATCTGCCGGGGAGAGATAAACCCCGAGTTTCAATCCATATTTTTTGCATGATTCCGAAAGGTCTTTGAGTATATCGCCTTTCCCGTCGAGGAATCCCGATGACATAATGCCATGGTCGGTATAGCGGCTTTGCCACAGTACGAATCCGTCATGATGCTTGACGGTGAGAATGACCATTTTCATACCGGCTGCTTTCATGGTCTGGCACCACTGGTCGGTGTCGAGCGTTTTCAGATCAAAAACCGCCGGATCTTCCATGCCGTCGCCCCATTCTTTACGGGTAAACGTGTTGGGACCGAAGTGGATAAAAGCAATAAACTCGTTTCTCAAAGCATCTAACTGGTTCTTTGTAGGAACCACATGGGCCGCCTTTTCGATAATGACCTCTTTACTGTCTCCCTCTTCTATTTTGATTGTACTTTGGGGAGTGATGGAACTTTGTGATCCTGTTTGGCAAGATAAAAGAAGAATGCCGGCCAGGAATAGAATTATTTTTTGCATTATTTACTTGTTTCAAATGAAAATATTAATGGCAAGTTAGCCTGATTTTTTAACTTCGGCAAAACGACACGGGTTTTATTCCCCTCTACCGTCCATTTTACTTGCTTCTTTGTATGGAGAAGAGTGACTTCGCTCCCTTTTTTTGGCGTATTGCCTTCCCACTCGATTACGGAAGGTATTTCGGTGCCATTTTCCGGAACATAGTGGGCGTAAATGGGTTTGTTGTTTTTATTTTGTTGCTCTTATCTTGATAGATACATCCCACCTCCCTTGAATCCAGTGGGAGCCGTTGATGGAGCTGGCGGCTCTGTACTTTTCCCGGGTTGACAGGCTATCAGTAACAGACCGATAGTGCAACAAACCAGAAAGGTGATTGTAAGGATTCTTTTTTTATTATTACGAGTAGTTTTAAAATAAATTATCAAGAGAAGTGTGAAGCCACACTTCTCTTGATAATAATCAGAATTAGTTCCATCCTGGATTTTGAATTAAATTCGGATTTAATGTAATTTCATTGGTTGGAACAGGAGATAACCACCTGCGATCGCTGTCTGACCATACACGGCCCGCATCATTTAATGTTTTTGCTGCTGCATACTGATACAGATAAGTTTCTCCGTCATACGTAATAATTGGGCGCCCCGAAGCACCGCCAAACGTTATATTAGCGGCAGCGTAGGCCGCAATAACGTCATCAGTAATCCTTAAGCCGAACATGGTTTTCGGATTTTCCAACAATTTCATTGCGTTCCAACGTTTCAGGTCATCCAAACGGAACCCTTCTGCTATTAATTCGATACGACGTTCTCTTCGGATTTCATATAACAAATTTGATAATGTATATCCATAATCAATGGGCCTGACATCTGCAACAGGGCTTACGGTGAGGTGAGCCATTTCCACGCGATCGCGAAGCAGATTGATGGTTTTATCCAGTACCTCTTGTGTACACAGACCCAATTCCGCTTGAGCTTCGGCATAAATCAGTAAAACTTCTGCATAACGGTATACGAACCAATCATAAGACGTGTTTCTTGCTTCTGCCTGTTTCGAATTTGCTGATCGGTATTTTACGCAAGGGTATCCTGTGACGCCCTGGCTGGCAGTGACGTTGGCAACTGCGTTTACGTACCGTGTGCCACTTATTACAGTATATGGTCTGTGCTTATTGTCGATTATCTGATAAATGCGCGGGTCTCTATCTGCAAATTCATTTTCCTGGTTATCATCGCCTTTATAGCCAGACCCTGCATTAAAGATCGGAGTTCCATCCTTCATTAAAAATGATTCCACAAAATCTTTTGATAAGCCCATTCCATTTTCACTCACCTGACGGCCCGTTTCGTGTGTCAATACACCCGTTTCGTAAAAACGACAAAGAATACCTTCGGCATTGGTGCTTAAATCTTCTTGGGTAAATTGGTTTGAATAATATAATGGGTATCCGTCAAAAGATAATTGATCGCTTCCCGCGTCTGTTCCTTTTACAATCGAGTAATTGCCTGAATCCATTATTTCTTTGGCCAAAGAAGCCGCTTTTTGCAATAACGAGGTAGAAGAAAGAGAGTCAACCGACGATGTTTCGTTGTGGTATTTTTTATACGTACCATAGTACAGGCAAATTCTGGCTAATTGTGTTTTAGCTGCATCTTTGTGCAGCCGCCCGCTTTCCGCGTTTGCCTTAGTGGGCAACCAATTAATTGCATATCCGATATCTGCCATGATTTTACCCAATACATAATCCCGGTTGTCTCTTGCTTTATACAATTCCTCCGTGTCGGATGTCTGCAGATCCGTTTCATACCAGGGAACATCGCCAAAAGATTTAATCTTGTCGAAATATAGCAGCCCGCGAAAGAAACGAACTTCGGCCACATATTTGTTGATCTCTTCTTCTGGGCCGGGTACTTTGTCATAACGCTGCATGAAATAGTTGCAATTACGAATGGTATTCCAATACCAGCCATTGTCTGAGGATGCTTCTGCAGGAATCGTCAATTCATTAAAAAGATAACTACTATAGCTGTTTGTAACAAAGTTATCACTTATATTATCTCCTGTAGCAGTGGGAGCGCTAAGGTTTCCGTATAAACCGTTAGCATACAGTTTCAAATCGTTCACCGAGGTCCAGTAAGATTCATCCGTGAATGAATCTATAGGGGACAGATCCGTAACATCGCAAGCAACGAGTGAACCCGAGAAGATTGCAACGTATATTAAATATTTTAATTTCATTGTTTTATTCTTTTAGATATTAAACTTTAAAAAGTCAAATTTAAGCCGATAGAAACTTTTTTACTAATAGGATAAACCATATTGTCTATCGTTTCAGGGTCAAATGATTTTATTAAGGAAGTGAATGTCAATAAGTTTTCACCTTGTATAAAAAATCTTACACGCTGGATTTTATATTGTGATACGACAGATTGTGGAAGAGAATATCCTAGAGTGACATTTTTTAAGCGTATGTAGCTCGCATCCTGCAGATAACGGGTAGAGGTTTGCCGGTTCCCTCCATTATTCCAGTTGGGACGGGCAAAATAGGCATCTTTATTATCTTCTGTCCAATAATCCAGAGCGGTTTTTAATGGCGTGTCCCATTCAGAGGTAAAACCCCAGAATGAACTCCCTCCCGGCATATAATCGCGTTTGCCGATACCTTGCCAGAACATTTCAAAATCCATTCCTTTGTAATCAAATCCGGCGGTAATACCATAAGCGTAACGTGGGGTATTATTCCCGATAATTTTGCGATCGCCCGGGTCGCTCAATGTATTACTTCCGATGTTTATTTTGCCGTCACCGTTCAGGTCTTCATATTTCACGTCACCTGCACCCCATCTTCCGCTATACAGATAGGATTGGTCGTGGCCTGCGTCTGCTTCGGCATCGGTTTGGTATAGTCCGTTGGATACATAACCCCAAATTTCCCCTACTTTTCTGCCTACATAATATTGACTGAGTAATCCTGTTGGATTTGCAAATTTGGTAATCGTGGATTGGTAGTCTGATAAAACCCCCTTTATATAGTAATTGAATCCGCTCGACAGCCGATCTCTCCACCCAAGAGAGAGTTCCCAGCCTAAAGTCTTCATATCAGCAGCGTTCTCATTGGGGACACTTGTTCCCAGCACTGCCGGGAGAGCTTGTCCTGCAGTAAGCATATCCTTCGTATTCCGTCGATACCAGTCGAACGTTGCAGTCAGGCGATTTCGTAAAAATGAAGCATCGAATCCTACATCTATTTGATCTACCGTTTCCCATGTAAATGAGGGGCTTATAAGCCCCGGCGCGGATACGGCAACTGGAAGACTACCGTTTAAAAGATAGCCATATTGGGTATTCACACCATAGGATGCCAAATAGGGGAAATTCCCCAGGTCCCCGACAACTTGGTTTCCTAAAGAACCATATGACAGGCGAATTTTCATATTATCCCAACCATTTTTAAGCGGTTCCCAGAATGTTTCTTCGGAAATTCGCCATGCTCCGGATACCGACGGGAAAAATTGATAGCGCTGTCCTTTTGCAAATTTAGAAGAACCGTCGTAGCGTCCATTCATTTCTAATAAATAACGCCCTTTATAATCGTAATTAACACGGGAGAAGATGCCGTTTATAGCCCATTGGCTTTCTGAGCCACTGGTGGCAATTTCGCCGGTAGCTAGGTTAATAGAGGGATTGTTGTTGTCAATCAGGTTTTTACGGCCTGTGAAATGATACTTTGTCGTTTTCATTTCTTGATTATACCCTGCCATAACCTTGAAGTTATGCGTATTTTCTCCTGCCAATGAAAAAGAATATTCCGCGAAAGTGTTGAGGGCATAGTAGTAATCATCATCATTCGTCAGCGTTATACTGCTCGGGTTAGTCCAGGGATAGTAGTTCTCTGTTCCGGGAACGGCTGTATAATCATAAAAATTTCTTACATGCTGTGATGTTGCCTTTCCATAATAATTCCACGTATAGTCAGCATTAATTATCAACCCTTTGAGCGGGGTAAGCATAACGGCTCCCGTCATCCAGAGATCGTTTTGTTTATAGATAGCGTTACCGCCTTGAGCTTGTATGGCTACCGGGTTAGTATAACTGCCCTGACCGGCATAATTCCCGTCAGGATGTTTCACAGGCATCAATGGACTTAAGTCGTTTTTCATCATCCCACTATATGCGGAAAGCCCGGAATAAGCCGTTGGATTCATGGCTGTAGTGCCGCCTGTAGGATGCTCTTCGTCCGTATAGGTATGCATGATTTTAGCGGAAACATTCAACCAGTCCGTAATGTTTGTGGAGACATTGATGTTTGCATTGTATTTACGGTATTTATCATCGGCTGCTTTCAAAATACCTCCTTGATCATTCATTCCCAATGATGCGTAATATGTTGTTTTATCGTTCCCTCCATTTATGCTTGCATTATATATGGAAGAGAAGGAGGTTTTATATAGTTCATTCCACCAGTCGGTATTTCCGACATACTGATACTTATAAGGGTCTATACTCGCATCAAAGAATACGGGTGAATCATAAGTACCGTTAAAATACCTTTCGGCATAGTCGTATATTGCTTCATGATAATAATGACCGCTACCACCCGAGTTCTGGTAAGCCAGATCTTTCATCGTTAAAAATTCCATTGAATTTACGTTGTGAAAAGACAATGCGGGTTGTTGCCAATAGGCTGTTGTTGAAAACTGAATGGTTGGTTTTTGACCGATCTTGCCTTTTTTCGTGGTGATCAATATAACTCCATATGCTGCGCGTGCTCCATAAATAGCTGCGGAAGCCGCGTCTTTCAAAACCGAAATAGATTCAATATCGTCAGGATTTACCAGATTGGGATCCATCTGCACGTTATCTACCAAAACCAAAGGACTGCCACCGTTTAAAGACGTAGTGCCGCGGATATTAAAATTCGATGATGCTCCGGGTGCTCCTCCGTTATTCATGGTGATATTAAGGTTTGGCACCACACCTTGCAGTCCTTGTCCGATATTCGTGATAGGACGGTTTTCCAAAACCGAACCGCTGACCGACTCTACAGCCCCTGTCAAATTTACTCTCCTTTGTGTTCCATATCCTACAACCACAACCTCATCCAGCGCCTGAGTATCTTCTTCAAGTTGGACATCCAGGCGGTCTTGTCCTTCATACCGGATTTCTTGAGTTATATACCCTACATACGTGAAAATAAACACGATATCTTCCGGGGGGGTAGATAAAGAAATACTGTAATTACCGTCTAAATCGGTAACCGTTCCGGAAGAACTTCCTTTCACCCTAACCGTCGCTCCGATAACCGGTTCATTGTTCGCATCTGTTACCGTTCCGGTCACGGTAATGTTTTGTGCAAACAGACCAATGGATACTATCCACATACATGCGAACAGTAATCCTTTCCATTTAAATAACTTCTCTTTTTTCATTCTTTTTCTTTTAAGGATTAATAATTCATAACATTTATTTTACTACAAGATGTCTCTCTATTTTTTTATATTTCACATTGTAACCATGGTTATATCGCTATATCATGCGTGTATGGTTATTTTACTCCTTTTATATGCCTGCGTGCCGTACCAAGCTACCACCACAAAGCATATGAGCGGCAGAATAAATGAAGCATTTACTGCAGGGAATGCCGCTCCTATGGTTCCCATATCGATAATCGCTGCCTGTGCCGGAGGCAATATGGATCCTCCCAATATAGCCATGATCAGCCCTGCCGCACCGAATTTTGCATCGTCTCCCATTCCTTTCAGGGCAATACCATAGATAGTGGGAAACATGAGCGACATACAGGCCGACACTGCTACCAGACAATAAAGTCCCCAAATGTTCTGAAGAAAGATCACTCCCAGCGTAAATATTCCCGCGGCAATGGCAAATGCGCGTAACATTTTTCCGGGATCGAAAAATTTCATCAGGTAAGTGGCAACTAACCGGCTGATACAAAATATGATCATTGCAACAATATTATATTTCTGAGATAGGACTTCAGCTGCCTGTTCTTCCATTCCCTGGTTCATGAAAACACGTGTACCATACTGGATAATAAATGTCCAGCACATAATTTGTGCACCTACATAAAAGAACTGGGCGATAACTCCCTGGCGATAGTTATGAATAGAAAAAATCCTCTTCAGCGTGGCACCAAAGTGAAGGCTTTTATCCGCATCTCCATTTTTTGGCATTCTCGCTATAAGAATGATCAGGAACATCACAATTACAATGATTCCTATCGTGAGATAGGGTGCAATGAGAATGGAAAGGTCGGATTGTTTCATTATTTCAAATTCCGCATCCGAAAGCAGGGCACGCTCTGCGGTACTCATAGGATTAAGCCGTGCCTGAATAAAATTCATGGCCACATACATTCCCATAAGCGAACCTATGGGATTGAATGCCTGTGCCATATTAAGCCTTCGGGTGGCATTCTCTTCGGGACCCATTGTCAGGATATAAGGATTGGCACTGGTTTCAAGGAATGATAATCCGCATGTAAGCACGAAATAAGCTGCCAGGAAGGGATAATAATTTCCCAACTTCATTGCAGGGAAGAACAGAAAAGCTCCCACGGCATACAATGCCAATCCTAACAGAATCCCCGATTTATAGGAAAATCTCTTTATGAATATGGCAGCGGGAAATGCCATGGCGAAATAACCACCATAAAAAGCCAATTGTACCAATGCCCCTTGTGTAACATTCATCCTGAAAATTTTGGAGAACGCCTTTACCATAGGATTGGTAATGTCGTTGGCAAACCCCCATAATGCGAAGCAGGCCGTAATGATGATAAACGGTAACAGATAATTGACACCGTTGTGCTTAAGTAATGGTAATTTTGTTTTATTCATCTTATTATGCATTGAACCACTCCTGATCATTATCTGGCCACCCGGTCTCCCCTCCCCATTGAGTCAATTCAATAGGGAGAAAGGAGTTGGGGCAGTATAATTACTGAGTTGTTGTGGGATTATTTATAAATAGGGCCAAAATTCTTGCAGGCGCGGAAGTCGGCACCTTCTTTGTCCATACCAAAAGCATTCCATGCCGATGGACGGAAGATTTCATCTTCATCCACGTTGTGCATACATACAGGAATTCGAAGGATCGATGCAAGTGTGATCAGATCCTGCCCGATGTGTCCATAGCTGATGGCTCCATGATTAGCTCCCCAGTTGTTCATCACCGAATAAACATCCTTGAAAGGCCCTTTCCCTGTAAGACGCGGAGCAAACCATGTCGTAGGCCATGTTTTATCTGTGCGCCGGTTGATAATGTCATGTACTTCGGGATCGAGATCTACCGTCCATCCTTCAGCTATCTGCAGGACAGGCCCTAAACCATCTACCATATTCAGCCGGGACATGGTGACGGGCATACCGCCTCTGGTAAGGAAGGTGGATGAATATCCCCCTCCACGGAAATAATCACGATTGGCCGGTGACCAGTTGGTAGCAGCAAGACAGGCTTTTGTCTCTTCTTCGGTAATGTTCCAGGGTTCTTTCAGGGCCGGCCTGCCGTCAAGATCCATTCTTCCTGTGCCGTCGAGCGTGGTAGCTCCTGAATTGATCAGGTGTATAACGCCGTTGGCTGCTAGTCCCGTAAGCTCTTTTCCGGTAACTCGTTTTACGGCGTCGGGACTCCAGTAAGTACGTACATCTGAAAAAATCTGCGCTGTATTGGTCAGCAAATGCCCAAATAACATAACAACCGCATTCAGCGAATCGTTTTCAGTGGCAAATGTATAAGCTTCGCGGATACCATTCCAGTCGAACGAAGTAGTCAGTATCGTTTCACTGAAATCGCCGTTGGGCAGGAAATCAGTCCATTGGCGTTGTCCCTGAAATCCCCCGAAGATAGCATTGTGTCCGATCGACTCTTCTTTGAAGCCAATTGCTTCGAGTTTCGGGTTACCCTGCATCAGGTCACGGATGATAATGGTCATTTTTACCACAAACTCCCAATCTTTGTCTTTTTCTTCCCGGCTCTTTTGTTTTTCCGGTCTGTTGAAATCGGCACCTTCGTTCACTTTGCAATATCTCTCGGTCCATGCCATCGCTTTTTCGAACTCTTCGTGGTCATAGATCCCCTCCTGTATCCGTCGTAAGATTTCCGTGGAGTCGATCGACTCGTTGCGGACGCCCAGGTATTTCTGGAAGAAATCCGGATTGACCATCGAACCGGCAATACCCATCGAAACACTGCCGATGGAAAGGTATGACTGCCCTCTCATCGTAGCTACGGCCTGTGCTGCACGGGCAAAACGAAGGAGTTTTCCAGCTACATCTTCAGGGATGGTATTGTCCTGCAAGTCCTGCACCTCGTGTCCGTAGATACCGAATGCCGGTAATCCTTTTTGTGAATGGGATGCCAGTACTGCTGCCAGGTATACGGCACCGGGGCGTTCCGTCCCGTTGAAACCCCAGACAGCTTTAGGGTAGTAGGGATTCATATCCATGGTTTCTGAACCATAACACCAACTTGAAGTCACAGTAATAGTAGAACCTACACCTTCACGCTCAAATTTTGCTGCACAAGCGGCACTCTCACCTACCCGCCCGATGGTACCGTCGGCAATCACACACTCTACCGGGCTTCCATCACCATTCTTCAGGTTACTGCTGATTAGTTCTGCAACTGCTTTTGCCAGATTCATAGTCTTTTCTTCGAGGCTTTCCCTGACGCCTCCCTGACGCCCGTCGATGGTAGGACGAATTCCGATTTTAGGATATTTTCTCATATTCTTTTAGTTTTTAGTGATTTCGTGCTGAACTGTGCTGATCACGGATTAAAAATTAAAGAGAATCCCGTAATATGATCTCTGTCGGTAAAAATTCCTGCACAGGATCTTCATTAATGATAAAATTGGCAGCCAAATTTCCCATTTGTTCCCAATTGACCCCTATGCTCGCTATCCCGTTCTCTATCACTTCATAGAACGGATTCTCATTGTATGCCAGTAATCCGTAATCGCTTCCGGCTTTAAGTTGTTCCAGTCTCCCTTTCCTTATGATCGTAACCAGGTCTTCCTGTTTAATAACCAGGTAAAACGCCTTTTTCAAGATAGAGGTTTTATCTGTGATCTCATCGATAATCTCAAATGGCAGATTGTTGTCAATGCAGAACTTGCTAAAATACTCCTTGCTACTTTGAGGATGCTTATGATGCTTATTAAAGACAAAGAATAATTTCCGGTATCTTTTTAACCGGGCTTTGATTGTTTCCAAAGCATTGTAAAAGGCTTCATCAAAATCCTGGCAAACGTAGGAGTACCCGTCTTTGTCGAATTTCCCAAAATCCAAAAGCAGTAACTTTTTTTTATCAATTCTCGTCAATATCTTTGAAAATCTTTCATTGTGATAATTCATTACCAGATAGCTGTTATGTATACCCACTGAGTTGTTTATTATCTGATTGAAAAGATGTTCATTGTACTGATGGAACCAGAGGTCGATCTCGTAGTAAGAGGGTAGCCTCTCCCGTAATGTATTATACAATACCTCCTTGAAAGGCGTGTATTCATCCAATAATAACAAAATATTCTTAGTGTGCGATGCAACATAATAATTTTTGCCATGTACGGAATCGATAATCCCTCTGCTTTTCAAATCGACGAAAGCTTTGAAAACCGTATCACGGGAAAGGTGAAACCGTTGGCTCAACTGATTGATAGATGGTAATTTATCCCCTACCTTCAACTCACGCGCAGCAATGGATTTTTGTATATAATCCGTCAATTGCTGCACTTTTGTGTTTTTATTATTGAACTGTAATTCCATAGGCCAAGCGTACTGTGCTGTACTGTGCTGACACAAAAGTATGACAAAAAAAAGAAGCGCAAAAAGATTTTCACATGTTATATAACATACATTTGGAATAAAATTATAGTGTAGATTTTCAACTGTTTACACATTTATCTAAAAAAAGTATCCCGGCAGATCATGCCGGGATGCTTTTTAAACCTGTTTTCACTACAATAAAGTCTAATACTCATCCTCGTTGAAGAAAAAATCTTCCTTACTTGGATAATCAGGCCAAATATCCTCAATCGATTCGAATATTTCGCCATCCTCCTCAATTTCCTGCAGATTTTCAATCACCTCCAGCGGAGCGCCCGATCGCTGGGCATAATCAATTAACTCATCTTTTGTAGCGGGCCAAGGAGCATCTTCTAATTTCGATGCCAGTTCAAGTGTCCAATACATTGATAATATATTTAATTTGTTATTTATACAATTTTTTCGCAAATGTATAAAAAGTTTTTATATATCCCCTTGTTCCCAAAATATTTCTTCCGAGGTTTTGTTACTTTCATACCTTGCAAACACAAAAAAGTAGTCTGAAAGCCGATTCAGAAAAATCAGCACCTCTTCTGCAACGGGAAATTTTTCTGCTACACGGTACACATTCCTCTCCGCACGACGGGTCACGGTACGGCATATATGAGCCCGGGCAGCCGCCTCATTACCTCCCGGCAATACAAACCGGTCCAGTCGTGGCAAGTTCTCGTCGATAATATCGATCTGCTCTTCAATACGGACTATATCCCTTTCTGAAATGATACTGGCTGGTTTTGGGTCTTTGCTCTCAGTCTCTGTTGCCAGATAGGATCCCACGGTAAAAAGTTTATGCTGGATGTAGCGGAGAAAGTCGCGGTGCTCCTCTTCTTTCACTGCACAATTCAACCACCCTACATAGCTGTTCAGCTCATCTACCGTACCGTAAGCATCGAGGCGGATATGTGTTTTACTCACCCGCATCCCTCTTACCAATGAAGTAGTTCCCTTGTCGCCGGTTTTGGTATATACTATACTTTTTTTCATATTTCTATTTTCTATTATTATTCGCTCCCACCCAGGCACTTAACTACTTAGGCACCTTTCTACCTTTTTATCTAAATCACACCAAATAATTTTCCTTATGAAAATCAGGCGTCAGGAAAACAATTCCAGTATCTTTTACATCGAATGTTATCCGTGTTCTCAAATCATGAACGATTTTATGCCAAAATTGTTTACCTCTCCCTTTTTTTATAGGGTGCAACACCCAAAACGTACCGGAATGGCTTAATTCCGCCAATGTTTCCATATCGGGAATATATCCTCTTTCAAAGTTAATAAAAATCGCATCAAAACGCTCACCCTGACATTCAGATAGTGAAGAGACAAACCCGATCTTCACTCCTCTCTGTTTTTGAAAGTCTGCGGCGACAAAATGCTTCTCATGACCTTCCTCCACACAAATACAAGAAATATGCTTCGAAGGCGCCACAAGGAACAAGGTATTGATACCAATGCCCGAATTGATCTCCAATATATTCTTAGCCTGAAGATAATGTATCAGCCGGAAAGAAAGATGATTATAAGTGGTAATGGATTCTTCAGGATTGATGTTGTGCTGCGATACGATCCCGTAGATATCAGAAAAGGCATAAAAGCTATAGGGAGAATAAATTACATTGGTAATCAGATTATAGGCGAATGGTGAATGTACTCCGTAGCCCTTTGCTTGTTTTTTACGCAATAACCAACGGAAACAGGTATAAAACTTCTTTTCGCAAAAGCCTACAAATCTCGCAAGCCCATTAAAGCCCGGCATATTCCCTCCATTACGATTTGCATATTAACGCTACCGCATAAGCAGTGATACCCTCTTCACGTCCCACGAAACCCATTTTCTCGGATGTAGTCGCCTTGATAGAGATAAGCCCATCACTTACCCCCATCACTTCTGCTAACTTTCGCCGCATCGCAGGAATATGGGGATTGAGCTTTGGCTGCTCCGCACAGACAGTCGCATCAATATTTCCAAGGGCATACCCTTTCTCTCCCAATAAATTCATTGTCTCTCCCAGGAGAAGTTTACTGTCAACATTGTGATACTCCGGAGATGTGTCGGGAAAATGATACCCGATATCACGCAGGTTAGCAGCTCCCAACAGGGCATCACAGATGGCATGGATAAGCACATCTGCATCAGAATGTCCCAGCAGACCTTTTTCATAGTCCAGCTTAACCCCTCCGATCCAGAGTTCCCTCCCTTCCTGAAGGCGATGCATATCATAACCAAATCCGACGCGTATTTGCATAGCTTTATCGCATTAAATTCCTAATTCCTTCCATATCGAAGCCAAGAGAGACCCGTAACGTCTGATCCAGCGGATTAGATTGGGCTGTCGACACCAAATAAGCGGCATCTATCTGAAAAAAATCACTCCTGAAACCGGCACCAAAAGTAAAATAACGGCGATTACCCTTATACTCGCTCTCGTGATAGTAGCCGGTCCTGACTGAAAACCGGTTGTCATAGCGGTATTCTGCTCCAAGCGACCACATGACCTCCTGCATCTCTTCCTTGAAACCGCCGGGAGCATCACCCAATGATTTGAAAATACCACCAATAGAAGATATATTCTGATATTCTTCGATACGCCGTTGTGCTTCATCATCGCTCTCATTCTCCGAAGCCAACCGGGGAGTAGGTACCAGAAGCTTATTGACATCAAAACTGAGGGAGAGCGTATTTTTGGGATCCAGGGGATACCCTAAAGAGGCACCGAGCCGTAAATTTGCGGGAAGGAACATGGAACTGTTTCCTCCATCGTATGAGATTTTTGTGCCGATATTGGAGATATTAAATCCCAATCCGAAAAGCGCTTCTGAACGTCCCATATAGAAATAGGATTCATTATAACCGGCAATATCCGCAGAAAATGCGTTTCCAGGCGTAGTTTCATCATCGCCCGTGGAATAATCTGCATGGATATAGCGTAGGGTAACCGCCCCGGAGAAAGTTTCAGTAAGCTTTCTGGAATAACCTACATCGAAAGCCAACTCATGCGGCGCTACAGTCTGCCAAAATTCATCATTGAGACCGCCGACCTCCATTTCCCCCAACGAGAAATAACGTAAGGAGGCACTGATGGCATTGAGATTATCGTTACCGAACTTCCAGTAACCCGATGTATAGAGCAAGTGAATATCACTCACCAGTTTGCTGAGCCAAGGTGTATATGAAAACGCGATGCCTGCTTCACCCGAAATAAACGGATATTTGGCCGCGTTCCAGTGCTGGGAATAGACATCGGGCATAGTAGCCGCTCCTATATCTCCCATTCCTCCACCTCTGGCATCGGGTGCGATCTGTAAGGAAGGCAAAGCGACCGGGATCGGGTTATATTCTTGGGCTGCGGCAGAAAAGTATGCCGTCGGCCAAAACATGCAGCACAATATAGTAAGAATTATTTTATTCATATTGTATCGATATGGCGGTTGAGTGATGTCATTTAATCCGGAAATCCAATAACTTCCGGTCGTCAAGATACCCCTGCAGATGGTCGTCGATCGCTACCGGGCCGATGCCTGCC
This sequence comes from Proteiniphilum saccharofermentans, assembly GCF_900095135.1. Taxonomy (NCBI): domain Bacteria; kingdom Pseudomonadati; phylum Bacteroidota; class Bacteroidia; order Bacteroidales; family Dysgonomonadaceae; genus Proteiniphilum; species Proteiniphilum saccharofermentans. The sequence continues at coordinate 4,249,080 of NZ_LT605205.1, forward strand.
GGTGTACCGGTGAAAATAAGATCCCCTATCTTCAGCGTAAAGAATCGGCTGATATAGGCTATAATTTTATCCACCGAATAGATCATATCCTCCGTATTACCCTGTTGGACGGTTTGATCATTGATCTCAAGCCGGAGATCAATGCTCCGGATATCGGACACCTCATTTTTAGAGATAAATTTTCCGATAGCAGCCGAATTATCGAAACCTTTTGCAATCTCCCACGGCAAACCCAGCTCTTTCTGTTTTCTCTGTAAATCCCTTGCGGTGAAATCTATACCTACGGTAATTTGATCGTAATAACGGCAAGCAAAACGCTCGCCTATATTTTTCCCCAAACGGTTTATCTTTACCACCAATTCCGTTTCATAATGTATCTCATCCGAAAAATCGGGAAGAAAAAACGGTTTGCCATCTTTCAGCAGAGCGGTATCCGGCTTCATAAAGATGACCGGCTCCGTACTCTGAAACGTACGTTCCATCTCTTTATTGTGGGAAGCATAGTTTAATCCGACAGCAAAAATTTTCATTCTCTAAGAATTATCCGTTCAACCGGTTAAACATTACGGCGAGGTGGGCGTAAAGCGAGGTGTTTTGAAGTACTGTTCCCTCCGGTACACGTATCCGGAAAGGCGTAAAATTCCAGATAGCTTTCACTCCACCACGAATCATATATTCTGACACCTCCTGGGCAGCTCCGGGCGGCACGGTAAGAACCCCTATCTCCGCCTTCATCTCTTTGTTCCGCTCTATAAATTCATTGGAATGAAACACCGGAATATGGTGTATTGCGTGATTAACAATAGCAGGATTAACGTCATACCCTGCAATAATTTTCAACCCGAATTGTTCGAGGCCCGAGTCCGACAACAGGGCGGCACCCAGGCTTCCCACTCCAAAAACTACTGCCGTATGCGTATTTGTAAATCCAAGGAACGACTCCAGCACATTGATCAGGTCGTCTATATCATAACCTACCCTTGTCTTTCCGCTTATATCGACATAGGAAAGATCTTTGGCAATCTGTGAGGCGGAAACATCTATCTTTTTTGCAATCTGCGTAGAGGAGACAATGGTTTCCCCCTGGCTCTTAAGGAGTTTCACATATGACAAGTACCAGGGAAGCCTCCTGAGAGCCGGTTCGGGTATTTTTGCGGAATATATCAGATCTGACATATCTTTTTTTCAATTTCATTAGATATTTTCTACACTCGGCATAACCAAAGCAAGCTTTGTTTCTGCTCTTACTGAACGAAAATATTGATAATCTTTAGTATTTTACAAAGATAGGTTCTTTTTGGATAAATTACAGATTTTTTTTCTTATTTTATGGGTGAGCAGAGTCAAGCAGCAAGTGCAATTTACATTAATTGTTTGTAAAACTCAACTTTTGGTGTGCTGAAGCTTAATTTTTCTCTTGGTCGATTGTTCAATTTATGCTGTATTTGCTTTAATCTCCCCGGGGGATAGTCCTTGAATGATGCCCCCTTGGGGATGTATTGCCGGATGAGTTTATTAGCATTTTCAATCGCTCCTTTTTGCCACGATGAATAGGGGTCTGTAAAATATACGGGGACTCCCAGTCTTTTAGTTATCATTTCATGGGCGGCGAACTCCGTGCCGTTATCCGTGGTGATGGTCTTTATTATATCCTTGTAGGGTAGCAGCATGTTAGCAAGCACTTTTGCCACCTCCTTGGAGTCCTTGCCCCGGGGCAGTCCCCTGGTCATTACAAGGTTCGTTTTCCTTTCCGTTACCGTCAAGATCACCTCCGATTGATTGGCTCCTATTATCGTGTCCATTTCAAAGTCACCGAACCGGCTCCCGTCGGCCTCCACGGGCCTTTCCCGGATGCTTCTCCGGTTGGGGATGCCCTTGACTGACCCCACCGGCCTCTTGCGGTGCTTGAGCTTGTGGCGGCAATGCGTGTAAAGGTCACCCCCGGCTATTTTGTCCTCCCGGATCCACTTGTAAATGGTCTCGTGGGAAACCCGGATTTGCTTGTATTTCTCCAAATATCCGCTGATCTGCTTGGGAGACCATTCATCACGGACAAGCCGGAACACCTTCTGTTTAATCCACTCCGGGGTGTCCCTGTTCCCGGGCAAACGCTCCTTTCTCTCTTGTGCCATCTCGTGAGCCAAGCGCCAGGAGTAACCTCCATGTTTCTTCTTGTTACGACCCAGTTCCCTGGACACCGTTGAAGGACTGACCCCTATGGACTCTGCGATGGTTCGCTGGCTGTCACCATTTTTTATACCTAAATAAATCGCGTACCTTTGTTCTGAAGTTAACTGTTTGTATTTTTTTCTCATAAGCAACATAATAGTTAATTTTAGGGAGACTTCGGTCTCCTTTTTCTTTTATGTTGCCGCTTGACTCTCCTCGGGGGCTTCGCGCCCCCGGCCGTTAGGCAAACCCCCGCGGTGTTTTTCATGATTGTTTTGAAGAAATCATTTCAAAAAACAACACCCGGGTGTTGCACTTCTAAGTTGAACTTAGGGTGCCTGGTTCCCGATACATCCCGCAAGACTGCCTTGATTGAACCAATCCTAAGGGTGGTGTCTATAATCACCGGGATACGATTTTCATCATTGGTGAGCGAGGCTTTTAAAGCTTCTTTCTGATTAGAAAAGGCATCATCGAGAATAGTCATTGTGAGATTAATCACTTCGTAATTTTTTCCATTATTCGCTTTTACCGATGAGATACCCTGGTAATTGACATACATATTCACAGGTTTTCTTCCTGCAATGAAACGTATATGGTGCCTGTCGCCCGGCCTCATGTCTGCATAATCGAGATTCCGGATGTAGGGCAATACTGAGAGGTAATCATAGGTACAATATTCGGTGGTGACCACTTCATCGAACTGTTCTTTTCCGTTCATGACGCGAAATGCACGTATTTTCACCTTATCTCCGTCATAGGTATAAGATTGCCTCTCCACGGAATAGTCTTTTCCCTCAAACGCTTCCTTGGTAAATAACAAAGGACGTATATCCTTATCAATAAAAGAGGTGAGTGTATCGTTTACAGTGTATAGGCTCCCTGCCAGGCCGGAGGTATTGAATAACATCACCATCTTATAAGCATTCTCACCACGATAATTTGCTTCGGTCACTGAGAGTGACCCTCTTCCTGCACGTGCATTGAAAAAGCCTAAATTCAAATAGAGATCATACTTTATATCCTCGCCGCTCGCAAAAGCAGTATTGGTCAGTTTACACTGTGCATCTACCCCTATTACATTTAGCAATAAAAACAGTAAAACGGGGATAGATCTAGCTTTTTGATTGATCATAACTTTAAATTTACGGAGTGTATAGTTGCAATAACTAATGCATACCTCCCGGTTGCTATCTCATATTGGAAGGAGCTCCCGCACCTGTGCCTCCTCCGGAAAAGGGAGAATTCTGCTGATTTTGCCGCTGCTGTTGCTCTCTCTCCCGATTCGGATCCCGCCGCTTTTTCTCTTCCGGCTTATTCTTGGTTATCTCCAATGGTTTCTGATTGAATACGGGCGTTGCATGCACATTCCAGTCTTCCGAATGATCTGAAAAAGCCCTTATTACAAATTTACCGGGATAATAAAACACCTCTTCCGGTTGTCGCCCCTCTTCATAATTTCCGGTAGTCCATACACCATCGTCATTTTCATCTATTACAATGCGCGCATAGACCTCACCGGGAGGCAAATCCTGAAATCTTGCCCTACCCGCTTTGACATAACTCCTGCGAAAAGGTTTATCCGACTTATCGAGCAGTTCCACAAAAGCCGTCTTATCTTCAGGAAGCCCGGTGATGGATATCTCCATGTTTCCATACTGATCCAGTGGCTTCACAGTGAAAGATTGTTCATACTTGTTGTTCCAGAGTCCATAATGACTGGTGATGGCGGCAGAGTCTATCAGCATTTTGTATTTACCACCGGGCTTCCAGCGGGGACGCAGGGTGAACTTGCGCGGATTCAGCGAGTCGGACTCCAGATGAAAAGGTATAGCCTCGAATAAGGAATCCACCTCTGTCAATAATTGCACGTAAGTAGAGTCGAATGCCATAACAGGTTGTTCAAACTCTATCCGGATAGGGTTGTACAACTCGAATGAAGACTGAACATTAGTATTAATGTTCAAAAATGTGATCTGTTCTTCCTCCCCTTCTTTTTTCTCTGTATTGGCTCTCTCCCGGCCCGTCCGCCTCATATTGAAATTGAGGGTATCTGTTGCAATATAATTATTGTTGGCTGAGTCGGTACGTATATAATTGATCTGCATACTCAATGAATCCTGTTTATAGACCAAGGAGTCGGTAATCCAAAGCATAAGGGTGTCATTTTTAGCACTCCGTTCGGCGATAAACCAATCATTATTCCTTACCTCCGGTTTCAGTAAAAAGAAAGTCGGCATATCGGTCGGCGAGGCGAAAAAAAGGTTGAGTTTATGTGCTTCGGGGCGTTCATGCTTTTGCAGGAACTGGCGTTGGAAATCGGACAGGAAAGAGCGCAACAGCAGGTCATCCGGCACAAAACGGGTATATTGTACGATAAGTATCGTATCTATGGTGAGACTGTCCTGAAAGATAGTATCCTGCCGTACCGCCGATATGGTGGAGGGTATTACAATAGAATCCAAAAAGGCAATACTTTCCTGTGGATTATCATATTTATAATCCCTGTTCAGGTCATTCAGTGCAAATACCCTGTACTTTCCCGGAGCCATCCCCCTTACAACGAAGTTTCCACGCGAATCTGTCCTGGAAATCCGTTCAAACGGTATATGGGTAAAAGCCGTATCATGATGATTGGAATGAACACCTACATATATACCTGTGACCGGTTCCAGATCCGGAGCTGATAATACTTTTCCTCCAATCGATAAGGTATCAAGCCGGTCGCCGGTAGAAAAAGAATAGACAAAATTCTCTAACGGGTTACCTTCGTTATTATCCACAATTGCATCGGTAAAATCGATGGTGTAAGTAGTATTGGGCAACAGTGTGTCTTTGATTTCAACAATAGCATTTCTCCCTGCCGAACGGATTACCGGCATATTCTTCTGTGGAGGAGTAATAATTACTTTCTCACTGGGTTTCTCGATTTTAATATTTTCATCGAACTCAATCACTATCCTCGTCGGGGTAGCATTCAATGAGTTAAAGGCAGGGGTGGCTTTTTTCACCACCGGCGGGTCCACGTCATAAGCCCCTCCGGTAGGTGCGGCCATATTCGCACAGGAATGATACAAGACGGCAATCAGCGTCATGAAAAAAGACCAGGAGAGGAATGTGAAGATTTTACGCACCATTAGTTCATTAAATTAGACACAAATGTACAATGTTTTATGCAGTCTCATACATTTTTTTCATTTTTTACCACATTGTCATTGGAGATGGGACAGTAGGACCGGGGTTCTCCTCAGTCCAGCTATAAAAAAGTTTGGAATTTTAGATAATTGGTTGTAACTTCGAATTTTAAACCTGACTGCTATGCCTTGTAAAGAAGAACTGTTACATTATATATGGAAGTTCAGGCTTTATCCCCCCGATTCGCTCGAAACGATGGATGGGCGAAGGGTAGAGGTGATTGATCCTGGAATACACAATCTGCATGCAGGGCCCGATTTCTTTAATGCCAAGGTGAAAATCGGTGATGAGCTCTGGGCCGGAGATATAGAGATCCATCGCTCTTCCGATGAATGGGAGCGGCATGGGCATCATACCGACAAGACCTACAATTCTGTGATCCTGCACCTGTCGGAGCGTCTGAACAGGATAATAAAAAATGAGAAAGGGCAACAAATACCACAGTGCAAGCTGTCTGTCCCCGATGAGATACGAAAAAATGCTGACTATCTTATTTATAGCCATAGCGCTGTTCCATGCAAGGATCATCTTTCTTCACTTCCGGAGGTGTTGATCCGCTCATTCCTTGGCCGGTTGGCAATTGAGCGGTTGGAAAGAAAAACCAACGATATCTTTACTCATCTGGATCGTTTTCATCAATCGTGGGATGAGGTGTTCTATGTATTGCTTACGCGTAATTTCGGATTCGGACTGAATAGCGATACATTTGAACGACTCGCACTTTCGTTACCATTCAAATGTATCCGGCGGCACGGCGACAGCCTGTTTCAGGTGGAGGCGTTGTTGTTCGGACAGGCCGGGTTATTGGAGGAGTCCGGATACCGGGAAGGTAAGAGTGGCTATTTCCTGCAGTTGCAGAATGAATACCGTTTCCTGAGAAGTAAATATTCATTGACACCCCTGGAGGGTTACCTGTTCAAAAGAATGAGAGTCCGCCCACATTCATTCCCTGAAATACGTATCGCACAACTGGCGGCTTTACTGCAGTCGTCAGGCAGGCTGTTCTCTTTGGTCCTTGAGCAAAAGGAGACCGATGACTGGATGTCACTGTTCCGGGCATCCCCTTCCCTATATTGGCATACCCATTATTCTTTCGGAAAACAGTCTCCCGAGTCAGATAGACAATTGGGCAATACATCGAGGCAGATTCTGTTGATTAACACTGTGGTACCTATATTATTCGCTTACGGTAAAAAAATGTCCACAGAGAGCTATTGCGACAGAGCTATTCATCTTTTAGAGTCATTAGGGCCGGAGAGAAACGTGATCATATCCGAATTCTCTGACGCGGGAGTGATTCCTCGAAACTCATTTGAGACGCAAGCCCTTATACAACTGCGAAGGGTCTATTGTGACACACGGAAGTGCCTGTTCTGCAGGATCGGACATCAGTTGCTCTCCCGAAATTAATTTGGAATTCTGTCCACTCATCCACCTAACCACTTCCTAATCACCTAGCCACTCAGGCACCTTTCCATCCTCACTCATTGGGAATATGGGGAATTTTGATTAATTTTGCACCCTCATCGTTCATTCTGTGTACTTTCTTATGCTATCAACCGACAAAAGAACCCGTATACACCTGCTTATGCAACAGGAAATAATTCCTTCCATCGGCTGCACCGAACCAGTCGCTGTGGCTCTTTGCACAGCTAAAGCGAGCAGCACCCTCGGAATAAAGGTTGAAAAGGTTGAGGCTTTCCTAAGCGCCAATGTGCTGAAAAATGCATTGGGAGTAGGAATCCCGGGGACAGGAATGACCGGTCTTCCTATCGCTATTGCGTTGGGAGCACTGATTGGCAAACCGGAAGAAGGGCTTGAGCTACTAAAACATGTAACATCAGAGGAAGTAGAGCAGGGCAAGTGCTTCATAAAAGAAGGTAGGATCGAAATCCGCCAGCAAACGGGTATCACCGATAAACTCTATATCAGGATCCGTTGCAGCGGGGGTGGTGAATCGGCTGTTACCGTCATATCGGGTAACCACAACTATTTTTCCTATATAGAAAAAAATGGTGAAGTGTTGCTCGACAGGTCAGCTTCCACAAGCAAAGAAGATCAAACTGAAAACAACCTGCCACTTAATTTCCGCACCGTCTACGAATATGCTGTAGAGTCGCCCCTAGAGGAACTCTCTTTCATACTGGAAGCTGCACAAATGAACAGGAAGGCATCAGTCGAAGCCATGCTCCACAACTACGGGCACAACGTCGCCGGGAGTCTGAAAAACAGGAATGGCCTTCACATTTTCGGTGATAACCTGCACACCCGCATGGTTATCTCCACGGCAGGCGCCTGTGATATGAGAATGGATGGGGGATTGATACCGGTAATGAGCAATTCCGGCAGTGGTAATCAAGGGATAGCTGCTACCATGCCTGTCCTTATCTACGCCGAGAATGAGTCGTGCAGCGACGAACAATTGATCCGCGCGTTGACGCTAAGCAGCCTGCTAATCATCTATATAAAGCAACAATTAGGCAGACTCTCCGCCCTGTGCGGTTGTGTGGTGGCTTCCACCGGATCGAGTTGCGGCATTACTTACCTGATGGGCGGGAATTATGAACAGATCGTGTATGCGGCCAAAAATATGATCGCAAATATCACAGGCATGATCTGCGACGGAGCCAAACCCGGTTGTGCCCTGAAAATCGCCAGCGGGGTATCGACCGCTGCCTTGTCGGCAGTGATAGCTATGGAGAATGAGGTGGTAACCTCACAGGAGGGGATCGTCGATGAAGATATCGACCGCACTATAGAGAATCTGGCACGCATTGGTAACAGTGGTATGCAGGAGACCGATAAGTTGGTGCTGGATATTATGACAAAGAAATAAGACGGAAGAAAAACCGTCAGGGTTATTATATCGAAAGAAAAATTTTGCAGTCAAAAAGAGAACAGGATTTTCAAACTAAGAAAATCAGTAAATTAGTATGGGACTATGCCCTTCCAGGTATTGTGGGGACGATGGTCACGGCAATGTATAACGTGATCGGACGTATCTTTATCGGGCAGGGAGTGGGTGCACTGGCTATTTCAGGCCTCGCCATCACATTCCCCGTGATGAACCTCACCGCCTCCCTCGGAATGTTGGTAGGGGCAGGCGGTGCAGCCCGTATTTCCATCAGCCTGGGAAAGCAGGACAAGCTGACCGCGGAGAAAATACTCGGCAATTCATTACTGATCACGGTCATACTCAACCTTGTCTTTATCACCCTTATCATGATTTACCTCGATCCTATCCTAAGGGCATTCGGAGCGAGCGACCTCACTATCCCCTATGCACGCGACTATCTGCAGATTGTCCTGTTGGGAAATGTATTTGTGAGCCTCTGTTACAACTTCAACGCGATGATGCGTTCCTCGGGTTATCCTAAAAAAGCAATGATTACCATGCTAATCGGTGCTATATTGAATATTATTCTGACGCCTGTCTTCCTCTATGTGTTCAATCTCGGGATAAAGGGGGTAGCCTGGGCTACGGTAATCTCTATGTTCATCGGTATGTTGTTCGTCATGGATCATTTTACCAGAGGAAACAACCTGATCCGTCTCCGCTGGAAGAATATAGGGTTCAACAAAAAGATTGTTGCCTCCATTCTCTCCATAGGGATATCCCCGTTCAGCATGCAGGTTGCCGCTTCCGGTGTGGCGGTGTTGCTGAACACCTCCCTCTTACGTTATGGAGGCGACATGGCTGTCGGTGCATATGGTATCATCAATACTGTCATCATGATTTTCGTGATGATTATCATGGGATTGAACCAGGGCACACAACCTATCATCGGTTACAACTACGGTGCCCGTAATTTTGTAAGGGTAAAGGAAACCCTCTACTATTCCCTGAAAGTGGCTACGATAATCACCACCTTGACATTTATTGTGGGGCAGTTCTTTCCACACCTTTTCGCCTCGGCTTTCACAACCGACCCGGAGCTGCTGTCGATCACCGAGAAAGGAATCAGGATCACTGTGGCCGCTTTCCCTCTTGTGGGTATACAGATTGTGGCATCCAGCTTTTTCCAGAGCCTGGGCTACGCTGCTAAATCGATCACACAGAGCCTGAGCCGCCAGTTAATATTCCTGGTGCCGTTTATTATCATCTTTCCCCGTTTATGGGGATTGAACGGTATCTGGATCGCTATGCCGGTAGCCGACACGCTGGCCGCCATCCTCTCGATCTATCTGCTGATTATTCAGCTCCGGCTGCTGAACAGAATGCAAGAGGAAGATAAACAAAACTTACAGGGGCAACCTTTTTGATAAATTTACATCCTGATTGCCTGCAATTAGGCCAATTTTATGTAGTTTTGCGAAAAAGATTCAAGGTTTCAAGATTTGAATGATTCCGGATTTCAAAATTTAAGATCCAGCAATAGGACTAACTCCTATTCATTGGTAATTGGTAATTGGTAATTGGTAATTAGTAATTAATATAAATTAGTATGAAGAAAGTAGTCTTAATTCGCCACGGCGAGAGCGTATGGAACAAAGAGAATCGCTTTACCGGATGGACCGATGTGGATCTCTCCGAAAAGGGTATTGCAGAAGCGCATAAAGCAGGTAAACTGTTGAAAGAAGAGGGTTTTCAATTCGAAAAAGCCTATACTTCCTATCTGAAAAGGGCAGTAAAGACTTTGAATGTGGTACTGGATGAGATGGATCTGGACTGGATCCCGGTAGAGAAAACCTGGCGGTTGAATGAAAAGCATTACGGCATGCTCCAAGGGTTGAACAAGGCTGAGACGGCAGAAAAGTATGGCGACGAACAGGTACTTATCTGGCGTCGTAGTTACGACGTGCCTCCTACACCACTGGATAAGGAAGACGAACGCTCACCATTCCAGGATCCGCGCTACAAAGGAGTTGACGAAAAGGACCTTCCGCTCACCGAAGCGTTGAAAGATACTGTAGAGCGCATTCTTCCTTACTGGAACAATACTATTGTACCGGAAATGGAAAAATTCGACCAGGTAATCGTAGCTGCTCACGGCAACAGCCTCCGCGGTATCATCAAACACCTGAAAAATATCTCCGACGAAGATATTGTAAGCCTGAACCTGCCAACCGCAGTTCCCTATGTTTTCGAATTCGATGACGACATGAATCTGCAGAAAGATTATTTCTTAGGTGATCCCGAAGAGATCAAAAAACTGATGGATGCTGTGGCTAACCAGGGAAAAGCTAAATAAACAGGCGGAGTTAGACCGGCAAGGTTATCCGAAATAAAAACCGGAAACGGGGAAGGCGGATAAAGAAGATGACCGGGAAAGAAAAAACGGGTACCGAATATATTTCGATACCCGTTTTTAATTCATTATCAAACTTAAAGGATTGTTTTCAAATCTTCGGGAGTGATATTCATCGCGATGATTACTCCGTTCTCATCTATTAAGTAGTTGCGGAACCTTTCGTTCAGTCTGAATTTTTTATAGATTTCAGAACCGGTTCCACTTATCTCATAGAATTGAGACATATTCTCCAGCCTGTCCAACATCAGTGTTTTTTCCACTACATTTCTATTTTCATCGAAAACCACTGAAACAAATTCAACATCACTATCCCTATTTTGAAGATAATTGTAGAGTTGAACATTGTTCGCTCTGGATTGGGCATGGTAAGTGGCCCAAAAACTGACCACTACTTTTTTGCCTTTATAATCGTGCAGGTTGCGCCAATTACCTTCCAAATCCGTTAAAGCGATATCAGGAATCGTCTCGCCGGGATGATAACCGGAAGAAGGTAAATCAGTTTTTACCGAACCCGATGACAACACGAATGAAATCACCGATACAAGGCAAAAGCTTAAGTACTTCATAAAAATTTAGTTTGGTTAGTACTCAGATAAAGCCACTGCTTCACGCAGTAAACTAAATCCATTAACTTTAATGACTTTTCGCTAAAAGTCTCATTTTTAGGATGGCAAAAGTACGCTACTTTTTCTTATCAGGAAACTATTTCGCTAAAAAAAATGCTTTCAAATGTTAATTTTAACTCTTGCAAAACGATAACCAACTTGCAAACAAACACTTATAAAAACAGGAGAGGATATATATTTAAGAAGATAAGTATCAACTGCACACAGCACCATCAATGAACAGCAAAGAAAGACTCAATCGCCTCTATGGAAGTGTCCTTAAGAATTACTTTTTTATCCTTACTCAACAGGTAAAGGGAGGGAAATGCTCTTATATCATACAATCTTTTCGTCATAATTTCCCCGCTTTTATCATATGCATAGATCCATTGCAGAGGCATTTCAGGAAGATGTGCACTCCATTCTGCATAATCATTATCCGGCGAAAGCGCAAGAATGGTAATCATAGTACGCGACGGGCTGTTCATAGACAATGCATCTCTCAACTCTTTAGACTCTTTGAGGCGCTCTGTCACTGCCGCACAGGTAGAACAACCCGGATTGGTAAACATCAGCAATGTATATTCGCTCTTCAGGTCATACAAACGGAAAGATTCTCCCGATGAGACCGTATAAGTAAAATCATTGGCGCTCTCCCCAACACGGTTTTTCCGAGCCATTTCCTGTTGAAACCCATATCGCGAACGTCTCTCTTCGGTTAATAACGGAGAGTTTACCACCTCCTGCAATACGGGTAGATAGTACTCCTCATTACGAAAAGGAGAGTTGGGATCGTAGAGATATTTCTCGAACAACTCAGTGAAATGCACATACATCATTGTGTCGGCCTCCGCCTTCTGTAATGCATACCGAAGTGAAGCATCAGCATTTTCTTTTGGTACATACCCCAGGATATTGATATAATCTACAAAAGCCTGCTCGGTAATTTCCGGCCGCCGGATCAGGTTTCGGTCAGCAAAATCAAACCTGTCCCAGTAATGCATTACTAAATATCCGGCTCTCTCTTCAGGCTCTTTCATGATTTCAGGGATCTGTGGCAAGACAAACGTATCCGGCACGACAGTTTGTACCGGTATCTGTTTTTCTTCAACGGATTCTGTCTGCGCTTTTTTACTCGACAGACAGGAGAAACCGGTTATCAACATCGACCCGGCCAAAGCTATGATTGAAAGATTATGTTTCATTATTCATATGTTCTACACTCCAAAATTACAAGAATTTATTCTTAAAACCGCATATATAGATAAAAATACCATTTTACCGAATAGGGAAAGATAGAAAATAACCGGCAGATAAGTTAAGAATATTTTCACTACATTTGTACTTTACTATTGTTCATAAAGCTATGGATACATTTGTTGTTTCCGCAAGAAAATACAGACCCTCTACATTCAAATCGGTTGTGGGGCAGGAGGCCCTTACCACCACTTTGAAGAATGCAATTGCCGGTAATAAACTGGCACATGCCTACCTGTTTAGCGGCCCCCGGGGTGTCGGGAAGACTACTTGTGCCCGCATTTTCGCGAAAACAATTAATTGTCTTAACCCTGCCGCCGACCATGAGGCGTGTAACCAATGTGAATCGTGTGTGGCATTCAATGAACAGCGTTCTTATAATATCCACGAATTGGATGCGGCCTCCAATAATGGTGTGGACGATATCCGGAACCTGATCGACCAGGTACGTGTCCCTCCCCAGATAGGAAGATATAAAGTATATATCATCGATGAGGTGCATATGCTCTCGCAAGCGGCCTTCAACTCTTTCCTGAAAACATTGGAAGAACCGCCGGCGCACGCTATCTTCATTCTCGCCACCACGGAGAAGCAGAAGATTATCCCTACCATCCTGTCCCGTTGCCAGGTGTATGATTTCAACCGTATCACTATTGCCGATACGGTTGCGCACCTGCAATATGTGGCGGACCAGGAAGGAGTAATAACTGAACCCGAAGCACTGAATATTATCGCCCAGAAAGCAGATGGCGGAATGCGTGACGCACTTTCCATCTTTGATCAGACAGTAAGTTATACCGGTGGGAATATCACCTATCAAGCTGTGATCGAAAATCTGAATGTACTCGATTATGAATACTATTTCAGATTATCCGACGCTATTCTCGACGGGAATGTGGTGGAATGTTTGCTGATATTGAACGACATCCTAAACAGGGGATTTGAAGGACAATATATCATCAGTGGCATCTCCAACCATTTCCGGGACTTATTGGTATGCAAAGACGCAGCAACTGCACAGTTATTCCAGGTGGGAGCATCCATCCGTGAGCGATATGTCACAATGGCCCAAAAGTGCAGCAATCAGTTCTTGTACCAAGCTATTGAAATATCAAATGAATGTGACCTGAACTACCGGCTTAGCAAAAATAAACGGCTTTTGTTAGAATTATCGCTGATACGGCTATGTCAACTATCCAATCGGGATGATGCTTCCGGAATGAAAACAGAAAAAAAAAGAACTATTGAACCAATAGTATCGAAAGAGAAGCCGGCACAAACAGATACCGGGCAGGAGAAGGCGCCCGAAACGGAAAAAATTACAGAAAAAGAAAAGGTTACAGAAAGAGAGACTACCACTCAAGGGAATCCATATTCGGAAAAAGAGAATGATTCCGGGAAAAAAAATATCTCCGGAACAGACAATGATGGGCAGAAACCGGCGGCAAGCAACATACGTAAGCCTGCCGAAGCTGCCGTATCATTGAAAAAGAAAACAGTCTCACTCTCAGGAATGGGTGTATCGCTCTCCTCTATCACCAGCAAAAAAGAAGAGGAAAACTCTTCCTCAGGATCTGAGGCACAGCAGCAGAATGGTAAAAACCTTTTCACCGAAAGTGAACTGGTGAATGCCTGGAAAGATTATGCTGACAGCCTGAACGAAGAGAAGCTTCTCAAGAATACAATGACGCTCTATCATCCCAGGATGCTAAACGATACCCTGTTCGAAGTGGAAGTAAACACGGAACTCAACAAGCAATATCTCACTGACCATAGCATTGCCCTTCTCTCTTTCCTGAGGGAAAAATTGAGAAATGACGACATCACCATGACCATCAGGATCGCGGAGACAAATGCCATCAAGAAGCCACTCACTTCACGTGAGATATTCGATGAGATGGTACAACAAAATCCTTCACTGCAAAAACTTTCCGACGAGTTTGGACTGGAACTGAGTTAAAATGAAAACCACTCTTACCCTTTTTTGGTTATTTTTTGTTTTTTATTCATGTACAGAACATAAAAGTGACAAACGAGCGTCGACAAGTGACGAAAACCCGGTGACAAAATCCGGACTACCCTCCGAAATTACCGATACAACCTCGCACTATTGGCTTCACGATGATGTGGAAACATCTGAGACAATACCTGTTGGAAATGACACAATAATTGATGCTGCCTACACCTTTGAAGAGGCTATTTCCGGTACCAAAGCCCCCCGGAGCATTATTGACCAATTAACTCTTTTCGATGTAACATATCTCTCTACCGACGGGCGTATCCACCGCGGACAAATACTTTCCAACAAAATAATAGAAGAAGAGATCAAGAAGATCTTCAGGTTTATGCTCGACAAGGAGTTCGTCATCGAAAAGGCAATCCCTATTGTGAAATACAACTGGAACGACAGTTTGTCGATGGATGACAACAACAGCTACAGTTTCTGTTACCGCGACATCACCTACTCAAAGCATGCGGCAGGAATGGCTATTGACATCAATCCCCGCTTCAACCCTTTACGATGGAAGGGAGAAGAACGCCCCAACAAACCGGAAGGAGCAGTACGGGATACCACCGTAAACGGTACCCTCTATCCCGGCCATCCGGTAGTGGAAGAGTTCAGGAAACTCGGGTTCCGATGGGGGCATACCTTTACAAGATTCTATGATGACCATCATTTTGAGAAAAGGTGAAAAGGTGGGACACCTTACAATGCCCAATTCGCCCTGTCTAAATTCCGGTAGTTAATTGCCTCCGCCAGATGAGATGGCTGTACCTGTTCATTCCCCTCGAGATCAGCAATGGTACGGGACACCTTCAATATGCGGTCGTAGGCACGGGCTGAGAGGTTGAGCCTTTCCATTGCTGCCCTTAACAGTTGCATTCCTCTCTGGTCGGGAGAAGCATATTCACGTAACATCCTACCGTTCATCTGTGCATTACAAAAGATTCCTTTTCTGTTTTTGAACCGGTGCAACTGTATCTCCCTTGCTCTCACGACTCTCTTACGTATATCAGCACTCTGTTCTGCGGGGACAGGGTCGGATATTTTTTCGAAGGGAACCGGCACAATTTCTATCTGAATATCGATCCTGTCCAGAAGCGGCCCCGAAATCTTATTGAGATATTTCTGTACTGCTCCGGGAGGACATATACACTTCTTATCCGGATGATTATGATAGCCACAGGGACAGGGATTCATTGCTGCGACCAGCATAAACCCGGCAGGATAGTCCACCGTGAATTTGGCACGGGAGATGGTGATCTTACGATCTTCTAACGGTTGTCGCATCACTTCCAGCACATTCCTGCTGAATTCAGGCAGTTCATCCAGGAATAAAATTCCATTATGCGCCAGACTTATCTCGCCGGGCTGGGGATATGCCCCTCCACCCACCATCGCCACATCACTGATGGTATGATGAGGAGAGCGAAAGGGACGGGCGGTCATAAGCGACCTGCCCAGATCAGTTTTACCGGCCACACTATGTATCTTTGTAGTCTCCAGTGCCTCTTCCAACGAAAAAGGAGGCAGGATAGAGGACATTCGTTTTGCCATCATCGACTTTCCCGAACCCGGAGTACCAATAAGAATCACGTTATGCCCTCCGGCAGCAGCTACTTCTAACGCCCGCTTCACGTTTTCCTGCCCCTTCACATCTGAAAAATCGAGTTCGAAAGAAGAGCGTCCCTCCAGAAACTCACGTTGCAGATCGATCTTTGTTGGGCATAACTCCTGTTCTCCATTAAAGAAAGCGGCGACCTCACGGATATTATTCACTCCATAAACATCCAATCCCTCCACCACTGCGGCTTCCTTTGCATTCGCCACCGGCAGGACAAACCCTTTGAAACCTTTCTCCCTTGCCATCAGCGCAATGGGTAACGCTCCCCTCAAAGGAAGAATGGTTCCGTCGAGCGACAATTCACCCATTATCAGATAGTCACCCAATCTGGCACGGGAAACCGATCCGGAAGCAGCAAGGATGCCGACGGCAAGCGGCAGGTCATACGCCGACCCTTCCTTCCGGATATCCGCAGGAGACATATTGATAACGATCTGTTGACGTGGAAATTTCAGCCCGTTTACTTCGACGGCTGATACGATACGTTCATGGCTTTCTTTCACAGAGGCATCCGGCAGGCCTACCAGCATAAACCTAATCCCTCTCGAACAGTTAACTTCAATGGTAATGAGCGTTGCATCGATACCCTGTACAGCCGCTCCAAACAACTTGACCAGCATGTCACCAAGCCTTTTCTTACACTTAATCTTCGGTAGAATTTCTGATTGCATTCACTACTCCCTGAGCGGGAATATTGCGTACTTTGATATTGCCGTCGGGAGCGATCAGAATATTAAATGGTATATATTGCACATTGTACGCGTCTACAATATCCGATCCCCAACTCCTTTTCTCGGGAACCACACTCCAGGGAATAGAATCATTTTCCACATATTCCACGGGATAAATATCGGAATCGATATATACAGTAAGGAACTCCACACTGTCCCTATTGACTTCCCGGTATGCCTCTTTCAGCAAATCGATTGTCTCACGCGATTCAATCCCTGCGGTAGAAACAAAAGAAAGCAGCAGATATTTTCCTTTGAATTGGTGAGAATAGATACTATTCCCTTCTTTGTCTTTGAGTATAAAATAGGGCATCTGCACACCTTCGCCCGAGCGGTTGATCCTTTCAGAATAGGATCTGAGCCGGGCAGCATACTGAGTATTGGTCACATCTCCCTGCAGATATCCCAATACCCGTTCCAGTGCCTGAGGATTATCGCTATTTATAAAAAAATTATTGATGAGGATAAGACTGGAAAATTTGCCGGGATTTTTCTCGATAAATTCTTCCGCCTGTGATATCAATTCATGATTGAGCAATTGCAATCTGGCAATCTCATCATGGCGGGACATCGGCTTATTGAGGATAGTATCAACGTGGGATTCCCTGCTCAGGTTAAGCAACAACTGCCCCCGTTGCGCAAGCAATTCACGGTTTTGCGTCTTGAACAGCGTCAGATCGTTATTGATCTCATTACCGGTCACTTCAATAAGATCCGGCAACAAAGCATCACCCTTCACCTTCAAAGATTGTCCTTTGTCTGCAAAAACAACTGCAACACTCTCATAATTGTTCAGATAGAGTGAAAAAGTGGTAAGCGTATCGATTTGGTTTCTGTAATTGAATTTTCCTTTTGTGTCTACATTGATTGTATCGATGGCCAGTGTATCTGCAGAAAGCCAGGTAACCAAGATATAGGGATTTTCTAAATTCGAAATCTCCCCCTTGATTAAAACCTCCTCTCCATTTTTACATGATAGGACGCAATATAAAACAAGTATGTAAGTAACTATTTTACAAAATCTTACCATACGATAACAATCTCTCATTAACCATCGTTATTGATATCTTGTTCCTTCTCCCGCAACATATCAAAAAAACAATATTTATTGGAAAGGACAAAGATATTCTTTTTTTTTAAATATTCAATGATTTTCACATTTATTTAACAGTTTTTTGTTTCTAGGCTGAAATAGCCCGATCCATCACCAGGATAAGCAGCATATCTTTTATGCCGGGAAGATGAAAAAAGATGATTGATACAAGAAATAAACGCTTTGATCATATGAAACCAACATGTTTAAAATAATCATTAGACACCCAAAGGGAATGATTATTTTAAATATCAAAGGTTCCATACACCGAAATATAAAAAATAAAATAATCGTATGAAACGAGCATGATAACTGTTCTCACCCGAGTTCATGACTAAATGCGAGTTCCATACGACACCATTGAAAATAAATAATTTTAGTCGTATGAAATAAAATAACTAGCTTTGTGCTGATTAAATGGGTAAATTTTATGTTTTTTTCAATTATCATACCTCTTTATAATCGTCCTGATGAGGTGGATGAACTTCTCGAAAGCCTTTGCAAACAGACAGACAAGCAATTTGAAGTAGTGGTTGTTGAGGATGGGTCTACCCGGAAGAGCGATACCGTGGTGAAGAAATACCGTGACAAACTGGATATCATCTATTTCGAAAAACCCAATTCAGGTCCCGGCCTCACCAGAAATGCAGGAGCGGCGGGTGCAAAGTATGATTACCTTATCTTCTTCGATTCAGATTGTATCATTCCGCCGAATTATATCGAAACCGTTTCACATTTTCTTGAAGACCATTGGGTGGACGCTTACGGGGGTCCGGATGCGGCACTGCCCTCTTTTACCATCACACAAAAGGCGATCAATTATTCCATGACCTCATTTTTTACGACAGGTGGTATCCGCGGCGGGAAAAAGTCGATGGAAAAATTCAATCCCAGAAGTTTTAACCTGGGGGTATCCCAAAAAGCATTTGAGGCCATAGGCGGTTATGGAGCCATGCGATTCGGGGAAGATATCGATCTTAGCTTACGCCTGCTGAAAAACGGGTTCCAAACCGCACTTATTCCCGGCGCTTTCGTGTATCATAAACGCAGGAGCACTTTCAGGCAATTCTTTAAACAGGTATATAATTCAGGTATTGCACGTATCAACCTGCATCTTATTCACCCGGGTTCACTCAAGGCAGTACATCTGTTACCTTCCCTTTTTGTGGTAGGGATAACATTCAGCCTTCTTTTATCACTTTTGTATACCCCGTTTTTGCTTATCCCATTGGTTTACTCCCTGTTGGTTTTTATCGATTCGTTTATAAAAAACAGCTCGTTCGAAGTGGCACTTTACAGTGTTATTGCGGCCTGGGTTCAAATCACAGGATATGGCACGGGATTCCTGTCTGCCGTATGGAGACGGCTGATCCTCAAAAAAGGTGAATTCAAAGCCTTTGAAAAAAAATTCTATGATTAAATCTTCTGCCCGTAAGCGAGATCTCCTGCATCTCCAATACCCGGTACGATATAGGAAGACTCATTCAAATCGGGATCGATAGCCGCAGCCCAAATCGTTGTTTTATCTTCAGGAAAATTGGCCTTGCAATAATCAATTGCCTGTCTGCTGGCAATGATCGTAGCAATATGGATTTGTGCCGGAGTTCCTTTGGTAAGCAGTGCCCTGTAGGTCAAATCCATACTACTTCCTGTTGCCAGCATAGGGTCGGCCAGGATCAAGGTTTTCCCCTCTATCGAGGGCGATGCGATGTATTCGATATGGATGTCGAACGACTGATGGCCTGTCTCCTTGTATTTTCTGTAAGCAGATACAAAAGCATTTTCCGCCCCGTCGAAATAATTCAATATGCCATGATGGAACGGGAGTCCCGCCCTAAGGATAGTAGCAATAACAACATCCTCATCCGGAATGCTCACTTCCACCACATCAAGCGGTGTATTTACCTCAATTTTCTTATACTGGAATCCTTTACTGATTTCGTAAGCCATAATCTCACCGATACGTTCTATGTTTCGGCGGAACCGGAGCCGGTCGTTCTGAATGGTAATATCCCTTATTTCACGGATAAAAGAGTTAAGTAGAGAATTACTGTCCGAAAAGTTGTATACTTCCATTGTTATAAATTAGTTTTATCTCTTCCAGCTTGTCACGATGTAAAACAAATATCTTCCAATTCCCGCCATGACATAGCATAAGCAAACTTAACCTCTGCTCACTTGGCTTAACGGAATAGTTCCGCAACCGACTGGATGAAGTAATGATTTCCGGAAAACAAAGGTAATGATTTTCTCTGCTTAGCTAAACTTTTGATATGAATTTTTTGTTTTAAAAAAGATGTGCTGATAAAAAAACAGCCAATTAAAGAAAAATTTCTTTAATTATTTTCCTGTTTGAAAGAATTTGTATATTTTTGTATGCCAGTTTTTAGGTTGGTCTGCATGCAAGTTTTATTCATTCATAATATTAAACCCTAATTTTATCAAAATGGCAAATTTAGATTTGAGCAAGTATGGCATTACGGGCGATTTTGAAGTCGTTCATAATCCTTCCTACGAGACGCTTTACCAGGATGAAATGAATCCGGCGAACGAAGGTTTCGAGAGAGCTAAATTAACGAAGAGCGGCGCTACTGCCGTTTATACCGGTAAATTCACCGGCCGTTCTCCCAAAGATAAATTCATCGTAGAAGATGATATCACAAGAGATACCCTGTGGTGGGATGGCACTATCAACCGTCCTTGCACCCCGGAAGCATTCAACTATTGCAAAGGGTTGGTAGCCAACCAGCTTTCCAAAGCAAAAAAACTGTATGTAGTGGACACCTTCTGCGGCACCAACGCCGATACCCGTATGAAAGTACGCTTCGTAATGGAAGTTGCCTGGCAGGCCCACTTCGTAACCAATATGTTCATTCGTCCGTCACACTACGAACTGGCCAACTACGGTGAGCCCGATTTCGTATGCCTCAACGGTTCAAAAGTAACCAATGACAAATGGCAGGAGCAAGGTTTGAACTCTGAAAACTTCACATTATTCGATCTCACCCAGAGAATGCAGGTGATCGGTGGTACCTGGTACGGCGGTGAAATGAAAAAAGGTATGTTCGCCCTGATGAACTACTATCTGCCGTTGAAAGGAATTGCTTCGATGCACTGCTCTGCCAACGTAGGCGAAGATGGTGACGTAGCTATTTTCTTCGGTCTCTCCGGAACAGGAAAAACTACTTTATCTGCCGACCCGAAACGTTACCTGATTGGAGACGACGAGCATGGATGGGATGAACATGGAGTATTCAACTACGAAGGTGGTTGTTATGCAAAAGTGATCAACCTGAGCGAACAAAACGAACCGGACATCTGGCGTGCTATCCGCCGCGATGCACTTCTGGAAAACGTAACTGTAGATGATGAAGGTAATATCGATTTCGCTGACGGTTCTACTACTGAGAACACCCGCGTTTCGTATCCTATCTACCACATCAGCAAGATCGTTCTTCCGTCACGTGCCGGTCACGCTAACAAAATCATCTACCTGTCGGCTGACGCATTCGGCGTATTGCCTCCGGTATCTCTCCTCGACGACAACCAGGCACAGTACCACTTCCTCTGCGGATTTACTTCCAAACTGGCAGGTACCGAGCGTGGTATCACCGAGCCGCAGCCTTCATTCTCTCCTGCTTTCGGAGAAGCGTTCCTCACGCTGCATCCCACTATGTATGCAAAAACGTTGGTTGAAAAGATGAATCAGCACAACGCCAAAGCATATCTGGTAAATACCGGTTGGAACGGAACAGGAAAACGTATTTCTCTGAAAGATACTCGTGCCATCATCGATGCTATCATCGACGGTTCAATCGAAAATGCAGAAAAGGTACACATCCCGATCATGAACCTGACGGCTCCTGCAAAACTGGAAGGTGTTTCTGACATCCTCGACCCGCGTAATACTTACGCCGACAAGAGTGAGTGGGAAGCCAAAGCCAAGAAACTGGCCGCCATGTATATCGAAAACTTCAAGCAATATTGCGACAACGATGCTGCCATAGCATTGATCCCTTCAGGACCGCAATTAGACTAATAAGTTAGAAATTTGCTTAACGGTTAGTTTTCACAACGAATTCGTTGAGCATTATCCATAAAAAACCCGCTTCGCAGATATGAGGCGGGTTTTTATTTTTACAGTAATCCATCACCGTTGAGGCCATGGAAGGGCTGTATATATTTATTCCTCCAGCAACATAATCTCTACTTTACGAAAATCGATAGGATGTCCTTCGCTCTGCAGGGAGATAGTGCCACCGCTCAGCATTTTGTTACCACCATTCAGCTCAACCAATTTGGCATAGGTTGCATCCCGTTCATCCAATTGTGGTTGCGAGTATTGAAGCACGGTATCGCCATTGATGATATGCCTTATCACTTCATTGCCCCTCACCTCTACTTCTGCGGTAAACCACTCTTCACCATAAAAATAATCGGTAGATGAGTTGATGCAATGATCCAGGGTCAACTTTCCATCCATCACGATATTGGTTCCGGGAGTACACACATTCATGTTGGTACGCTCCACCAGGGAATCGCTGCCAAGTAACTGCACCTCGATGGAAGTGGGAAAATCCTGATCTTTGTCCATCGATTCAGGTGTCTGTCCATGAATCATAATCCCGCTGTTCTTATATGCCCAGCCGGGCGCACCGGGGCATTGGTCACCTACAATACGGTATTCCACACGGAGTCTGTAGTGTGAGAATTGATCTTTGTAGAACAGATGTCCGAAGCGGTTATCAAATGAATCATACGCCTCGTAGCGCACTTTAATTATCCCATCTTCTACCCGGAATGTATTTCCAAAATTATCTCCCATTTCATATCCGGTAATTTTCAGAGTCCATCCGGTCATATCTTTACCGTTAAAGAGCTGTACCCATTCAGCTTCGCCCGTCCTTTTCCCGTTACAGGAAACCAGAAATGCAATTGAAATAACACTAAAAAAAATGAATAATTTGCTATACTTCATGATTGTGAGCGGTTTAAATAAACATTTTCTTTTTCCCTTCGCACCTCACCAAAATTCAAACAAATTTGTTTTTGGCTTCGGTTTGTCGTCAGTTGTTTTACCGAGCGTAAAAAATGTTTAATGTCATTGAATAATAAGGAGCAAAGATAATCATTTTTTAACTTTACACCTCTAAAATACCGCGAAATCCTCTGGCTGCATAATAAGACTCGGCACCATTATGATAGATAAAGACCCGTCCATACCGTCGGTCCCCAAATAATCCACCGCCCAACTTCCTGACATCCTGAGGCGCCACGATCCAGCTTGAGGTTTTGGTATCGAACTCACCTAACCGCTGCAAGGCATGGTACTGCTCCTCTGTCAGCAACGCTATTCCCATCTCGGAAGCCATCCCGATGGCACTGTGCCGGGGTTTATGCTCTTTTCTTGATGCCAGCGCCTCGGGATCATAGCATACACTCCTTCGGCCTTTAGGACTTTCAGGCGAACAATCACAAAAGATGTACTTGTCAAGCTGTTTGTCATATCCTATCACATCGGGTTCTCCTCCGGTCTCCTCCATCTCGTTGAGTGACCACAACTTTTCCGGATACTCTTCAAACCGGCTTTGTATCTTGCTAAAGTCAAGGCCTTCGTGCCGATTCATATTCTTCTCAAACCGGCTTCGCAAGGTAGCCAGCAACGCGTTCGCCTGTTCTTCCGGCAACACATTCTTATCTTGTATCTTATTTCCCATAAAGTTTATATTGATTGTTCAATTACATTAGACATTTTGAGTCACCTTCGCTCCTCGATTGTTAATTCTACGTTCGGCAAAGTAAATAAATTCACTTTGCGCTTACTTAACAAAATAGTTCTCGCAACGGCATATTCAAGTAAACTTAGTTGTTTTCTACACTCGACATAGTCAAAACAAGTTTGTCTTCTGCTCGTATTGCTTAACGAAATAGCTTTATTCGTCTTTTTGAAGGTCTCACCGATATCTTACTGTAATTGAGAGACTCTATCATTCAGATTTAAACAATTCAGCCGGTGATTAAGTTTTAATACTCCATTATTAATCGTTTTATCGATTTTATTTTATTATTTTTTCAAGTTTCGCAAGACCTCGGCTTTAGTTGTACACATCTCAAATCCACACATAAAAATTGAGTTATTTTTTATTTTAATAACATTATTAAAGTAAATTTCTAATCAAAAGTATCACTTATCGATTTTTTTATATACCACCTCTCCATATACTATAAATATCTGGTTTTAAATCTATTTAGCTTTTAGTCCTGAACAGGCTAAGGTATGGTAATTCTTCTGCGTCCTGTTGGAGCGAAAAAATTTACGAAACAATCGTACGGTTTAACTTAAAAATCGATAGAAAACATCGATTAAAAAATCGTAAATAAAATCTTATTCAAATATTTATTGCTACTTTTGTTTGACTGTCAGGTAATTTTTTTAATAACCTTAATACCGTGCAATAAAATAATCACGGTATTAAGGTTGAACACAATCCGATCATAATCAATACGTTTAAATATAGATAAATATTTTTACCGGATTGTTTTGCCGTAATTTACTTAAAACTGGTAAAGTTTAGCAATGAAACATAAGACCTCAGTTCTAATTGTTAATTCCAGGGAGAAGACAAGCAAAGTCCGTCAGGTACCCACCCACATCATTGTCCACTGGCGGAAATACGCGGCATTTCTCTCATTGCTTATCATCTCCTTTATCCTGGTTTCCGGTTTTCTGATCTATCAGAACACCAGTCGGGTTTATAAGGAAAGGCTGGACAGAGCCAATTATATCCGGAACCGGATCGATCTTCACAAGGCTCTCACCGCTTTTGCGTCCATTGATTCGGGGATGTATCGCATCAACTCATTCCTTCAGGACAGGGGGTTGGAAAAGTTGAAAATGGACAATATGGGGGGAATAAGCACTGAATTTGACATCACAAATATCAATGAATTTGCCGATTTTTATCAAAAGCAGGTATTGGGGTTGGAGGAAACATTAAACTCGGTACCGATAGGCAAACCATTTGACGGAAAAATAACTTCAGAATATGGGTATCGCCGTAACCCGTTCACAGGAAGAAATACGGAGTTTCATGGCGGCATAGATTTTAAAGGCCAGGTGGGAGACAGCATTAAAACCACGGGTTGCGGGATAGTTACTTTTGCCGGATATAAAGGCGGATACGGGAGATGCGTGATCATTGAACACGATAAAAATCTCCAAACGCTGTACGCACACCTCTGGCAGATCCATGTGAAGAAAGGTGATTATGTGCAGAGCGGACAATTTATCGGATTGATGGGCAGTTCCGGGAGGAGTACGGGCTCACATTTACATTATGAAATTATTTATAACAGGAAGAGAATCAACCCTAAAAAATACATAAGTATTGATGATGAGGAAGAAATTTATGGCTAAAGAAGAAAGAAAAAAGGATATCGGGGTTTCAAAGTTGGATTCCCTGCCTATCACCACTGTAGTAGGTAACGATATGAGTTTCAAAGGGGATATTCACGGAGACGGCATTGTCCGGATCGACGGCAAAGTGGAAGGAAACATATCGTCAAAACAAGGCATCATCCTGGGGGAAAAAGCAAATGTGGAAGGTTCTTTGGAAAGCGACAATGTCATTATCTTTGGACACATCAAAGGTTCTATCAAAAGCAAAGAACTTATTTTAAAAACTACCGGATCGGTTCAAGGCGATATCGTTTCCGATTTTTTGGAAGTAGAAATGGGCAGCAAGTACGATGGATCCCTGAAAATCGGACAACGCGAAATACACGACGATACCAAACAGGGCAAAGTAAAAGTAGCTCCGCCGGGAATCGAACCCGGATCTACGGTTTAGGAAACCGCTATTCTATCCATTGAACTACAGAGCCGAATAGAAATGCAAAAATAATATTTTTCCCGTTATCTACAAAAGAAAGAGGAACCGTAGATTCAACTCGCAAATGCAATTTTATTTTCCAAAGATGCAAAAAATAATTGAGCCGGTGTTTTATAGTTCAATTTTTTTCTTGGTCTTCGGTTTAATTTGTATTGTATCTCCTTCACTTTTTCACTATTAACATCATTAAAGTCAGTTCCTTTCGGGATGTATTGGCGTACGAG
Organism: Proteiniphilum saccharofermentans; assembly: GCF_900095135.1. Taxonomy (NCBI): domain Bacteria; kingdom Pseudomonadati; phylum Bacteroidota; class Bacteroidia; order Bacteroidales; family Dysgonomonadaceae; genus Proteiniphilum; species Proteiniphilum saccharofermentans. The sequence continues at coordinate 4,275,124 of NZ_LT605205.1, forward strand.
TTTATTGGTGTATTCGTTCAATCCTCTTTCCCAGGAACTGTATGGATTGGCAAAGTAAAAATCAATATCCAAAGCGCTTGCAATGGCTTTGTGTTCTGCAAACTCCTTGCCGTTATCGGATGTTATGGTGTGAATCTTTCCTTTATAAGGCATTAACAGACGGATGACAGTCTCCTTTACTGCCTCGGCATTCTTCCCCTTTTCCAATTTTTCCATTAGCACAAACGCCTTGGTTCGCTCCACGATGGTTAAGATGGCACCCTTGCCGTCTTTGCCGATTACGGTATCGATTTCCAAATCTCCAAATCGTTTTTTCTGGTCTACGATTGCCGGTCGGTGTTCAATCCCCACCCTGTCTTTAATGTGTACCCGGGTATCCGATACCGGGCGTCTTCTGTGCTTGAGCTTGTGGCGTAAGAAAGTGTATAAATCTCCTCCTTGCGCCTTGTCTTTGCGAATGTGCTGATAAATCCTTTCCACGCTTACCATCTCAATGCCGTTGACTTTGCAATAGCCGTTAATCTGTTCGGGAGACCACTGTTCTTCCCGTAGTTTTTTGTCAATGAACCGCTGCATGGATGAACTGAAGCTACGCTTGCGCTTGAAGCGTTCCTTGCGTTCATCGGCAAGCATTTGAGCGCGAGCCGCAGAATACTTCCCACGCTTGGCTTTATTGCGGGACAACTCCCGACTTATGGTTGATTCCGATACTCCTACAATCCCTGCAATCTGTTTTTGTGTACTTCCCCTTTGAAGTAGAGCTGATATTTGGTATCTTCGCTCTACGGTCAATTGTTTAAATTTTTTCATAATACAACTATTATAAACATTTTGGCCAACTTTCCCAAGGGAACGCGTTCCCTTGGGAATCTTTTTGACCATTAATAAATGATATTTAGTTGCATTTACTAATTGAATTTACGAACGAGAAAAAATATTTGCATCTCACGCCGACAAACAATTTCCTTTTTAAGTTGTTATTCAATAGATCAAAATTGAATATCACAAAAATTATGAATAAAATAGCGATTCTATACGGTTCATCGGGTGGGAACGCAGAATCTGTGGCAAGGCAGGTGCAGGACCTGTTCGACGGAAATGCCGACTTATATAATGTGGAGTATGTTTCCATCGATGAAATAAAAGATTATCCTTATTTTGTGGTAGGGACTTCCACTACGGGGATAGGAGATCTGCAGGACGACTGGGACGGATTTCTCCCTAGTTTTGCCGGAATGGATTTCACCGGAAAAAAGGTAGCCATCTTCGCACTAGGCGACAGCGCTTCTTACTCGACCAGTTTTGCAGAATCGATGAAAGTGGTCTACGACGAATTAAGCGATAAAGCCGAAATTGTTGGCCGGGTTCCGGATGAAGGGTATACCTACGACGAGTCTACCGCCGTAATCGACGGTTTGTGGGTAGGACTTCCCATCGATGAGGATAACGAGTACGATATGACTGAAGAACGCCTCGCCAAGTGGGTCGAAACTTTGAAAGAAGAATTCGTGTAATGGGGGATATTCCATCGTGATTAATTATTGAATAACCTTGAATAAATTTTCAATAAAAGGAGCTGGTTGAGAGATTAAATTGCATATATTTGTGTGACGATTGAGGAACGGCCTTCTTAAGGAAACGGTTGTGGTGCGTAATAACACGACAGTCAGAAAGTTGACGGGCAAGGTAGTCCTGAACAACAATTCATGCAATTGAAGTGAAAAACAAATAATCATAATGGCAGTATCAAAACGATTTATTTTACTGACAGCCTTGATAGTGGTCTTGTCGGTAAGTTGTTATGGCGTTGAAATCGAACCGAACTTAACACTGGACAAAATTGCGCAGGCATCCGAGAAAACGTCAGTCAACACAAATCCTACTCGTTTGGGGCAAACGGATGCAGACGAGATCACCAACCTTTTGCTAGCGGCCTTTGCCGCCCTGGGAACAGTGCTTACCTGGCAGGCCATTCGCAGGGAATCAAAACAGCAACAGATCAAGCGTACATTTCAGTCTAAAATCCTGTCCGACCTGATACGCCACATGTACCGGAATAAGGTATGTATATGTGCAACACACTGGAAGCTTCAGGAAGAAGGATTTGACAGGTATTATCCGTCAGAAGAGCACCTGTTAAAGTTAAAACTCCTACCGGAAGACCTGCGTTTCGACCGTTTCGACAATACTCCTGATTTTTATGATATCCTGCATGAACTAGAACTGAAGTTCAGGAATTTCAATATTGAAGTAGACGTTTCATTAGAACATCTGAAACAACAAAATATAGATGAGAAAACCAAAATACGGGATCTGGAAGTACTCGAATTCAAGTCCCAGTTGCTGACAAGCGACATTATCAATCTGATGCATACCCTGAAACTCCCTATTGAGGAAGAAAAGAATAAACGTCCCGGGGAAAGCGCCTTGAGATACACTACCATGGAAAGCGGCAATACCGATCAAAATGGCTTGCGGAAGAAGTTCCATGCGGAGATTCCATTGGAGTATATTGAAAATGTGAGGAAATTCCTGGCATCCAAGTCTGCCCGTTATTCGAAGTTGCATCCGGCGGAACTTCCTTCAAAACCTTGCCGTCCGGATCACAGGAATGAGAGAACAGGCTACTTCGACGATGTCCTGCAACTTTCCGAATATTTAGACAATGACATCAAAGGTGAATATCCAAAAATTCACTTGATTGAATTCCGGGCCTGATTTCCCTGCTAGAAGAAGGCAAAAAACACATTTATATCATATATTCCTACCATTGGTATTGTTCTATTGATGAATTGGTTTTGGCAGGCTCCTCTGCTCATTTATTCTAAAACCGGGATAATAAGGAAGAGAAGCTGTCCCAAAATACTTGAAGCAGCCTCTCTTGCTTGACCTGCCTTCTAAACGAGCGGAATAAACCACTTATATTCTTTGATTAGATCTCTAAGGATAAAGGGTATTAATTATTGTCTCCAAATCGATATAGATTTTTTCTGTATTGCCCAATATTATGGGATTGTCCAACTTGTATAGATTCCAATCCTCCATAGTGGGATCTGACCCTTTAAAAATATGGGTAATAATGCGTCCGTCGGGTTTGATAGTACATTCACCATCATTATTGAAGTTGATTTCCTGCAATTTGGGCGTGCCATTCAAAGAGCCGTCTTCCGTCAACTGATTATCGTAATAGAAATAATAAGTCTCATTTTTCGGACCTTTAAACGTTGGATAAGCCGTGACCGCCACATACTCTCCCAAAACCGGCTCACCGGTGACCCAATTAATGACAGACACGGGAGATATTGTCATCTCTTTTGGAGATAAGGTGAAGCAATAGCAATTATTGCTTCCGAGTGCTCCGGTTATACCCAAGTTCACCTTATGCTTATATTCGATCGGCAGTAGAAGATCATTACCAACGGTCACATACTCCACAATGATCTCTGTTGCAGCAGGTGTAGCTTCGGGAAGTATCAGCATATATTCCAGTACGCCCGCGGCTCTTACACTATATGGCGTATAATCCGTTCCTCCTACCTTTACCTTAACCGTTACCTCATTGATATCCTCGCGTACAATGTCTTGGAATTTGAAATTAAGCATCGCCCGTTGATGGCTCAATTGGACAGATAGTTTCTTGCCAAACGATTCTGTGGCATTTCCCGGAAGCACCGATTTCGCCCTGTGCAATATATCCTGAGCTATCAGTTGCTCTTCTGTAGATTGATCAGTTGCAACTGCGGCATCTTTTGTGCTTGGATACAACCACGCCTCCACATGCGGCTTGAAATAGTTGGGGAAAAGGAGCTGCTTGTCTGGAGATGGTTTCCAAGTATTGTTCGTGTCATCATACACACCTGCGGTAAAGGAAGCAGCGTCATATGGTGTTCCATCAACACTTCCGGATGCGTTTCCATTATACAGGGAAAAGTCCAACTTCCAGTCTTCCCGAATATTATTACTGCCAAGGAAAAAAAAACTACTAGTAGGGTCTTCATTCGTATTCACGGCATAATCAATGCCAGCTACTGTTGCCCTGGTAGTAGCTGCGGTTCCTGATGAAAGGTCTACACCCCCCAATTGCAATGCGACACCATCGATCTCCACCATATCGCTGTTGACTTCAATATTGTCATTCTTGTCGCATCCCGCCACATTGAAGCCCAATATAAGGACAACTGCGTATATATATAAAGTTTTATGTTTCATTTTTATTCCTGTTTATAAGATTATCCCGTTATCAGTTAAACACATTCGTCCCATCAGAATAAGTGACCTTATCAGCATTGGAAAATTGATTCTTGTAATTGTTCAACGTAGAAATATTCAGATAACGATCTCCCTCTGCCTTTATCCTGTCGGATACTTCTATATCATTCACGATGTCGAATGTACGAGTACTCCAATCCGATTGCAACTCCCCATTCAGGTCTCCGGTCAGCAACCATGATACGGTTACCAATTGTGCGATAGTACTTATCTCATAGCGCTCTGTTTCTTCATTCAATACCGGAAGCTGGAAGGGCACACCCACGTGATCCCCATCGGGTTGAGGGAATCCGGCTATAGAGATAGTTGCCATCAAATCATAACCTTCGGGAGTAAGGGTGACCAAGTAATCGTGATTTTTTTGTAACTCAATATGCGTGCTATTAGGGATATACATAATCCCTTCGTAGTCATTATCGGTAGTTCCTTCAGCACCCACTTTCACCAATCCAATTTCCATTCTCTTTCCGTCATTTATGCCTGGGCCAAAGACAACTCCGGCCGGCACAATCACTTCGGCATTGAGGGTTCCCGTCCCTTCACAGTACGCCCAAAAACCGACTTGCCGCTCTCCTTGTCCATCATCAAGATCAACATTTTCAAGCTCAAAAAGGAGTGATTTGATGATTAATCCACTGGCATTTTGCCCTGCAAGTCGGAAAGTGATCTTACTTTGTTCATGTTGGAAAACCAATGGAACGGGATCTGCCGTAGGCATGATATTGGCCTCGGTGACATGGGCAGTAAGGCGGTTGGCAAGTTTGAACTGATCCAAGTCGCGTTGATCGGTAATAACCGCGCCCCTGTTCTCAAACGACGGCCAAAAGGCTTTCAACTCAGAAATAAAAGTCTGGTCTGCAGGAAAAAAGAAACCCTGACCTTGAGCCTTTTCGGCAAAAGTACCGTTGTTATAAGTATAGGGGTACGAAACAAAATCGCTTCCCGTCCTGCTTGTCTTGACCTGGACAGTGATATCGTTCCCGTTCTCGAAAAACGGTATATTTCCTGCGGCGCGAACTTCCACTTTGTTCCTATCTGCCACGGAAGGAAGCAATGTTAATTGTTGTCCTTCCCCCACAGGAAGAGGATCGTTGACATCGTTTTGGCACGAACCCAAAGAGACCACCCCTCCAAAGATCAACAGCGAATATATCAATGATTTTATCTTCATAATCAAATTCTTATTATTGTAAACGAGACTCCCACACTAAAGTAGGATAGTTGGAAGGAGTACTTCCCATATTTCCCCAATAGTTATCCAAAGTGCTATTTGCTTTCGGCCACTCGTCACTGGTACCCCAGGAAGGCCATTCGGAAGGGCCGAATTCTTTTACCCCATCCACCGTATTACCTTTCAAGGTTTTCGTAAAGCTATCGGTAACACCTGTTCCTGCCGGTACAGGATCTACTACATTGGTGAATCCTTGTGCCACCTCCACGGGATCAGTGTCGGGTGGAGTTGGTTGCATATACCCTTCAGCCGAAGAGGTTGTGTAACTACGCGATATGGAACCTCCATTGACCAGGCCGGCAAAGGCTCCAACCCATACCTTCTCGTAAGTGTTGGGGTCCACATCTTTATTCACCTCAATACTGCCCTCAGACACATAAGAATCTTTTATCTCTCCCTTATAACTCTGGTCATCACCAACAATTCCTGCGAGGCCACCCACAATCACGTTCTCTCCCGTGACTTTAATCGTGGGTTGTGAAACCTTACAGCCCTGCACGCTACTGGTTCCTTGTCCGGTGTCTTCTTTCAAGAGTTCGGACAATAGAGCTTGGATCACCGACTCGGGGAGCCCGGGGGGAAGACTTTCTCTTAAATTATTTTCAATAGCTTGTATTCGGGCTGCCTCCTCTTCTGGAGTCAAAGCCCTGTTCAGCTGCCCTACCAGTCCCCCTATGTTAAGAGTCTGATTGGGATCAGTATTCTCTACCTCAATCTCCGGACTCTCCAAATGCAGGTTCTTGATGACGCTGCTGCCGGTAACACTTCCAAACAAGCCAACATTCCCGTCAACCGGCACTTGGGTTATTTTCATATTTTTTACCGCATGGCCTCCACCATCGTAGGTACCGGAAAAATTTACCGGGGTCCAGTCGCCTTTATCTGTCAAATCTATATCACACACTTGGTATCCCCCACTCCCACCGGCCAAAGTGGATGCATCATATATCAGGTTATCGGAAGTGGGAATAAACATCTCACCGGTTGTTAAATTGTATCCGTAACGATATACGTTACCCTCCCGTATCTCCAAGTCCTCAGGGAAAAACAAAGTCAACTTATCACTTTGAAGCAATACATCCCCTTTTTTGAAGGTATTGTCGTAGTGGTTAGGATTGTCGCCATGATGGGGATTATCGGTTCCCTTTTGCTCATTATTTTTCCATATATAGGAGGTAAATCGTTGCACATGCATTCCACTGGAGGTGGGACTCGGCGCAGAGCCGTAGGGTTGCTCAATGATATCCACCCAATTCTCCCTCTTATCCTCACCGCTGCCGGCATCCTGTGGATCTATAGACGGCACTATCTTCACTACTCCATCTGTCTTTGTCGTAGCATCAGGAAATAGGTCCGGATCGTCAGACACCAATACCACCTGTATTTTCACTGTTTGCTGAGGCACCAAATGCAATCTTACAAGATAAGCATTGGTAGGATTCACATTAGTTTGTGCCCGGTATGGGATATAATACTGGTAAGAATAATCGTTCTCGGTGATGGGATATCTTTTCTCATCATCTTTCGAAGTGAATGTATAATCGTCAGCCGCACTATTATAAGGATAAAAAGCCACAATAGTCATCCGGTCGTAAATATAAATATCACTCCCATCTACCGGCACGATTTTACCGTCCTTCACTTCACACTCCAAGTTACGCACATAGGGTTTCGTAAGAATATCAGCTTTATAATCATCTTCATAATAGATATACAATCCGATATTCTTTTTGTCGTCACCATTTGTGGGATGCGTTCCCTCGCTGATACTTCCGGCTCCCCCTAATTCGGCAAGACGGGTTCCGGGCGTTACGATATCTCCCACGTATAGGTTTAGCAAGGTCCCCTCGGCAGCAGGTTCGGAATTGTTTACCACCTCATCCGAACAGCCATACAGGATCACCGACAAAAGGGCCACACACACATACGTGATATATTTCATAGTCTTCATATCTCTTTCGTTATTAAATTAAGGATTCGGTACTGCTATTGGCCAAGAGAACCTATTCTCATCCAGTTCGTACTTCCAAGCAGAAGAACCCAATGCGCTATTTAATTTATCAATCGTATTGTTACTACGAATTACCGAAGAAGCCAAATCGGCACTTTCTCCATCTACTGCATATTCAGGGTTATTGCCTACGGCCAATTCCGCACTGACAGCCTGGTCTTTTCTGGCTGTACCGGTCAACCAAAATCCGGTGACGACAACAGGCTGGGAAGTACCGGCTACCGAAGTGCCGATGATTCCACCCAAGACATTGGCACTCTTATCGAGCATTCCCGTATTGAGACAGGCGGTAACAGCGCCTCCACTGGAATTCTTATTTTCACCGACAATACCTCCTACGGCTCCAGAAGAATCACCGAATACGTTTCCGCTATTCACCGAAGCGATGATTGTACCGCCAGCCTCATTTGTCCCCGCAATACCACCGGCAACCATTTGTCCTGAGGCAGCCTGCACGTTGGCCTGGTTGGCTACCGCCTCTATCGTACCGGAGTTGGATTGACAGATCGCCCCGATAGCTCCGGAGCCGTTTCCTGTTATCTCTCCCGACGCGATACGGAAATGTTTCAAGATTCCCTTATTTTCGGTGAAAAGGCCGTTACCAGTGATGTACAGGTTTAAAATATCGAATCCTTTACCGTCCAACACTGAATTTTCGGGAAATGCCTGAGGAACGATCTCCACTGAAACACCATTCATATCAAGGTCTCTCATCACTTCATATTTCGCACCGTCAGGTTTAGCGGCATCGTTGAGCATCAGTGCAAATTGCAAGGGAGTGGAAATTTCCAATATATCACCCCTTTTCTTCATTCCATATCTGCCCAGATTGTCCACCGCAAGCTCTGTATCACCGGAAGGAGTGATCGTGACATCTTTTGCCAATAGTCCGTCTTTAGTATATAAATCGGCCGTGAGTTTGCCCCCTAACGTTGAGAGGTTTGGGGGTAATGAAACAAAATCTACATTGTAACCAGATCCATCCAACTCTGCCTTACCGATATATTGATATACCTTTCCATCCGTATGTTCGTACTTCAGTAACATCTTGGAGATATCACCACTATCATAGTCATCAGTGGAGAGTGAGATAATTTTCGGTTCGTAACCCCATTCGGTATCACCCGGTTTAACATCCCAAGGTTTCACGGTCACTTCTATCGAAGTAATCTTCAACCGATTGATTTTAAACACCAAGTCATAAGCAAGACCCGGTTTAAGAATAAAATCGGTTTCGACTCCCGTACTCCCTAATTTAGCTTTTGAGAATTTCAATGCCACCAAGTCTTCTGTTGTGGCCACATAGTCATCAATTTTCAGATAGGAAAATATCTGCCCTGGATATGTGGTCAAGTTCATGCCGTTTGGCACCAGATAGTGAGTGGTAGGGGTTGTCGTGATATTTGAAAAACTATAGTCCCCATTTGGACTATTTGTTGCATAACCCTCACTATTTCCACCGGTAAATATGTTGTAAGTGCCTTTATTAGCAATAGGTGCCGTATTTCCGGAACGGTAGAAATTCATTGTCACGCTCTGCGGTTTCGTTTCTTCCACATCACCTGCCACCTCTATCCTCACATCCACCCGGGTCATCAGGTGCTTGTAGGTGATGTACTCGACCGGATCATCCGACTTGCCGGATTTCAGTGTAGTCCCATCGGCTTCGGTCCCTACGCCCAACAGATAGTCATTATTGATACCTGTACCGGAAGTCAGGGTGATATTTCCATTTTCACTTATCGTCGATCCTGTATAAGAAAACAAATTAATCGCTTTCTTACCGAGAGGATAATAGACAGTACCATCCAGCTTATTCCGGCCTTGGTCTGTTGTATTTTTCGCACCAATAAAGATTTCCTGGTTTAGCAAGTAGTTTGATACCGGCGCGTCGACTGTCCTTGCGGACAGGTAAAACTTCACCCCGGAATAGGCTTCCAATGGATACCCTGTAGTGATCAACTCCCCATCACCTGGGTCATCAGCATCACCCAACGACCTCAGCATTCCATTCAGTTGTACCGGCACATCTCCTTCCACAGGCGGGTTTTCCACCGGAAGGTCGGAAGTACAACCAACGATGGTTCCACCAATGAGGAGTGCCGTCATATATTTATAGAATTGTTTCAACATATTCTTTATCCTTTATATCATTCAATCGTAACGGTACTTTCACCTTTATAATCCCATTCCACCAACTGTCCTTCAAGAATGACATCTGTATCGGGATCCGGAATAGGCACATATTTCACCTTAATGGTCAGCAACGTGGTTTTACCCATTTCGAGTTTGGCGCCTACCCCACTGGAGACCTCAAACTCTGTGATTTTAGCCTCTCTCAAGACTTCATTGACAACAGTGTTGGTAGTTGGGTGTAGTTCCTGAATCTTGATCGACACATAACTCTTTTCCTCCGTACCCGGCAGCAAGAAACAGTTTGTATAAGTGGGAAGTGTCGCCGTCAGTGTTATTAACGAACTGATGTGAGTACGCACTATCTCTTTAGGACCTGTCGCATCCAGGTTCGTCCATGCTTTGGGAGATGTTGTCTGAAGTAAATCGAACTCCCCGTTTTTCACCTCCGTCGATACTCTCAGCTCCGCAATCCTCAATCGGTTCGGATTAGGGAAATTCGCTGCCGGAATTTCTACCCCATCTTTATCCACCAATTTCACCTGTATATCGAGCTTTGCCATGGCGTGTTGAAATTCCCCTAAGCCGATGGCTTTATCTGTTGCCGCCTTTGCTGTTTCTTTGTTATACGGGCCAACCGGCTCGGTATAAAGAAAATCGGGAAAAGAATTTCCATTGGCTGTGACCTTTAATGTGTTGGTCCCGCTCACTCGTTCTACCCTGCTATCACCGTTAGTCCCATGGTACGGACTGTAAGCCACGAAAGCCAGGTATTCGGCGGGATTGAACGGCCAATATTGGGCAGGAGAAAAAGCGACCTCTTTCTCTCCGTTCAATGTTGTATTTGTACCGCTTGCCTTTACATGATCGAGATAGTAATCGAACCAATCGACGGATGTAAGAGGGGTTGTTTCATCCGTATTTGCGGCGACCACCCCAATGGTTCTTCCATCGATCGTCTCCGCCCTTGTCTGCACATCTACCGATACCGGAAGGGAAGACGCGGAGAGGGTGATTGGCACCTTCTCCGTCTCCGTGCCGGGGATATCGATGGCTTCTTTGTCGCAACTCGCAAAAATGAGCAGCGAACAAAGTGCCGCCATATATGTATAATATTTCCTTTTCATCTCTAACATCTTTAGAAATTACTTAATCAATTGTGATATCACCTTTGGTACCGAGCTCCCATTCCGCGATTGTCGCAGAGAGTTTCAATGCCGTCTTGGCAAGGGTGATATCCAACACATGGTTTTTACCTGGTTCAAAAGTGAAGACTCCTTCGTATTGGGCTTCATAGACAACACCTCCAAGCGTGATTTTCACTAACATGACTTTATTCCCGGTAGAGCCCTTCGTTTGAGGCAAGATCAACGCCTGGTAACTCAATTCGGCACCGCTATTAGGTGTAGTCAATTGAGTAGGTTCAAATGTCTGGTTATCGGATAGATTTGAAACAGTACCGTTGGATATATCCACTGTCCCCTTCTGCATGAATTCCACAAGCTCTACCACCGGACTTCCACCGCTTATCTCATTGGGAGCAAATCCTTCGCCAGGGATAATATTCACGGTCACCTTACTCAATATGTGATCGAAAGTGAGATCCACATTGGCATCCTTGTCTTCGATCTCTCCATCGGACGCGACCAGAATATCATTGGTGCGGTCGGAAGGATCGGTCTTGCCGTTCAAATCCACATCGAAGGTCTTTTCTCCGGATGCAATCCCGGTACGCGTTCCATCGGGATAAACCGCCACGATCTTGTCGCCGGTTGCAAAGTCGTCCCTGTACCATGGGGTTCCGTCTTCCGCCACCAACTTTTTCTTTCCTTCAACTTCCTGCACTACATATACTTTCGATTCGATTACATCTCCATTATTATCCAAACGGTGGAAAGTAATCTTGTCTCCAACTTCAAATCCTTCCACACTTGTGGGGCTCTCATTGAATGAGTAGGTAAGCTCCACAGGTGTCTGGTCGATCCAGTCGGTCACCTTCACACTTACCAGTACTTCCGATCCCTTTATGGTGATGAACAGATGGGTGATCTCACCGGCATTGTATTCCACATCGTGATTATATGTCACATCATAAACCCGAGTGCCTATCTTCACACGGGCCACGATTTCTCCCGCCGGGATGGTCTGTGCCTGCAAATAGGAACGTGTGGAAATTTCATTGTTGTTGGGGTTATCGAGACGAATATCACCGGTATTGGCGCCCTGCACATACACACCCTTGTTCAAACTTCCTCCGATCGTATAACCGGGCAAAGTAATTTCAGCTGTTTTAAGCTGGTCCGCGGTATAGGTGTCGGAAGTGCGCAAAGTTACGTTCACCTGTGATACGGCATGACTCATTTCAAAATGGACGGCCGTATTGCCTTTTCCACCTTTATTCTCTATCGGCGTGGCGACGATATAGTCTTTCGATTGGTTATAACCCTCTGTACCATTTATCGCGGCGTTTTCAATTGAAGCGTATATATTTCCCGTACTGGGCAGAACCTCCCAGAACAAAGGATTGGAGGCAACTGAATAACTCCAACTATCGCTCGTCGCATTGTAGGTGAAATAACCAGGTACTTCAACCCGTTCAGCTCCTACGGTCTCTTCGGTAAAAAGTCTCAATTGACTGCCATCAGGGATATTTTCATTGGTTCCTAAAGTAGGGGTACCAATCCGTACTTCCGCTTCATGATCGTCGCCATCTACCCAATCAACCAATTTGGTGGTGAGCAACACCCCCGACTTTTGAATATTCAACCGTATTTCATGGTGCTGTCCCGCTTCATACGTAAACGCTGAGGCGTCTTTCACTTCATACACGTGACCGTTGATTTCCACTTTTACCAACACGTCGTTCGCGGCGATAGTCTGTGCGGGGAAAATGGCTACCCGCTCGGTAGCTCCCGGCGCTTCGGGGGTAATGTCTCCCTTGCCGGTCCCAACGGTATATGCTCCAGTAGTTTCATTCAAAGACCCGGTATTGAGATAATCGGGCAAAGTCACGGTAGCTCCTTGCAGGTCCGCAGCCGTGTAAATGCCGTCAGAAGATGAGAGTTTCACCGTGACTTTTGTTCCGGCATGCTTCATCTCGAGATGTACTCCTTTATATAAATCCACACCCGTGGTTTCACCCACCAGGTAATCGTCCATCTGGGTGGTATTCAGCTTCTCGGCATACACCGAAGTGGCTCTGAAATCGACCGGTCCGGTGAAGTTTTCCCAATAAACGGGATTCTCGATGGTCCATTTGGATCCTTTGAAGATAAATGAACCACCCTTAGTATAACTATAGTCAGCATCTCCGTTATCTTTGGCATACAGCCTCAGCACGTCGTCTTCCTTGAATCCTTCGCTCTCACCTTGGGCGGTCACAACATGAACGACATCGTAATTCCTAACAGGCCCGTCCGTCCAGTCTTCAATGCTGGCGGTGATCAACGCCGGCGTGGTCTTGAGGGTGAGGTTGAAGGTGTATTTGGTTCCGCCTTTCAATTCGAGGCCGGCATCCATTTTTGCGGTATAAACTCCACCATTGTCGGTAGTTACTTCAAATGTAACACCCTCGCCGGCTTCCCGGGGCAAGAGGATGGCTTGTCCTGTGTTGTTCGACAATGGGATGTTGATGGCATTCACACTTGCGGCATCGGGTGTCAACACATCGGTCAACAGGTTATAACTACCTGTGGTCTTCATCCCTTTAATTGCCAACTGACTGCCACCTAAATCAATAGGGCTTCCGGCTTCTGTGAGCAGATTGACCGTCACAAGGGTCAGGCGGTGATGGAACACCAAATGGGCTTCTTTATTATCCTTGCTATTGGCTGTGGAGCCATCCTTGTTCTCATGGACGGCTGTCATCAAATCCAAAGCGGCAATATCGCCTTGTCCCGATACATTCACCGGATAATTGGGATAATCAGTGAGTCCTGTATAGGGATAATAGGCTTTGAAGGTCACCTCACTGCCATTGATGGGATAATACATCTTCTGTCCCTCCGACTCGGGATTGAAAGCCACATCACCCGATCCGGCGGCGACAGCTTTATACTGGTTATTGGTATAGATAGGTGTCGCGGGGGTTGACGTGCTTAACATCGTGACGCCAATCAGGTCGTCGGCTGCCCATGTGTCATTGGCGGCACGGGTGGTAGATTGGGCATCTACAGAGATTGTGGTGCCCCCCGTGAGCACCACGGCATCTTTCACATCGTTGGTAGAAGGAGTGAAGTCTTCGCTATTGCAACCAGTGGCCAACAGGGTCAACAAGGCTCCTCCCAACAGTGATTTACATATATTTAAAAATGATTTATGTCTCATATCTGATCAATATTTATTGTTTGCTCGGTTTTGCTAAATTGGACTCTCCCACAACGGTATGATCCAGGGTATATCCGGCATCATACGTGCTGTGTTTCGAGAGTTTAATGTAATTCAACATCGATATCGGGTTCTTTATTCCAATCCACGATGGACGCTGTGAGTTCCACTCCTGTCTTGTTTAAAGTCAGGTTCAGCATATTGTGTGCGCCGGCGGCAAAGAGCTTATCAGCGGGCAACTTCACCTGGAACTCGGCATCATTCAGTTTCACCGTAACCATCACACTATTGCCAGTAATGTTTTGTGGCATCACGAAGGCTTCGTAGCTCGACACGACGGTCTTGCCTGTCACGGAATAGACCTTGTCTAACTTCGACGGGGTGAATGCGGCAGTAGCAGCACCGTCAGGAGTGGCTGTGCCGTTGATTACATCCACAATACCCGACAATTGGAAGTTGTTCATCTCAACCTCGGCAAGCATTATCTCATCGGAAGTGAATCCTTCCCCTGCGATCAGGTTGATAGAGACTTTACTCAACACGTGTTTGAACTCAAAAGCCACATCGCCCTCGGCTTGTATTTCACCTAAATTCCTGTCTGCTACGGGAGCCGCTACCATAATATCGTCGGCATGAGCATTCGTGGTTCCAGAACTCTTTACCGTCCAGTTGAACGTATTCTCTCCGGCTGCAAGCGCGGAAGCAGTTGCGGGATATACGGCGGCTATCAAGTCGCCGGTTTTGAAATCATCCCTGTACCAGGGAGTTCCTACCGGGCTGAGCGTCCCGTTATCAGGACCGCCTGCATATTCATATATATTACTGATAGCATCCACGGCATCACCGTGAGCATTCAGTTTATAAAATTTAATTTGATCCTCATTTTCAAAACCTGCGGAAGTTTTGTTGGATACGGAGAAGAAGAGGCCTTCGAACTCAAGGGCAGGCAATTCAGTCCATCCGGTCACATCCACGCTTACACTCAATCCTGTCTTCTCGATGGTGATGATGAGGTTGGTCACCTTGCCCGCCTCATAAAGGATGTCGGCCGCGGTGGCTCCCCCTTGCAACTTCACATCTTCGGGTTTCACCGTATAGGTGCGTCCGTCAATTCCAATGGTCACCAGGTCTTCTCCTATGGCAACGGTCTGTGGTTGCAGGTAAGAAGCGCTATTGTAGGTAACCTCGGTAGCGTCGCCCGTTTTGGCGGGTTTAGCCAGTGCGATGGTTCCCTTGTTAGAGCCCGGCACATATACACCTTTATCCAACATACCGCCAATGGCGTAATCGGGTAAGGTGATATTGGCGCTCAGCAACTTCTCTTCGCCATACGTGTTTGAACGGAGCATCACATTCACTTTCGCCACCTGATGCGCCAACTGGAAGTTCAACGCGGTATTGTCGGTTCCGCCTTTGTTGACGATAGGAGTGGCGACGATATAGTCGGGCGATTGGTTATTACCCTCGACGGCATCTACTGCCGGCCGGGTGATGGAGGCATAGAGATTACCGTCAGCCGGGATGTCTTCCCAGTAAAGCGGTGCCGAAGGACCGTTATATGTCCAGGTATCAGCGGCTTCGTTGTAAACAAAATTACCGGGAAGGGTGATACGGTCGGCATCATCGCCGGAGAAGAGATAAAGTTGATCACCGTCGACCAGATCGCCACTGTTATTATCAAGGCTCGCGACCCCTATGCGCACCTCTTCAAACGCTATGGTTTCTTCGACCCAGGGTTTGATGACCGTGCTCATTTCCACTTTGGCCTTACTTGCATCGAGTACCAGCATGTAAGCATATCCTTTTTTGTATTCAAAATCATCGGTTCCTTCGGCTTTCACCTCATAAAGACGACCGTTGATGGAGACGGTAAGGATATTATCTCCGTTGGCAATGGTTTGCGGCGGGAAGATGGCCACTCCCTCTTCGGGGATGATATCCCCGCGGGTGGTACCCGGCACGAATTCCCCTTTATCGTTATAAGAGCCCGAATTCAGGTAATTGGGCAGAATCACCGAAGCAGCGTCCAAGTCGGCCTTGGTGAAAGTGCCGTCGGAAGATTGCAACACCACGGTTACTTTAGAGCCCACATGCTCCAATTCGAGGTTCACACCCGTATAAGGACTCACCTCCACTTCCTTGGAGATAAGGATATCATCCATCTGCGAGTCGTTGAGTGCTTTTTCAAGGATGGTGGCACCTTTAAACAGCGTGGGACTGCCGGTAATGCTTTCCCAATAGATGGGAGATCCGGGGGTCCATTTGTTATTTCCTTCGTATGTGAAGTTCTCAAGGAGTCCGAACTCACCATCTGTCCCTTCTTTCAGGAACAGATCGAGAGAGTGTCCCGTCTCGAATCCTTCGGTAATGCCCAGTCCCGTAACCACGCGGATCACATCGAAATGGCGGGTGGGCCCTTCAATCCAAGGCTCAATGGTGGCGCTTATCTCAGCAGGCGATTTCAAGCGAAGGTGGAAAGTATGCACATATCCCTCTTTGAATTCGAAATCACTGCTTAATGCCGCGGTATATTTTCCCCCGTCAGTCGTGGTGATCACAAATTCCACACCCTCACCCGCGGGACGGGGAAGGATGATCCCTTCGGCCTTCGCGTTGGCGACCGGGAAAGAGACATCCACACCCGGAAGGTTATTATCCACGATAAGGCTTTCACCCAAAAGATCATAGCTCGCTTCAGTCTTCAAGCCCTTCATCGTCACGTTCACCCCATCGAGGATGGAGATGCTCTCGTTGTCGGTAGTGAGGTTCACCACCACCTTTGCCAGGCGGTGATAGAAATGCAATTTCACGTTAGGGTCTTTGGTGGAGGTGCCCGAAAGGTGTTCCGCCGTCATCAAGTCGATTGCCGGTAGGTCGCTTTGGTCTTTGGTAGATACCGGGATTACCAAACTCGACGGGAGATCCTTTTTATAAGGGTAATAGGCTTTGAAAGCCACCTCTTCGTCGCTGGTGGGAAAATAGATGATCTGCGAAGCATTGTTGGGGGAGAACTTATCGTCGCCAGAAGTTGTATATCCAAAGTTACGGTAAGGAGCGATCACTTCAAGCGACTGCGGGTTGACCATCGTCACGCCAATCACATCACCCTCATCCCACACATCATTTGTTGCCCGGGTACTGCTCTTCAAATTGTCGGCTCCGGACTTCAACAGTCCCCCCGCCTCGGCGGAGATACGCGCTTCCACGCCATCCTCAGCGTTTGGTTGTATCACATCATTCGTGCAAGCCACAGCAAAAAGGGCTGCGATCGCACTCAAAAAGATAAGTTTAAAAAAAGATGTCTTCATATGTTTTATATGTTTTTATTTTCTATCTGACCATTGAATTGCCACAATTCCTAGACCGGTTTCACATCTATCCATTCTTCGGGCCCCGCTTGCCAATCCTCTATATCAGCCGTGAAGTCGGCTCCGGCACGAAGTACAATACGGATAATCCAAGGGGCTGTCACCGCTTCGGTGAGGAACCCATCAAGGTCGGAAGTGATCTCATAGTTGAAATTCCTCGTGAAACCATCCTTATAGTGAATGGTCAACACCAGATTCTGATCCGCGTTGCCATCCAATCCCAACAGGCGGTGCGAGTCGGTATAATAACCATCGGCATCTTTTTCCGCCAAGTCATAAGACATATAACCGGTAGTCAATGCGGGGTAACGGTCCTTCTCTCCCCCTTCGGTAAAGGCGTTGAGCAGTTCACGGGAGAGGGTGATACCGTCTACAGTGGCTGTCACAGATTCCACCAAATCGGCATTTTGCCCTTCAATCTTCACCTTTAGCGTAAGTATGCGAGTTTGGATATAAGTAGGAACATCGTAATTGATGATACCCCAATCCTCTAATCCACCATCGACATTAAAATCGATATAGCCTCCTACAAAGTCACCCGGATCGCCGGCAGCTCCATCGGTGGAACTAACAGATACCACCGTTCCGAAGTGTAATCCTACCTGCTCGTTCTCTCCTTTCAGGGAAAAGGCTCTGTATTGTCCTTTGGTCAGTTCCAGGATATTATCCGGCCCTACTTCGGTCTTGCGCCATTCTCCACCGGGATACATCACAGAGGTATTCGTATTGGGCAGAAACTCATTCTTTTTCTGTTGCAATTCCACCGGTACGATAGGAGTGATGGTGTATAATCCCGGACAGTTTTCCGTGTCGTAATCCGACTTAATGCAAGATGCCAAAAGTAAAAGCAGGGAGACGCTTGCTATTTTACAGATATTTTTCATCATTGCTTTTCTTTCAATATTTTGATATATTCCATGTTATTTTTTCCTTCGGGTGTAGAGAGATCCGCTTTTTCCATATATTTTTCGGCAGACTCCAAATCGCCCCGTTCCAATGCCGCCGCCGCGGCGTTGAGGTTTGCGTCGGGATTGTCGGGGTAAGTCTTCACAGCCGTATCTATCAACCGGTAGTACTCATCCGACCCTTTCCCGCTCAACAAAGCGGCATCGAACATCTCCCTCAAACTCAATTGAGAAGGATCTTTTTTCACCATATCACGGGCTTCTTGGGCCGCGTAATCGCGAACGATATATTCAATCTCGTAGTTGGTATGACGTAATACCGGAAACCAGTTACGCGTCATATGCCGGAAAGCCTCCGTCATCTGTTTCAGTTCAGCCTCTTTCGCATCGGGCGCCATGTCGCTCTTGGCAATCTCAAGGATACGTGCCTTCTGTTGTAGCTGAGAATTTTCAGCCAAACGGATAAATCCTTCCCAATTTTCGGGAGTGAAATTGGTTTGAATAATCTTTTCGGGAAGGTTGAATTTCTTGATGATATACTCCTTCAACGCCTTGGTACGTCCGTCGGCCAAGTACACATTATGTCTGTAAACCCCTTCGGGCGAAGCAAAACCATGCAACTTGATACTTTGAATATCGCTGGGGGCGAAGCCCTTCAAGGTACTGTCGATCTTAGCCAACTCAATTGGGTTACGCATATAATCGGGATAAATCACGATTTGGTTGATGGGAAAATCGATATACGCCTGACCTTTGAGTATGCGACGCTTCACCGGTTCCGGTTCGGGGGCGCGGTAAAGAATGTTGGGCAGCACCACCGGCTGAGGCACGTCGATATGGGTAAGTGCAAGGAAATCGATCTCTTCCGATTGATTCCCGC
Source organism: Proteiniphilum saccharofermentans (assembly GCF_900095135.1). NCBI lineage: Bacteria > Pseudomonadati > Bacteroidota > Bacteroidia > Bacteroidales > Dysgonomonadaceae > Proteiniphilum > Proteiniphilum saccharofermentans. Next base: position 4,294,247 of record NZ_LT605205.1, read on the forward strand.
ATCCGCAAAAGTCTTGTTCTAACACCAATTCCGCCTTATCCATCCAATCCTCGGAAGGAAGAGATGCAGTATATGCGATAACCTGTTCTTCACCGCTTGCTCTTCGGAATAACTGTTCTGAATCATCAGGTAAAAGATTATTCCGTTCAGATATAATCTGACGTTTCCTGCCATACACATGAACCGACGGCAATACATTCTGATTATCATTTCCTTTTATAATAGGAGTGAATGTAACCATCCTGTTAGATGAAACCTTGAAATTTTCCGGCAAGATGATATCCATGTCGACAGACAAGATACGATCGTCAGACAACTGTACGGAGAGGTTTTCCACCCGTACCGGATTGTCGGAAGACGACTGTCCCCGTAATGTGACGAAACTCAAGAAAAAGAGCGTGATTATGAATATATTTCTCATTTGATCTTTATTTTAGAATACATAAACAATACTTAGTGCCGCTTTAGTAGGACCGAAATAGTGTTTATCCTTGTCCTTGTCGAGACGCTTTCCACAGTCGCCGCACTGATACCTGTCGTAATTAATGTAAGCATATCCTGCTCCAAGAGTTGCCTCAAGGTTCCAATGTTTTGACAGCACCCATTGATAACCATAAGAAACACCACCTCCAATAAACTCACCCTCATATCGGTGTGTCTTGAGGCCGGGATACATTCCGAAAGGAAGCTTAATTCCCGCCAGATTAAAGAGCCCTCCATGCAGATGAACCCCTAAGAATGAACCGGAGAATTTCTCACAGAACCAAAATCGGTACTCGGGTTGCAAATACAAATGTTTGATCAATTTGCCGTCACTCAACTCCCATGGGTTCCAGTGCATATAAAGCTCCAGCGTATTTTTGGGAGCTGTCCCTATCTCCGCCGCCAAACTCATCGTGGTGGTGGCATCTGCCATTATATTTGTCTTAATGGCGGCTTTTTGTGCCGATATGCCGTTAAAACTGAACAACATCACAATAGCGATAATTAATTGTTTTGATTTATCCATCTCTTTTGTTTCCAAATAGTTTTAAATAACAAAGCCGTGTATATCTTTCTATTACCTATTTACTTATTTAACTAACCTCTTTAAAAATGCTTTAACATCGATACTCCTAATGATATCTTAATTGCTAACGACCTTATGACTGTGCTTAAACGAGTTATGGTTTGGCTTCAAAATTTATATTTGATGCCAATCTTTATCATCATATGACAATGGTGGCATCGCAGTGGTCATTATCAATTATTAGGTAAGCATTAACTAAGAAAAAAATAAGCGCTATCTCTTATTTCTAATAAGACTATCTTCTTTCATAATAATTTGCTGACAAAAAAGACCCCAAGATATTATAAAACAACATCTTATCTTTTACACAATTCTAATAAATCAATATCGATTTTTAAAGCACCACAAAAGTCATATTTTAGCCACTAATATCAAAAAAAAGACATATCGAAAAATAAAAAGAAGATACTACATAGATACAACATATAATTTAATTATCTGTATATATGAATATTAAAAGACAACCTGCAAAAAATATACTGTGGAAAAAATCCACAGTATACAAATTTATTCATGTCTTAAATATCATATTGCCAGAATTGTTAAAAAAAATATTTAATTTCGCAATAGTTTTTTTCCGGAAGGGTGAAAATCTTTTATTTTATAAAGGAAATTCCATAAAAAATAACAGATTCCTGTTTCTTGATAATCGCTGAATCGTAAAAAACCCCTATCACTATCATATATAATAGATAATAGATATTACACATTTATTAAAAACAAAAAGGAGTTTGAAGAAACTAAAAAAACAATTATGAAATTAATCTTCTTTGCATTTGTATTATTGATAATTGGATCCAGCATATATGGTCAGGATATTGTACCGGAAAAAGTCAAAAAAGTAGATAGCTTATTAACGGTTGCATCAGCTGAAGTCTCTAACGTGAATCCAATAGGGGTAATTGAATCTGCAACCAAAGCTTTAACATTAAGCAGGGAAATCAATTACTCAAGAGGAAAGGCAATGTCTTCTTTTTATATCGGACAGGTCCTTATTTATATGGGAGATTATGAAAAATCGCTGGAATACCTACAACTCTCTCAAAAAGAAAAATACACATCGAAAAATGATATCATAAAATCAGAGATCTGCAGGATCAAGGGACAAGTATTTTTCTATTTGGGATTAAAGGAAGCTTCATTTCGTGAATTCCAAAAGGCTTACGAATACGCAATACGGATTAAAGAAAAAAAAGAACGTGACCGCTATGTGAGCTTGGCTTATGAAAATCTCGGCATAGCATATACAGCAGTGAGAAATAAGCCTGACTCAGCCTTTTATTTTTATAGAAAGAATAAGGAGCTACTCGACAAAACGGACGAAAACCTTACATTCAGAAACAAAATCAACCTTTACACCCTTATTGGTAATTATTATAGGGATAAAGAGGTGTTCGACTCTGCAACCGTATGGTACAATCAGGCAAACTCACTCATTACCAAATATGATTATCCTTACTCCTCATGGCTCTGCGCACATTGGAGTGACCTCCATTTAATGAAGGGAGAACCCGACGCTGCCCTCAATTGCGTCAAAAAAGGATTGGAATGTGCAAAAAGGACAAATCTCAGAAATGAATTACCAGGATTATATCAAAAAATAACGACTATCTATTCCAAAAATGGAATGGAAGACTCCGCGCGCTTTTATCAAAACATGTACCAAGAAATCTCAGATGAGCTCTCCACCTCAAGAGAAGGAGCCACGGAGAAAGCCATGCAACTCCTTTTAGAAGAGGAACGTAAATATGCGCAGATGAGATTCAACAAGACACTCTCCATCATCGTTTATTCCATAATCGCCACGTTGTTGGGTATCTATCTATTCTGGCAACAATGGAGAAAAAGGAAAAAAGCAATACTGGAAGCAACAGAGCGAGAAGTATCCGTATTGCAAGACAAACTGAACGATGCCTTTGATGAGGTGATAGAATTGGCCAGAGAAAATGATCCCTCCTTTCTTGCACGGTTTAGAATGATATATCCCGAATTCATCAATAACTTGCTCAAGGCACATCCTCAATTAATTGAGTCTGAGCTGTGGCTCTGCGCGATGGTTTATTTAAATTTCTCCTCGAAAGAGATTGCCCAATACGCCTTCATTACACACCGTTCGGTGCAAACCCGGAAGAGCCGGTTAAGAAAGAAATTGGGTATTCCTGCCGATGTCGATTTATATCAATATATGATATCTCTTTCCTAGATCAATATATCTTCCTCCCCTTTGCAAAATATCACAGCAGTAGAATTGGTGTTCTTCTGAACTATTATAGGTCATAAAATATTGTCAATCGGAAACTTTAGCTACATACATGTAACTTACGAGAATTGAAAAAAGGAGAACCTTTTCTTCCGAAGAAGAGCATGTACTCCTTTTCCAGCATCTTACGCATTTGGGATAATAAAAAAGGTATAAACCGTTCTTTTATTCCAGTTCTTTAATCTTGATATTCTGGAACCAGACTTCATCACCATGGTCCTGCAGGAGAATCAATCCCTCCTCTGCATTGCCAAAATTAGGCCAGTCCTTATATTTACTGTAGTTTACCAGTGCTTCCCACATCTGGTTGTTACGTTGGTATTCAATGATCTTAACACCATTCAGCCAATGCTCCACATGATTCCCCTTGACAACTACCATGGCGGTATTGAAGAATCCGCCACGGAAAGGTTTGTCTTTGGGTGCCGGTATCAGGTCGTAGAGCGAACCCAATGTCCGGTTCCCCTCAACGCCCAGCTTCGCGTCGGGGTGCCGCCTGTCGTCCAGTATCTGGAATTCACAACCGATAGCCGATCCTTCCCCTTTATTCAGGTTGGTATCCACAAAATATTTGATGCCGCTGTTAGCACCTTCGGTAATCCTGAAATCTACCTTCAGGATAAAGTTCTTGTAGGGGCGGGTAGTGACAATATCGCCACCGTTGGTGGATTCGCCTCCGCCACTCTTATGTACTTTCAGAATACCATTTTCAAAAGACCATCCTTTTTCGGGGAAATTATCCAGTTTAGCTCCACGCCATCCGTTAGTAGTCTTGCCGTCCCACAACAATTTCCAGCCCTCTGCCGCTTCACGTCCGGAAATGGTATTGGCAATTGCATTGATCTGTTTCACTTTATTATCCTCCGGGGTTTTGAATTGTCCCAGATCTTGCGTAAGTATCCTGATATTACGCCAGGCAACTGTCTTTCCTTCCAGTTCGGCTTTGCCGATAGAATGTACCTGCAAAGCGATGAAACCCGACATGGTGGTGTTATCCAGCAGGTCGGCGCACGGAACACCGTTCACCCATGTACGGATAGTGCTTCCGATTGCTTCGATACGGGCTTTGTTCCACTCTCCATTTTTAAATGCTTTCTGCCCCTCGGGATTGTAGTTCATCGGATAGAGCCATCCCCGACGAGCTTCGTCGTAGATACCTCCGGTCCATGCCCTTGAAGATGGATCAATTTCGAACTGATAACCATGCACACGGCCATTCATATAATCTTTCAGACTATTACTCCGGAATTGGACACCGGAATTCAGACCATCGTCGACCTTGAATTCAAATTCCAGGATAAAATCACTATACATTTTTTTTGTGGCAAGGAATGTATTGGGGGTATTCATTTTTGAAATACCGACGATGGCGTTGTCCTCTATTTTGTATTCCGCAGTACCGTTCAGTTTTTCCCATCCCCGCAAGTTACGACCATTGAACAGATTTTCCCATTTCGGTTCCTGTGCCCATGCAGAAATGGTTACTATCGCTGCCATAGCTGTTATTACTATTTTTTTCATCATTTTTTCTTGTTTTTAATATAGAAGTTATATCTTATAAAAATCTTCCCATCCTTTTCTCGGAGGCTCCCCGGTGAGATATGCATTCGCAAAGGTATCGTTGGTAACCCGTTTGGTATTGCGGTCGAACACAATCTTGCGGTTTAGCCGCTGTGCAGCTACACCCAGGCAGAACACCTGACTCAGAGGAGCGGATATTTCAAACGGAGAACGTGTTTTCTCCTTGCCCTGGCAAGCCAACAGGAAGTTTGCAAAATGGTCGGATGGACTCTTCGGCACTTCGGGAAGGTCTTTCTCCATCGCTTTTGCCTTCTCTTCAGGGATAATGCTCAGTGTACTACCATGCGATCCTCCCTTGAAGGTAAGTTCCTTGCTATAAATCTCTTTCCCGGGATTCAGTTTGGCCGGCTGTATCTGTCCACCTCCCACAGATGGAATATTAGGGTCAAGTTCCGAAACACCGTATCCTTGGGGAACTGACGGAATATTGTCCAGACCATCATACCAGGTGATAACCAGCGGCGGCATGTTGCCCCGTGCCGGAAATTTGAATTCTATGGTGCTCGACATCGGGAAGAAATAATCGTTATGATCTTTCAGTTTCAATGGAGTGACTTCTTCCGGTAGACCCAGATCGAGGAATTCGTGCACCGTGTCGATAATATGTGCACCCCAGTCGCCCAAGGCACCCATTCCAAAATCGTACCAGCAGCGCCACTGCCCGTAATGGAAATCTTTGTTGTAGTCATGGTATCGCTGTGCCATCAACCATATGTCCCAATCCAGCGTTTCGGGGATAGGTTCGGCAGCGGGGAATTTTTTGATATTGGGATCCCATCCGTGCCAGCGACGCGGGTTGTTCATATGCGCCGTGACAGCCGTCACATCTTTGATAATACCTGCCTCTTTCCAGGCTTTAAACTGGAAATAGTTGGCCTCCGAATGGCCCTGGTTACCCATCTGAGTGACTACATTCGGATACTTCTTTGCCGCTTTCAGGAGCAGTTCCGATTCATGAAAAGTACGTGTCAAGGGTTTTTCCACGTAAACATGTTTGCCTTCGGCCATCGACATCATTACCGCCGGGAAGTGAGCAAAGTCGGGAGTAGCAATAGCCACTGCCTCAATCTCGTTACCCATTTTGTCAAACATTTCCCTGAAATCTTTGAACCGTTTTGCATTGGGAAACTTGTCGAGTGCCTTCTTTGTATGTTCAGCTCCCAAATCAACATCACAAAGGGCAACTACGTTGGCTAATCCCGTCTTGTCGAAATCGTTGATGATTTCCCATCCCCTGTTTCCAATACCGATATGGGCCAGATTCACCTTTTTATTGGCACCTGCAACCCTACTGTAACTGGCAGCATTCATTTTGGTAGATATACCGCCCATGGCCAACCCTGCTGACGCCAGAGCTGTGTTTTTGATAAATTCTCTTCTCGTTGTCATGATATATATGGAGTTTATATTGAAATTTAAAAATATAGTATTTATTCGTGCCGACTGATACCTACTCTCAGGAAAAATTAAGCAAACCGGTCTTTATGTGCCCATAAACCAAGAGCAGGACTCGAGATATAGTAGACCTCCTCTCCATCGTCAAGCCTGTTAAAGCCCTCTTTGAGGCGCAAGGGATCATACTTCTGCATAATCTCATCGATATCGCCCCAATGGAACCCGACGCTCTCTATCTCTTCCCGCGTAAGATTCCAGGCCTCTTTACCGGGACAGTAGGTGACAGAAAAACGCCCTTCAGAAGATCCGTGAATAAGATGTGCTGCTGCACCCAGATTATTCCTGAGTTCCTGGTTTTCGGATACCGCTTTCAAAGTATAATCCGTTCCGAAATAGCCATATTTACGGATCAGCAAATCAATAGCTTTGTCTTCTCCGAATTCTTTCAATGCCGGAGCCAGTACGATCAGTTCACCTCGGTCGGCAATAGCCATCCGTGTGCGGTAGATCGATTTATTCCCTAACCATGTGCTTTTAAATTCGGTAGGATCGAGCCATACAATCACCTTCTTCAATGGTTTTTCCACCATCACGAAGTTGACCTGCAAAGAGAGCCGGGCTGCACGGTCGAATACCTCTAAGTCGTCCCCCACAAACAGACCGTAGGTCTGCTGCACTCCTTCGGAATTTACCCCTACCACAGTCAGGACATAAACGATAGGCAGCTCTTTTAAATAGTTTTCGGTAGCATAGTTAAATACACGCCTGACCGGAGTATCAGATTTTCCCATCATCCGTTCCATACCGTAAACGGCTCCTATATAATGACTCTTATTGATCCCTTCGCTTCCACCGGTACCAACCAGGATATTCTTGTTGTAGTTGGCCATCCCCACTACTTCATGAGGAACTACCTGTCCGATGGAGAGGATAAGGTCGAAACCGCCTTCTACCAATAATTTATTTACTTGTGCCGGCCAGGCGAAATCCACTTTACCTTCCGAGATATCACGAATGTACTCAGCCGGCACCTCACCCAACGTAATTACATCATTCCTCCAGTCATGGTCGCGAAAAAGTGTTTTAGGCGTCTTTCCAAACATATGGTCGATCTGCCCTTCAGTCATGGGGGTATGTGTCCCCAATGCCGGGAGAATATCAGTCAGTTTGTCACCGTAATATTCCCATGTGATTTCGGTAAGTTCACCGGCACGGCTGGGCAGGCGGGTATAATCAGGCGGAACGGCAAGAACTTTTTGCCGTTCGCCCAATTTATCCAATGCTTCATACAATCCCCTCCTCATATCCTCATGAGAGAGAGCGGTCGTGGGAGAACCATTTTCGTAATAAATCATCCTTTTTAAGTGAAAAGTGAATAATTAATAATGAAAAATTGGGGATATCGGATGTGGGAACTTCCAGACTTTTCACTCTCCCTAGTCCCCGGTCTTTCCACCTTTTTACACCAAATATCAAACATCATACGTCGTAGAGGCAGTGTTTCCGCCACGTCCGGTCCAATCGGTATGGAAGAACTCGCCACGTGCTTTGTCCACCCTTTCATACTGATGGGCACCGAAATAGTCACGCTGCGCCTGCAACAGGTTAGCCGGGAGTCGTGCGCTTCTGAAACCATCGAAATAGCACAAAGCTGAAGTAAGTGCCGGTACAGGAATTCCATTCTGTAAAGCTGTTGCACAAACTCTGCGCCAGCTCTCTTCTGCTGATAACACTGCTCCTTTGAAGAAGTCGTCAAGCAAGAGATTTTCCAATAAGGGGTTGTTATCAAACGCTTTCTTGATATCACCCAGGAAACGGGAGCGGATAATACATCCACCGCGCCACATCAGGGCGATCCCCCCGTAATTAAGGTTCCAGTCATATTCTTTGGCTGCTTCCATCATCAGGTCGTAACCCTGTGCATAGGAGATAATTTTGGCGCCATAAAGCGCTTTCTCCAGGTCATTGACGAATTGCTGTTTATCTCCTTTGAAACCGGATTTTTTTCCGGAGATGACTTCCGAAGCTTTTACCCTCAGATCTTTTTGAGCCGAGAGACAACGCGAAAAGACCGACTCGCCGATCAGTGTAAGCGGAATACCCAGATCGAGCGCTGTCACAGCAGTCCATTTACCGGTACCTTTCTGGCCTGCGGTATCAAGGATTTTTTCTACCAATGGACTTCCATCCTCATCCTTATACGCCATGATATCTGTGGTGATCTCGATCAGGTAGGAATCCAGCACGCCGCTGTTCCACCTTTTGAATACTTCATGCTGCTCAAAAGCATCCATGCCGAGCAGTTCTTTCATCAGGTGATATGCTTCGTTGATAATCTGCATATCGCCGTACTCGATGCCGTTGTGGACCATCTTCACGAAGTGGCCGGCACCGTTCTCTCCCACCCAGTCGCAGCAGGGAACACCCCCATCGACTTTAGCAGCAACCGCCTGAAAGATCTCTTTCACATGAGGCCACGCTTCCGGCGATCCGCCCGGCATCATGGAAGGCCCTTTGAGGGCTCCCTCTTCACCACCGGAAACGCCAGTACCGATATAGAGCAATCCTTTACTCTCTACATATTTCGTTCTGCGGATGGTGTCGGGGAAATGGCTGTTCCCGCCGTCGATAATAATATCACCCGGTTCAAGCAGCGGGATGAGTTGTTCGATAAAATCGTCCACAGGCTTACCCGCTTTTACCAGCATCATCACTTTGCGTGGCCGCTCTAAGGATTCTACCAACTCCTGCAGGGAGTGTGCACCGATAAAATTTTTCCCTTTTCCCCGTCCGTTGACAAACGCATCTACTTTGTCAACCGTACGGTTGAACACGGCTACCGTATAGCCCTTACTTTCCATATTTAAGACCAGATTTTCACCCATCACGGCCAATCCGATCAATCCGATATCTGCTTTTTTATTCATTTCTATATTATTATATTCCATATTCAAAATTCAAGATTCAAGATTTGTCTTACGGCGATTGTTAATTGACTACGTCGAACGTTGTTTCAATTCAGATTTGGGATGTTGGATTTGGATATTAGGAATCGTTTCAGACTGATCCATTGGTAATTAGTAATTGGTAATTAAAATCACCTTCCCTCTGTTCCCGTTCTCCCCAGTCTCCCGATCTCCTCAGTCTTCCTACTTTCCTCGTCTCCCCGGTCTTCAACGGACCACTCTCGCGTTACCTTTCCAGATGCTCCATATCACTTCCTCATCGGCCGGCTGGGCATAATCTGTCAGGAAGGTAGTAGCCAGTGCACCACTCGCCCAGGCAAACTGCACCCATTTTTCGGGTTCCATCCCTTTCAGGATGCTATAGAGCAATCCCCCCACAAAACCGTCACCACCACCAATCCGATCCATCACGTTGATCCTCCGTAATGGAGCTTCGTACCAGTTCCCATTTTCATACACAATAGCACCCCAGAGATGCTCATTGGCGCTAATCACCTCACGCAGCGTATTGGCAAAAACCGAAACATGAGGAAACGCTTTATGCGCATTCAGGATCATCCCTTTGAAAGCATCCAGCGTTCCACCAATATTTTCACCTCCTGCTTTCGGACCTTCAATACCGAGGCAAAGCTGAAAATCTTCTTCATTACCTATAACTATATCGGAAAGAGAAACAATCTCCGTAAATGCTTCTTTCAACTCCTTTTCCCGACCCTTCCAAAAAGTCGCGCGGTGATTCAGGTCGAAAGAAATTAGGGTATCATGCTTTTTGGCATAACGCGCTATTTCGAGACAGAAGTTGCTTGTGTCAGGAGAAAGTGCCGCAATAAGGCCGGAAAGGTGTACCACTTGTACGCCTTCCTTACCGAAGATCCGTTCCAGATCAAAATCTTTTACATTCAGCGTTTTTCCCACTTCACCTGCCCGGTCGTTCTGTACCCGCGGACCACGCAATCCAAAACCGCTGTCGGCAATATTGAATTGATGCCGATATCCCCAGGGATCGCCCTGAGGCACCTCAGGCCCCTCATACTCCATATTGCGTGCCTTCAGGTCAGCCTTGATAAAAGCAGCGATCGGGCTATCTTTCACAAAAGTTGTGAGTACCTTTACAGGGAGACCGAGATAAGAGGAGATACTTGCCACATTGGTCTCTGCGCTGGTTGCCTGCATCCGAAACATATTGGTACTCTGCACCGGCTGTGCATCTACCGGCGTAATGCGTACCCCCATACTGGTAGGTACCACCAATGAATATTTGAATTCTTTTCTTAATACTAAAGACATTTTGATTGATGTGATAATTTATTAATTTGATGATGTGGCGATTGAGAATTGACGATTGACAGTTAACCACATCCCATATTTTAAATTTTGAATTTTGAATCTGAAATCCAATCAAATACTGAACGAATCGAAGCCTCCGTCAACGATGGCTACCGTTCCCGTCACAAATTTCGAAGCATCGCTTACCAGATAATGGAGCGTTCCCAACAAGTCTTCAGGATTCCCGAATCGGCGGAAAGGGGTGTGTGCAATAATGGTATTTCCCCGTGCGGAATAGGATCCATCGGGATTAGTGAGTAATGCCCTGTTCTGCTCTGTAATGAAAAAACCGGGACATAACGCATTCACTCGAAAATCTTCACCGAATTTAATAGCCAGCTCTCCTGCCATATATTTGGTGAAGTTAGTAACTGCCGCTTTGGCTGCGCCATATCCTGCGACACGCGTTAGCGGACGCAAAGCCGATGCAGAAGAGATATTTACGATATTACCCTTCTTCTCTCTGACCATATATTCAGCAAAAACCAGTATGGGGATAACCGTTCCCATCAGATTCAGATCGACCACCTTCCGGAAATCGTCAGCTTTCAAATCGAAGATAGTATTATCGGGACCGATAGTCGCACCCGGCATATTTCCACCGGCACCATTGATCAGCACATCTATCTTGCCGTATTTGGCAGCGATTTCTTCAGCATTTCTCTTCAGCACTACCTCATCAGTCACATCAGTTTGAAGGAACATGGCATCTCCTCCGGCAGCTTTTACTTTTTGTATCAGTTCGTCGCCTTTTTCCTTGTTTCGCGCCAGTACTGCCACTTTTGCACCGTGTGCGGCCAGATACTCTACCATTGAAGAACCCAATACTCCGGTTCCACCCGTGATAACAATCACTTTTCCTTTAATATCAAATAATTCGTACATAATTTATTGATTTAATGATCCGGCAAAAATAGGCTACCTGTTTTATTTTTCAACCTTATTTCCCGTAAAATCTTCTTCATTAAAACTAGCTTACTCTATATATTAAACAGTCTCCTGAGATGCCTGTCGTAGATATTCTCTTCCACACATCTACCGATTACGTCGGCATATTTGACGAGCAGGTCGGTATATTCGCTTCCCATTTCCGCAGCTACTTTATACGCCACATGAATGAGTTGACGGAAATTGGGATTGTAGTCGGGATGTCCCGGGATATGCCGGAGCGTATTGGCAAACTTCTCCCCCGTCCAGCTATTGACCTCCTCCACGGAAGGGAGTTGTGAGCCATCTATATTGATCACATCGGCATAGGGAGCGCACAGTTCCTCCTGCCTGTTATATGAATTCTCATAAATCTTTTTTGCCAGCTCAAGCCCTTCTCCGCCAGCTACGGCCAGGCCGATCACCTCCTCGAGCCAGGTGGTACCGGCGGTTTTCAGATGGAGCCCCTTGTCGTGTCTTGCGATAATGTCTGCCATGATCGGGTAAATGGAGAATTTATCACTCCCCGAGTGAACGCTCAGCTTCAACTCTTCAGGCAGTCCAAATTCTTTCACTGCAAAATCGATCACAAGCACATCTTCTTCAAACTCTTTGGCAAACTGTACCAGATCGCCTACGTAATCGACGCCCTTATTAAAGCGGCCTGTAAACTTAGGAGCAATTGTCTGGGCAGGTACACCCTTGTCGGCAAGCATTTTCAAAATAAAAAGCAACTCGACCGGAGTCTGAGGAGACTCTACTTCGTCCATAGAAACTTCCGTGATGAAGTTACCTTCACCCTTTTCTTTTCTCAGATAGGCATAGATTTCCGATGCATGTTGTGTGGCGGCAAGGAACTTGGCTGCGATATCACGCAATAACTCTTCAGTTACATTCAAAGGCTCCTCCATACCGGGAATTTGCAACCTGCCCATATATTTCTGACAGGAAGCTACAAAAGCGGCTACTTCTTCCGGACTGCTCTCATTACCGATAAATGCAGCTACATCCAACGTGAAGAAGTCAGATACCTCTACATATTTAGCAACCGTGCTGAGATTGATATGATCGGCATCCACAAAATAGAGCCCTTTGAAATCCAGGGCATTGACAGCCTCGTCAGCCTCCCTGCGGGTATCTGCCGGTTGTGTACCAACATAAATATGTTCCCTGTTAGATTTATTCCATACCGGACTGATATCCAATCCTCCTTTTTCATTCGCCTTCATGATAGCACGCAGCTGCGCTTTTCCCTGATGAGTGAACCTATCTCCTACTCCTATACTGTATTTTCCTAATTGCATATGATTATTATTTTTCTTGTTGTTTACTTGTAAATAAATGGATAGTAATTTCTAAAATCTAAAAAACTCTCTTGCATTGTTATAAGATATATTCTCTACCATCTCCCCAAGGAATTTCATTTCGGAAGCAGGCAACAGCCCCTGCTCGACGTCATTCCCAATGAGATTACATAATATCCGCCGGAAATATTCGTGACGCGGATAAGAGAGGAAACTGCGTGAATCGGTCAACATTCCTACAAAGCGACTCAGCAGTCCCAGATTAGAGAGAGAGTTCATCTGCGCCTCCATCCCTGTCTTCTGATCAAGAAACCACCATCCTGAACCAAACTGTATCTTTCCTGCCACTGATCCATCCTGGAAGTTGCCGATCATAGTAGCGATGAGATCGTTATCCCTGGGGTTCAGGTTATAAATGATGGTCTTGGCCAACCGGTTGTCTTTGTCCAGTTGATCGAAGAAACGGCTCATCGCTTTTGCTACATTAAAATCACCGATAGAATCGAAACCGGTATCAGGACCGAGTTGTTTGAACAAGCGGGTATTGTTGTTACGGATAGCTCCATAATGGAATTGTTGTGTCCATCCTTTTTCCCAATCCATTATGGCACCTTCATAAAGCATGGCCGATTTGAATTTCAGTATCTCCTCTCTTACCAGTTCTTTTCCACCATACACTTTATTGAAGATCTGTTCAATTTCGGCCTGTGTATAGGGTTCGGCATAGAACTCCTCGATACCGTGGTCGGAAAGTTTACAACCCACACCGGCAAAGAAGTCGTGTCGCTTACGAAGTGCTTCGATCAGGTCGCTGAACCGGTTGATGGCCACTCCCGACACATCAGAAAGTTTTTCCAGGTATGCACGGTACTCTTGCGGATTCTCCACCGCCATCGCTTTATCGGGACGCCAGGTCGGCAGGACTTTGATCTCAAATTGCTCCTCTTTAAGCGCCAGATGATGCTCTAAACTATCGGCAGGATCATCGGTGGTACAGACCACCTCCACTTTAAATTTTTTCATCAATCCCCGGGCAGAAAATTCAGGAGTACGCAACTGCTCTGTACATTTGTCGAATATCTCTTTCGCCGTTTCAGGTTTCAGAAGCTTGTCCACACCAAAAGCAGTCTTTAATTCCAGGTGAGTCCAATGATACAATGGGTTCCGCATGGTGTAGGGTACCGTTTCGGCCCATTTCTCAAATTTTTCCCAATCGGAGGTATCTTTTCCGGTGCAGTACCTCTCTTCCACTCCATTGGTACGCATGGCACGCCACTTATAGTGGTCTCCTTCGAGCCATATCTGACCCAGATTATCGAAAGCATGATCCTTGGCGATATACTCAGGGTTCAGGTGACAATGGTAGTCAATAATAGGTTGCATTTTTGCATGTTCATGATACAACTCTTTCGCTGCATCCGTCTGAAGCAAAAAATCTTCATGAATAAAACTTTTCATACGATTAAAATTATTTATTTTCTAATGTATCGTATGGAACTCGCTTATCGAAAATGTTCTTGTGTGAGAACAGTTATCATGCTCGTTTCATACTAAAACTATTTTAAAAATGGATATTTTCCGCGCTAGGACTCACTGTTGTCGTACACAATCCATACAAGTCCCCAAAGTTATATATTTTTATTTGATAATTACCGATACAGAATGATTTAATTTTCTTACCATCTCATCCAGACATTTCCGAAATTCTTTTTCATTTTTTACGGGTTGCCAGTCAAGTTCCCAGGTAGGCATAAAATAATATTCCACACATCCGTTTTGGGGAGAGAGCACCACCAGATGATTCAGCGCATCTTCGGTGATCTCTTTCAACTGGTCATTCCTATAAAAAACAGCAAGCCCCATCATATCGTTATTCAGACTTTGTTTGCCGAAAGTAGCGATATAGGACCATCCTGTCTTACTATTATTTTCTTTAGCGGGCATAATGAGTTCAGCATCTTTACTCTTAATAATGCCTGTGGCAATATTATCAATCGGACGATCTACTTTCAATTCCATGTGAGAAGCACGGTTCCCGGCATCGATCGATATAAGAGACTCCAGATTACATTTGACACCGTTTGCATCCCAACCGTAATAGGTAGTCATCACCTGCGCACGGATTTTCCCATCGGCAGGGATATAGCAAGTCACACTGTCCCGTTTTTCTATCCTCACAGCTTTGGTTCCGTCCCATACTGCAATGGAACCCAAACCAAGGGTATTTCCCACTTTCATATTGTCCATTCCCCATTCAGCCATCTCATGATAACTGTCATATCCGTCCACCCCAACAAAAGGCAGCACGATCCCGGATGTCTTCTTCCCGAAGACATCTACCGCATTTCGTTGATCAAGGTAAAACCGGAACCCGACTATATCACTTTCCCAACCAGGGCCTTCATATTTAATATAGTAGGCGTGGTCTCGGAAAGTACCGTCGACCGTAAGACGGTTAGGCTTTACCCATGAATAGCCCCCTTCGTACTTCGGCCCGACGAATTTTCCTCCGATCTTATGGGCCAATTCAGCATAGGCACGTTTGGGATACTTATCGGCGGCCCCCTTCTTCACCTGAAAAACCTTTTTACTGTTACCTTCGAGGCAGGCCACCGGAAAGATTGCTTTGTGATTACCATTGATATCGGTTACGACCTCCAGGGGAAGTTCTTCACCACCTTCAGCCACCATCATATATTGGCCGTAAGGCAATGAAAGTTCTTCCACCGGTATCTCCACGGTATAGTGGCGTATCTCTTCTACCGATCTGTTCTCCACAATTATACTTTGTCCGTAGCCTTGTACTGCGAACAGAAAGAAAAACACTGCCGGGAATAAGCGATTTCCCAAAAATGATATTACTTGCATACTATTCTATTTATTATTTCTTTGAAAAATGTCAATAATTCGATCTATATGTATCTATTACAAAATCATTGTCATCCAAATGTTTCTCAATAAAAGAGTCGACAGACCGGATAAAATCAAAATGCTTAAAGTAGGCCGGAGACCCGGCATCAATCAACCCGCCGTAAAAAACAATGAGAGAAGAAAGGATTGTATTTCCGGCATTTTATTCATGTACGAGAGCGCTCATTAACTACTCACAAATATAGCTTTTTTATGGGGTAAAAAGGAAGGTTTTTATAATTAAAAACAATTTAACACCCTTTAAAAACCAATTCGTCACCCACCATTTGGTAAGATTTGATTAAAATTGCTGTCGGATTAAGTTCCATGGCACTCGAACGACAAGGGACAAGGAAGTGAGGTAATTATTATTTGGTTTTAAGGATATATAAAACTAACGATTGTATTAAAATAACTAAACTTACATTACACAAGAACAACACATTAAACCTAAGGAATCAAAGCAAATCAGGAAATATCCAAATTTGAAATGAATTAGTATTTAATCTAAACAAATTGAAAAATGAGATGAAAAAGAATTTTCTAAATCTAATGAAAAGATGGTTGTCTTTATTGATATGGACAATATCCGTATGTGCATCTGCCCAGAATGTCACAGTAAGAGGCACTGTATCGGACACCTCCGGGGAAGCGCTGATCGGGGTAACCGTTCTGGTGCAAGGGTCCTCCGAAGGAACGATTACGGATGTCAATGGCTCCTATATTATAAATGTGTCCCCGGATGCGTTTTTGCAATTTTCCTATGTGGGATATATATCCCAAAGCATTGAGGTCGGAAACCTCAGGGAGATTAATGTGGTTTTAGAAGAAGACCTCCAGACGCTGGACGAGGTCGTGGTTGTGGGGTATGGGGTTATGAAACGCCGCGACTTGACAGGAGCCGTATCTTCAGTGAAAGCCGCCGACATTGAAAAAGTTGCGTCAAGCAATGCGATGCAGGCGCTACAAGCACAAGTGCCCGGGCTAGACATTACCCAAAACGACGGGCAGGCGGGTTCAGCACTTTCAATGACGGTACGAGGAACCCGCTCCATTTCGGCAAGTAACAGTCCTTTGGTTTTAGTTGACGGCGTTGAATACGGTTCCACCATCGATATCAACGCCTCGGACATTGTATCCATTGATGTACTCAAAGATGCCGCTTCAACAGCAATTTATGGGACAAAAGGGGCCAACGGGGTTATCATCATTACGACCAAGCGGGGAGAAAAAGGTAAAACGCGTGTTAATTTCAATTCTTACCTTTCTTCAAATATCGCCACGA
This sequence comes from Proteiniphilum saccharofermentans, assembly GCF_900095135.1. Classification (NCBI taxonomy): domain Bacteria; kingdom Pseudomonadati; phylum Bacteroidota; class Bacteroidia; order Bacteroidales; family Dysgonomonadaceae; genus Proteiniphilum; species Proteiniphilum saccharofermentans. The sequence continues at coordinate 4,311,270 of NZ_LT605205.1, forward strand.
GTTACGCAAAACCCTTGTTTGGCGTAAAAGAGGTACAAGCATGGGTAGATAAGGAAAACTACGCAAAAGACCTGGCATCGGGAAATTGGGGCACGTCGAATCTACAGCCGACCGATCTCGACGCCATGAACCAGATTCCGGATAATTTGCCAGATGGCCAGCAATTCACTACCGGCGACATTTATGCATCGGGGAACTATGTAGACTGGCTCGACCACATCCTTCAAGGTGGACTGACACAAAATTACGATATCTCCGTTTCGGGGGGATCAGAAAAAACCAATTTCAGCCTTTCGTTGGGCATGATGAACGAGCAAGGATTACTGAAAGGAGATGAGATGACCCGTTACAACGGTAAAATCACCCTTGACCATGCCATCAACAAATATGTGAAGGTAGGAGCCAATATCATGTATGCCCTGCGCAGTCAGGATTCACGCAATTCAAGCGTATTCGGACAGGCATTGAAGATGACCTCGGTTTCACGCGCTTACAATGAAGACGGGTCACTGGTCTATACACCCAACGCACTCTATAAAGCGCACGTTTCGCCGTTAGCAGATGATGTAGAGGGTGTTTGGAGTAAGAACAACCAAAGTACAAGGTTCTTCGGCAACGTTTATGGTGAAGTCAGTCCAGTCAAAGGATTACTGTTCAGAACCATGATCAATCTCAGCAGACGCAACGGCCGTGTAGGCAATTACAACGACTACATGAGTGTGGCAAACTACCAGTCACCCAAAACAACCATGTCTTTGGAATACAGCATGAATACCAGCTATGTATGGGATAACACGTTGACATATAACACAAAAATCGACATGCACGAGATTACGGCCATGGTTGGCACAAGTGCGCAACAAAGCATAAGCGAAGGCATGAGCGCGTCGGGACAGGCAGGGATTGAACACTACTACGCCAGTTCCTTCTACGACATTTCGAAAGTCGGGATGGTAACACCCTCCAGTAGCTATACCAAAACGTCACAGTTATCGTTCTTCGGGCGTGCCGTTTATACTTACGCGGACAAATACACCTTGATGGCGACCATGCGCCGCGACGGTAATTCAACACTCTCTGCGGGTAACAACAAATGGGGAAATTTCCCCTCCGTCGGGGCAAACTGGCGCATCAATGAGGAACATTTTATGGAAGGGACAAAGGATTGGATGTCAAACCTGAAAATACGGGCAACATGGGGTATCAGTGGTAACCCGGCAGTGGATGCTTACGGAACCTTGCCAAATCTGAGCAGTCAAGCCCTCTATTATTATTACGGCGGCTCCGACAGCAAAGCAGGCTATCTGCCTTCTAAAATGGGAAACCCGAATTTGAAATGGGAAACGACCAAAGCTTCCAACTTCGGTCTCGATTTCGGATTCCTGAAAAACCGCATTTCGGGAAGCGTAGACTACTATATTACGCATACCGACGATTTGATTTATCTGAAGACCGCACCGGCATCTTCCGTATTCCCATCGGTAATGTCAAACGTGGGATCCACCAAGGGTAGCGGGCTGGAGATCGCCATAAATACCACCCCTGTGCTGACAAAAAATTTTACATGGAACGCTAATTTCTCTTATTCAACCAGTACCGACGAAGTAGTTTACCTGACTGATGGACTTAACCGCAATATTGTGGGCACAGGCGGGCAAATTGTAGGAGAACCTGTCAATATTTTTTATAATTACAAAGCCGAGGGTACATGGAACGTAGGCGAATGGGAAGAATACCAAACCGCTTGGGAAGCACGCCATCCGGGCGAATCAATGGAATACATGAATGGTTACGGCACGCCCGGGACTATCAAAGTGGCCGATCTCGACGACAACGGTAAAATTGACGACAATGACAAGATCGTGTACAACCGTTCTCCTAAACATATCTTTGGCATGAACAATACAGTTACCTATAAGAATCTCTCGCTTTCGGTGCAACTGTATGCACGCCTCGGCGGATATATGAGTTACGGACTGAACGGACAGATGTACTTCGAACCGCAATGGCAAAACTGGGGCGATTTGGATTACTGGATTCCTGATGGCAAAAGCCACCGCTTTCCGAATCCTGGCGCAACCACAGACCCTTACAAGAGTGTCAATACAACTTATGCCTCCGCGCTGCTCTACGAAAAGGCTGATTTCTTCAAGATAAAAGATATCACACTGACATACAACTTGCCCAAAACATGGATCAGCAATCTGCATATCGACAATGTGCGGATCTATGGGCAATTGAAGAACTATCTGACGTGGAGCAAAGTGGGTGACGGTTACGATTCCGAACGTGGAGGATCCACCTCTTTCCCGTTGGCCAAACAGGCTGTTATCGGATTAAATATCCAATTCTGATCATCTAATAAAATGAAAATAATTATGAAAAATAAATTTGCTATCTTTATGATAATCGTTGCACTTACCAGTGCGCTCACGATGCTTTCCTGTTCCGATTTTCTGGAAGAGGATAATAAGACCGGGCAGACAGCGGACCTGACCTATTCCACCAAATCAGGGATCGAGGGTTTGTTGAACTCATGTTACACTTTCGCTCGCGGATTTTACGGTAAAGAAGCAGGTGTGGGATTTACGGAGGGAGGTACCGACCTCTTTTATCCCGGTCAGGACAACAAACAAACCTCATTGGTAAACTACCTGCTTACCCCTGAAACCTTTGAACCGTCGCTGGCTTCGTCAAAAGCAAACAATCCTTGCCTCGACCAGTATTGGGAACTGTTTTACACCGGCGTGGACGCCTGCAACAACGCACTGAAGTATATCCCCTTATGTCCGGCGATCGACGACAGATACAAGCAACAGTTGATGGGAGAAGCGTATTTCCTCAAAGCGTTTTATAATTTCCACATCGTGAATATATGGGGAGACGCGCCTTACAATGACGCAGCCATCGAAGAAACAACCACTGCCCCCACGCGAGAAGACGAAACCGTAATTTACGACAAGATACTGGCGGATTTGGGACTCTCCATTGCGGCATTTGAAACGGCTGATTACAAGAAAAAAGAAGGAAAGGCCGATTATTGGGCAGCCAAAGCATTCCGCGCGCGCGTATTGCTTTACAAGGCATCATGGCTGAAAGACAATGCCTCTTACGCATTGGCCAAACAAGATGCGGAAGATGTCATCAATAGTGGCAACTTCTCTTTTTACGATGACTACGCAGAAACATGGTATATGGAAAACGAAGACGTGTCCTTGAACAAGGAAGCCATCTTCGGCATTACCTACTCCTCGGACCTTAAAACCTCTGTGAACTGCATTCCCAAACGTTACCGCACCGATTCCGACGGCAACGCGATGGATTATGCCGAACAACTTACCCGCACAGGTTATTCACGTGGCGGTAGTGCCATGTTGCTGATGTTCGTCTCTCTCTGGAATAATGGATGTCCCGATATCTCCAGCGATATCTTCAAACGTGTGACGAAACAGGATGGAAGTAATAATGTAATAAGCGGGGTGGATATCTCCTGGTATTCACGCTATGGCCGTGGTTTCACACGCTACCTTCCTTCGCTCTACCTGTGGCAGACCCTCGAAAAATACCGTGCTACCGACCAACGTACCGACGCCACCCTGCTCTCAGCTTATACCATCGTTCCCGGTCTTGAAGGTAAGTCCAAGTATTACAAGCAAATGACCGATACGGCTATTTACTACAGCCCTTTGAATGGAGATTCGCCTGAAGGGCGGGCATTACAGGAATGGGCAAAGAACAGGTACCGCCTGCAGTTCGCATACGGCGGGGAAATCCCGGTCTATTCGTCGGGAGACCCCGCATCGGCAATTCCTACATCCGCGGCAGTCCCTACCTCAAGTGTCTATAACGATGACCGTTATAACAATACAAAAATCGGGGGAAAAACATCATATCCGGGCATTAAAAAATTTCTGGATTGGTTTGATACAAAAGACGCTGACGTGGATTACCTCACACATGATATTTCCTATCGCGATGCCGTGGTCATCCGTTTGGCGGAAATGTATCTCATCAAAGCCGAGTGCGAACTGGCTACAGGAGGAAACGCCCTGAGTACAATTAATCAGCTTCGTGCCGTTCGAGCCATTGAAGGCAAGGACAACAGCCGTAAAGGCACTTTGACCATTGACGATATCCTGGAGGAACGCGCCATCGAACTCTGCGGTGAACAACAACGATGGTTCGACCTGAAACGCACCGGCAAACTAGTCGAATACGTAAAAGCACGCAACAAACTGGCTGCCGACAACATTGCAAATTTCCATGTATATAGGCCGATACCACAAATACAAATGGATGCAATCACAAATCCCGGCGAGTTCAAACAAAATGAAGGTTATAATTAGCAAAGGGATATAAGATAATATACATTTAATCAGCAACTTATCCCAAATACATGAGTTAAAGAGCAAAGTGCTGACGCAAATGTTCGCACTTTGCTCTTCTTTATGAGGAGCATCCTCTTTACGTTAGTTCGACCTAAGCAAAAGTCTACATATCTTTTTTAAAAATGTCATTTAGCATATATGACTTTTTGTATTCGCTGGGTGTCATATTAAATTTCTTTTTAAAGCATTTGGTGAAATATTTGGCGTCATTCATACCAACTTTGTAGGCAACCTCCTTTATGGTATAGTCCCCGTTTTGGAGAAGTTCTGCCGCATGTTGCATCAAAAAGTCCCGTACATATTCGATAGGTGCCAACCCTGTAAGCCCTTTTAGTTTCTTAAAGAATACCGTACGGCTCATACCCATTTCCACAGCCATATCTTCTATTACAAAATCATTGTCACCCAAATGTTTCTCAATAAAAGAGTTGACAGATCGGATAAAGTCAATATCTTTCTCATTGACAGGCGTATTGGCGACGTTTTCTTTCCTTAACGGAATTTGGGATGTTACATTGGCCCTGTTCCTGTAATATTTCTGTAACTCGTATCTCCGTTGCAACAGGTTTTTCACCCTCACTTTGAAATAAGAGACGCTGAAAGGCTTGGTAATGTACTCATCTGCACCATGTTCAAATCCATCCAGTTTACTGTCCAATGTAGTTTTTGCTGTTAGGAGCAGGAAGAGCACATGGCTTGTCAGGACATTTTTCCGTATATTCCCCAGGAACTCGATACCATTAATTTCAGGCATCATAATATCACTTACAATAAAATCAGGGATAAGCTCCAATGCTTTTTCAAAACCCTCTTTTCCATTCGAGGCTTCATGTACTTCGTATTCATCTTCGAGGATGGACCGGATAAATTGCCGGAGATCCTCATCATCTTCCACGAGCAGTACGCAGGGGGTATCACTGATCTCTTCGTGGACTTGCGTGAATTCATCAGCAACTACCTGCAAACCTTTGGTTTCGTCTGACAACATGGAACCGGAAGTCTCGTCAATGATCACATCGGCTCCAAAATGGGAAGTGCCTGTTTTAAACAAAATGGTAAAAGTGCTCCCCTTCTGCTCATCACTCTCCACTACTATCCTGGCCCGGTGTTTATCGGCCATCTCTTTCACGATAGACAACCCTATCCCGGTACTGGGTTTACTTGGATCTTCATTAAAGGACTCAAATCTTCTGAACAGCCGCTCCTGTTTATCTTTCGAAATACCGATCCCCGTATCTTTTATCCGTATGGCGACCTCACTGTTTTCATTGTATACAGATACCCGGATGGTTCTTCCGGAAGGAGTATATTTAAAAGCATTGGAAAGCAGGTTGACAATAATCTTTTCCACTGCCTCCGTATCAATCCATACCGTTTGAATACCGGCTCTGTTTTCGAAACTATAATCGATTCCTTTTATCTCTGCATTTTTGATATAATTGCCATATATATTTTCCACAAAAGAGGCTATTTCCACTTTGCTCACCTTTAGCGGCGATTGTTCCATCTTTTGGAAGTCGAGGATCTGGTTCACCATTTTCAGCAACCTATTGGTGTTTTTCGACACAAGCGAAAGTTGATCTTTTACCGGTTGCGGTGTGGTTTTACTTTGTAACAGGTTTTCGATAGGGGAGACGATCATTGTCAACGGAGTGCGTATCTCGTGCGAAATATTGGTAAAGAAGCGTGTTTTGATCTCCGACTCCTGCTTCTCCAGCACGATCTTGTTCCGCATTTTATAAAATGTGTAGAGTATTTTGAACGTGACATATAAAAGCAGGATTATCACCAAAGTGTAAATAAGATAAGCCCATCCGGTGGCCCAAAACGGGGGTAATACCTCAATGGAGAGCATCCTCTCGTTGTCGGCCCATACCCCGTCACTGTTGGTCGACTTCACACGGAACAGGTATTTTCCCCGCGAGAGGTTAGTGTAATTGGCAGTCCGTTGATTGCCGGAAAAGATCCACTCTTTGTCGAATCCTTCCATTTTGTACATATAGAGTATATTTTCAGGATCAGTATAGTCCAATGCAGCGAAATCAATACTGATAAAATTCTGGTTATGTTTAAGGACAAGATTATCCGACTCGTCGATATTTTGTTTGAGAAGCCCGTCAGGGGAAACCGGAACATTCCGGTTGAACAGCTTGAATTGTACTAACGCAAGATAGGGATTGAAAGTATTGTTTTTCACTTCCCGGGGATCAAACACCACCATTCCATTAAGAGAACCGAAGATCATTCTTCCATCCTGTAAGCGCCACCTTGAATTTTCGGAGAAATTGGATCGCTTCATTAAGCGCTTGATCTCGCTGAAATTTTCAAATGTTTGCTTATCCCTGTTAAATTTAGTGAGCCCGCCTTCACTGCCGATCCATAAATTGCCATTGTTATCTTCCTGAATGGACAAGATGATGTCTGAAGGCAATCCGTCGATGGTGCTATAGATTTCAAAAGCGACCGGAAATCCTTTGTGGTCCGTACTATCAATCCGGGTAATCCCACCGCCGAAAGTCCCGATAAAAGTCTCGCCCGATTGTGTAGTACAGATATCCATGATATCATTGGCTCCGATACTGTTCGAATCGCTGTTATTTCTCGTATATATTTTAAAATCTATATCCTGAGGCCTTTTAAAATCGGCATCGAACATGATAAACCCGAATGTAGTACCCACGCAGATATTTCCATGTTTGTCTTCCGATATGATCCTTACCCGGTCAGCATGGTTGAAGGGAAACCGGGTAAGATCGTTGAGATGGTTGATAACCCGCCCTTCACCGGAAGAGAGGATCAGATTAAGCCCTCCCCCGTAAGTGCCTATCCATATATTTTTGTTTTTATCTTCGAAGATGGAATATACATCATTGCTGTTCAATGAGTATCTGTCGGAAGGATCATTACAGAAATGGTGTACTTCAAAACTGTTCCCTCCATTTCTGCGGATAAGCTTATAGACACCCTCCCCTTTTGTGCCAATCCATATATTTTGCTCCGAGTCTTCAGTAATACAATAAGCTATTCCGTTCAGGGGCGTACCTCTCCCAATTTCTCCCTGTTGCGTGAGAATACCTTTCTCATTCAATCCGGCATCATAGACATGTATCTTACCATCTTTCGTGGCTGCCCAGATATTCCCGTAAGAGTCTTCAAAGATGGGACGGACTTCGTTACTGATTGTCGAATTATCGTTATCACTGATTGATAAGGCTTTGAAGCTGGAATCATCATAGAAGATCACTTTCTCCAAGCCGGGTGAGCGGGTGCACATCCACAAATTGCCCTGCCTGTCGGAATAGGCAGAATGCAACATATTGGAAAACAGAGATCGGGGAGAAGAGGGTTCATTATAGAAGGGGATAAGCTTCTCTTCCGTTTTGTCATACAGGGAGAATCCCCCTCCTCTGGGATGAACCCATAAACGGTTTTCCCTGTCTTCGAAGATAAAAAAATTAGGCAGGAAAACAGAGGAAACAGCGCTTTCCACATAAGGTGTGTAATGAAAATATTTTCCGGTATAGGGATTGAATTTTGAAACACCCAGCCTATCGGTCTCCAACCAGATATTTTTTGAACTATCGACATAGGCTGTCATTATTTCATCGAATTGCATTGCCGGAAAAGTTCTGCTATTGTACACATCCATTCTGCCGTCGTGAGTAGTGTATATAACAAAGCCGCTGTGGTTGGAGAGGATAAGGATCTTCTCGGAAGAGAGCTCCTGTATGGAAATAATATCGGATGTCAGTTCGGTGGGAAGTTCCTCAAATGTACCCCGTTTTTGGTCATATACCCATACAACTCCTTCTCTTGAACCGAACCAGAGTTCATCGCCGAATTCCATTACACTGAAAAAGGGAGTCTCCTCTTTCAAGCTGCCATCGGACAATGAATGGAAATAAAAGAGGGAGCCGGCACCATCTGCAGGTAGACAGGTCAATCCTTTATCGGTGAGGATCCACGAGTTCTGGTGCATATCTTCATAGATGGTATGCACAAAATCTCCGCTGAGATTACGATCCCGGATACTATATACCTCTGCATTGAACAGGGAATCCATGATTGAAATACATCCTTCTTTTTCCGATAAAAGCCAGACCTTTCCGCTTTCGGTAGGAATAATCTGGGATACGTAATAGTTTTTATCTTTATAGGCTTCTATGGAGTTTGTCCCCATAAAAGATTCCGTATCTACATTAAACCGGTATGCCCGGTTATCATAAGAGAGAACCCATATATTGTTGTATTTATCTTCATACAATCTGTCGACCCTGCTGCTTCGCGATTCGAATTGACCCGATGGTAAATGGTATGTGGTAAATGTGTAACCGTCAAATTTACTCAATCCATCCCAGGTACTGAACCACATAAAACCTTTACAATCCTGCAGGATATCAGTGACGGTATGTTGGGGAAGTCCGTCCTCAGAGCCGTAATGCACGAAGTAGGCAGGGGGTTGGGACATGACGGTTCCTGTACCGAGAAGGAATATTGATAAAAAGAGGAATACTATTTTCAACTTTGTTTTCATTCTATTGCCAGAATCACAAGGATTAACAACAACTGATTCAATTTTCCGAGACGCATCTTATATTCTCCAAAATAGTGAAAGCCGAGAGAAAAACTAAACTTGCTTAAGTTTTCCGAGGCGCATCTTATATTCTTCAAATGTAGCGAAAATAATAGCAAACCCATGTTAGGATGGGTTAAAAACTCGTTAAAGTATAGACACCTTACTCCCAAAAATCGGAACCTAACACTTTTTCCTTGGAATAATTTTGAGTTTTTGTATCTGTGAGTTGATGTGACCACTTTACCCGTGCCCCCGTAGGAGCACCTTCCCCGCGATTGCCATATTCCACAAAACGGGCTGTGGATTCATTCTCCTCGTTATTCCAGTTATTCCACCCTTCGGGTTTAATGACATTGCCAAGTTCACATTCTATAAAAGCCACATGGGCATAAGGCCGCCACGGACGACCGAGATAGAATGAATTTGCCTGCTCTCCGGTTACCCTGCATTTATGGAAAACATATCCAAAAGGAGCATTTTGCGGTGTGGAGGCAGCTGTCACATATCCGTTCCCCTTACATACAATTTCACACTCTTCGAACCAGGCTGTAGAAGCACCGAAAATAAAGTCAACCGTCCCCTCTATGTAACAATTGGAATAGTACTGACGGCTGAACGCTTTATGTGTATAAAGCGTATCCTGAAAACCGAGAAATCGGCAATTGTGAAAACGTGCCCGGTCACTTCGGACGATAATCGCTACTGCCTGTCCGACGGGTCCCGCGGCATTTTCGAATGTTATATTTTCCGCCCTGAAGAGATCGGGACAAACATACACGCTTGCCGAACCCGACGTGCCTATTTCATCGCCGAAAGGACTCTTCTTCGATGCATAGTTATTATACGACAGAATGGTTCTGTACCTGTTCTCTCCAACAAGGGTAAGATCCTGCTTCGTATCGGGAATAATGATCTTTTCGCGATAGATGCCATTGCGGATAAAAATGCGGGTAGGCCGTTTCCGGAAATCAGGAACGGCATTGACCGCCTCCTGTACCGTCCTGAAGTCACCTGTCCCATCCCGGGCTACAACGATATCATAATCGGACCTGTAGATGACAGCCGGTTCGTCAAAGAGCTTCCACAAAAAGTTGGCCATCAGGTTGACAGTAGAGAGATGCCACGGGTGAAAAAGCCAGAATGTGTGGGGCGTATCTTCGAAAGTATGTTTCTCGGAATAGATGCCAAGGCTGTCCAGACGGCGAATATGCTCATCACGCCCGTTGTGGAACCGGGGGATGGAACTATTGATAAAACAGACCGGTGCGGAATGGCTGCCTACCCAATAGAGTGCCGAAGCATCTTTCCAGGCTTCCGGTTTTTCGCTGTATGTCCCGTTTAACCATAATGCATCTGCCGGCACCTTATTTCCTTCGCTTTTTACCTTTTCCGCCCTGACGACGGTTTCTTTTTCAATAAATGTAGAGATACCATCGATATTAATGATGGCTTTGATAAGATTATCCCTGTTCTTTGTACCTATCAGCGCTGCCAGTTGTCCTCCGGCAGAACATCCCGATACCGCAATTTTACCGGCATCGAAACCATACTCTTCGGCATTGCGGCTTATCCATGAAACGGCATCGTTCAGATCATCCACAGCAGCGGGATAGAGCTGCTCCGGCGAAAGTCGGTATTCTACCGTAACCGTTGCAAATCCTTTTTGTGACAGATGTATAGCCAATGCCTCCTGCATATCGGGAGAACCGGAGTTCCATCCACCACCATGAATCATCAGTACTACCGGATAATTATGCTCATCTGCAGGGCGATACACCGACAACCGCAATTCCCGGTCGCCATATTTCGTATCCCGGATAGTCTTGTAAATGATATCCGGATAGACAACCATTTCGTGGGTACTCTTTGCCTCCGCTATCCGGATAAAGGGAAACCGTTTCACCTCTTTTTGATACGAACTTTGAAGGGTGTAGCCCGTGTCACGTGGCAGCCCGTTTATCACTACTGTCTGAGCAGTGAGGGGCAAAGTGCTGAAAACAACGAAAAACAGTATCCGGATTATCTTCATATACTTCTATTACTCTACCTCAAACCAATCGATAATGGCTCTTCCGCCATCGTTATTCTTTACAGGACGCGAACAGACAAATCCCATTTTTGCCCCTATCCATTTGCCTTCTTTCGCAGTGAACGGTTTCCCGAGCGCATGGAAGGATCTGCCATCAGTACTGTAGCTAAACAGGCACAGTGCGTCGGGCGTCACACTAACCCTGAAAAACAGGGTAGAATCATTCAACGACACCTGTTCGTTCACCGTTTCCTTACCTCCTCTATCGGCCTTTAAGCATTCATTCTGGGAAAGGACAAATCCTTGTTCCGTTTTCTCGAAGGACAACAGAGCATAATCCATCCCCATCACTACAAAGCCGAATCTCTCACCGCTGATCGAGACCGACGGACGGAACGTTACCCTGGCGGTGGCTGTAAACCGGTTCGAAGGGAATTTTTGCAACAACAGGTTAGGAATATCCCAGAGACTGACATAATCATCGGGTACAGGAACGGAATACAACTGCAACGTCCCGGTACCGGCATCTGCGAAATGCCACCAGTCCATAGGATTGGCATGCCATTGCCATTGCAATCCCAACATGCCTGAGTCGAATTGATCGCTCTCGGCAGGTGTTACGATTGGATGGTTTCCGCCCACACGCGGCTTACGATAAGTGCCAACGGGCTCTCCCCAACCCTTGTTATCTCTATCGATCCCGATGACCGGCCAGTCATTTTTCCAGACCATGGGTTGCAAATGGACAATACGCCCGACCGCACCGGCATCCTGAAAATGGTAGAACCAATCTTCCCCCAGAGGCGTATCTACCCAGGCACCCTGATGTGGGCCGTTGACATCGGTATTTCCTTGTGCCATGACCACCTTACGCTCATACGGGCCAAATACATTCTTTGAACGCAATACAATCTGCCAGCCGGTCGCGACACCGCCCGCAGGAGCAAAAATATAATAATAACCATTCCGTTTATGGAATTTAGGCCCTTCCACAGTAGGATCATTTTCATGTCCATCATAAATGATCCTGCCGGGAGAAACAGCCTTGGTTCCTTCGCTGTTCATCTCCGCAATAGAGAGTACACTCTTTATCCCTGCCCGGCTTCCTGCATAGGCATATACCAGATAAGCGTTCCCGTCATCGTCCCACAGCGGGCATGAGTCGATCAATCCTTTTCCGGCCTTTACCAATACCGGATCACTCCACGGACCCGCAGGATTTTTCGTCTTAAGCATATAAATTCCGTAATCGGGATCACCATAATAGATATAAAACTCACCGTTATGGTGACGGATCGACGGTGCCCACACCCCATTCCCATGCTGAGGAAGGGAAAAAACGGAATCCGGTTTCAACCGGTCTATGGCATGGCCTATGATTTTCCAGTTCACCATATCCTTCGAATGCAGTATGGGTAGCCCCGGAACAGCATTAAAACTCGATGCGGTCATATAATAATCATCTCCGACACGACATACGTCGGGATCAGAATAATCGGCAAACAGAATGGGATTGTTATAGGTTCCATCCCCTAAATCGGCTACCCAGGATTTCGATATATCCTGCTGACCGTATGATGACATCACCAAACAGCACAGAATAAATACCAAAGCACTATTTCTCATTATTTTCAGTTGTTGTTTAATTATTATTCAAATTTACTTTGCAAAAGTAGATGTTTGCTGCGCCCGACATAGTAAAAACAAGTTTTTCATCTGTACTCGCTTATCGCAAGCATTCAATTGAGTAAACGATCCAAATAGGGTAATTACTGATATTTTATCTCCGATTTATCCACTTCAGATGCTATTTCAATCCGGTTTTCCGGCAGACCGGAGAGATATATGCCGGCGTTCTTGCTACCGGTTATCCGGGCTACCTTACCCGATTCATTGAGTTCAAAAACGAGATTCTCACTTCTGAAATTCTTCACATTGTTGAATAAGTAGGCAGACCCCTCTTCCGGAATTACTGTCACATCCTTGAAAGTGATGTCTTTTGATTCTGAAAACTCAGCGCCGTAACGTGCGGTAATAAATGCATTTTCAAGATTGATGTTCTCTATATTCATCTCGGGAAGCCCGTTGAAGAACATCGCCCTGCGGGCATTCCTCGACACGAGATTTTTCACATAAATATTCCTGAATACGGGAGTTTCTTCGTTGACCGGGAAAGCCTGTCCACCGGTAGGTGTTGTATCGCCATCAGCCAACGATTCGGATGCCGATTTACCGCCGTAATAAAGGTCGAACAAAAACGACTCGGTTACGATGTTATACATATATATATCTGAGATGTATATATTCTCCACAACACCACCCCGTCCACGGGTACTCTTGAACCTGAGCCCGACATCAGTACCGAGGAACTGGCAATTTTTCACAGAGATATTTTTTACTCCTCCCGACATTTCACTGCCGACGATAAAACCGCCATGTCCATGGAATACTTTACAATTGTCCACGATCAGGTTTTCAGTGGGACGGGCGCGACGGCGACCATCTTCGTCCTTCCCCGATTTGATACAAATAGCATCATCCCCCACATCGAATATGCTATTCACAATAATTGAATTGATGCATGACTCCAGGTCAATGCCGTCTCCATTTTGGGAATAGTTGGGATTTTTCACATATACACCATCGATGATCACATTTTCGCACATCAACGGGTGAATATTCCATGCCGGGGAATTCTCAAACAGCACGCCCTGAAGGTAGACATTTTTACATTCAATAAAACTGACCATCACCGGACGCAGAAAATCCTTTATCTCAAGCCATTGTTCTTCAGTCATATCCTGGCGCGGCACATTCATATCGCTCATCAGGTACCCTTTCAACGACCCTTCGGTTGGGAACCAATAATTTCCGTTATGCACAAAACCTCCGGAGGTAACCACCTGTTTCCACTGCCTTTCGGTTACTTTTTCTTTTTTCAGCGGGCGCCATGCTTCGCCGTATCCGTTGATGGAACCCTGGCCCGTAATAGCGATATTCTCTAAGTTCCTTCCTGAAATAGGCGACTGGCAACGGCGTGTATCCAATCCTTCGAATATGGTTTCTACCAGGGGGTAAAGATCGAAATCGGGCGAGAAAAGGATCAAAGCCCCTTTTTCCAAATGCATATTTATATTGGATCGAAAGACAATAGGACCGGAAAACCAGACTCCTTTAGGGACGACCAGCGTACCTCCGCCTTTTTGTGAAAGTGCCTCCATCGCTTTCTCAAACGCTTCGGTATTCAGCGCTATACCATTGGGATTTCCACCGAAATCGGCTACATTCACCTGATTATCGGGAAATACCGGTACATGCACGTAAGGCATTTCAAAAGGAAGATCCTCGTATAGGTAGGCATATTTGTAGTTTTGTGACTGCTGTGCATTGCAGCCATATGTCAACAGAAGTGCAAACAATACAAGGAAATTAATTTTCTGCATAATATCTATCTGAGTTAATAATTAGTAATCAAAAAGACTCTTTAGTTCTATATTCACAAAACTATAATTTATTGAGTAATAAAGTAGAGTATAAATTGGTTTTATAAGGCAGACAGATTGACTTATCACTGAAATATCGGTGTTAATGCTAAGGTCAGAAATTAAAAAAATCTACTTGCCCATTCAACAAATAGGCAAGTAGATTTTTTTGTGGAAAGTTACTCTAAAGAGACACTATTAATATCCTGGATTCTGATCTTCGGAACTCAAACCTTCATTGATATCAATAGCCGACTGGGGAATCGGTCTGTAAAGTTTCTCACCGATAGGATCTGATCCCAGGTTGCCGGAAAGATAGTCATAGTTGTAGGTATAGAACATATCTTTCAGCATGCCTGTACGTCGCAGTTCGGGCCAACGTCCGGAATACTGGCCGGCCAGTTCTTTTCCGGACTCTTTCAGGTACGCTTCCAACGCACCTTTCTGCGAAGTAGGCAACTGAACGGTTAAAGGAGTACCATCTTTGGAATTACCCGGACGGGCAAGCACGCTGTTGATATATGTTTGTGCTTCCGAATAATTTTCTTCGCCGATGCACGCTTCAGCATATAATAACATTGTTTCGGAGAGGGAAGCAAGTACAATATCCCTGTAGCTCTGAGTCTGACTAAAGACCACTAACCGGTCCATATCGAACTTCTTAATCCCCGGCTGACTAAAGTCATTATTGAATCCTGAACGCCAGTAGGTCTCATTCTCTTTTTGGGTTGGAAAATGTTCGAAAAAGGGATATATCCTCAAATAATTACCCCCGTTCGGGTTCAATGCATTCACAGGAGGCACGTTCGCATACTCGGGGCACCATTTCTGTAAGAATTCCTTCGCACCGGGGATCAGATTATTGTTGTTATCTGTCATGGTCACATCGTTAAACTGGCCATTCGATACGCCATTGGTCAGCTGGATATAATCTTCGAACATCTCTGCCGATCTGTCCCAGGCACGCGGGTAAATAGCGGTAATAGCATTTACCCCGGGAATATTTTTACCCTGATAGTAGTCATAGTAATATTCCCAGATTGATAACATGAAAGTGGCTTCATAACGTGCATCATTCTTGCCAAACCATGAATTTAAGGCCCAACTGGGATATAGGCTGCCAGCCATGTATTTGTGACCTCTTTCGTTACCCCCCAGATAAGGACCAAATACGGACTCCTGGTTGTTACCGTTAGTGGTACTTGTTATGGATTCAGCATCGTATTGTATGGAAAAGATAAATTCTTCGTTATTCTCATTCGAAGGGCTCCACAGTTCTTCCATGCTGTATTTCAATCCTCCTCTGCTCGAGATCACACTTGATGCATATTCTTTTGCTTTCGTAAAGTCACTCTGGTTCTTTAAATCCCATCCACGGGTCAGATAAACTTTTGCCAGATAATGATTGACAGCATCTTTGCATATCTGTCCGTCTGTTTTCGTTTGAGGCAGAGGACCGGCCAGGGAACTTTCCAGCTTACCAATCACATAATCGTAGGAAGCCTCTAAAGACATTCTCGGCATATCCATCCGGGGGGATTGTGTATATTCATCATTGACCACGATACCTCCAAACTGTTCAATTAATAGAAAATGCAGAAATCCCTTAAGGAAATCATATTCTGCCTGATACAGATTTTTATCGGCTTCGCTGATATCGGCTATAGAGAGATAATGTTCGGCAGTATTTACCTGTTGCAAAACATTATAACAATTCGAATAGAAACTGCTTACATCGCCATTGGTATCATATAAACGCACATAGTCATAAATTCCGTTCTCCGTCATACCTCTCGGCATTTGGTAAAGGTCGGTACCGGCCAATAAAACCAACGGTGCTTCCCTGTAAATATTTCTCAGGCTGCTGTACACATTCACTCTCAGCGTTTGGTATCCCTCTGCCGTTGAGTATAAATCAGTATTTGAAATACCCGCTTTATTATCTTCATCAAGGAATCCGCTACAGCTATAGAATGAGATTACTAAGATAATTGAATAAATTATTGGTTTCATTTTGATTAGAATTTTAAATTAATACCTACTTGATATGTGATAGTGGAAGGCCCGTTCCCGTTTTGGAGAGAGGTCGTTGCATATTCCGGATCCCAACCTATATAATCGGTAAAAGTAAAAGGATTCAACACGTTCACATAAACACGGGCATATGAAATACCGGATCTGTGAAGCAGACTTGCGGGGAGTGAGTAACCCAGCGTAATATTTCTTACTTTCACGAATGAAGCATCCTGGTATCTTCCGTTGCCACCATAAAAATTACCTGTAAACCCGTTTATGGGGTATTTGGCATTCGGCGTTTCAGTGGAAGTTCCCCATGGCGCCCATGCCTGGCCGTTCTCATCGATGGTGAATGGCATACTCCAATCGAAACGGGGTACATCGCCCGGAATATAATAATCCATATTCACTTTGGGGCGTCCCCGTTGATTATTACCTGCAGGACTGAACTCAGCCAGAAAATTATCGTCAAGAAAGACTCCCTGTCGGGTATATATATTAAATCCGAAATCGAAGTTCTTGTAAGTCAGGCTTGAGTTGATACTACCGGTCCATTTCGGATCAACCTGTCCCAGAATAATCCTGTCTTCGGTTGTCATTTTACCATCGCCATTGGTATCTATCGCCCTGGCATAACCGGGTTGGAGAGCTCCCATATCGGTACGCTGCTGTGCGCTCATCGCACTCCATTCAGCATGACTGTATACACCATCTACCAAATAATCGTATATCACATTGATCGGTTTACCAATAAATCGGGCTTCATTGACCACATCTTCCTTTCTACCGTATAAGCTCCGGATAGCATTTTTATTCATTGCAAAAACAAGTGTGGTTCTCCAGTCCCAATCTTTTGTCTTTACGTTGAGGGTATTCAAGGTAACTTCAAAACCTCTGTTATTTACAGAACCTATGTTATCCACCATGCTCGATACTCCTGACTCAATCGTGAGCGTTCTGTTCATTAGTAATCCGTCTGACAGTTTATCATACAAGTCGATAGTCCCGTTAACCCTGCTATTAAAAAAAGCAAAGTCGATCCCAAAGTTAAGTTCTCTGGTCTTTTCCCAGGTCAGGTTTGTATTCACCGGCGCTCCGGTACCAAAACCGGAAACAATATTCCCGTTGAAATCATAATAAACAGTATTGCCTGTATTAGGAGCTGCCTGCGTACCATACGCCGAAACCCCGTTATTATTCCCTGAAAATCCATAACTCAAACGCAGTTTCAGGTTGTCTAACCAGCTTTGCTGTTGCAGGAACGACTCCTCAGAAATCCTCCAGGCCGCAGCCACCGACGGGAATGCCGCCCACTTGTTCGCCAGCTTTGAACTTCCATCATAGCGAACTGTACCTGTCAACATGTATTTACCTGCAAAATCATAATTTGCCCTGGCGGCATACGACAGCAAAGAGGTTTGTGAGTAGGAACTGTTACTGTTTCCATACTGCACCGTACCGTTAAAGATATTATACCATTCCGAGTTGTAGGGGAAATCTTCGGCATACACGTTGAGCCTCTCATACTGAGTTTTATACATAGAACTGATCAGTGTAAGATTCAAATTATGCAAGCCGGCAAAACTCTTTTGATAATTCACCACATTGTCCCATGTCCAGTCAAAATATTCCCTGTTGTCATTGGCAGCCTGGTTTCTTGTACGATTAGCATTGGCTTCCCTGTAGTAACCAATCCGGGTGCGGTTGAAACGGGGTGAAAGAGTGGTTCTGAACGAGAGGTCCTTTATTGGCCTGAACTCCAGAAATGTACTTGCCAGCACATCAAAACGACGGGTCTCATTAGAACCTGACTCAATCTCGATGAGCGGGTTGGCCGATGAGGTAAAATTACCGTCTCCCTGTATCTCTGCTGCAATTCCCGGTTGTTCGATCAATTTCCCTTCATCATCATAGGCTTTCAACACATTGGGCAAGCGTAACAAATCCCTGTAACCATACTGGGAACCGGTATTCACTATTTGATGTGAAAGGATGAAATTGGCACCGGCAGAAAATTTATCATTTATCTCATGGTTTATAGATCCGTTAAGGGAGTACTTATCCATCTGTTCCAGGAGGAAGTTTCCGACTTCATTTTGAAATCCCATACCTATATTATAGGTGATATTTCCTCCCATTCCCATTATATTTAAATAATGGTTCTGCTGCGATCCGCTCTTGGTCCCTAAAGAAAGCCAATCGGTATAATCTTCATTATAAAGGGCTGTGTTGACTATCTTGGAGTTCTGTGTAACAGCATTTCTATCTGAGGCGGTAAGAATATATTTATTATTGGTGCCGTCCCATGTATAATACCTTGAAGTACGAAAATCTATCCATTCCCTTCCATCCATAAAGTCGGGAATCCTGGCAATATTCCTTACTCCATAATATCCGTCGTAGGAAACGGTAGTTCTGGTAACCTGCGCAGCACTGCCTTTTGTCTGGACAATGACCACACCGTTGGAGCCACGCGAACCATAAATCGCTGTAGATGAAGCATCTTTAAGCACATCGATCTTTTCTATATCCGAGGGATTAAGAAAGTCGATATCTCCCACTATAACCCCGTCGACGACATACAACGGGTTGCCTCCCTGTAATGAGTTTTGTCCACGAATCTGAATGTTGAACGAAGCTCCCGGTCTGGTAGAATTGGTAATAATATCCACACCGGCTGAAGCTCCTTGTAAAGCGCCCATTACAGAACTTGTTCCTATCGAAGTAATCCTGTCAGAGGAAACAGAACTGATGGAACCCGTCAGGTCACTCTTTTTCATTGTACCATACCCTACAACCACCACTTCTTCGAGGCTGGCAACATCTTCTTCCATTGTAATATTCACAACACTACCGGTAACAGGTACTTCAATATCCTTCATACCGATGTAAGATACCTGCAGTACATCGGCCGGGCCCGGCACGGAGAGTGTGTAATTTCCGTTGATATCAGTAGCTGAACCGATACCGGTACCCTTTACCATCACATTGGCACCAATAATAGGTTCGCCCTGTGTATCTCTCACTACACCACTGATTGTTCTATCCTGAGCAAAAACACTCAGGGAACAAAAAAACAGCAGTAGCAATCCGACTGAAAATCTCAGCCTCATCTTAAATTCATTTTTCTTGTTCATGTTTATTCACGTTTAGTAAATCAATTTATCAATAGTATTAACTCTCTAACAATAATTCATCTTATCAACAATATCGTTTTGTACGATTTTCAATCTCGCCGGATCATCACTTGGAAGAGCGTAAACTTTTACCCGACCCTACTATTCTGTTAATCTAACTCTCCGCATCAGATTAAGAGATATTACATTTCATAAATATCATATTTACTTTTTTAACTTATGGCAAATTAAATAATAAACCACAAGACAGAGGGCGACAGATTGTTTTTTAAAGGGTGGTATTTTGATTTATCAGGTATTCAGATCGTATCACAGCGTAACATCTGTCTTAAAGATAGCAATAGGGGTTCACGATACTATCAATACAACGTACCAACGAAACTTCTTTCACTGCCTGTTTATTTTTAATTCCTTCGAGATACACATGGTACATACAATCCTGCTCTTCAAACAGTCTTTTGATGGTCTCTCCCTCAGGAATAGGCTGCACCACAGCAATGCCATGATTCATAATCCCCTCATCATTGGCCTTGTTGATCATCCAGTCCACAAAGGCCCTCAAGAAGTTTCCTTCACCAAATTGAAGGATTCTTACCGGTATACGGGTTTCTGCACAGTTGTTTTGTTGAGTTCTTTCATTTGATTGTTTTAAATATATTATATTGAATAATTATCTTACGTGAATTACGTTTCGAAAAAACATTATAAAAGCCCGATAATCAGTATTATTTAACACTTCATATCAATAACCCAACAATCTATAAATAAATATAAGCTTGTTTATGCCGGCAAAGCTACAGATTTTTTATTAATCTGTAATCGATAAAACAATCTGTCCACCCTATAAAACCAATTTATACCATCATTCATTTATAAATAAATAGTAATATTGCAAACTGTAGATCTAAACTGTCGATTCACTAAATCGAAAAACAAGGACGAATTAATTTAATCGATTAAAAATAAAAATAAGTATGAAGAAAACGTCAGTACTGCTTTTAATGCTTATTCCCATTTTCATGATAAATTGTAACGGCGGGAAAGAAACACCGGCCGATCCCTACTATGTGAGAATGGCCGACTCGGAAATGCAAAGGAATCCGGAAAGCTGGATGATTGACTTTGTGAAAACCATCAAATGGAACTATACACACGGCCTGGAATTACAGTCTATCCTCCAGGTATGGGAAAAGACCAGCGACGAAAAATATTTTAACTATGTCGAAAATTATGCAGACACCATGGTCAATGAAGACGGTACCATCAAGACATATAACCTGGAGCGATACAATATCGATCACATCAACCCCGGGAAAATATTATTCCCTGTGTATAAAAGAACAGGAAATGCCAAGTATCTGAAAGCGTTGCAATTGCTCAGAAGCCAGATGGAAACACATCCGCGCATTTCCAACGGAGGTTATTGGCATAAACAGATTTACCCACACCAGGTATGGCTGGACGGATTGTATATGGCATGTCCCTTTCTTGCCGAATACGGACAAACATTTAACGAACCAGCCCTATTTGATGAGGTAGCACTGCAGCTAACCACTGCCTGGGAAGACCTGATCGACGAAGAGACCGGACTGTTGTACCACGGATGGGATGAAAGCCGTGAACAGCGTTGGGCCGATCCCGTAACGGGAAAATCGCCTAACTTCTGGTCGAGGAGTATCGGGTGGTACATGATGGCGTTGGTAGATGTACTTGATTTTATGCCGGAAAATCATCCGAAAAGAAATGATATTATTGATAAACTGAACAAACTATCTTCTACGATTGATCAATATCGCGATCCCGAAACCGGTATGTGGTATCAGGTAACAAACCTGCCCGACAGAGAAGGGAACTATCCGGAGTCTTCCGGTTCCATCATGTTTATCTATACATGGGTGAAAGGGGCTCAAAAAGGTCATTTGCCGAAGGAATTTGCCGAAAAAGGTGCAACCGCTTACAACCAGTTCCTGAAACAATTTATCCGTGAGAACAGCAATGGCACCATTTCCGTCACCAGCGTATGCTCTGTGGCCGGATTAGGCGGAGAGAAGGTGTACCGCGACGGCAGTTTCGAATACTATATTTCAGAGCCGGTAAGAGATGACGATCCCAAAGCAGTAGGCCCGTTTATCATGACAAGCATACTGCTGGACAGGTAAAAAATTCAACGATGAACTTACAATCATCCACAATCACACTAGTGCTGATGCTTCTGCTTATTTCAGCCGGAGTATCAGCACAGGTTCCTGCCTTCCCCGGTGCAGAAGGTGCCGGTAAATACACTATCGGCGGCAGAGGAGGCAAGGTATTGTACGTCACCTCCCTGGAAGATTCTAACGAGCCTGGCACATTACGGTGGGCTGTTGCACAGAAAGGTACACGGACTATTCTTTTTCAAGTATCCGGGCAGATTCGCCTGAAAAGCCCCCTGAGAATCAATAACGGCTATCTCACCATTGCCGGCCAGTCTGCTCCCGGCGACGGTATCTGTATCAGCGACTATGAAACAATCGTCAGCGCTGATAATGTGATCATCCGTTTTCTCCGCTTCCGCCTCGGTGATGAAACGAAACGGGCTGTGGATGCCCTTTCGGGATACAGAAACGAGAATATCATCATAGACCACTGCAGCATGAGCTGGGCTATCGACGAGTTATCCTCTTTCTACGATAATAAAAACTTCACTATGCAGTGGTGTTTCATCACCGAAAGCCTGAAAAACTCTGTACATGGAAAAGGCAAACATGGCTACGGAGGTATTTGGGGAGGTCACAACGCTTCTTTTCACCACAATCTCTTTGCACACAACGATAGCCGGAATCCGCGTTTCTGCGGCAGCCGTTATTCCAACCAATCTGATCAGGAAAGGGTGGATTTCAGGAATAATGTGATCTACAACTGGGGTTCGAACAATATTTACGCGGCCGAAGGGGGCAGTTATAATGTTATCAATAACTATTATAAATATGGGCCTGCTTCCAATAACCGTTCCAAAAAACGCCTTATAAATCCGGATGCGGACAATGGTGAAAACAAACAACCGGCCGGCACCTATGGTCGTTTTTTTCTCACAGGCAACTATCTGGACGGGAGCCCGGAAATAACTGCAGACAACAGCATGGGAATTGAAATGGGTAGTACATTCACAAAGTTTGCCCCGGATGTCACGTTGAAAGATATTATAGCCAGGGAAGAATTTTCATTCTTACCGGTCACTACGGACAAGGCGGAAGAAGCCTATGAAAAAGTGCTGGAATATGGAGGATGTGCTCTGGTAAGGGATGTGCATGATCTACGGTATGTGGATAACGTAAAAAACCGCTCCTACTCATTCGAAGGGTCGGCAGGAAGCACCCACGGGCTGATCGACAGCCATACCGATGTGGGTGGATGGCCTGAATATAAGACTTACAACAGCTATACCGATTCTGACAATGACGGTATTCCTGACGGATGGCTCGAGAAAAATTATCCCGGAAAAAAGTCCAATGAACTACACAGTAGTGGATATACCTATCTCGAGATATATCTCAACAGCCTGGTCAACCATCTGATGGGTGGAAATTCAAAGGTATTCCCTTTTTGTACGCGGAGTGAAAATGAGAAAGCGGAGGTAGAATTCAAGGAGGATAGAACCGGTGAAAAAATAGATGTTTTCATCAATAATCTCTTTTTCACCTCATTTATTTATCCAGAGACACTTAAGAAACCGTGTCTTTATCCCATTCTCACACCGTCAGGAAAATTTATTACAAGAGGGTATCCCCTGGATCCGAGACCTTATGAGAGGGTTGACCACCCCCATCATGTGGGATTATGGTTTAACTTCGGCAATGTGAACGGACTCGACTTTTGGAATAATTCATCTGCCATTGCACCGGAAAGAAAAAAAGAATATGGCTCCATCAGGCTCGACTCCATCATAGAATTAAATTCCCAAAAGGGTAAACTGACAACCCTCTCGTCATGGGTCGACTACCAGGAAGAAAAGCTGCTCTCAGAGAAGACAACCTATATCTTCAGCGGAGTTGGCAACGAGTACCGGTTTATCGAAAGAACATCGCAGTTGACGGCCGAGCAGGAAGTTACATTCAGGAGCAATAAGGAGGGATTTTTCGGCTTACGGGTAGACAGGGCGTTTGAGACTCCTGAGGATAAGCCGGTAAAAAGATTGGATGTGTCAACGAAACTGGCTGAAGAACCGTTTATATATAATGAGGGTGTCAATGGTGTGTACCGGAACCGTGAGGGATTAACCGGCGAAGCCGAAGTATGGGGTAAAAGAACACCCTGGGTTGCATTGCGTGCCCAAAAAGAGGGAGAGATCATTACCCTCGTTATTTTAGATCACGAGCAAAACCCCAATTATCCGGGATGGCCACATGCACGCGGGTACGGATTATTTTCGATGAACAACCTGGGCGGTGACGGAATGGACAAGAGTGCCGATCCAATCGAAATCCGATTAGAATCGGGAGAGTCTATCTCTTTCAGACACAAACTGGTGATAGGTGGCGATTTGAGCGACGAGGAAATCAATAATCTAATGTATCGTTTCAACAAACAATAAATTATTCACCCTTTAAATTGTAATAAAATGAATAACAAAGAGCATTCAATGTCGAGAAGAAAATTTCTGGCAGTTTCCGGAGCTATCGCCGGAACAACTATCATGGATCCCAAATCGAACATTTTTGCAGCAAATGTGACCAACATGCAACAGAGTGGAAAGTCGAAGGTCGCACTCGTCGGACTCGGCAGCAGGGGTACAGGTATGTGGGGAAGTAGTGTCATCAGGAATTATTCAGATTATGTGGAATTTGTAGGGCTATGCGACCATAACCCGGGAAGGCTGGAAACGGGAAAACGGCTGGTTGGAGCGGATTGCCCCGGTTTTACTGATTTTGAACTGATGATGCGTGAAACCAAACCCGACGTACTTATCGTAACTACCGACGATAATACACACGACTATTTTATCGAGAAGGGGATGGAAATGGGGGCAAACATCATCTGCGAAAAGCCGATGGCCATCGACGAAAAAAAAATTCAGAAGATCATCGACGCAGAAAAGAGGACAGGCAAAGAGTGCAGGGTCACCTTCAACTACCGCTACTCACCCCATCGCGCAAAAATGTGGGAAGTCCTCCGTTCGGGTGAGATCGGAGAACTCACATCGGTTGATTTCCATTGGTACCTCGACACCTCCCACGGCGCCGATTACTTCAGAAGATGGCACCGGCTGGTGGAAAAAGGGGGTTCACTGTGGGTTCATAAGGCCAGCCACCATTTCGACCTGCTCAACTGGTGGATTGAAAGTGATCCCGAAAGCGTATATGCGCTGGGCGATTTAGAATTCTATGGAAAAAACGGACCATACAGGGCGGAGAACTGCAGGAAATGCTCCCACACCAAAGAATGTAACTTCTTTTTCGATATAACCCAACACAAGAGAATGATGGAACTCTATGTCGAGAATGAAAAGTACGACGGTTACCACCGCGACGGATGCGTCTTTAGAAACGATGTCAATATCTTCGATAAGATGGCGGCCACCATCAAATACAAAAACGGTGTACAGGTATCTTACTCACTGACCACCTATTCTCCTTACGAAGGATACAGAATTGCCTTTAATGGAACCAAAGGAAGAATGGATGCATGGATACAGGAGTCAAACCCCACGACGGATGGAAATTACGATGAGATCGTTGTCTACAAGAATTTCCAAAGAAGGGAGTATATCCACATACCGCAGGGAGTAGGACATGGGGGTGGTGACAAACTGCTACAGGATCAGATATTCATCCCCGGAACGTCCGATCCGCTAAAACAGGCTGCAGGAGTGAGAGACGGAGCACTGGCCTGCCTGGTGGGAATCGCTGCCAGAAAAAGTATCGCCTCGAAAGAGCCGGTGATGATCAAAGATCTTACATCCATCCAGCCCATGGAGAAAAAGGCATAGAAGTGTATTTTCAGAAAACTGATATTTTATTTTATTCATCAAAGTGATGATTTTTTTGATATAATTAGAATAAATAGTAACTTTGTGCGTGTACACGGGCTCTATTGTAGAGGGTGTTCTCCATCGCAAACAACAGATTATCAAAAAACAAACATATATGAAGACAAATTATCAATTACGTTATGCAGCACATCCCGAAGATGCAAAATCTTATGACACGCAGCGTTTGCGAAGAGATTTTCTCATAGAAAAAATATTTGCTCCGGATGAAGTGAATATGGTTTATTCGATGTACGACCGTATGATTGTAGGGGGAGCGATGCCGGTAAACGAACCGTTACACCTGGAAGCGATAGACCCGCTGAAGCAACCTATTTTTTTATGCCGCAGGGAACTGGGTATCTTTAATGTAGGTGGCAAGGGAAGAGTAAAGGTAGGAGAAACTGTTTTCGATCTCGATTATAAGGAGGCGCTCTATCTGGGTTCCGGTGAACGTGAGGTTTATTTTGAGAGCGACGACGCAGCCAAACCGGCAAAATTCTATTTCAATTCGGCTACGGCCCACCGTAACTACCCCGACAAGAAAGTAACCAAAGCCGATGCGGTAGTCGCTGAAATGGGTGCGTTGGAAACCTCCAACCGAAGGAATATCAATAAGATGATCGTGAACCAGGTACTACCTACCTGCCAGTTGCAGATGGGGATGACAGAACTGGATCCCGGAAGCGTATGGAATACCATGCCGGCACATATCCACTCCCGCCGGATGGAGGCCTACTTCTATTTTGAAGTGCCCGAAGACCAGGCGGTATGCCATTTTATGGGTGAACCCGACGAGACACGTCATATCTGGATGCATAATGACCAGGCGGTACTCTCTCCCGAATGGTCGATCCACTCCGGTGCAGCCACCAGCAACTATACTTTCATCTGGGGTATGGCGGGCGAGAATCTCGACTATGGCGATCAGGATTTTTCAAAAATAACAGATCTACGATAAAAATAACAGCCCGGAACTACACGGATATGATGTGAAAAATCTCGGGACTATAAATTAAGAAAGAAATAATATGGTTAATTTTTC
Organism: Proteiniphilum saccharofermentans; assembly: GCF_900095135.1. Lineage (NCBI taxonomy): Bacteria > Pseudomonadati > Bacteroidota > Bacteroidia > Bacteroidales > Dysgonomonadaceae > Proteiniphilum > Proteiniphilum saccharofermentans. The sequence continues at coordinate 4,337,947 of NZ_LT605205.1, forward strand.
ATTAGAAGGAAAAATAGCACTGGTAACAGGTGCATCTTACGGTATCGGGTTTTCCATGGCCTCTGCTTTTGCAGAAGCAGGAGCAAAAATCGTATTTAACGATATCAATCAGGATTTAGTGGACAAGGGCCTTGCGGCTTATAAGGAGAAAGGGATAGAAGCCCACGGTTATGTATGTGACGTTACAAATGAAGGAGCGGTGAACCAATTCATTGCCCGGGTAACGGAAGAAGTTGGGGTCATAGATATCCTGGTGAATAATGCCGGTATCATTAAACGTATACCGATGCACGAGATGAGCGCCGCCGAATTCCGCCAGGTGATCGATATCGACCTGAACGGGCCGTTTATCGTTTCAAAGGCGGTCATTCCCCACATGATCAAAAAAGGGCACGGAAAAATCATCAATATCTGCTCCATGATGAGCGAACTGGGACGTGAAACCGTTTCTGCCTATGCGGCCGCAAAAGGCGGATTGAAGATGTTGACGAAAAATATCTGTTCCGAGTACGGGGAACATAACATCCAGTGCAACGGTATCGGTCCGGGGTACATCGCCACACCGCAGACCGCTCCCCTAAGGGAAAGACAACCCGATGGATCACGCCATCCATTCGATTCCTTTATCATCGCCAAGACACCCGCAGCACGGTGGGGAACACCTGAAGACCTGGCAGGGCCTGCCGTCTTCCTTGCTTCGGAAGCATCTAATTTTGTGAACGGACATATACTGTACGTTGACGGGGGTATTCTGGCTTATATCGGAAAACAACCATAAGTAGGAAGGTGGATAAGTGGTTTGGAGACTGGGGAAGCAAGGAGACTGGGGCAATCTCATTCAATCTCCCATCAATCTCCCATCAATCTCATTCAATCTCATTCAATCTTTCTCAATCTCATTCAATCTCTTAGCGAATAAAAATCAACAAATCAAAATAGTTGGTAATGCAAACAAAATTTTTCGTGCTAATTCTGGCAGCAACAATCTTTATCGGATGTGGCCCCTCAAAACAAGCGTTGACAGTGGAGGTAAGCAACCCGGGAGCAATAGATAGAGAAAATGAGATGGTAGAGCTCACCTGGGAAACGATACAGCAAAAACTATCGCTTTCTGCAGAGGAAACGATCATCATAAACGGTGACGACGGGAAACAACTCCCCTATCAACTTGTAACCAATGGAACGGGAAACAAGGAAACTCTCATCTTCCCGGTCTCCCTGCAGGCAGGACAAACAGCCTCTTTTCAGATTGCAGTAGGCAAACCAGAAACATTTACACCTCTTGTATACGGACGCCTGGTACCCGAACGGAAAGACGACTTCACATGGGAAAATAACCGTACCGCATTTCGGGTATACGGTCCAGCGCTAAAGGCAACCGGTGAAATCAGTAATGGGATGGACTTCTGGGCCAAGAAAACGGGATCATTGATCATCGACAAGTGGTATAAAGACGATCTGGCAGGTGTGGCCTCATACCATGAGGATCATGGGGAAGGACTGGATTTTTACAAGGTAGGAAGGACCCTTGGCCTTGGAATGACTGCTCCTGTTGATAACGATACATTATGCTTAGGCGACAATTTCGTAACAGCAGAGATCCTCGATAACGGACCGCTTCGTATTACTTTTAAACTCACTTACGATCCTTACCAAGCAGGAGACAAGACAATAACGGAAACCCGCGTCATCTCCCTGGATGCATATGAACTCTTCAACAAGGTGACCAATATTTTCGAGGTAGAAGCCGATGGACTGACTGTTGCTACCGGAATTGTAATGGAAAAAGGTAAACCGGAAATAACCTTTGGCGACAACTCCGGCATTATTGCTTACGAAACCCCTGCCGATAACGTCAACGGGACCATTTATACCGCTGCTATCCACCCCAACGGATTCACTGATATCAAAGTGGCAAACGGACATTACCTGGGATTGAACAATTATAAATCCGGCACATCCTATACCTACTACGCTGGTGGAGGATGGAGCAAAGCCGGATTCGACAGCTTTGATTCCTGGGTCCAGTTTGTAAAACTGGAGAAAGAAAAAATAGATCAACCTTTAACCATTCAGATAAAATAAAATGCAGAAAGTGGTAACTTTCGGCGAGATCATGTTGCGTCTTGCCACACCTGATTATAAAAGATTCATCCAGTCGGATCATCTTACGGCCACCTTTGGCGGTGGCGAAGCCAACGTAGCTGTTTCCCTGGCAAACTACGGTATCCCCGTGGAGTTTGTCACCCGCCTGCCCGAAAACGATATTGCAGCATGGTGTATCTCCGACCTCAGGAAAATGAATGTCGGAACACAGCATATCCTGCACGGCGGAGAACGGGTAGGGATTTATTTCCTTGAGACCGGTGCCGTGGCACGTCCCTCAAAAGTAGTCTACGACAGGGCCCATTCCTCCATCGCGGAAGTGGAAAAAGGGATGTTCAACTGGAAAGAGATACTCAAAGATGCATCATGGTTCCACTGGACAGGTATCACTCCCGCACTCTCACAGGGAGCTGCCGATGCCTGCCTTGAAGCGATCCGGACAGCCAATGAACTGGGAGTAACCGTTTCATGTGACCTCAACTATCGGAAGAATCTCTGGAAATACGGAAAAAAGGCATCCGAAATCATGCCTGAACTGGTAAAGGGATGCGATATTATCCTTGGGAATGAAGAAGATGCAGAGAAAGTGTTCGGCATCAAACCGGAGGGGTTCGAGGTAGAGCATACGTCAGGAGAGGTAGATGCAGCGGAATTCGAATCGGTTTGCCAACAGCTTATGCAGAAATTCCCGCGTGCGAAGAAAGTGATCATTACGTTGCGCGGTTCTATCAATGCCAATCACAATACCTGGGGCGGATGCCTCTATTCAGATAAACTCTATCAATCCAGAAGATATGATATTACCCATATCGTGGATAGAGTGGGTGGAGGCGACTCTTTCATGGGAGGACTCATTTACGGATTACTGACTTATACCGGTGACGACCAAAAGGCGCTCGACTTCGCCGTAGCAGCTTCCTGCTTAAAGCATACCATCTATGGCGATTTCAACCTGGTTACCGTAAAGGAAGTGGAAACACTGATGAAAGGCGACGGATCAGGAAGAGTGGTACGTTGAAGACCGGGGGATCGGGAGATTGGGGGGAACGGAAACAGAGGGAAGGTGATTTTAATTACCAATTACCAATTACTAATTACCAATGGATCAGTCTGACACGATTCCCAATATTCAAATCCAACATCCTACATCTCAATTGGAAATCGACGTAGTCAAATCTTACATCCTAAATCCAAAATCTAAAATTAAAAAAATGGCTAAATTTACAAGACTACAAGTCTATCAGACCATAGTAGATACGGGTATTGTACCTGTATTTTACCATTCCGATACCGAAGTGGCAAAAAAAGTGTTGAAAGCATGCTATGAAGGAGGTATCAGGGCGTTCGAATTTACCAACAGGGGTGATTTTGCGCATGAGGTGTTTGCCGAACTGGTGAAGTGGGCAGACAAAGAATGCCCGGAGATGATATTGGGTATCGGATCCGTAGTAGATGCACCTACCGCGGCACTCTATATTCAATTGGGGGCAAACTTTGTAGTAGGCCCGTTGCTGAATCCGGAAGTATTTAAAGTATGTAACCGCAGGCAGATAGCCTATTCACCCGGTTGTGCCACTGTATCCGAGATTGGTCTGGCCCAAGAGCTGGGTGCCGAGATCGTAAAAGTATTTCCGGGTGGTAATGTAGGTGGGCCGTCATTCGTGAAAAACATCAAAGGACCTATGCCCTGGTCCAGGATTATGGTCACAGGCGGGGTAGAGCCTACCGAAGAAAATCTCTCGGCATGGTTTCGTGCAGGTGTAACAGCAGTCGGTATGGGTTCCAATCTATTTCCAAAAGAGGTGCTAAAGAACGGAGAATGGCATAAAATCACCGAATTATGTAGGGTGAGCTTGTCAATTGTCAAGAAATATCAGTAAAACAGAGATATTGATAAACACAGGACAAAAATAATCCAAATTATAAAAATCATGAGTAAATTACAAGAAGTAGGAAATGCAAAAATGACCAATTTCCGGTGGACAGTGGTCGCAATGTTATTCTTCGCAACAACCATCAACTATCTGGACAGACAGGTGTTATCACTCACATGGGATGAATTTATCAAACCCGAGTTTCACTGGAACGAGTCGCACTACGGAACAATTACTTCATTTTTCTCCATTTTTTATGCCATCAGCATGCTCTTTGCAGGCCGTTTTGTAGAGTGGATGGGAACTAAGAAAGGATTCCTTTGGGCAATCGGCGTTTGGAGTGTTGGCGCCTGTTTACATGCTGTGTGCGGTATTGTCACTGAAGCCTATGTTGGTTTGAGTAGCAAGGCCGAGTTGATTGCAGCAACAGGAGATGTGGCAGTGGTGATTGCCACTGTCAGCATGTGGAGCTTTTTAGTGGCACGTGGTGTACTCGCACTTGGTGAGGCGGGTAACTTCCCTGCAGCCATCAAGGCGACAGCCGAATTTTTCCCCAAAAAAGACCGTGCTTATGCCACTTCTATTTTTAACGCCGGGGCATCCATCGGTGCATTGTTTGCTCCTTTGACTATTCCCCCTTTAGCTAAAATATTCGGCTGGGAGATGGCATTTATCATTATCGGGGCCTTAGGTTTTCTCTGGATGGGATTCTGGGTTTTCTTGTACGACAAACCGGCCGAAAGTAAAAGGGTCAACCAACTTGAGTTGGATTATATTGAGCAGGATAAACATGAATTGGGCGAAGCCGAGAAGAAACCAGGTGTAGCAAAAGTATCATTGAAAAAATGTTTTTCCTACAGGCAAACATGGGCATTCGTAGCCGGAAAGTTTATGACAGACGGTGTTTGGTGGTTCTTCCTGTTCTGGACTCCTTCTTACCTGAATACACAATTTGGGATCAGAACTTCTGAAGGATTAGGTATGGCGTTGATCTTTACACTTTATCTGATTGTTACCGTATTATCCATTTATGGTGGAAAACTACCCACAATTTTCATTAACAAAAGCGGCCAGAATCCGTATGCTGCAAGAATGAAGGCAATGTTGATTTTTGCATTTTTCCCATTGGTAGTACTGCTTGCACAACCCTTGGGCGTAGAATTCGCCTATTTAGGTAAAAATGCCGCCTGGATTCCTGTCCTGCTGATATCTATCGGATGTGCCGCACACCAGGCATGGAGCGCTAACCTCTTTTCAACTATTGGTGATATGTTGCCGCAGGGCGCTATCGCCACTGTAACAGGTATTGGAGGAATGGCCGGAGGGGTAGGATCAATGATTTTACAGAAAGGTGCAGGTAATTTATTTCATTTTGCGGGCGAAACCAATATGACATTTATGGGATTTGAAGGTAAACCTGCAGGTTATTTCATTATCTTCTGTATTTGTGCTTTTGCCTACCTGATCGGATGGACAATCATGAAATCACTTGTTCCCAAATACAAACCAATTACTGATATGTAATTTCATGCAGTAATTATTATATGAAGAAGTGGATATCTACATATTTGGGATATCCTCTTTCTTTTTATCGCATTCCATATAATGAACAGGAAAAATTGAAGGATAATGTAAAGTAATTCATTAACTTTGGGGAATATAACTTTGGAAAATAACTAATATTTTTAAATACGATGAAAAAGTTGATAATCATTCTTCTTGTCTTTGCGTTCTCTTCCGCACAGGCACAGTATAAGGCCGACTGGCAATCACTCGACAAACGCGAAATACCTTCCTGGTGGGCGGATGCCAAATTTGGAATTTTCATTCATTGGGGATTATATTCCGTACCGGCGTATGCTCCTGTGGATGAAGTAAAAGGAATCTACGAAAAGTATGCCGAACATTATTACAACCGCTTACTGGCCGGAAATAAACTGTTTACCGATTTTCACAACAAGCACTATGGTGAGAATTTTAAATATGCCGATTTTGCCCCCATGTTCAGGGTGGAATATTTTAATCCAGCCAAATGGGCAGACCTTTTCAAAGAAGCAGGAGCAAAATATGTGGTACTGACATCGAAACACCACGATGGATTCTGCCTGTGGCCAAGTAGTCAAACACCCCATTGGAACAGTGTTGTGATGGGACCTCATATGGATATTATAGATACACTCTCGACCGCTGTACGCGATGCGGGATTGCGTTTCGGACTATATTACTCGTTGCTCGAATGGGGACACCCGTTGTACACACAATCCACTATCGAAAAATGGGTGGATACCCATATGATCCCACAGATGAAAGAGTTGGTAAACACTTACAAACCCGAAATAATTTTCTCTGACGGAGAATGGGATTACGATAGCAAGACGCTCAAAAGTGAACAGTTCCTGGCATGGCTATATAACGAGTCCCCGGTAAAAGATTCGGTAGTGGCAAACGACCGCTGGGGTAAGGAAACACGCAGTAAACATGGCGATTATTACACTACGGAGTATGACCTGGTACATAATAATGAAGGTATCGGTGACAAAGCCGACCATCCCTGGGAAGAGAGCCGTGGCATAGGGACATCGTACGGCTACAACAGGTTTGAGACTTCCGCACATTATCTCTCGTCGAAGCAACTGATCCATATCCTGATTGATAAAGTTTCCAACGGGGGCAATTTTCTGTTAAATGTGGGCCCCGATGCCACAGGAATGATACCGGTAGTCATGCAAGAGCGGCTGCTCGATATGGGGAAATGGCTGAAGATTAATGGTGAGGCCATTTATTCTTCCCGTCCGTGGCGAAACGCCAATAAATCCGAGAACGAACAGATCGCTTTCACACAAAGGGAAGATAACCTGTATCTCATCCTCAAAGAATGGCAACAGGCTCCAATCACTATTCCGGGATTGGAGCAGGCAGCAAAAGTAGAATTACTGGGATATGGGGGAAAGGTTGATGTATCATTTCAAAACGGCCGGTTAACCATTACACCACCCGTTTTGGCTATCAATGAATATCCGTCGCAACATGCCTGGGTATACAAGATTTCGGGTTTTAAAGACTAAATCAAAAAACTGTGTTTTTCTAAGCCAGAGAGGAGAATAACAACCTTATAATAATGAAAAAAGAGCTACCCTGAAAAGTAACTCTTTTTTCAAAAAAAGTGGTCCCAACTGGGCTTGAACCAGTGACTCCCTGATTATGAGTCAGGTGCTCTAACCAACTGAGCTATGGGACCTCTCCTTCAGCTTTTAGTTTCACTGAAAGCGGGTGCAATATTACTGCTTTTTTCGGAAATTACCAAAATAAATACCAATAATCCTCTGTTTTTTATCTTCTAAGTGATTATTGGCATTTTTATTTTTATGTCAGACTCCACGGATCAATTTTTCTCCGGCTCAATCCAGTCGCCATGATCTTTGATCAGTTGTATCAGACGCTCCACAGCCTCAGCCTGAGGGATATTTTTCTCTATCAACTCTTTCTTGCGATAGAGTGATATCTTGCCGTGCTCAGCACCTACATATCCGTAATCTGCATCAGCCATCTCACCGGGGCCATTCACAATACAGCCCATCACCCCTATTTTCAGATGCTTGAGATGGGAGAAATGCTGTTTGATCAACGCTACCGTAGTCTGCAGGTCGAATAAGGTCCTTCCACAACTGGGACAGGAGATAAATTCGGTCTTGCTTGTCCGCACCCGTGCTGCCTGCAGAAGACCGAAAGCATAAGCATCGAGATTGGTTATATCTATTTGCCCCTGGTTACTTATCATAATTCCGTTACCAAACCCATCAAGGAGAACAGTACCGAAATCCACACCGCCTTTGATCTGAATATCTTCGGCTTCATCTTCGGCATAATTCCGCTGAAGAATTACCGGTACCCGGCAGTCCGCGTTCAACAATGCATGAAAGAATGCCCTCTGCTCTCCTACCCCATTCTGATGAGCAGTAGTAAGGATCACCGCTATTTTGGGCGTCTCTTTCAGAAAAGCCATCACTTCGTCCGAGAGTTCGGGATAAGAGAGTCGCAGGAACTTTACTTCTGCATGGCAATCTCTTATTTTATCCAAAGAATCGACCGTAAAGAGCGGAAAATTATCTATTTTCTCTTCCCAATAGGGATAATCGACAATAGACTTCATTCCTTTCGGGAAATTAACCGGCATACGGCTTCCTATATAAATATAATCGGGGATGAAATGCGGGTTGACCGACATATCATCAATCTTACTCCTATCGGAAATTACCACAGGCAAATGTTCCCCTCCGATATTCCAGACCGGATCCGTTTCACGCCGGTCTGTAGAGTAAGGGGAAAAGCCGGGATAAATTTTGCCCTCTATGGATGCATGCCCTTTTCTCAGGTTTACATAATCCACCAATTTTCTGGCTACAGGTACTTCCACTTCAGGATCTTCACTCAATGAAACACGAATGGTATCGCCTAACCCGTCGCTCAACAAAGCACCGATACCTACAGCCGACTTCATTCGACCATCCTCTCCGTCTCCGGCTTCGGTCACTCCCAGATGGAGCGGAAAATGGATATTCTCCTTGTCCATGGTCGCTACCAATAAACGAACCGCTTTGGTCATCAACAATGTATTGGAAGCTTTCATCGAAATCACAATATCGGTAAAATTTTCATCTATGGCAATTCGCAAGTACTCCATACAGGATTCTACCATCCCTTCGGGAGTATCGCCGTAGCGACTCATGATACGGTCCGACAGTGAACCGTGGTTCACACCGATACGTACGGCAGTGCCATGTTCTTTGCAGATACGAAGAAAAGGAACTACTTTGGAACGTATTTTCTCCAGTTCCTGTGCATACTCCTCATCGGTATATATCAACTCGGCAAAAGTCTTTTGTTTATCCACAAAATTACCCGGATTGATACGCACTTTCTCCGCGATAGTGGCTGCCACCTCTGCCGCACGGGGATTAAAATGAATATCAGCCGACAGGGGAGTGGCATATCCCTTATCCCTTAACTCTTGGTGTATTTCCCGTAAGTTATTGGCTTCACGTACACCCTGTGTCGTCAGACGGATCAGGTCAGCACCGGCAGCAATGATGCGCTCACATTGGGCAACACTACCCTCGGTATCGAGCGTATTGGTATTGGTCATCGTCTGCACGACAACCGGATAATTTCCGCCCATGATGATATTCCCCACATGTACGTCAACAGTAGGACGGCGTTTGTAATTGAAAAAATCCATATTTCACTATTTATTTCTTCAAAGGTAATACTTCTATCCAATATCCGTCGGGATCAATGATAAAATAAAGCCCCATTTTGTGATTTTCGTAACATACACAACCCATTTCCTTATGAAATGCTCTTACCTCATCATAATCTCCTTCTACACGGAGGCACAGATGCTGCTCGTTGTCACCCATATTATATGGCCTGTCCCAATCGCGAAGCCATGTGAGTTCGAGTGAAAAACCGGTGACACCATCTCCCAGAAAAACTAATACATAAGATCCGTCCAGTGCTTCCTTCCTGCGCACTTCCTTCAGCCCCAATGCCTTGTCATAAAACTCAATACTCTTTTGTAGATCGAACACATTAATATTATAATGGTCAAATCTTGCTTTTATTTCCATATTCTTTTGATAATTGATAATTGACAGTTGAATTTTCTTCGGAATGAGGGCAGAGGCAAGCTTGCTTGTACTATGCCGAATGACGACAGAAAATCAATGGAGTTAAAATTGAAAATTAGTGAACTCTAAAACCTCATATCCTACATCTTACATCCCAAATCCAAATGATTGTCCCCGATGTGATAACGGCAGATATTGGCAATCATACCAGGCAGCAATCTCTCCAAACCGGTTTGCTTTATCATAATTCTCTCCAAAATGCATCGGCAGGAAGAGATCGGTTTTTATACGTGATACAAATTGTTCCGCACCCCGCATAAAATCTTTTCCCAGCCGGGGATCAACAGGAAACATTGCCAGATAGAGACGATTGGTCTCTTCTGCCAACAGCTCCAGCTCACATAGAAAATAATTTTCATAGGAAAGAGCCTCTTCGGTACTGACCTCTTCACTCCAGTGCCAGTTATTCAAATCCCCGGCATGAAAAAAATGCCGGTTATTGTACCCCACCAGAAAAGAACCTCCGGCGTCAGTCGATCCGAACGCTTTTATTGTCAGTCGATGGTCTCGATACACCTCTTCTTTTTCGAGATAAAGTGCATCTCCAGTTTTGGATACTCCACTTTTTAATAACTCCTTAGAGAAAATATAGTGGATATTCTTTTTCCATTCACCCCAGGAAAGAATTTCCGGATTAAAATGATCATAATGCGAATGCGAGCATAAGACATAAAGCTCCTCCTCCTTATTGAGCAGGTAATCTTTCACCCAGCCAGAACCATCTTCACGGGGTGTATCTTTATAATAGTCGAAGAGGATCGAGAACCCTTCAAATTCAATCAGATAGCAACTGTGATATATATAGGTGATTTTCATAACTGAAATACTTACTATTAATAACAACTGACCGGACAAATGTTCAATTGGTTTCATATAAAAATTGATAAAAACATTAAAACAGGAAACCACAGTGGATCTGTGAATTTGTTTCTAAAAAATATGTGGATTCCCTCCACAATTTTCAATTTGGTTCGTAAATTATTACAAATTAATTTCTTTCTTTGCAGAATAGTATATGTTTTACTAAAATATCAAAAAATCATGAAGAAGTATTTGGCAGAAATGATCGGTACGATGGTACTGGTATTAATGGGCTGTGGTGCAGCCGTGTTCGCAGGGGCAGGACAGCCTTTTGATTCTGTGGGTACGTTAGGTGTTGCATTTGCATTCGGCCTTTCAGTAGTGGCAATGGCTTATGCCATCGGTAGTATTTCGGGATGTCATATCAATCCGGCTATCACACTGGGGGTATTCCTCTCGGGCAGGATGAGCGGTAAAGATGCCGGCATGTATATGATCTTTCAGGTGGTCGGTGCCATTTTAGGTTCTTCCATCCTCTGGTTCCTTGCAAAAGATTCAGGTTCTACTACCACCCTTACCGGGGCAAATGGTTTTACAGACGGACAGTTGTCAATTGCCTTTGTAGCAGAAACGGTGTTCACTTTCATATTTGTACTGGTTGTACTGGGAGTGACCGCTAAGAATGGCCTGAATAAATTTGCCGGACTGGCTATCGGTCTGGCATTGGTACTGGTACACATTGTCTGTATCCCCATCACGGGAACTTCAGTGAATCCGGCCCGCAGTATAGGACCAGCCCTTTTCGAAGGAGGTGCGGCATTAGGACAACTTTGGTTGTTCATTGTAGCTCCGTTGCTCGGTGCTGCGATAGCTGCCATTGTCTGGAAAGGGATTACAGTAGAGAATGATGCAATGGAAGCTGCATAATTCAGGTATCTGAAAATTTAGAAGAAAGGGAGTGGATCTATCGGTCCACTCCCTTTTTTGTGGGTATCGAGAACTTATTTCCACGCTAAACGTTTAGTTATTGCACATTTTTTGTAAATTTGCGCAGTTTTTCGAAATGAATCACGGCAAAATTCAAATAAAAGTTCTGGTAATAATTGAACTTTTACTTGGAGAATCAAAATTGAAAAAATTATGAGTTACAATTTATTAAAAGGTAAAAGAGGTATTATCTTCGGTGCGTTGAACGATCAGTCCATCGCCTGGAAAGTGGCCGAAAGGGCTGTTGAAGAGGGTGCCATCATTACATTGTCGAATACTCCCGTTGCAGTCCGTATGGGAGATACGGCCAAACTGGGAGAGAAGCTTAACGCCGAGATCCTTCCGGCAGATGCCACCAATGTGGAAGATCTTGAAATGGTTTTTTCCAAATCGGTGGAGATATTGGGTGGAAAAATTGATTTCGTTCTCCATTCCATCGGTATGTCACCCAATGTCCGTAAAAAACGGACATATGATGACTTGGATTATGATATGCTTGCCAAGACTCTTGATATCTCAGCCATCTCCTTTCACAAGATGCTGCAAGTAGCCCGTAAATTAGACGCTATTGAAAGAGGCGGCTCAATGCTCGCGCTCACTTATGTAGCTGCACAACGTGTCTTTTATGGTTATAACGACATGGCCGATGCCAAAGCACTGTTGGAATCCATCACCCGCAGTTTTGGATATATCCTCGGCCGCGACAAAGGGGTACGTGTAAATACCATTTCGCAGTCGCCGACAATGACTACTGCCGGAAGCGGTGTAAAAGGGATGACCGACCTGATGGATTTCTCTGAACGGATGGCTCCCATCGGAAATGCCGATGCCGACGATTGCGCCGATTACTGTATCGTGATGTTCTCCGACCTCACGCGTAAGGTAACCATGCAGAATCTCTATAACGACGGAGGATTCTCCAGTATGGGTATGAGTCTCCGTGCAATGAAACAATATAGCAATGGGCTGGATGAAAATCGCGACGAAGAGGGAAATGTGATCTACGGATAATATTCCACTAATTATAAATAAATTAGCTTCGATCGATAAGGTTGAAGCTATTTTTTTATACATTTGCAGGTTATGATAGTGAAATTATATAATGAAAACCCCAATCCGCGGGAAATTGAAAAAGTGGTCTCAGTACTTCGTGACGGAGGTATCGTGATCTACCCTACCGATACCCTTTACGGTATGGGGTGTGATGCCCTTAACGTGCGTGCGGTGGAGAAGATATGCGACCTGAAAGGGATCAATCCACAAAAAAGTAATTTATCGATCATCTGTAATGACTTGAGCATTATCAGTGAATATGCTAAAGTGAGCACGCCCGTCTTTAAGCTGATGAAACGAAACCTACCCGGACCATTCACATTCATTCTGCCAACAACATCGTCATTGCCCAAAATCTACAAGAACAAAAAGACTGTCGGCATCCGTATCCCCGACAACAATATCGTCAGGGAGATCGTGGCACAACTTGGCAACCCGGTATTGAGTACATCCGTAAAAGACGATAATGATGAGATGGAATATACTACCGACCCCGAATTGATCCACGAAAAATGGGGAGAGATCGCCGATATCGTGATCGACGGTGGTTTTGGAGGAGTTGAACCTTCTACGGTGGTAGATTGCACTTCTGGTGAACCGGAGATCATCCGGCAGGGTAAGGGGACGTTAAATTTCTAAAATTTTCTAAATAGCATTCAATTCTTTTCTATTTTCGCAATCAGTAGGAACAGCGGGTAACACCACCAACCGACTTAACAGTAAATAATATATAAAAAATAACTGTATGAAACGAATATACATCCTACTGATATTGGTTCCGATAATTGGCATTATCTATACCTCCTGTGAAAGGGTAGATCCAGATGCTCCGTCAGATAAGGATACCTCTATCATATCTCAATTTGTATATGACGGTATGTCGACCTATTATTTATGGGCGGATGAGGTGAAAAAGAAAAAGCCGACTGCTGCCGATCATGATCCGGAGAAGTATTTTTATAGTATCCTGAACTCTACTGATACACAACATAGTTGGTCGTGGATCACAGATGATATCAATTCGTTATTATCCGGTTTTGAAGGAGAATCAACGGATGCTTTCGGATTTCAGCCATTAGCATTGTATTTAGATGAAAGCGAAACTACCGTTATTGGTTTTATCCGCTACGTTTACCCGGGAACCCCTGCCGAAGCCGCCGGATTGAAAAGAGGGGAAGTTATCATCAGAATAAACGACCAAATAATTACAGGAAATAATTATAGGGGAATGTTCGGTGCAAACACTCCGACAACTTTCACGGTCTTAGATCAAAATTTTGAAAATCAAAGGGAAGTTACAGTTGTTCCTTCAGAAATCAATACCGATCCCGTACTTTATTCACGTGTATATGAAATTGACAACCATAAAATAGGATACTTATTCTATACCGGTTTCATTGGTCGCTACAACGAGAGCCTCCATAGAGTTTTTTCAGAATTCAAAGCGGCCGGTATCACCGATTTGGTGTTAGATTTACGATATAATCCTGGCGGAGGAGTAGATGCCGCAATTTACCTCGCTTCACTGATTGCTCCTGAGTCGGCTGTCAGGAATAAAGAGACATTTTCTGTTATGAGTTATAATTCTTATGTCAATAATGCGTTTGATAGCCAGAAAGTAGATAGAAAAAGCTACTTGGGCGAATACAGGGAAGGGGATCCCAATCCGTTGTCAGCCAATCTTGATTTAGACAAAGTGTATATCATAACCACGAGTAGTTCAGCATCTGCATCAGAAATGCTTACATTCTGTTTAGCCCCTTTTATGATGAACAAAGTAGAACATATAGGAGAAAAGACAAGTGGGAAGTACACCGCCTCATGGACCATACATGCTTATAATAATTATGAAGGCAGAGTGCAGCCCGTATACAGGGAGTCGAGCCTCTCGGCAACGGAAAAAAATATACTGAAAGATTGGGGTATGCAACCTATTATAGGACGATACACGGACAAAAACGATAACGATTTCATCGCGACTAACGGGTTGATACCCAATCATCCTGTTGCGGAAACATATCGCAATGAACGTAATACGGAAACCTGGAAGCCAATCGGGGATGTGGACGACTATCTTTTCGCCAAAGCGATATCATTGATAACCGGCGCACCCTATACATCGTCCGTACGAAGTTTGGAAGTTACCCCGTTTAAGGATGCCGGTTTATATTCTCCCATTGAAGAGGCATTCAGAAGAGGTGTTATCATTGATGCTCCGGGGATAATCCCTGCCAAATAAAAATATAATTTCTTACTTATTTAAAGACAAAGGATTGTGTTGTATTACATGATCCTTTGTTTTTCATTCTCCAACCACAAACGGTTATTTCTATTCAACAGATCATTTTCCAGGGATTGGTATTTGATATATTGGTCGCGTTCCAGAATTTTTTGCAATTCCGTATCGCGTTTTTCCTTCAGTTTTTCGATACGTTTTTTCTTGTTACACAAAAAGCAACGTTCGGCTTTATTGACCTCCAATAAAAAATTCAGTTCCATTTGACGGAGTCGTTGAGCCTGCGCATCATCAAAGCCGATCAATTCCTGCAGGGAAGAGACTTTCTCTTCCACATTGCTTACCAATACATTTTCAATAATAGACGGTTGCCGTGCTGACAGACTCGCTACTATTGCCAATAAAACGGCCAATACTAAATATCGTTTCATATCTATGCTATTTTCAGGTAAGACAATTAAAAGAGGAAACTGTTTAAATTAACGTGAAGCTTTTCCGGGATCTTATCCATGATATTGAATTGAAGCACTCACTTATCATCATAATGCCCCCAGGCGGAAAGGACCAAAACAATTACTTCTTTTTCCTCAATTTTATATACCAGGCGATGTTTTTGGGTAATTCTTCGGGACCACTGCCCGACTCTGTCCTGTCCCAAAGGTTTAGGACGACCGGTTCCTGTAGTAGGATGTTCCTGAAGTTCGTCCAACAGCGCTACTGCTTTTTTATAAGATTGAGGTTCATGCTTTTTCAAAAATGTAAGCCCTTTTTGCGCTTTCGGTGAAAATACAAGATCGTACATCATAAATTATCAAGAAATTCTTGCAATTCCTTTTTTCCTGAAATTCTCGTAAATTTACCTTCTTCTATTTCTTGAAGAGAACGATCTATCTTGGCAAAAAATTCTTCCTTGCTCATCAGGGTATCGTCTTCCTTTACAGGAACAATCCGATAAGATCTGTCTTTTCCCCTTCGGATAAGAAGTTCCACTCCCTCGTCCACTTTGTCGAGGTAATTTTTTTGCTTATCCCTGAATTCTCTGCTGCTAATGATAATCATAATCCATCAATTTAAATGCGTACCAATATGGTACAAATATATACACTATTTTTGGATTAACAACAAAAGATGCTGTTATTCAAGCATTGGCTAATCCGAATTTTTCCGGGATCTCATCCAGGATAGAAAATAACTCCGCGAGGGTATTGGCACGGAGCATAGCGATACGTGTCGCTTTAAAATCGGGAATACCTTTAAAAAGGGGCGTAGCAGCCAGGTGGCGGCGCATATGGAGGATTCCCCGTGTTTCGTCGATCCGTTCCACACTTTCAAGCACCTGTTTCTTCAGGATATCCAGGTACCAACGGAACGGTTCTTTGGGGAGATGTTTACCGGTCTGCAGATAATATTTTAACTCCCTGAATATCCAGGGTGCGCCAATGCTTCCGCGACCAATCATCACAGCATCCACGCCGGTCTCGTCAAACCGCTGCCGGCATTGTTCTACCGAAGTCACATCCCCATTACCAATAATAGGAATATGCATACGCGGGTTATTCTTTACCTCGCGGATCAATGTCCAGTCGGCATCGCCCTTATACATCTGCGAGCGGGTGCGCCCATGAATGGTCAGTGCCACGATACCACAGTCCTGTAACTGTTCCGCTAACTGTACAATAATTTTGGAATTGTCATCCCAACCTAAGCGGGTTTTGACCGATACCGGTTTCTTTACCGCCTTGACGACCTTCGCGGTGATATCAAGCATCACATCAGGCGTACGCATCATCCCCGAACCGGCTCCCTTACCGGCTATCTTCTTTACGGGACAACCAAAGTTAATGTCGATAAGATCAGGATCGGCATCCTCACAGATTTTGGCGGCCTCCACCATCGCTGCAGGATCACTACCATAAATCTGTATCCCGAGAGGACGCTCCTTTTCACTAAAGAGGATTTTTTCCTTGGTTTTCTTTATATCGCGGATAAGGGCATCACTCGATATAAACTCGGTATAAACCATATCGGCTCCAAACTGCCTGCACAGCAGCCGAAACCCGATATCGCTCACATCCTCCATAGGAGCGAGAAAAACGGGATTATCCGGAAGTTCTATATTAGCAATCTTCATCCTAACTTTTCTTTCCACTCTATTTCGTTAAAGCCGACCAGCACAAAGTCGTCAGCCACGATAATGGGACGTTTTACTACCATACCATTGGAAGCCAGAATCCCGAGTAACTCATCACGAGAGGCTGTTTTTACCTTTTCCTTCAAATTCTGCTCCTTGTAAACCAATCCCGATGTATTGAAGAAACGGCTGATAGGCAGACCGCTTCTGTCAATCCACAGCGAAAGTTCTTCGCGGGTAGGATTCTCTTCTACAATGTGCCTTGAGGTCACATCCACATTGTTTTCTTCCAGCCATTTGGCGGCTTTACGGCAAGTGCCGCATTTGGGATATTGTAAAAAAAGAGGTTTCATTCTATTATTTTATTTAGAACCAGGAATCAAGACTTATTTTAAGCAGTCAGAACTGGGAATTTAGAACTGAAAACTAAGAATTTAGAAGTTCGGGAAGAGGGAAAGTAATTAATTACCAATTAACAATTACTAATTACCAGTGGATAACGTGCCACAAATCCCATATCGAAAATCCCAAATATAAAATCTTAAATCTTGAATCTATATACAAAGATAATCAATGAGATGTAAATAATAAAATATAGCCACAACGGCGAAAAAGTCTGGTCTCAACAAAACCGTCAATCTTATCCGGAGAGACAGGTTAAGCGGAACTATCTAACGGAGGATCAGATTAATATTGTTCAAACGCAGCGGCGAAACATTCGAAGACGAATCGGCAGAGCGGATAGAAATCCGGTGTTCATCACCTCTTCCCAATGTGACAGGTGAAAGTTTCTGTGTATATACCGTCCACTCATTCAACGGAGTGATGCCATAAGTAAGTTCTTTCTCAAATCCGTTATAATATTTAATTATTAGTTGATTTTGTCCTTTCTTTAGCGGTAAAAGCACGATCTCGTCCTGTTGCTTTATCCTCTCGGGAGAAAAATGAGCTGTGACGTATTCACCATTCAGCAGGATATAGACAGCATTGCCGCTTTTGATCTTCACGGCCGCAGTTTGTTCACGTACCGACTCCAATTCCTGCAGGAAGACCACACTTGCACGCGGAAGGGTACGTTCGGTATGGCTCTCACCGTAAAGAAAATCATCGACTGCCACCCAACGTGATCCGGCGGCATTTACATCCACCCACGGTATACCCTCTTCCTCCACATTACCGAATACGCCTCTACCCGGTTTTCTGTACAAATTACCCCATTTCACACTGTTCCGGGAAAGTCTGGCCGTTTCGGATGCATCTGCTTCCAAAGTGACCGATTGTTTCCGGCCATCAATCTCCAACTCGATTTTTCTTCCTTTCTCATTGTCTGTAAAAGTAATTTGCGGTGGGACGGATGATTTGCGCGAACGAAGCATCCAATCATAACCTATTATACTCTTGTAGCCGGCATAATAGTTAAGGCTGGAATGGCCAAAGAGGCAAACAGCATTTCGGGGAGTTAATATCCCGTTAGTGACTACTGATGGGGGAATAACACTATAGCCATCCTCAAACGTAATCTTCAATACAGGAACAGCTTCTCCGGCTGAAACAGCAGAAAGATCGATCTCCAACTGCTCTTTGTTTTGTGAGTAAGACAACAGATCTCCCGATGACAACAGGCACACTCCGCTTACTTTACCATTGAAACCGGACAGTTCGATCTTACCGGACGCCGGCATTCTTTCCACAAAGGCAAACAAATTCCCTTCTTTCGTAGTGATATCACCCCAGGCGAACGGTTGATGGAACGGGTTGGCATGAGTCCCATAGATAGCTTCATTATTGGATCTCACCCATTTACCAATTTCAAGTAAGACCTCACGTTCGAACTCTACCACAGAGCCATCCCCTTTCGGTCCGATATTGAGCAGGAAATTTCCTCCCCTGCTGACCACTTTGATAAGGCTTTCTATTTTTTCTCTTACTTTCGGTTGTACCTCACCCCTTTCTTGCCAGGAACGGTAACCCCAGGTTTCATCGAACATGGAAGCGGCCGTCTGCCAGGGTACACCGATTTGATAATCAGGATATTCATTATCTCCCATCACCGAAAAATCCACATAATCGTTCCCCAGGCGGCCACTGATCATACATTGCGGCTGCAGCCGATTGACCAGTTCATACAATCCCTTACTTTGCTCAGGCGTAAGCGAACCCATATCAAACCAGATTTCGGAGAGAGGCCCGTAATTCGTCATAATCTCCTCTACCTGCTTCAGGTTGAACGCATAATGCTCCGGTGTCAGCGGGTCAGCATTATGACTTGAAATAGGATAAGCCTGAGGGAAGTGCCAGTCGATCAACGAGAAATAGACACCAAACGCAATCCCACCCCGTTCACAGGCTTCGGCCAGTTCTTTCATCAAATCCCTGCCGTAAGGAGTAGCATCCACAATATTGTAATCGGTATGAGCAGAATGATACATGCAAAACCCGTCGTGATGCTTGGATGTGAAGACGATCGATCCCATTCCTGCCTCTTTTGCGAGCGACACAATACTGTCGGGATCCCAATTGACAGGATCAAATTCGTTGGCTGTATTCCCATACCAGTCACTGAAGATCCCTGCGAACGATTGGATCTGTTCACTATAACCCCGCGTGACGGGCTCACCTTCATATACACCTCCGTACACGGAATACAATCCAAAATGAATAAACATGGAGAACTTACGGTCGAGCCACTCCTGCGACGGTTTTTCCTGTGCGGAAAGTAAGACAGCACAGCAACAAAGAATCAGGCCAATTTTCAGTTTCATTCAATAATCAACTTAAATTTTGGAATTGAGCATCAAGACAATTTAGTACAAAGATAATGATTACAAATCATCTGACCTTTAGATCAAACAAACTATCCACTGCCCATTGTTAGCTCAGCACTTTACTTCACCACCAGTAGTAATGTCCCGGCTACGATCAACACCGCGGCAATAGCCGTACGCAAGGTAATGGTTTCTCCCAGAAAGATAGCAGCCAACAAGATTGTCAGAACGATACTAAGTCTATCTAACATGGCTACCTGAGTAACATCACCGAGTTGTAACGCTTTGAAATAGAATATCCACGAGAGGCCGGTAGCTACTCCCGATATAACAAGAAAAACAATATTCTGCCATGATAGGGTATGGATCCCCTTCGTTTCACCCCGACTGAAAACGATAATCCAGATCATGATCAGGATAACAATAGTCCGGATCCCGGTCGCGAGATTGGAATTGATATTCGCTACGCCTACCTTGGCAAAGATTGCTGTAAGCGCAGCGAATAAAGCTGAAAGGAGAGCATACACCCACCACATGTCTTTTATTTTAGAGTGCCTTTGATACCTCGTCTATCATCATATTCACAGATGCGATTCCGCCTCCGGCAAGATACCATACCTCCGGATTCAGGTAGAAGATTCTCCCGTTCTGGGCAGCATTGGTCTGCTTCACAAGCTTGTTTTCCACCTCTTCCTTATCCATAACAGCATTTCCAACGATCATGCTCCGATCGACGATAAAAATAATATCAGGATTGGCTTTCTGGACAAATTCACTTGATACGGGAGTCCCGTGGACATGTGTTCCCAATCCTTTTTCTGCTTCCTGAAAACCCAATACATCATGGATGATACCGAAACGTGAGCCGCTGCCATAAGCGCTGAACCGACCTCTGTTATGCAGAAGGATAAGTGCCCTGTCATCCGAAGCTTCCACTTTTGCTTTCACTTGCCCAACCTTTGTTTCGATCTCCGCGAACGCCCGGTCTAACTCATCCTGTTTACCAAATACCCGTCCGAGATCGTCCAGATTGGCTTTAAAAGCGCCAAGGAAATCGGTAGTTCCCATTACGGTAGGATACATCACCGGAGCGATGGCAGAAAGGTCTTTATAGAAATCGGCCAGCCTTCCTCCGATGATGATCAGATCAGGCTGCAGTTCATTAATTTTCTCCAGATTGACTTCTACTACGGTTCCTACATCTACTATGGAAGGATCATCTTTGTACTTACTTAAGTGGCTTGGTACTCCTGATTTAGGGATTGCGACAGGTTTAATACCCAGGTAATCGAGATTCTCCAAAGCGGAAAAATCAAGAGCTATCACCCGTTCCGGATTCACAGGTACCTCTACCGTCCCTAAAGTATGAGTTACTGTAACAGTCTCTCCTGTTCTCTCTCTTTGTTGCTGGTTACCGGTACAACCGGACAGGGCGATGATTACACCCAATGCGAAAAGGAATATTTTTGTTTTCATACCTCTTTGATTTATTGATTGATTAATTTAATGTTTGAGAAATTAGAACTAAGAAGTTCAAGAAGTAGAGAAGTAATTAATTACCAATTATCAATTACTAATTACCAATTTCTTTTGAATTTTGAATCTTAAATTTTAATTTTTCACTTTTAGTTTTTAGTTTACAACGTCTTAAATTTTACATAAAATAATTACAGACTTTTTTCTGATTAAACTCCGATACATTGATCGCGATGTCGAACACATCTTCCAACACTTTTTCATTGATAATGTTGTCAGTAGTATCACAATATTTCACTTTACCATCTTTCAGGGCAACAATATAATCGGAATAATGCGATGCAAAATTGATATCATGCAACACGATAATGATCGTTTTATTCCATTCATCTGCCAGCCTGCGCAAAGTCTTCATTGTTTGTACCGAATGTCTCATATCCAGGTTGTTCAACGGTTCGTCGAGTAACACATACTCCGTATCCTGTGCCACCACCATCGCCATATAAGCTCTCTGTTTTTGTCCACCACTCAATTCATCGATATAGGCATTTTCAATATCTTTCAGATCCAAAAAACGGATCGCCCTGTCTACTTTTTCATTGTCTTCATCGGTCAGCTTATCCTGCGAATAGGGAAACCGGCCGAACGATACTAACTCCCGCACGGTCAGCTTCAGCCGTATATGGTTGGATTGTTTCAGAATAGAAAGTCGTTGTGCCAATACCTTATTCTTATAATCAGACACATTCTTTCCATCTACCGTCACCACACCGCCGTCTTGCGCCAGCAAACGACTTACAATGGATAGCAGGGTACTTTTTCCTGCACCGTTACTCCCGATTAAAGAGGTAATCTTTCCTATGGGAAACTGCAAGTCGACACCATCCAACACAATCTTCCTGCCATATTGTTTTGATATATTTTTTACTTCAATCATAGTTTTCTTACTCGTAACAATAAATACATGAAATATAAACCTCCTATCAGATTAATAATGGCACTCACCGGGATGGAGAGATGAAAGAGCCGCTCCATTACAAATTGCCCACCCAACAAGGTGACGGCAGTAACCAGACAACAGGCAGCAATAATTACACTATGCCGGTGTGTCTTAAATAACTCATAGGTGAGATTGGTCACCAGCAGGCCCAGGAAAGTGATAGGGCCGACCAGAGCAGTGGAAACTGACACCAGTATAGCAATAATTATCAGGAAGAGTTGTACCGTACGGTTATAATTCAGTCCCAGGTTAATTGCCTGATCCCTGCCCAACGCCAACACATCCAGATATTTGGTCGTCCGAAAACCGACAACCAGAAGCACGACTAATACTCCCGCCGAGGGCCATAACAGATCACGGTTGATCTTGTTGAAAGTAGCAAACATCTTACCCTGTACGATAAAATAATCGCTCGGGTCAATCAGCAACTGCATAAACGAACTAAGACTATTGAACAGGGTACCCAGTATAATCCCGACAAGCAGTAATAAATAGAGATTGTCCTTCCCTTTTTTGTATATCAATATATAAAGCAGAAAGGCAAACCCTACCATACCCAAAACCGACAAAAAGAAGTTGTCCAGACTGCTGAGTACCCGGAATGTCTGGTCGCCATAGACAAAGACGATCACGGTCTGTATCAGCAGGTAGACCGACTCGAATCCCATGATGGAAGGCGTGAGTATCCGGTTGTTGGTAAGTGTCTGGAAAGCAACGGAAGAGTAAGCCACGCAGCAGGAGACAACCAGAATAGCCGCCACTTTCACACCTCGTAGACGCAGGGAAAACTCCCAATTACTCCCCATATCATAGAAAAGGAAGAGTGCAGCCGCTACCAACAACAACAGGATCGTGATCAGAAAATTCTTTTTTATCCCCTTCATCTCTTCCTTATTATCAGTATGAGAAAAATGATTGCTCCGATAATACTTACCGTCACCCCGATAGGTACTTCGTAGGGGTATATCACCACCCGACCGGCAATATCGCATAACAGGAGAAAAATAGCTCCCGACAAGGCAACCAGAGGCAATGTTTTCTTCAGGTTATCTCCAAAGAGAAGGCTCACTACATTGGGAACGATCAGTCCCAGAAAAGGAATGGCGCCCGCAGTGATCACCACAGCACTTACAGTGAGTGATACGCAGAAAAGACCGATATTCATGATTGCTGTATAATTCAATCCCAGATTCCGGGAAAAATCCTCTCCCATCCCTATGACAGTGAACTTGTTGGCGTAGAGGTAAGTGATAATGATGGCAGGCAGGCTGAGATAGATCAGTTCATAGCGCCCTTGCAGGATACCCGAAAAATCACCCATCATCCAGGCATTGGTATCCTGCACGATGTTCAGTCTTACAGCGAAAAAGGTGGATATCGAACCAATGATCCCTCCGAACATCAATCCCACCAGCGGTACAAACACTACGTTGCGGTAGCGTATCTTCCGCACAATAGCCAGAAAGATGAGGCTGGCAACAAACGTAAAGAGGAAAGCCAATATCATTTTTATGGCCGACCCTGCCGTAGGAATAAAGATGAGAAAGATAAGCAACCCCATTTTAGCTGCTTCGAGCGTACCGGCTGTAGTAGGAGCCACAAACTTATTCTGCGTCATCTGCTGCATGATCAAACCGGATATGCTCATTCCTACTCCGGCGAGTATCAGTGCAGCCGTGCGGGGAATACGACTGATAGAGATCAGTGCTAACTTCTCCGCATTCCAATGAAATATATCGGCAACAGAGATATCTGCCACCCCCACGAAGAGGGATACCACCGCACACACAAGTAAAACAAGCGTAAGAATAAGTGTTCTCAAATAACCTCCTTTATATTATCGGCATAAAATCGCACACACCCACATTCCACAACGTGATTGCCATAGAAAAACGATGAATAGCCGATTTCCGACTTCATTAAGGTACAAAGGTACAAGCAGCCGTTATTCCTTACAATAGCAATAAATGAGTATTATTTCATCTTTTACCTCCCTTTTACTACCCATTATATAGGATAAGAAGAAATTTAAGGTCGATCGAAAAGGTGTCTACAGTTATTTTCGTAATAATAAAATCTTCAAATTATAATCAATAAATTATATACTGTTGCGGACGGATTCTATTTTGTAGGTGAATGAATCTGCACGATACCAACCAATATTATACTCTATAGGCAGTCCGTTCGCATCACTTACTGCCCTTTTCCGGATTAATATGGGATCACCGGTCTCGATCTCTAATTTTGACGCAATAAAATTATTGGCAGGCGCTGCACTTATTTCTTCCTTTGACGTTTTTACTATAATGTTATAATCATTTCTTAGGATCTCATAAAGCGGCCTATTAAAATTTTCCGTTCCGTTTAAAGGGATTTCAGGATTGAATTCAGAGACAAAATAGACAAACGGAAAATTGACTTTTCCCCTCAGCCTCTCTATGCGCAACACTTTAATGTTTTCCGGAATTGAGAAAAAGGATCTTGCTTCCTCACTGGGTATCTGCTTGCTTATATGGAGTTCAAAATTTTCAATTTCTACACCTAAAACTTTCATCTCCTGCGAAAAACTTAACCAATTAGTCGCTTCACTGTAAATATTTTTCTCTGCAACCCTTGTACCTACACCTCTTTTACGAATAAGGAGCCCTTCACTGACAAGCGTATTGATGGCTTGTCGCAAAGTATTTCTGGACATTTCTAATTGTTCAGACAATTCAACCTCGTTAGGAAGCAGTTTACCGTCCCTGAATTCATCCTGCTCTATTAATCTCCTGAGATAGAGCTCAGCTTGTTTGTGCAGAGGTAGTTTGTTATAACCCATTTTTTTCCGGCAAAGAAATGAAAAATAAAAAAATATTCAAAATTATATTAGCCCTCAAAAAAACCGAGCAGTAAAAAATAAAAGTTATTTTTACAACTGCTATGGAAAAGAGGAAGAATTTTACATCGAAAATCAAGGCTGAAATAGTTTTATCCTTGTTGCGTGGAGAGGATCCGGAGCTGCTTAGCCGTGAATACGGAGTTACTCTGGCTGATATCAACCTTTGGCGGGATCAATTTATCGAGAGTGGTACCGACGGGTTCAAGCGTAAACCCGACGATTCGAGGCTGGGTGCTGCCGAGCGTAAGATCGGGCAACTGCAGATGGAGCTCGAACTCACAAAAAAAAAGAACGAATTGGCAGCAAAACTAAAAAGGAAATAATCTCCATGCTGATAGAGGAACATTATCCATTAACCGGGAAACCATATCCGAAGCGTTTGATATTCAAGGTAGTCGGCTACAGCAGCAGCACCTGGTATGAAAACCCTACTCCCAAAACAGGGAAACGGGGCAGAAAACCCAAGCATAGCGATGAAGAGGTTTTACAGGAGATTAAGGAAGAAATTAAGAAGAGTACATTCAACGCTGAAGGTTATCTGAAAGTGAAAAACCGCATGGGTAAAAGGAAGATAAACGCTCTGGTAGCCGGCAAGGCACGTGTGAACCGCATCATGCGGGAAAACAACCTGCTGAGCCCCTACAGAAGGCCCGGGGAGACGAATAAGCGCGAACATGATGGTACTATAATCACGGATGCACCCAATGTCATGTGGGCCACTGATGGGAAGAAGTTCTGGATTGATGGGTCAGGTTGGCATTGGTTCTTTGGTGTGATCGATCACTTTAACGATGAGATTATCTCATGGCATATTGCAAGGAAAGGCAACCGTTTTGCCGCCATGGAGCCTGTTAGGGCCGCTGTACGGAAGACTTTCGGTTCGGTAGGTAAGGATGTGTGTAAAGGAATGAAGTTGCAATTAAGAAGCGACCATGGCTCGCAGTATGACTCTGCTGATTTTATGAATGAAATGAAATTCCTGGGATTGGAGATGTCCAAAGCGTTTGTACGGTCACCGCAATGCAACGGGATAATAGAGCGGTTTCACCGCACCCTGGAAGAACAGGTGTTGCAAACAGAAACATTTTCTTCTTTTGAGGAAGCTTATAACAGTATTAATCAATTTATTAATGATTACAACACGGATTGGATACTTCATAGACTGGAATACTGTTCACCTGTAGAATACAGGGAAAAGTACGCTGAAAACCAGCGAAAAGAAAATGATGACATACCATCGGGCAATAAGGATCCTGAGGTTCAGCTTGTCCTCATTTCAAGTGGCTCAATGCCACGAAGAAATGAAATAGCTCTTCAGGCAATGGTAAAAGGGGCAATTACTTACAGTAACACCCCTTCTATAAATCCTTCGGTATAATATATCACCATCGGATCAGCTTGTCCGATACAAAAGTAATAAAAAAGATTAAATACAATTAATGTGCTCGGTTATTACGGGCTAATACATATTCAAAATAATTTGGTGTTATTTATTTTCTTTTATACATTTGCCGCACCTATATGTTCAAACAAATACAAAACATGTTCAACCATATGCAAGAAAACAAGTCTCAGTATGATAAATATCCTGCCACTTCCATCAAAAATGGAACCCTCATTAAAGGCTGGAAAAATATTCTGAACCAAATCACTCCGGAGGTCAATGCCAATATAATTGCTATTGAATGCTATACCGGGGTTTATTATGAGCAACTCATCTCTTATTTCAGAAATATTCCCCACGTATTATTTGTGGACACCACTCAAATTCTCAAAGCTGAAAGTGAAATTCTTCAGATAACAAAAAATTTCACGAAAGAAGATATTCTGTTCGGCTATCTGAGCAATCTATCTATCCATGACTATTTTGATGAAAAGAAAATATCTGCTGTTAACCAGGAAATAAAATCCGCACAAAAAAATGGAAATATTATTCTATTTGGCTATGGAAGCTCATGCATCGCACAAGCAGATATTCTGGTTTATGCCGATATGCCTCGCTGGGAAATACAACAAAGAATGCGAAAAAATGAGGTTACGGGCTTAGGAGTCGATAATAAAAATGAGGCATTCTCTCTTCAATATAAACGAGGTTATTTCAATGATTGGCGGGTATTGGACAAGCACAAAAAAACATTGTATCAGCAAGCAGACTACTGGCTGGATACCACCGGAAAAGAGCCAAAACTTATCGACAAACAAACATTTTTGGCAGGTATTGAAAAAACGGCACATAAACCATTCAGGGTGGTTCCATTCTTCGATCCCGCGCCATGGGGAGGACAATGGATGAAAGAGGTCTGCGGGTTGGACAAATCAGTAACTAATTTCGGTTGGTGTTTCGATTGTGTTCCCGAAGAAAACAGTTTGCTATTAGAAATTAACGGTGAGACTTTTGAAATGCCATCGGTCAATCTTGTATATTTGAAAAGTAAAGAGTTATTGGGTGAGCCGGTTGAAGCGAGGTTCGGTCAGGATTTTCCTATCCGTTTTGATCTCCTTGATACAATGGATGGAGGAAACCTGAGTCTTCAGGTACATCCTACCACCCAATTCGTAAGAGATAATTTCGGATTGCCTTATACGCAGGACGAAAGTTATTATATGATCGACGCAAAAGAAGACGCGGTTGTTTATCTGGGAGTAAAAACAGGAATTGACAGTAAGGCCATGATCAATGATCTGGAGAATGCGAATAGCGATTCCAATTTAAATTTCGATGATAAAAAGTACATCCACAGCATTCCTGCAAAAAAACATGACCATTTTTTGATTCCCGCCGGAACGATCCACTGTTCAGGTAAAAACTCGGTAGTACTTGAGATCAGCGCTACTCCTAACCTGTTCACTTTCAAACTATGGGATTGGGATAGACTGGGGTTGGATGGAAAACCAAGACCCATCAATATAGAAAGAGGAAAACAGGTCGTTCAATGGGACAGGGATGCCGACTACGTTACATCCCAATTGGTAAATCAGTTTAAGGAGGTAGCACGGGGTGACGGATGGGTAGAAGAAAAAACCGGTTTGCATCCAACCGAGTTTATAGAAACGAGGAGGCACACCTTTACAGGATCAGTGCGACATTTGACCAACAATTCGGTCAATGTATTGAATCTGGTAGAAGGTGATGAGATTATCGTGGAAAGTCCGGATAACAATTTTGAACCTCTTATCGTGCATTATGCCGAGACATTTATCGTTCCGGCTTCTGTAGAAGAGTATACCATCAGGCCCCATGGTAAATCGGTAGGTCAGAAATGCGTAACTATCAAAGCAAATGTCAGATTTTAAATAATAACAAGATGAATGACGACAACGCAAAATCAGGGTGGGTCCCTAAAATAGCCGTATTCTTTGGTTTCTTTATCATGGGATTTGTGGATATAGTGGGTATTGCCACCAATTATGTCAAGGTCGATTTTAATTTATCAAGTACGCTTGCCAATACCATTCCTATGATGGTATTCCTGTGGTTTGCCGTTTTTTCTATTCCGGCCGGGATACTGATGGGACGAATCGGCAAGAAAAAAGCGGTGTTACTCTCGCTTGCCCTCACTACCGTGGCAATGATCATACCGTTTATCAGTTACACTTTCCCTACCGTTTTGACAGCCTTTGCATTACTTGGTATCAGCAATACCATTCTGCAGGTTTCACTTAACCCTTTGGTCGCTTCCATGTTTACAAAAGAGAAAACTGCAAGTGTGCTGACTGCCGGCCAGTTTATTAAAGCCATCTCCTCTCTGTCGGGACCGATTATCGCAGGAGTAGCTGCCAACTATTTCTCCGATTGGAAAATGACTTTCGTTATCTTTTCCATTACCTCTTTATTTTCAGTTTTACTGTTGCTATTCTCAAAAACAGAAGAACAGGGATTCGAAAACAGACAGAGTAGCTTTAAAAGTGTATTGACTCTTTTGAAGGATAAATATATTTTGTACTGTTTTCTAATCATTCTATTTATTGTCGGCCTCGATGTGGGAATAAACACTTCGGCTCCCGAATTACTGATGAAGCGGATGGGGTTGGAACTAAGCCGTGCAGGACTGGGTAGTAGTGTATATTTTGCAGCAAAAACTACGGGCGCTTTCATCGGCACCCTACTCCTTTTAAAATTTCCACCTCTTCGTTTTTTAAGGTTATCGCTCATTATGGCTATTGTTGCTTTTATTGCTTTGATGTTCGTCCAAGATATTTGGTTTTCACTGATTCTTATATTCATTATAGGATTTACTTGTGCCAATGTTTTTTCAATCGTTTTCTCATTTGCGTTGCAAAAAGATCAGCAACGTTCCAACGAGATCTCGGCACTTATGATCATGGGTGTTTCGGGTGGAGCCGTTATTTTACCTCTCCAGGGGTTGATAAATGACAACTTCGGATTATCGGCTGCCTTATCCGTATTACTTTTTTGTTTGATTATAAATCTATTACTCACAAATATAATGAAAGCCGAGAGGTAAGCTAAGCTTGCTTAAGCTTGCCCGAGGCGCATCTTATATTCTACAAATACTTTCAAAGAAAATGTACAATAGAGAGAAAGGAGCCGTATTAACACTCGACGCGGGAGGAACCAATTTTGTGTTTTCGACCATAAAAGATAATAAAGAGGTCGTCGATCCGGTAGATTTTCCGGCATATCCAGACGATTTGCATAAATGTTTGAATTCTATTGTTACGGGATTCAAAGAAGTAATAAAGCACTTAAAGAGTGATCCTATAGCTATTAGTTTTGCATTTCCGGGTCCAGCTGATTACGAAAACGGCATTATCGGAGATTTACCCAATTTTCCGGCTTTCAGGGGAGGTGTCGCATTGGGTCCCTACTTGAAAGAAAAATTCGGATTGCCAGTCTTTATCAATAACGACGGTAACCTCTTCGCCTATGGCGAAGCCCTTGCAGGTGCATTACCCGAGATCAACAAACAGTTAGAAGCTGCCGGAAATCCCAAGCGATACCGTAACCTGCTCGCCGTGACGCTTGGTACAGGCTTTGGTGGCGGTGTGGTAATAGATAACAGGCTTTTAACGGGAGACAATGGTTGCGGAGGTGATGTCTGGATATCGGCGAATAAATACGATCACCATCTTCTCGCCGAAGAGGGTGTAAGTATCCGCGCTGTGAAACGGGAATACCGTGAATTGTCGGGAGATGAATCAGATATTTCTCCTAAAGAAATATTTGAGATTGCCGAGGGAACAAAAACAGGCAACAGGGAAGCCGCCATAAAAAGTTTTGAAAGACTCGGAGAAATTGCCGGCTTCACCATTTCCGAATCGCTGAATATTGTGGATGGATTAGTTGTCATTGGCGGAGGGATCGCGAACGCGCATAAATATATACTCCCCGCAATGATCAAAGAAATGAACGG
Source organism: Proteiniphilum saccharofermentans (assembly GCF_900095135.1). Lineage (NCBI taxonomy): Bacteria > Pseudomonadati > Bacteroidota > Bacteroidia > Bacteroidales > Dysgonomonadaceae > Proteiniphilum > Proteiniphilum saccharofermentans. The sequence goes on from NZ_LT605205.1 coordinate 4,368,319, forward strand.
GGTCAGAAAAACTGTCAAAGGGGATATTTTTCCCCGGTTGCAAATGAAAGCCTATAATCTGGAAGATGAAAACGAAAAAGCGCTCTTCCTGAATAATGAATCTGAAATCGTAACCATTCCCGAGAGTAACAAAACCGCAACATATCATTCGGTAAAAAAGATCGGTGTATGGACAAGCATGCTGGGAACAAGCAAAGCCATTGCCATCGGGGCATATAATTTTGCACTGAACCAGCTATCCTGAAGTATTTGATATTCCTGCATGTAAATGAGCAGCAGGAAAGATTGAATCAATAATTTAAAACAGCATTATAAAAAACGCATAGAAACATAAATTCAAAAAACAAAAACAATGAAAAACGTATGTAAAATTATTGGATGTATTTCATGTATGTTGCTTATGTTCTTTTCTTGCGAGAAAAATGAAAGTATTCATCGTGACGCTAAAGTAATTCTCGATAAATTACTTTTTTCAGGATATACCGGCGATATGATCAGGGCTACCGTAACATATGGAAGCTCCGATATAAAGAAATTGGTAATCACAAAATGGGTAAATGGGGAACAAGTTCCCGGATATGAGATAAATGTTCCCGTAAACAGTATCTCCGACTCGTATGAATTCGAACAGGAAATTGAAGTAGGTGATGAAGAGGGGACATTGATCTACACATTTAGCGGGTATTCGGTGGAAGATAAATTGATTGATGCTTCAGATCTGGCTATTTCAGTGACATTGACCGATTTTGGACGGTTGTCAAAATTTGACTGGAAATTGACCGAACAAACAACAAACGGAGAGAACACCACAGAAGAAGCCATGTTAGACAATGTGTACCGATTAAATAGTGATCTGAGCTGGGAATATGACTGGGGTGATCCGGCAGGAGCAGGATTTGATGTCTTAAACCAGTACTGTGCCTGGAAATATATCGGGACAGACTTAAAAGCGGATTCTATTTATTTGATAAAATTCGGGTTCTTATCCACCACACCGACGATTGATAAATATGAGGTCTTAAGGCTGGATGATACCAATCTATGGATACAAACCTTTATGGATTTATCGTGGCTCGGTGATCCTTATACTGAGGAAACTCCGGTTGTAGAAAAGTTTGTTGCAATTCCTAAATCGCCCAACTTCACTCCTTACAGAGGCGAAGATCCTGCAAATTACAGTTGGGCATCTTGCACTCCAGGTAATTACTAAACAATCAGATCTTATGTACAAATACATATTTATCATATTTATGTTTGTCGGGTACAGCTTTTGCCTGTTTGCAGGGCCCGACAATATCGCACCCTTAGCCAAAATAACAGCCTCTTCTGAAAAGAGTGCCGAATTTTCGGCACAAAAAGCGGTGGATGGACTGATAGGTATCGAAAACCGGGGAGAATGGGTTTCGGCAAGCGGACAAACTTCATGGGGTGCTATTGATTATCCGTGGATTAAATTAGAATGGGAAAAACCGCAAAACATCCACCGGATCATATTATATGACCGGCCGATACAAGAAAGTCATATCGCGGGCGGGACATTGCACTTTAGCGATGGGACCACTATTTTCGTCAATCAAATCCCTAACGACGGGAGGGCAAAAGCGGTAGACTTTCCGACCAAAAAAATAACATGGGTAAAATTCGAAACAACCGATGGAGACGGATTGAATATCGGGTTGTCTGAAATTGAAGTGTATCCGGCTCCTGAAGATTACATCGATTATGTTTCAAAAGTGGATCCATATGTGGAGTCAGCCCGCGGACGTTATTTCTTTTTTGTGACAGGAAGCCGTCCGTTCGGTATGATCAGCGCTGCTCCAATGACCCGTAATAAGAATCAGTATGGGGGCGGATATAATTACAATTCGCTTGAAATACTCGGATTTCCCCAGGTGCACTGCTGGATGTTATCGGGAATCAGCCTGATGCCGACCACCGGTAATATCAATCCTGTATTGGGTGAGCAACACTGGAAATCTACATTTTCACATGACGGTGAAATTGTACAGCCCGGATATCATCGGGTATTTTTACAGGATTATGGTATCTGGGTGGAACAAACCACAACCGACAGAGTAAGCTACTACAAGCTTCGTTATACAAAAGACAATACTTCGAATTTACTGCTCAATTTAGGCGGATATCTGGGAACCACCACAATGAATGATTGCCGCGTTACCAAAGTGACCAATACCCAAATTGAAGGTTCGGTCAATACGACCGGACGGTTCTGGGGTGGCCCTGATAATGTGAGAATATTCTTTGTAATGGAATTTGACAAACCGTTTCAGCAATTAGATGCGTGGGATGATAAGGAAGTCCTGAAAAATATTACTTCACATCAAGGGGTAAACGAAAAAACAGCCCGGAATGCAAATGAGAGTTACTACGATGCCCCCACCTGCGGTGTCAGTGCTATATATGATGTAAAGGCCGGCGATGAAATTCAGGTCAAATTTGCCATTTCTTACACAAGCATAGAGAATGCCCGCAAAAACATGGAAAGCGATCAGTTTGGCTGGGATTTCGAAGCTGTCAGGGAAGATTCGCGACAAGAATGGAATGATTGGCTCGGACGAATCGATGTAAAAGGTGGAACACACGAACAACAGATTAAATTCTATACCGATCTGTGGCATGTATTGCTGGGAAGACATAAACTGGATGATGTATCGGGCGATTATCCCGATTATACGCAAGGAGAACGGGTAGGAAATGCCACCGTCAATGCCAGATTAATTGTGCGTACATTACCCAAAAAACCTGACGGTACGGTTCGTTTCCATATGTACAATTCCGACGCATTCTGGTTAACGCAATGGAACCTGAATATACTTTGGGGACTGGCCTGGCCGGAAGTATTAGATGATTTCGCCGCCTGTCTTGTCCAGTATGCCGAGAACGGCGGATTACTGCCCCGTGGACCCAATGCAGGAGGATATTCCTATATCATGACAAGCTGTCCGGCAACCAATTTAATCACAAGCGCCTATCAAAAGAACATGCTGACAAAGACAACACCTGAGAAGGCATACGAAGCAATGGTGAGAAACCATAAGCCGGGAGGTATGATCGGTTCGGTAAAGGAAATTGACTTTTACATCAAAAACGGATATTATCCCGGTAATGCCGGAATTACTATCGAAGCAGCATTTCAGGATTGGGCTCTGTCTCGGATGGCTGCCAGGATGGGCAAAAAGAAAGATGCCGCCTATTATCTGAAACGCTCTCAGGGCTGGAAAAAATTATTCAACTCCGAACAGAAATTACTCTTTCCAAAAGATGAAAAGGGAGAGTGGGTAACATTAGATCCATTAAATAATAGAGGCTGGGTTGAGGCTAATGCATGGCAAGCTACCTGGGGAGTATCGCACGATATTTCCGGATTGGCCCGGTTGATGGGAGGAAATGATGTGTTATGCGAAAAATTGAATTATGCCTTTGAACAGTCAGAAAAAGATGATTTCATATTCGGATACGGCAGTGGATATGTGAGCTATGCCAATCAGCCCGGATGTTCAAATGCACATGTATTCAATTTGGCGGGTCATCCATGGCTTTCCCAATATTGGGTAAGAAAAGTCGGGGCACAGGCTTACGGGGCAATTACGCCCGACCGGGGATATGGCGGCCATGACGAAGATCAGGGGCAAATGGGAGGCGTAAGCGCTTTGATGGCATTGGGACTGTTTAGCGTACAAGGAACCAGCGCACAAAATCCTTCCTATGAGATTACAAGTCCCGTATTTGATGAAATTACAATTCAACTGAATCCTACATACTATAAAGGAGACGAGTTTAAGATCAGGACATACAACAATTCAAAAAAGAACTGTTTCATTCAGAAAGTTCAACTGAACGGGAAAGATTACAACCGATATTGGATCGATCACAAAGATTTTGGTGCCGGAGGATGTTTGGAAATCTGGTTGGACTCAGCACCAAACAAGAGCTGGGGAACAGAAAAATAATTTTTTACTTAGTATATATCTAAAAATGATGCACATGAGACCCTTAAAATTATGTTGTTTATTATTATATCTTTGTCTATGGAGTAACCTATATGCACAGCACAAAGATTATTCAGGTATTGTAACGGAAGATGACGGCACACCGCTTATCGGTGTGAGTGTGCTGGTAAAAAACACCACTAACGGTACAGTAACCGATATCGACGGAAAATTTACTATCCATGCATTGCCGGGTGATTACCTCGTTTTTTCGTATATCGGCTATGAAACGGTTGAAATACCATTGACAAATAATGAAACCCTTTCAATAACAATGAACGAGGAATCCATCTATTTGAATGAAATGGTTGTTGTCGGTTACGGACAAATGAAAAAAAGCGACCTGACGGCCGCCATTGCTTCCGTAAAATCGGACGATTTAGTAAAAACTTCGATCACATCTATTGACCAGGGACTTCAAGGTCGTGCTGCGGGTGTAGTAGTGACCAACACCTCCGGCCAACCGGGTGCAGGCACCTCCATTCGTATCCGTGGTACAAGTTCCGTAATGGGGACAAATGAACCGTTGTATGTAATTGACGGAATACCTGTAATTAATGGAGGTGCGAGTTCGGGAGCCATGAACACCCCTCCTTTGAATCCCATGGCACTGATGAATCCAAACGATGTGGAATCGATCGAGGTATTGAAAGATGCTTCTGCTACAGCAATTTATGGAGCGCGTGGAGCGAATGGTGTGATTTTGGTAACTACAAAACGAGGGAGTAAAGGTAAAGTACGGACATCGGCAAACGCATATTACGGAATACAGAGTATCGCCAAAAAGATGGATATGCTAAATGCCGAACAGTTGGCAATTTTGGGGAATGAAGCTACAGACAATGCCAATATCGATCGAAAACTGGTATTTGCCGACTTAAACAACCTGAGAAAAAGAAGTACGGACTGGCAGAATGAAATTTTCCGCTTAGCCCCTATCCAGAATTATGAATTGGCTTTTTCAGGCGGAAGCGACAAATCGGCCTATTTCCTGTCGACCAATTTTTTCTCTCAAGACGGCATCATTCTCGGATCAGACTATAAAAAAGGGAGCCTTCGTTTTAATTTAGACCAGGAATTGAGCGAGCGAATCAAAATCGGGAATACAATGAATGTCACTTACAGTCAGTCCAACGGTGTGGTGACCAATTATGAAAGCGCTATTGCATCCAGTATAACATCATGGGCTTTGGAAATGAACCCGGGATTACCAGTACGTAATCCGGATGGCACATATGTATATGAAAACAATATATCGAATCCGGCTGTTGGAAATCCGGTCGAAGATGCCAATACGTATGAACAACTGAACAAAACACTTCGAATGACAGGTAATATGTTTGCCGATTTGTTTATTGTCAAAGGGTTAAACTTCAGAACAAGTATTGGTATTGATTATTATAACGTAAAAGACCTGAGTTTTGCACCTGTTCATATTAAACGGGGAGAGGCCAGTGAGGGTATTGCCTCTGTGGGACAAGCAGATGGTTATACCTGGGTTTGGGAAAATACACTGAGTTATAATAACATATTTGCCGAAAAACATTCAGTAAATGCCGTAGCCGGTGTTACTGCCCAACAATATGAAGGTACACCGCTTATAGTATCCAGATCGGGGATTGAAGATGGACGATTGGGTTATCATTCTATTCAGGAGGGGACCAAAATTCAATTGGCAAATACAGGGTATAGCTCATGGCAAATGTTGTCTTATCTGGCTCGTGTAAATTACGGGTATGACAGTCGTTATTTGCTGACGTTGACCGGTCGGGTAGATGGTTCTTCCAAGTTCGGTACAAATAATAAATATGGATTTTTCCCTTCTACTGCGTTTGCATGGCGTATTTCCGAAGAAGCTTTTATGAAAGAACAAACCACTATCGACAACCTGAAATTACGCGTAAGTTACGGGTTAGTAGGAAATGAAGGCATCTCTCCCTACAGTTCCATGGGATTATTGCAAGGAACGGAAGCCTACATCGGTACATCCCAAATCATAAAAGGGCAGGCACCTTACACTCTCGGTAATCAGGACCTGAAATGGGAAACAACGGCCCAATTGAATGTTGGCTTCGATATTGGTGTTTATAATGGCCGATATTCCCTATCCGCTGACTATTATATCAAAAAAACAAAAGATTTGCTACTAACTGTGCCTACTGAATCACATATCGGATATGATGTGGCTATGCAAAATGTAGGTAATCTTGAAAATAAAGGATTTGATTTTACATTCAATGCGATACCGGTAGATAATAGCAAGTTCAGATGGGAGTCGAACTTAACATTCGGACTTAACCGGAATAAGGTGACCAATTTGCCGGGTAATGAAAATGGAATTTCCGGCATAAGTATAATGGGGATCAACTATTGGACAAGAATTATGGAAGGCAAAGCCATCGGAACCATATATGGCTACAAAACAGACGGAATCGCACAATTGGATGAAGATCTCTCCCAAATTGTCCATTTCCCCGGAAGAACCATCTCATATGGTGACAGAAAGTATGTGAATAGGGAAGGAACCAGCGACGTGCTGAATGAGGATGACCTTTTTGAATTGGGAAATGCCAATCCCGATTTCACATACGGATGGAACAACACTTTCTCATTGAAACTGGGAGAAAACAAAGGTGCTGTCAATTTGAACCTCTATCTACAGGGTGTGCAAGGAAATTCGATTGCCAATTTCAATTTATTTTCACTCGAAAGTTTTGATGGCCAAAAGAATAATTCAGTTGCCGCATTGAAACGATGGACAACCGATAATCCCACCAATGATTATCCGAGGGCAAATGCTTCGCCCATGTCAAATGTATTTTCTGATCATCAGGTGGAAGACGGTTCCTACCTGAGAATAAAAGATGTTACATTGTCTTATGATTTTCCGGTAAATCTGACAAGAAAGTTCAACTGTAATGCATTACAAGTGTATATAAGTGCAAAAAACGCACATACATTTACAAAATATTCGGGATATGATCCTGAAGTAAGCCGCTTCGGACAGAACAACCTGAGTATGGGCGCTGACTACGGCTCTTACCCTGTACCCAAATTATATATGTTAGGACTTAAAATGAATTTCTAAAGACTACCACGATGAAAAAAACATATTTATACTTGTCAATCTGGATTTTATCAACAGGAATATTTTCTGCTTGTTCCGATTTCCTTGATGAAGAAGCGAAAGGAAGCCAAGTCGATAAGAATTTTTATAAAACCGAATCCGACGCCGTTGCCGCTACGGATGCAATTTACAGTTACCTGATCTCTGACGCGGATGCATTTAATTTGTGGAGCGATCATTTTGGGGGATTATTTTACAATGACTTCTGGGAACTCCCTGAGTTAATGTCCGACAATGCAGTATCCAAACAGTCATCCCCTGATTATCAATCTATTGATAAATTTCAAGTAGATGCATATAGTATCAGGGTTGCCTGTTTATGGCGTGATTTTTATACAACCATCAATGTCTGTAATACGGTAATTGCAAAAGTTCCTGCCATTCACTTTACGGATGAAATCAAGAAAAATCAGTTGATCGCCGAGGCTAAATTCTTCCGTGCATTGTGCTATTTCGAATTGACCCGTTTCTTCGGAGATGTCCCTTTACATACAGTTCCAACCGAAAGTGTTTCGGAGAGTCAGATCCCAAGAACACCCGTAGCCCAAATCTATCCTGTAATACTGGAGGATCTGGATTTTGCCGAAAAGAACCTGAAGTATGAAGATCGTTTGGGCTATGGACGTCCATATGCATTATCAGCTTCTGCTTTATTGGCAAGAGTATATTTGACGCTGGGACAGAAAGAGAAGAATAACACTTATCTCCAGAACGCTGTAGAAAAGGCCGATGCGGTGATTCCTGCTTTTCCAATGGGCTCTTATGAAGATCTGTTTAAATTAGAAAACCGATTCAAAGGAGAGCGGATATGGGAAGTAAATTTCAATGCCTCATTGAGTCAGGGGTGGAAAGGAAATCAATTTCTGGTTCGTTTATTGCCTCAGATGGATACTGAAAAAGGAGGGCCTAACAATGCCCGGGGATGGGTTGCTGCAACGGAGAATCTATATAGTACTTTTGATCCTGAGGATAAACGACGTGACGTGACGTTGTTCAAATCATTCACTTATACTGACGGCTCCACGGAAACATTCGACGCTCCCTATTTTTGCAAATATTGGGACAGGATAGCCGAGCCCAAAGGAAATGAATCCAATGCCACCCTCCCCTATCTGCGTACCGCTGAAATGTACCTGATAAAAGCGGAAGCATTGAATGAAATCAATCAAAACCCGACTCAGGCCGCTAAAGATGCATTAAACGCAGTTCGTCAGCGTGCAGGATTAGGTGATACTCCAGCCGATAATTACGCAGACTTTAAAAAAGCTGTCTTAGAAGAAAGGCGTATGGAATTTGCGATGGAAGGACATCGTTGGCATGACCTCGTGCGTATGTGTACATTGGACGAAATAAAAGAGCTGGTAGGCACAGCGAAACCGGGAGTTGTTCCAAGGGAAGCCAACTTTCTATTTCCGATTCCTAATAACGATAGAATTATTTCTAATGGGAGATTAACCCAAAATGAAGGGTATTAATTAACAGGACTCGAACAGGAACAGGATTTCTGTTCGAGTTACATAAATCATTACAAAAATGAGATTTCAATTATTTATATTATCCGGTTTACTATTTGTTTTTTCCTGTCAACAATCCGACAGGCAGGAAAACGTATCTGATTCCCCTCTTGATGATGGAGAAATAGTTATTGACACCCAAATGGTGGAATTTTTATTTCCTGCCGGAAAAAATAATCTTACAGGTGGTGATGGAGCCATATCCATACAAATAGATAATACCAGAAGTTTCTGGTTATGGGGTGATTCATTTTTAGGTGAAGTCATCGATAACCAAAGGGCAGAATCATCCCCATTTATTATGGGGAATGTATGGCAACTACTGGATGGAGAGTCAGTACAGACTATAACCGGAGGTACCCCCATGAGTCCGGAATCATTGTTAAAAACAGAAAAAGTAAATGGATATCCGGCCATCCTTTGGCCTATGCACGGTTTTGTAAAGAACAATATCGTACATGTATTTATGTCCACTATTGTTCAGACAGGGACGGGAACCTGGGATTTTTACTGGCATTCAACCCTGTATTATCGGTTAAGTCTTTCGGATTTATCCGTAATTGACAAACAGGAATTATTGACTGTAGAACAGACAGACGCGCACTTCGGGTTTGGGATCACCGAACACGATGGCCTTTACTATGTGTATGGTTCAAATCCCCAAGCAGACTTCACCGCAGGCTTACATGTAGCCCGGGCCCGCTTGGTAAATGATAAGTTACAAGATTGGGAATATTTTGACGGTAACAACTGGGTAACCGACGTGAAAGAGAGCAAATCGTTACAGGGTATTGACATCCCTGTTTCGGAACAATTCAGTGTCTTCAGGCACAATAACAAATTCATCCTGTTAACACAAGACAGGTTTAAGCCCGAAATTTATACTTTTACTGCCGATACACCTGAAGGACCGTGGTCAAATAAAAAGCATATTTATACTATACCCGAGGGGGAAGATTCAACATTATTTACATATAATGCAATGGCTCATCCCCAATATGATCCGAATGAGAATTTATTAGTAAGTTACTGTGTCAATGCAAAGAATATACCCGATTTATATAGTGATGTATCTATTTATAAACCGCGTTTCTTTTGGGTATCAATGAACACCATACTGAAATAAGTATTGTTTAATACTTTAAGTTTGGAAAGATTTTCAATATTCCCATTGTTTGATCCTTCGTACCGCCTCGGCAGTCCTCTCATGGCTGTTGAAGGCGGTCAACCGGAAATAGCCTTCGCCTTTGGAGCCGAATCCTACGCCGGGTGTGCCTACAATATGGCACTCCTGGAGCAGGCGATCGAAAAATGTCCATGAATCCATGCCACCGGGACATTTCAGCCAGATATAGGGAGAATCTTTGCCGCCAAAGAAAGTCCATCCTTTTTCTGTTAGTCCTTCCCTGATCATCTCCGCGTTACGCATATAGTAAGAAACCATTTCGCGTACTTCCTGTTGGCCCTCCGGTGAATAAACGGCTTCGGCTGCCTTTTGGACAATATAGGGCGTACCATTGAATTTGGTGGACTGGCGGCGGTTCCATAAGCCGTTCAGCGATATATTGCTCCCTTCTGCGGATCTTGCTGTCAGCACTTTCGGCACCACCGTATAGCTACATCGCAAACCGGTAAATCCGGCATTTTTGGAGAAAGAACGAAACTCGATGGCACACGCTGCAGCTCCCTCAATTTCATAAATACTCCGGGGTATTTCATTGTCCCGGATAAAAGCCTCATAGGCCGCATCAAACAGAATAAGACTCCTGTTTTCCAACGCATAATCCACCCATTGTTTGAGTTGTTCCCTGTTCATCACAGTACCTGTAGGGTTGTTGGGATAACAGAGGTATATCACGTCCAGGTGGTGCGAAGGTATCTCGGGCAGAAAACCATTCTCCTCTCCACAAGGTAGCAACACAATTTGGGAGGATTTACCAAGGCGCATGATATTGGTGTCAAGATAGACAGGATAGACAGGATTGGTGATAGCCACAACATTACCCTCTCCCAGGATATCACCAATGTTACCCGTATCGCTTTTCGAACCGTCACCTACAAAAATTTCACCGGGTGAGATATCAATCCCTCTCTGCCTGAAATCGACCTCCGAGATCTTCTCCCGCAAAAAAGCATATCCCTGTTCCGGTCCATAGCCGCGAAAAGTCTCCTTTACACCCATTTCATCCACTGCATTATGCATGGCTTGGAGAACAGATGGAGGCAGAGGCAGTGTCACGTCTCCGATCCCCAACCGGATAATATCGGCTTCGGGATGTGAAGCACTGAATTTCTCTATTCTTTTAGCTATGGTACTGAACAGGTAACTTTCATTTAGTTGCAGATAGTTCTCGTTGATTTCAAACATATATTCGATTTGTTGATGGAATGAGATTGAAAAAGATTGGTTAAACCTAACCACCTGGACATCTTTCCACTTTTTTCCACTTATAATTGGCACATTATTCACTACTTGTCCCGATTTATCGGGATTGGCACATTAAATTTCGCCTTTGAATACAAAATGGGCATCACCGGTAAGATAGACCTGATTGTCATCCCTATCCCATTCAATTTCAAGTACTCCTCCTTTGAGTTGAACAGAAGCTTTGGTATCGCACCTGCCTGTGATCACTCCTGCGACCAACGAAGCACATGCTCCGGTTCCGCAGGCAAGTGTCTCGCCACTTCCTCTCTCCCATACCCGCATCTTCAGATGGCTTTGGTCAATCACCTCAATAAATTCCACATTGGTCCGTTGCGGGAACAAAGGTTGATGTTCGATCAGTGATCCAATTTTCTCAATATCCAGCTTATCAATACCGTCCATAAAGATGACTACATGCGGATTGCCCATTGAGACAAAGGTGATGGGACACTCTTTACCATTCACCGACAGGGGATAATTCACCATCTCAGGAATTGTAACCAAATTCGAATCGGAGAAAATCGCTTTTCCCATATTTATCCGGACACTTTCGACCTTATTGTTCTGAGGATTCACCGTCAACAAAAGATATTTTATCCCCGATTTGGTATTTAAGGCAATCTCTTTTTTTGTAGTCAATCCTCTTTCATAAAGATATTTGCCCACGCAGCGTGCCGCGTTACCGCACATCGCACCTTCACTACCATCGGCATTATACATCTTCATCGAAAAATCACCCTCTTCATCAGGTCCGATAAGGACAAGCCCATCACTCCCGACACCAAAATGACGATCACTTACCCGGCGGGATAATACTTCAGGATCATCCACTTGTTCTTCGAACAGGTTGACATAAATGTAGTCATTACCTGCGGCTTGCATTTTTTCAAACTTCATACGATTGAAACTTTGTTACATTCTCTATCAAAATAGGGTTTGGCACCGGATCCCGAAATAATGATGCCCTATTATCCCAAAAAACACCTGCGTGATTCCATAGAATCAGGCAAGTGTTTTAAGATTATATGCAATAAATGTAATCTGCTTTATTATCTGGACTACATTATCGCGACTGAAACAAAATACTATATCCTCCTCAGTAAATATTTGAACGATTTCGCATAAAACAACCCATTCAAATAGAAAATTGCTGATTATTCGACAAAAATACAACTTTTTGTTTTATTTTCATGTGAAAAATAATCAAAAGTTTTATTTATATTTTACCCATTTCATCATCTCTTTGATAGATGGCTTCTTACCGTACATCAAAATACCTACCCTGTAAATTTTGGCGGCAAGGATAGAGATAAGGATAAATGTCCCGTAGAGCAGCACGATTGATAACAACTTTTCCCACAATGGAATTCCAAACGGAATACGTACCATCATCACAATGGGCGAACTGAATGGAATCAGTGACGCCCAGAAAGCCAGGGGCCCGTCGGGATTATTCACGCTATAGAATCCGGCCAGGAAGGCAAACACGATAATGAGCGTTACAGGAGTCATAAACTGGCTTGTGTCCTCTTCACTATCGACAGCTGATGCAAACATGGCGAAGATAGAAGCATACAGGATGTAGCCTCCGATAAAGAATAGGATGAAATAGAAGCCGATCTCTAACCAGTTGACAGTCATGACCGTATTTAGCATCCCTTCCATATCGAAGTTGCCCATTTCGGTCGGCATAGTAGTGTCCATCTGTCCGGGAGAGGCAATAAAAAAGGAGAGTCCGCTGAAGAAGAGTCCCATCAATATCCCCCAGATAATCAATTGGGTTATTCCGACCAATCCGATTCCCACTACTTTACCCACCAGCAGGTTGACCGGTTTTACGGAAGAGACCATCACCTCTACAATCCGACTTTTCTTCTCTTCCAGCACCGCCTGCATCACCATGTTGCCATACATCAATATAAACATATAGATAAGGATGGTGAACAGCATTCCGATGATGGTAGCCAGTTCGGTAGAGGATTCCGAGACGCCTCCGCCGCTGTCGAGGCGTAATGTCCGCAAAGAGACCCTTGACCCTTCTTCCACGATGGAGCGCACCTGCGTAATGGCTTCCCTGTCTACATTACCCGAAGAGGAAAGATCATCCAATTTTTGCTGTGTTACCTTCTCATTCAGTGTCCTCACGATCATCGACTGCAACTCCTGCGGCGCCTGTTTCTGGGATGTGAGCGAAACCGAACGGGGATTTTCGTTCAGGTCGGCGGTAATCTGCAAAATGGCAAACAGATCCTTTCCCAATCTCGATTCCGGATCCTGGTGTTCCGATTCACCTATGACCTGAAACTGATAAGCGTCAGTTGATTTCAATAGTGGTGCATAGATGCCCGTATTGTCTATCACGGCTACATTCTTCACACTACCGTCGTTGAGCGTGGAAAGCCACAGGGGGACTAATGACAGAGCCACCATCAGCACCGGCATAAGAAGCGTAAGGATAATAAATGATTTTTTTCTTACCCTGGTGATATATTCTCGTTGGATTACTAAACCTAATCTGTTCATATTTTATTGTTATTTTGTTACGGTGCGGATGAATACATCATTCATGGTAGGCAGTTCTTCATCGTAACTCACCACCTCGTATCTGTCGAGAATTAATTTCACCAATTCGTTACTGCTGATATCACCCTCTTTTTGTATACGCAGATCGATAAATTCATGGTAAGGCTCCTTCGATAATAAGGTGAAAGAAGGATGTACCAGGTCGAATTCATTGCCCATCAGCCGGAAACGGAAGATATTGGGGCGGTGTTCCTTGCGGATATCGAACACTTTTCCCTGCAACACTACCTGCGACTTATGAATGAGCGCAATATTATCGCACAACTCCTCTACCGACTCCATATTGTGTGTAGAGAGAATGATGGTCTTTCCTTCATCCTTGAGGCGTAACATTTCCCTCTTCACGATATCCGCATTCACGGGATCGAAACCACTGAAAGGTTCGTCGAAAATCAACAGATCAGGATTATGGATTACGGTGGAGATAAACTGTACTTTCTGCTGCATCCCCTTCGATAATTCCTCTACCTTACGATTGTACCAGTCCATAATGTCGAATCGCTTGAACCATATCATCAATTCGCGATGGGCATCCTTTTTCGATAATCCCCTTAATTGCGCCAGATACATAGCCTGCTCCCCTACTTTCATTTTTTTGTATAATCCGCGCTCTTCGGGCAGATAACCGATTTTGTACACATCTTCGGCTTTTGAGGGGCGACCGTCGATCATCACTTCCCCACTGTCAGGGGCAGTAATACGGGTAATGATACGGATAAGCGTAGTTTTACCCGCACCATTCGGTCCTAACAATCCGAAAACAGTAGCACGGGGAACCTGAATACTCACTTTATCCAGCGCCAGATGATTGGCATACTGCTTTACTACATTACTGGTTTCTAAATACATCTATTTTAATTTAATTACCAATTACTAATTACCACGGGAAACGAACTATCACCGGAAATACAACTATCGGCGAATCCATTATCGCAAAGCTATATCGTGCGAAGCATACTATCATCTTAGTCTAATATTTTAGTATAATTCTTTCTCCCAACTCTTTCGAGAGAATTTTCTTTATCTCCTGTAACTGCTGGAGCCGGACAATAAGAGAAAGAGAATCATCCGGATTACTTTTTCGCATCTCCTCTTTTATCTCCTTGATCTGTTGCAGGACATAGGCATTTTTCAGTTCTGTCGTCGCGCGGGGCACATAGGAATTCAGCAGGTTTTCCTCCAACAGTCGGGAATCTTTGTCATCGAGTTCTTCTCCCAGTATCTTCGCATGGATCTTACTCAGATGATAGCGGTCACTCATCAACTCCGATGCCAGTTTGCTGATAACCGGATCGACATGCGACAGAAAATGACGACCGGAATCGAAATCCATATCCTCCATATACGCCACAGCTTCTTCAAAAATCCGTTTGTACAAGCCAGTAGTAAACGTGATATTATCACGCTCCAGGTCGAACTTTACAAATTCCGTTACACCCGGCCCCTCTTCTACCAACACATCCTCTTCAATGACCTCTTTACCCTGTTTCCGTTTCTGTTTTTCAAACTTACGGTAAATAGGTCTGTTACCATAGCGGACTACATAACGTAGTATCTCCTTTTCATATTTTTCGTAAGGACTTTTTAAAGAAACCTTGCTTTTTGTCTCTTCCCCGGGTATTGGCATATCTTCCGGTTCACGCTCCGGCAGCAAAACGGGCTCTTTCTCTTTTTGTTCCTTCTTCCTTTCGTAATTGCGGCGACGTATCTTATTGATCTCCGAAATCAGTACCCGCTCCTGTATATTCAACAGTTGGGAGCATTCCTGAATATAAACAGAACGGGTAATGGTATTAGGTATTAACGCGATACTCTCCACCACACTCGATATCAATCCTGATCGCTTGACGGGATCATCTCCCACCTCTTTCAACAACAGTTGTGTTTTAAAACGGATAAAATCGACCTCATTCTCCGCAATATATTGATGAAAACCCTCTGCATTCTGCTTTCTTGCAAACGAATCGGGATCCTCTCCTTCGGGAAGAAGTACTACTTTCACATTCATACCGTCTTCCAGCAGCAGGTCGATCCCTCTCAGCGCTGCTTTAATCCCCGCCGCATCGCCATCATAGAGGACAGTAATGTTCTCGGAGAAACGGTGTATCATACGGATCTGCCCGTAGGTAAGCGCCGTCCCGGAAGAGGCCACCACATTTTCAATTCCCGCCTGATGCATAGAGATCACATCAGTATATCCTTCCACCAGAAAACATTTGTCCTGTTTTACTATGGCATTTTTGGCGAAATAAATTCCGTAGAGTTCCTTGCTTTTGGAATAAATCTCACTTTCGGGGGAGTTCACATACTTCCCCGTATTCTCTGCCTTTTTGAGGATACGACCACCAAAAGCGACTACCTTCCCCGAAAGTGTATGGACAGGAAAAATCACCCTTCCACGGAAACGGTCGAAAAGCGGTTGATTGTCGTTACCGGTAGATAATCCTGTTTTCAGCAAGTAATCGCGTTTGTATCCGGCTTTCTGTGCCTCGACCGAGAAGGCATCGCGTTGCTCCAGGCTGTAACCAAGCTGGAACTTTTTCACGATATCGTCGCGGAATCCTCTTTCGCGGAAATAGGAAAGTCCGACGGCCTTCCCTTCGGGATGCGTATGAAGTATCTTTACAAAATAATCACGGGCATACTCATTGAGGATAAACATACTGTCCCGATCGCTCTGGGCCTGCTTCTCCTCATCGGTAAACTCTTTCTCCACCACCTCGATATTGTACTTGCGGGCAAGATACTTCAGTGCTTCGTAATAGGAAAGCTGCTCATGCTTCATCACGAAGTGTATCGGGGTTCCCCCTTCGCCGCAGGCAAAACACTTACAGATATTTTTGGCGGGAGAAACGTAAAACGAAGGAGTACGGTCGTCATGGAACGGGCACAAACCCACATAGTTCACCCCCCGGCGGCGGAGCGTGACAAAATCGGATACGACATCTACAATTTGTGCCGCATCCTGAATACGTCCTATAGTTATCTGGTCGATCATTTGGCAGTACGAAAATACTAATTTTTCCTGTAAAAGAATGCTAATTACAAAAATAAAGCCCTATATTTGTAGGGTATTTAGTCTAACTCAAATACTATTAAATATTACGAAAATGGATGCAATCGACTGGTCGAATTTATCATTCGGCTACATGAAAACCGACTATAACGTCCGCTGTTATTACCGCGACGGCAAATGGAGCGATCCCGAACTGGAAACATCGGAATATATCAACCTTCATATGGCAGCTACCTGTCTGCATTATGGACAGGAAGCCTTTGAAGGGCTAAAGGCTTTCCGCGGGAAAGACGGTAAAATCCGCATTTTCCGGATGAGAGAGAATGCACTGCGTTTGCAATCCTCCTGCCGCGGCATCATGATGGCGGAACTGCCGGTAGAACGCTTTGAAGAGATGGTGCTGTTAGCCGTGAAGAAAAATGCACATTTTGTACCGCCTTACGAGAGTGGAGCATCATTGTATATCCGTCCGCTGCTGATTGGTACCAGTGCCCAGGTAGGAGTAAAACCGGCCAAAGAATATACTTTCCTGATTTTTGTCACACCGGTAGGTCCTTACTTTAAAGAAGGTTTCAAACCTACTCCTATGGTCATCATGCGTGAATACGACCGTGCCGCTCCACTCGGCACAGGGACTTACAAGGTGGGTGGAAATTATGCCGCCAGCCTGCGTTCGGGTGAGAAAGCACACGAAATGGGTTATTCCGCCGTGCTTTATCTCGATGCAAGGGAAAAGAAATATATCGACGAGTGTGGCCCGGCCAACTTCTTCGGGATCAAGGACAATACCTATATCACCCCGAAATCGGAATCCATCCTGCCCTCCATCACCAATAAGAGCCTGATGCAACTGGCTGAAGATATGGGAATGAAAGTAGAACGCCGCCCGGTTTTGGAAGAGGAACTTGCTACCTTCGAGGAAGCGGGAGCCTGCGGTACGGCTGCAGTAATCAGCCCCATTTTAAGGATCGACGATTTGAGTGAAAACAGAAGTTACCATTTTTCCAAAGACGGCAAA
The DNA here is from genome assembly GCF_900095135.1 of Proteiniphilum saccharofermentans. NCBI lineage: Bacteria > Pseudomonadati > Bacteroidota > Bacteroidia > Bacteroidales > Dysgonomonadaceae > Proteiniphilum > Proteiniphilum saccharofermentans. The sequence goes on from NZ_LT605205.1 coordinate 4,386,015, forward strand.
GCAGGCCCGGTTAGCGAGAAGTTATACCATAAACTACGTGCCATCCAATATGGCGACGAACCTGATAAGTACGGATGGGTAACAGTGGTGGAGTGATTTATTCACTACTCCATTCCTTATATGGATGCATGGACAGGAACGAATTGTAATATCGCACATTTCCGGTCACCTCATCTCCCAGCCAGTCGGGGCGATCAAACGATTCTTCTTCATCTTCCAGTTCGATTTCAGCAATAACCAACCCATCGTTATCGCCGTAGAATTCATCTACTTCGAACAGATGTCCACCGTAATCAATTAAGTACCTGGTTTTTTCAATCACCGGATTTTCACATAACGCAAGCATCTCTTCGGCATCCTCCATAGGAATCTCATATTCCCATTCATGGCGTTTGATTTTGCCTTCTGCCAAAGCGCTCTTGATAGTGATAAATGCTCTTTCACCCTTGATCCGTACACGGATCACACTTATTCCGGAAAGGGAAAGATAACCCTGTTTGATAGAAAAACTTTTGGATGATTGTGATTTATAATCACCCCCGACAAGAAACTTGCGTTCAATTTCGTATCCCATATGCATTAAATATATGACAGTTATAACAAAGAAAATGTGAAAGTGTTGCGTGTATGAGAATACAAAAAAATAACTATGCTTTTAAAATTCCGTAATCGCTACGAAAAAATAAAAACATAGTTAAGATTTTGGTTGGATTAAAAAATCAATGCGCGTAATTCTATTTTTCAATGAATCCGGAACAAAAATAGAGAATTATTCCCTATGAATGATGATATTTGTAAAACGATTCAAGTATCTGTAGAAAAATTCCACAGTGGAGTCTTTACAACATATTTTCAACCCCCGGATACGTATGGTTGATTTTTGAGGTGTCTTTATTTAAAATCCGTTGCATGCAACGGATCGAACCCGACATACAACAACTATTCACCCGCATAAAGGAAGATGATAAAGAGGCGTTCAATTGTTTATTCCGATTGAAATACGAGTCACTCTTGTTTTTTGCGAAAAGCTACCTTGGCGAAACGGGGAAAGCAGGTGAGGTGGTCTCCGACCTGTTCGTCTGGCTTTGGATGAACCACGAACGCATTGGCGACATTGGTTCACCCGAAATCTATCTTTTTAAAAGCGTGAAAAACCGTTGCCTGAACGCTCTAAGGGATTCAAGTAAGGTCGTGCCACTCGACGAACAACCCATAACGGAACAATCATTGGCCGACAGCAATCCTCTTTCAAGAATGGAACACAAGGAACTGTCGGCAAGACTGCATGCTCTTATCGAAAACCTGCCCGATCAGCAAAAACAGGTTTTCAAGATGATAAAGGAAAGCGGTCTCTCTGCCCGACAGACAGCCAAAATTCTCCACCTTTCACACCGAACCGTCGAGACACATCTCTATAAAGCCGTGAAAAAACTCGAAGAGGAAATCACCCTCTATCTGGGCTATTCTCCCCGCAAAAAGCAAATGAAAAAGATAATGGCAGTGTTGTGGTAATTTTAAAATTATCCTACTTGCCGGGTGATCTCTATCCTCAAATTCAAAGCATTCATGATACGGTAAAAAAATCCTACGCTCGGATTAACAATACCATTCTCTATTTTAGAAATATAGGATTTATCCACTCCTAATCTTTTTGCAAGCTCCGTCTGGGTGATCTTTTCACTTTTACGCGCATCCAGAATGACCTGCCCGGTATAAAAGGCATATGCCCTTTCATCGAATTCGGCCCGTTCCGGCGTACCGGGTTTTCCGAATTCTTTTTCCAGTTCAGCACTTAAGTCATGTATTTCGAATTCCTTTTTGTTCATTATATTCTCTTTTTATTTTTAATGCTTTTTCTATCTCCCCTTTCGGGGTTTTTTGTGTTTTCTTACGAAACCCATTGAAAAGGACAACTATTTTATCTTCATCAAAAATGAAAAACAGTCGGAATATATTTCCATTATATGTTATTCTCAATTCATACAAATCATCTTTTATATATTTGATAAATTTGACAGGTAATCGATCTTGAGTTTCGAGCAATAATAATACGTATTTTACTTTCAATTGCTCTTTATCGGTCAATGAATGTAAAAATGTATGATAGTACTCCCCAAAAGCAATAATCTTCCTTCTCATGGCACAAATATATATAAAGTTGATATATATTGCAACTTTTATGGCTGTTTTTTATTGCATATCGGAATTTTTTTTTCTTATCGCTACGTATTTTTTGTCGCCGCTGTGTCCTTATTATAAACGACAAACTTTACAGCAATGACAAAAGAAACATTTGTCGCTTTATTATCCAAAGAGATAGGCGGTAATATATCGGAAAAAGAGCGGGCGGATCTACAGCAAACGCTGACAGAGAACCGTCAGTTGAAGGAAATCTATGATGAAATCTATGGATTCATGCAGGATAGAGAAGCTCTGTCCGATGTAGATATTGATGCCAGACTGGATGAAGTATGGGATAAGATCGCCGGAATGCCTGAAACCGGTTACCATATATCGGAGCCACGTAAACGTATAATGCCGTCTGCCATTGTTTGGCATCCGCAAAAGCCGTTACAGTCAAGTAAACATATAATCCCCGTATGGGCCCGGATTGCCGCAGCGATAGCTATCCTGATCGGATTAAGCTGGCCGGCTTACTATTATCTTTTACCCAAGCAGGAGCTTTATAGCCAGGTGATGGAGTCAGGCGATGAGAACCTGTACGCCGTCCTTGATGACGGTACACAGGTGTGGCTTAACAAACACTCCCGAATCGCATATAATGACCGTTTTGGCGAGAAGGATCGTAAAATACACCTCACTGGTAAAGCGTTCTTCGATGTAACACATCGTCCCGAGGTACCCCTCACCGTAACCGCACGCGACATAGATGTGACGGTAAAAGGAACCGCCTTTAATGTGGATGCTGCCTCTTCGGACATTGAAGTGGCGCTGATACGCGGATTGATAGCAGTGAAAGACAACCGGAGGAAAAATACCAAAGAGATATTGTTACAACCTAACCAAAAAATCGTAGTGCGTGACGGTCATATCATCTCGGGTGACAGTAATTATGTTGTCCGTGATTTGGTACAGGAAAACGATACGATCATTCCCGAAACACAATGGTTGAAAGGCTCACTGGTTTTCCAGAAACAGCGGTTTTCCGATTTAGCCAAGCTAACCCAACTTTCACTTACATTTCCACGCAATCCTGTCCAGAATGAGTCAGGACGATCCCCTTGGCGGTGACTGTGACCTACATATTTTTATTTTCTTGAACGGCGCCTGTTTCATCTTTAGGATGGAGTATATCCTCTCCGCTTGCTTTGTCGGCCGACTGCATTGTCTCAGTTCCACCTTCTCACCCAGGGCATTGACGGCTTCTGTAGTCACCAATTTCTGCGTAGACATGCGGCGAACAATCTCTGTCCAATAAGCGTTTTCTCCCGATTGCTTGAGTTGAAAGCGTATCGTATTGACAATCCAATAAGAAAGTAGTCCGAAGAATAAATGCGCATCACTGCGTTCATCCTTTTGATGATAGATGGGTCGTAGATTGAGATCCGTTTTTAGCTGCCGGTTGGTGCATTCTATCTCACGAATCAAATTATAATACTCCCAGGTCGTCTGTTCGCCAAAAGTCCGTACGTTGGTTCTCAGGAAATAGACTCCCGTGTTTTTGTCTATTGCGGTAATATCCTTGATCGTCCAGTTTACTTTTTGCATTTCAGACCATCATAATTCGTCTGTTCGGCATCATAACCCCACACATTGAGCACCCTTGTATGAAAGCGATGCGACAGATTGATCTTGTCTTTCGTGCGCAGGTGATTTTCGACAAAAGTTTGTTTGAGCTTGAAATAGTCGGGCTTCAACCGGTTGACCTGCTGGTTGAACTCCCTGATAGCCTCGCTGCTGTAACCCGATTTCTCAATCACCTTTTTGGAGAAATCTTCATCGAAGTAGTTGCTGGCAAAGTATTCACCGATATTTTGAATGAAATGAATCATATTATTTACCCCAAACATTATTTATTGGTACTGCTTGTAAATTTTTACCTCCGAATCCGCCTAACACATGCTCTCCCGTATACAGCAAAATCCCTTTTTTAAATTTATGGCCTGCCAATTGGGCTAACTTCTTCAATCCTTTAAAGTCATCTGGTTTCAAGGAGGTTTTTGATTTTATTTCGATTCCATAGATCATCTTTTTTTGATCTTCGATCACCAAGTCCACCTCTGCACCTTTGTGCATGCTAAAATGCATTAATTTTAACGGGTCATTGAACCAACTGATTTGTTTCAGTATCTCCATGGCTACAAAATTTTCTACAAAATGTCCTGCCTGTGTTCGGTCTTGCAACAGGTCGTCACCACTATTCTCCAATTGACACAACAGTCCGGTATCGTTTAAAAATATTTTTGGCGATTTCACAAATTGCCCTTCGGCATTAGGAGTCCATGCAGGGATTTTTACAATCATAAAAACTTGTTCCAACAATGCCATATAGCGTTGAAAAGAACTGTTTTTTATTCCTGTCAACCGGGCAATATCAGACATATTGATCGTGCTTCCTACCCTCACACTCAGCTGGTTTAAGATTTTTGGCATGTATATGAGACCATCAATATTGGCCAGGTCTCGGATATCTTTTTGCAGGATAGATTCCAAATAGGCCTGCAACCATTTTGCTCTTCGGCTTTCCGAGACACGGTTTACGACTTCGGGATATCCTCCCCGTCTTATCAGTTCAATGATCTCCTCCCAACGGGTAGGAATAGATTCAAAGTTATTTTCATCGTTGATTAAGTTATCCAGAAATACACTTTTTCTTCCATTTATTTCATCAACCGAAAATGGCCAAAGGTGGTGTGTTTCGATTCTTCCGGCCAATGAATCGGCTACCTTGGGTTGTAGCATTACATTGGCAGATCCTGTGAGGATGATTCTACGATTGCGATTGTCATCAATCAGTTTCTTGAGACTTAAAAATATCTCAGGTGCGCGTTGCACTTCATCAATAATTACATTCTCGCCAATATCCAACAAGAAACCCATTGGATCTGATTGAGCAGCAGCTAATACCGACGGATCATCGAAGGTGACATAACTACCTGAAAAAATACCATCTTTCAATAACTGTTGACAAAAAGTGGATTTTCCAGTCTGTCTTGCACCTGTTATCATTACCACTGGCGTGTCTTGCTGTGCTTTTGATATCTGCGTATATATAAATCGTTTAATCATGTCTATTTTACTGCAAATATATCAATTTGTGGGTAAATATGGACAATCTCGTGGGTAAATATGGAATATATTTTTCACGGAGATGCGCTAATTATAAAATACCGCCAATACTTTTAAATAGGGAACGCTGTTTAAACTTGTCAAATCTTTGAAATATTGGCTCGACCTGTTGAGTATGGTCTCAATCTCGATCTCCTTATCTCTCCTGCGTCTTTTCACAAATCCATATTCAGGCTTGTCACCAAACTTAATCTCCATCTGGTGCTCCTTGCTCCTTTTCCAGTTCCTCATCTTTTCTTCGTAAACTGCCATCTCTTTCTCCATTTCCAATTGAAGCTTTTGCTGTTGCTGATCCATATGAAGTTGATGAGCAAACTTGATTGCATCCGGCAGCAAGACCTCCAGCTGCTTGATCTCTTCATCGGTTATCTCCACCGTGTAAAGTTCTTTGTTTATTTGATGCTCTTTCAGGAAATCGGCAAACTTCATCGGCCTGTCCGCCAATCCGCCACTCCTGTGCATGGGTACCACAAAAAGGTCGGAGAGAATGGATTGTCCCAGATTATTGGCTACCAAACCCTGAATCAGATAGTAAGCCATATCCTTGGGCAGGCGATTAATTTTGGAAACAAGTGCCACATCTTTATCGACTGAAGCTTCCAACTGCGTCATCAGATAACGGACTACCGGGTGAAGCTCATAGAGCATCTGAAATCTGGCCCACTCTCCTTTTCGCTTGCGCGCATCGCTAATCGCTTTTTGCACATCCTCCCTGTTGAGTGAGAGTTGATATACATCACCAATCCCTCCAGGTTTTGCTTCTTTGGGTAAATCGTAAAGTATCCGATCAAGCTCAGGAGTGTTCTTCACCTCAAGAAGATCACCCTCAAAACAGGCATCATCGGTTTTAAGGCTATTTTCACTTTTCAGTTGCTCCAGTAGGGCGGTATAATAGCTTTTATCGTTCTCAAAGAGTGAGACCTCTTCCACGATGGGATCCTCGATCGCTAATCTGGGGGTGGACTCGTCAAACAGGGCATCAAACCAGTCGTCCGACTCTTCACTGGTGGGTGCTCCATCCAGCATATCCCTATTCCCTGTTGCAATGGCAGTGGTCACCAGTTCCTCTTCGGCAGATGCCTCATAGAGTTTATAGACCGATGCGGCATCGCCCAGGGATTGATAAACAGCTTCCTCCTTTTCTTTGAGTTTATTGACAATATGCAGGTCATCTTTCAAACCATCCAAATCGGATGTGGCTACCATGTAATGTATGAAGGGTGTTTTGGTTTGTCCATACCGGTCGATCCTTCCATTTCGCTGTTCCAGCGTGATCAGCGACCAGGGAATGTCGTAGTTAAACATATGGTTGCAGTAGTAGTGCAAGTTTACTCCTTGCGAACCGGCATCCGAAGTAAGCAGTATGCGATAGTCAGAGTCCTCTTTGCCAAAATCATCGATGATGCGCTGTTGCTCCATATCGGTGAGTGAGCCGTGAAAATCGGCTATCACACTGTCATCCAAGTCAAAGTCACTTTGCAGTTTCGTTTTTAACGCTTTGAGCGTCTCTATACGCTCAGCAAAAACAACGATTCTGAAATCTCTCTTTCTTCCATACCAGCCAAGGTCGATTAACTTTTTTCTAAACGCCAGGTATTTGGCATCTTGTTTATGATGGATGATTGCTTCCAGTTTCGCCTTCAAATTGTACAGAACATCACGGTTCTGCTCCACAATATCTTCCTGTTCTGTGAGTGCATCCAGTTTACTGATCCTGTTTTCAATGGACTTTAATGCTGCCTCGGGAGATGACATGTAGGACTTGAACAGACCAATGGCAAAAAGCAAATCTTTTTTCTGTTTGTTGCTGGTTTGCTTTCCGAACAAATCAGTGGAAATATCGTCCGGCATAAGGTTCTGCAGGGCTGCAAACTTAATGTTTTGCTGGATCTGCAGAAACTCATTCTCTGCGTCGCTTAGCTGGGCATGGATGGATACGACCTCACGATCCTGAAAATTGGATCGTACGGCATCATCGTCAATATCATTTTTAAACCGACGTACATAGTAATCCTTGATATCTTCCCGTGAATAATTGTACTCCTCTTTGATGGCCAGCGGCTCAATCATGTTGATGAGGTTGGCAAAGTTTTCCGGTTTTCCGTTGTGAGGAGTGGCTGAGGTGAGAATCAGCGACTCACACTTGGTACTGAGCAATTGTGCTAGCCCTCCCCGCTGCGAAGAGCTGTTTGCAACAGTATGGCATTCATCGATAACCACAATGTCCCAGCGTGTTTTTTCGATATAGTGTTGAAACTTGGCATTGTTTTTCAAGGTGTCTATGGATACGATGGTCTTATCGTAATAGTCGAAGGGATTCTTGTTGATCGGGAGTTCAGATTTGATTCTTGAAATCCCGTCCGAATCCAGGCGCACCAGTGGAATGGCAAATCGATTCCATATCTCCTGTTGGAACTGGGAGAGGATGTGTAACCTTCCCTATTTAGGGAAGGTTACACAAATAGGGAAGGTTACAGTTGATGAGTCATTAATAAATGCATGTTTAATCACTGATAAGGTAGATCTCAAGACATACAAGATGCATTTATCATTGGAAGATGTAATGTAGAAAGAGGCTGAATTCTTGCAGAGGGAGTTAATGCTCGGAGATAAAACATAGCCAACCGACTATACGCAAACAATATAAACATTTTAATACATGAAATTGTAGATGCGCTTTTAAAAGTTGACTTAAATAAAAGAAAAGATACTCAGAAGGGTTTATTATTAATGGATATTATCGAAGTGTTGGGGAAAATTGCTAGTGAGCAAATGGACGAGCGAGCGGAAGCGTACTTAAAAACAGAATATGAACGAGGAAACGATAAAGTAAAAAAGGCGATAAAAAAGTACTTAAAATGAAATTTGTGTAAGTGGTCGCCCTCCTAGCGACCTTCAAATTTGGGCCGACCGCACAGCCGATAACACAGCATTGCCGCTTCGGGTCGCGGAAAGCCAATTCATGATGTCGGACAAGTAAGCTGTGTCATGGAGTTGACGCGCCCACATCGATTCGCTAACCGAGTCGGCGGGGAGGGTGGATTCAGAGAAGAATGCCCGCCTTGTAAGCTCATCGACGTCGGCAATGCCAAACGTTGTGCGGCATACAAAAAAAGCCAACGCTGAAAAACCAAAAGAGCTTGCCCTTTTCCAACCCACGACAAGACAATGAATAATTGCACTGAAAAATAGTGAACTTTTACTATCTTTGACACCGAATAAACAAAACTTAGGTTTCAAATGAACCGAATAAAAGAAGTTTTAAAAGACAAAGGGATTTCGCAGGCTTGGCTTGCCAAACAAACGGGAAAAAGCTACAACACGATTAACGAATATGCTCGTAATGTGAGACAACCGAGTTTGGAAGACTTGTACACCATTGCGGAAATTTTAAATGTGAAAGTCAAAGATTTATTAACTGAAAGAAGATAAATGAAATTATATACAACATTAGAGCAACAACTCAAAAAAGAGCCCAACTTCGTTACAGACAACGGAGAACTGAAAAAATGGGTGGTGTTGAACAAAGCACAAAATTTTGACGAAGAATTGATTGGACTGTTGCTTGACAACACAGACCTGAAAGAGAAGTTTTTTGTAAACGTGAAAGGCACATTGGTTTTTAACCAAAACTTGTTTGTTCAGTTTCTGGAACAAAAAAACTATCTGAACGACAGCTACACCCAATTCAAAAACAAAGTTGGACTGACCATTGACGGCAAATACCTGAAACAACGCAACGAAGTGGCATTGGTTTGGCCATTTAAAGACTGCATTTTGGAAGGCGGACAAAGCCGTGAAGAAGACAAACGAGAAGAAATATTCTTTAATGAAATTTTGGCACAAGATGAAATAACCCAACTTTTAGAACCCAAAGTTTTGACCAATGCCAAACGCATTGACAAAGGCGGAGAAAAACCACTTGACCAATTTAACCGAAACGAAAACGGCACTATAGCAGACAACCTAATTATAAAAGGAAATAACTTACTTGGAATAGGAAGTTTATTGCCAAAATTCCGTGGCAAAATTAAGTTCATTTATATAGACCCACCATACAACACAGGAAGCGATTCCTTTAATTATAATGATGCTTTTAATCAATCGACTTGGTTAACTTTTATGAAAAACCGAATCGAGTTAGCAAAACGGTTGTTAGCACCTTCAGGGGTATTTATGGTTCAATGTTCATTTCACCAATTTGCATATTTAAAGGTTTTAATGAATGATTTATTTGAAAAACACTTGTGTGATTTCAATATACAAGTCAGACACCCTGATAGAGCTTTAACAGGCGACAAAGAGTTTAATGATGTTATTGAATATATTCTCATTTACTCGAACGATAAAGGCAAGAAAATGCCATTTATCGAAGAACAAAAAACTATAGATGATTATACATTGCAAATAGTCTTAAAGGAAGGTGTAGAACCTAAAATTATACAATGCGGTTCAAAAAGTGTTGAAATTTACTTACCTGAACAATATGAAGTAATATCAATACCACCAAGCAGGGAAGGATTGAAAAAAATTAGTATTCGGGGGTCAATTCGTGAAAAAAATAGTAGCGGAAGATTTTTCGTTAAATATTTGGAGAACCTAAGCGAATATCCACCAGAAACATTATTCAAAGTTCCTGATATGGGTGATGATTTAGAGAACCATAGATTCTTTTATTCAGCACCAAAAAATAAAAAGAATGGTGGTTATTATCAAGGTATGCCTACAAGTAGCGATGTGACTAAAAAACAGTATCCTAACTTTTACAATTTTGAGAAAGAATACAACAATGTTTCCAAGCAAGGAGATGTTGAGTTTAGAAATGGAAAAAAACCAGAAGAGCTTCTAAAATTTCTAATACAAATTTTTACCACTTCTAATGATATTGTTCTTGACTATCATTTAGGAAGTGGAACAACTGCGGCAGTTGCTCATAAACTAGGAAGACAGTATATCGGCTTGGAACAACTTCAAAGTCAAATTGATTTGTCTTTACAAAGAATTAAAAATGTAATCAATGGAGACCTAACAGGTATATCCGAAGATGAAGATGTGAATTGGCAAGGCGGTGGCTCATTCATTTATCTTGAATTAAAAAAATATAACCAATCGTTTATTGAGCAGATTGAAGAAGCCAAAGACACCAAAGCACTTTTGCAGATTTGGGAGCAGATGAAAGCAAAAAGTTTCTTGAATTACAATGTGGATATAAAGAAGCAGGACGAGCATTTGGAAGAATTTAAAGCATTAGCCCTTGCGGAGCAGAAACAACACCTTTGCGAGCTACTGGACAAAAACCAATTGTATGTAAATCTTTCTTCGCTCAATGATTCCGATTTTTCTTGCAGCGATGAAGAAAAGAAAGTAACCCAAGACTTTTATCAAACAAAGAAATAAGCAAATGGCGTTTTTATATGATATATTGTTACAGGAATTTGGTAAAAGAGCCATTGCCCAAGTTGCCGTTCCTAATCACATAACCGACAATTTAAAGCCTGGATTTGGTCAGCGACCTTATCAAATTGAAGCGTTTCAGCGATTCATTCTTTGCGATTCAGAAGATTTTGAAGGCAAACCCAAAAAACCGTTTCACTTGCTTTACAATATGGCAACGGGAAGTGGAAAGACACTGATTATGGCAGGTTTGATGTTGCACCTTTACCAAAAAGGCTATCGCAACTTTTTGTTTTTTGTAAACAGCAACAATATCATTCAGAAAACCAAAGACAATTTTCTCAATCCACAGGCTTCAAAATACTTGTTTAACCACAAAATTGTGATTGAAGGAAAAGAAGTGCTAATCAAAGAGATTGATAACTTTGAAGAAGCCGACCGTGAGAATATTAATTTGAAGTTTACCACCATTCAACAGCTTCATATTGACCTGAACAACACCAAAGAAAACAGCGTAACCTACGAAGATTTTAAGGACAAAAAATTGGTTTTGATTGCTGACGAAGCACACCATTTGGTAGCAGGTACTAAGTCGGGAAGATTGTTTGGAAGTTGGGAAGATACCGTAAAGAAAATTCACGATTCCAATTTTGAAAATATCTTATTGGAGTTTACGGCAACCATTGACACAGATACAGCAGAACTCGTAAAACACTATCAAGACAAAGTAATTTTCAAATATGACCTTGCTCAATTTCGTATAGACAAGTACTCTAAAGAAATCAACCTAATTCGTTCCTTGTATGATGAGCAAGAGAGAATCATTCAGGCTTTGATTTTGAATTTGTATCGTCAAGAATTAGCAACTTCAAACAATATTAATTTAAAGCCAGTAATTCTTTTCAAAGCCAAAAGGACAATCAAAGAATCAGAGCAAAACAAAGAGAACTTTCACAAACTGATTGATGATTTTTCGGTGGCAATGGTGATCAAAATTCAAAAGACTTCTACAGTTCCAATTGTTCAAAAGGCTTTCCGATTTTTTGAAGTCAAAGGCATTTCAGCCAATGAAATAGTTAAACGCATTCAAGCCAATTTTAGATTTGAAAATTGCCTAAGTGCCAACAATGATGCAGAAGCCGAACAGAATCAAATTTTGCTCAACACTTTGGAAGATGAAAACAATCCAATCCGAGCCGTTTTTGCCGTTCAGAAACTGAACGAAGGTTGGGATGTTTTGAATTTGTTTGACATTGTTCGCCTTTACGAAGACCGAGACGGCAAAGATGGGAAGCCAGGGAAAACTACACTTTCAGAAGCCCAATTAATTGGTCGTGGTGCAAGGTATTATCCGTTTGCATTGGAAGAAGGACAAGACAAGTTTACCCGAAAATTTGATGATGATATATCCAATGATTTGAAAATATTGGAAGAATTGTATTACCACACCAAAGAAGACAGCCGTTACATTTCGGAATTGAAAAAAGCCCTTGTGGATTCAGGTATTTATGAAGATGATGAGAATTTGGTTCAACTCAATTTATTTTTAAAACCTGAATTTAAGAAAACAGATTTTTACAGAGACGGACACGTTTTCTTCAATAAGAAAGTGCCAAAGAGTTTTGACAACATAAAATCGTTTGCAGACTTAGGCGTAAAGAAAACCAACTACCGACACCCTTTATCTTCGGGAGTTGGCAGAATGTCGAGTGCCTTTTTTGAAATGGAGCCGACCCAATCGAATGATGAAGTAATTAAAACTAAAGATGTTCTTTTAGCGAAAGACGAAAATAGACCAGAAAAGGATTTTATACCAAATCATATAATCCGTTTTGCATTGAGCCAAAACCCGTTTTTCTATTTCGACAGTTTATCGCATTACTTCCCAAGCGTTGATTCGCTTTCAAACTTCATTGATAGCACCGATTTTTTAGCAGGGTTGGAAATCACATTTAGCGGAACACCTAACCGACTAAAAGAAATTAGCCATTTCGACTATTTGCAAGCCTTAAACGGACTTTTGCAAAGCATTGAAGCAGACATAAAGAGCAACTCGACAGAATACGAAGGTTCAGACTATATCAAAGAACCAATTCACAAAGTTTTCAAAGACAAAGAAATCAAGGTTTACAAAGACAGCGAAAGAGCAGACGGACAAGAAACATTGGTAGCCAACGAGCCTTGGTATGTTTACAATGCCAACTATGGAACAAGTGAAGAAAAGAAATTTGTAGAACTGTTTTCAAGACGATTTGAAGGACTGAATCAGAAGTTTGAAAACATTTACCTAATCCGAAACGAAAGAGAAATTAAAATCTTCGACAAACTCGGACGAGCATTTGAGCCAGACTTTTTATTGTTCTGCAAACAGCGTGACGGAGAACAAATGACTTTTCAAGTTTTCATAGAGCCAAAAGGAGAGCATTTAAAAGGATACGACAAATGGAAAGAAGACTTTTTGACTGAAATCAAAGCAGAACAAAAGACAATCAAAATCCATACAGACACTTATTTGATAACAGCCGTTCCTTTCTACAACTACAACAACGAAAATGAATTTAAGACAACATTAGAAAACACATTAAACGAATAGAAATGCGACACTATCCCAATAAGTGTGTAAGTAGTAATAAAAATTGGTTTAAAATTAGTCCCCAGTTCCTCACCGGCCTCGTCCATTTCTTGGTCGCTTCTCTAACGGCCAGGTATACAGACTTCATGACGGCCTCGTCGGTAGGGAATGAAAGCTTGTTTCTCGTGTACTTCCTGATCTTCCCGTTCAGGTTCTCGATCAGGTTGGTAGTATAAATAATACGCCTGATTTCCACCGGGAAATCAAAAAACACGGTCAGCCCCTCCCAGTTGTCCCTCCAGGATTTGACGGCATACGCGTATTTACCTTCCCATTTGAGGGCGAAATCGTTCAATGCCGCTTCCGCCGCCTCCCTGGTGGGGGCATCATATATCTGTTTCATGTCAGCGGTGAACTCTTTCTTGTCTTTCCACACCACGTACCTGCACGCGTTCCGTATCTGGTGAACCACACATATTTGTGTCCTGGATTGGGGGAACACGTTTTGTATGGTGTCGGTGAAACCGTTCAGGTTGTCGGTGGCCGTGATCAGGATATCCTTGACACCGCGGGCTTTCATGTCTGTCAGGACACTCATCCAGAAAGAGGCGCTTTCATTCTTGCCGAGCCAGAGGTCCAGCACCTCCTTCTTGCCATCACGACGGAGCCCCACGGCAATGTAAACGGTCTTGTTGACCACCCTGGAGTTCTCGCGCACCTTGAAAACGATCCCGTCCATCCAGACGATCATGTAGACCTCTTCCAGGGGCCGGTTTTTGCCAGGCTATGATATCTTCCGTCACGCGGTCCGTTATCCTGGATATCGCGCTCGTGGAAAGCCTGAAGTCATATATCTCGTGGAGTTGCTCCTCGATGTCGGCATTACTCATCCCTTTGGCGTACAGGGATATCACCAGGGATTCGATCCCCTCGGCGAGGCTCTTCCGCTTGGGCACAATGACCGGCTCGAAGCTGCTGTCCCGGTCACGGGGGACGTCAATGCGGGCTTCACCGAAACCGGTCTTTATCGTTTTGCTCCCGTACCCGTTACGGGCGTTGGAATGGCCACTTTTGGCGTGTTTGTCGTAACCCAGGTGATGGTCAAGCTCACCCTCGAGCATTTGCTCGATACCTCGTTTATGTAACCCGGAAAGAAAGCTCTCGAACTCTTTCCCGCTCTTGAATTGTTTAAAAAAATCGTCGTTTAATAATTCTTCTTTTCTCATAACTGTTGAAGTGGTAAGTTAATAAAAATTTCTGAAGGGTTCAAGCCCGGGCTTGAACCCTTCAGATTACCAACTTACACAGTTCATGGGATACTCCTCTTTCCAGCCATATATATACCAAAAAACCGCTCAAATATCTCAATTTGAACGGTTTGTATGTTTGTTATCACCTTTTGTCCAAGGCTTCAAGTGATCCGAGCGGGATTCGAACCCACGACCCACAGCTTAGAAGGCTGTTGCTCTATCCAGCTGAGCTACCGGACCATCCTTTTGAGGCTGCAAAAATAACGCAATTCTCAGAATAAAAAAAATTTATGATTCGCTAATTTATATATCTTTGTAGGATTCGGCTGCCTCGGCTTATTGTTGGCAGAAAATAGGGGTATACAGAATTGTTTTAATTACTGAACATTCTGCCGGAGCATACGTTAATAAAAAAAGTGCACGATTTTAACAATACAACTATCCATTATTCAGGATATTATATTCCCTAACCCGATTCTTAATTCAGCAATATGGACAGAAGAACCTTTATCAAAAAATCATCACTGACAACAGCCGCAGTAGCAACAGGATTTCATTCACCGTTGTTTGCACAGGATACCTCTAATTTAAAGATCGGACTTATCGGAAGCGGATGGTACGGTATGGTGATCGCTAAAGCGGCATTGCAGGCAGGCGGAGTGGAGATAGCTGCTATCTGTGACGTGGATACTGCCCATCTGAAAAACAGTGCAACCGAACTGGAAACATTACAGGGAGTAAAACCAAAAGAGTTTAAGGATTATCATGAGTTACTAAACCTGCCGGCATTGGATGCGGTGCTGATAGGAACACCTCCTCATTGGCATGCTCTGCAATTCATAGATGCCTGTAAAAAAGGACTACCTATCTACTGTGAAAAACCACTGGCGTACGATGTGGATGAAGGGAAAGCCATGATAGAAGCGGCACGTAAGGCCGGTAATATTGTGCAGATCGGTTTTCAACGTCGTCAGAGTAAAGCATTCCAAAAAGCCAGAGAACTCATCCAAACCGGAGAGATAGGCAGAGTGCGACAGATAGGTGCACAAATACATTACAACCCGGGCAATGCAGATACCACTGTGCAGGATCCACCCTCTTCACTGGACTGGGACGCATGGTGCGGTCCTGCCCCAAAACTCCCCTACAGTCCATCCATCGGGCACGGAAATTGGAGACTGGAGAAAGAATACGGCAATGGTCACCTGGTGGACTGGGGTATCCATCATATAGATATTATCCGTACCATTATGGATTTCAAAATGCCTGAATCGATCCATGCTACCGGGAGCCTCAACGTGCTGAAAGGAAGAATAACTACACCCGATACCCTTTTGGCAACCATGCATTTCAAAGATTGCCCGGTTGTCTGGCAACACAGGCTTTGGGGTACCGGAGACCTGAATCCTCAATTCAATAACGGCATATTTTTCTATGGAGAGAAAGCAACCCTTTTTGCTGCTGACAATAAACTGATACTGACACCTGCGGGAAGAGACCGGGAACAGCAGGTAATGGATATCGATACACCCGATATGCAGGAAAAACATCTGTCCGAATTTATCCATGCAGTAAGGGCAAAAGATAAAAATCTGGTAAGCTGTAAAGTTGAGGATGCCTTCCAATCGACTGCTGCAGTCCAGTTAGCGATGATCTCGTATGAAACGGCCAGTGAAGTAAAATGGGATGCTACCGGAAATACAATTTCGGGGAATGACAACGCCAGAAAATTATCGGCACGTTCATACCGTCAAGGATATATAAGGCCGACATACTGATAAACAAACTTTCTTACAGATATCCATTTAATCTACCAGACAAGCATGTCGACACTCTTTTTAATCTTTGCCATCCTATCGGCAGTAGCCATTCTTCTGTTCATGGTCTTGAAACTCAAGATCAGTGCATTTATTGCATTGCTGATCACCTCCATTTATGTAGGGATTGTTTCAGGGATGCCGCTGAACGACATTACCCAATCCATTCAGGAAGGGATGGCAGGGACGCTTGGCTTTGTAGCAACAGTAGTAGGATTGGGAGCAATCTTCGGGCAGATGCTCGAAAGTTCGGGAGGAGCTGAGTCCCTGGCAGATTATTTAGTAAGAAAGTTTGGAAAAGAGAGAGCCCCATGGGCAATGGTTACCACCGGTTTTATTGTCGCTATTCCTGTCTTCTTCGACGTGGGGTTTATCATTCTGGTCCCTATTGTGTATGCCCTATCGCGCGACACCAAACGTTCGCTGCTCTATTACGCCATACCTTTGCTGGCTGGTCTGGCGGTTACCCATAGTTTCATTCCGCCTACCCCCGGACCGGTAGCAGTGGCTGATATTATCAACG
This sequence comes from Proteiniphilum saccharofermentans, assembly GCF_900095135.1. NCBI lineage: Bacteria > Pseudomonadati > Bacteroidota > Bacteroidia > Bacteroidales > Dysgonomonadaceae > Proteiniphilum > Proteiniphilum saccharofermentans. The sequence continues at coordinate 4,402,881 of NZ_LT605205.1, forward strand.
CCCAATTAGGATGGGTTATTCTGATGGGATTTATTCTGGGAATTCCCACAGCCATTATTGCAGGACCTGTCTTCGGAAAATATATCTCCAAAAAGATACACCTGATGCCTCCTTATAGTGATGATGATACTCCCAGGGAGTTCGATACAAAGTCGTATCCCTCATTCCGGTTAATTGCGATTATCATCTCTATCCCACTCCTACTTATACTCCTCAATACATTTACTACTGTAGCGGTTTCGAAAGAAATTGTGAGAAAATCGGTCTTCACCGACGTACTGGAATTTATCGGACATCCTTTTTCTGCACTGATCATTGCCACCCTTATTGCTACCTATTTCTTGTGCATAAAAAGAGGGATGGACAAGCAGAAAATTCTCGACTTAAGTACAAAAGCATTGGGGCCTGCGGGAATTATCATCCTGATTACCGGTGCTGGTGGTGTATTGAAACAAGTATTGGTAGATAGCGGTATCGGACAGGTTATGGCAGAATCGATGTCCAACTCGCCTTTGCCGCCCATCCTGCTGGCATGGCTTATTGCAGCCGTAGTACGGGTAACACAGGGTTCAGCTACCGTAGCAATGATCACTGCAGCAAGTATAATCGCTCCTATTATCAGTGAATTCGGATTGAACGATCCTCAACGCGCACTGGTGGTAATCGCCATTGCCTCAGGCGCTACCTTGCTGTCGCACGTCAACGACAGCGGATTCTGGCTGGTCGGTAAATACCTGGGTATGAATGAAAAGCAAACACTGCAGAGCTGGACTGTAATGGAAAGTATCATTGCTTTTTGCGGATTGATATTTACACTGACAGCCAGTTTGTTTTTTTAGAGAAAACCTCACCTTTTATTTGGATTGTGACCCGGAAAGTGGAGCGAAGATAAATTGAAAGCACAAAAAAAGCGACCGAAGCCGCTTTTTCTATATTAAGTACAGATATTACAAGATACCCTGGCTCATCATCGCTTTGGCTACTTTCATGAAACCGGCGATATTGGCGCCTTTCACGTAGTTAATGTAACCGTCGCTCTCTTTACCGTATTTCACACAATTTTCGTGGATATTGGCCATGATCCATTTCAGTTTTTCATCGACTTGTTCTGCCGACCAACTGTAGCGTTCTGAGTTTTGTGTCATTTCCAATCCCGACACCGACACTCCACCGGCATTAGCTGCCTTACCGGGAGCATACAATATTTTATTCGACTGGAAAATCGCGATAGCTTCAGGAGTGCTCGGCATATTCGCTCCTTCGGAAACAGCGATCACACCGTTTTTTACAAGCGCTTCAGCATCCGCCTGGTCGATCTCGTTCTGAGTGGCCGAAGGTAGTGCGATATCTCCTTTTTCTCCCCACGGACGTGCTCCGGGAACATATTTGCATCCATATTCTTCCGCATATTCGCGGATGCGTCCCCGATATAGATTCTTCAGTTCCATCACAAATTCCAGTTTCTCTTTCGTGATGCCATCCGGATCATAGATATAACCGTCGGAATCGGACAAGGTGACGGGAATAGCTCCTAACTCCAACAGTTTCTCGCAGGTATATTGGGCCACGTTTCCCGATCCGGAAACCAGACATTTTTTTCCTTTGATATCGATATTCTGGGTTTTCAGCATCTCCAGCAGAAAATAGACATTCCCGTAGCCGGTAGCTTCAGGACGAATGAGCGATCCGCCAAATTCACGACCCTTCCCGGTGAATGTGCCGGTGAATTCTTCGGCCAACTTCTTGTACTTACCAAACATATAACCCACTTCACGGCCACCTACGCCGATATCGCCGGCAGGTACATCAGTATTGGGACCGATCACGCGCCATAGACCCTCCACAAAGGCCTGGCAGAAACGCATCACTTCCCCGTCGGACTTGCCGCGTGGTGAAAAGTCGGAACCACCTTTGGCACCACCCATCGGCAATGTAGTAAGTGCATTCTTGAATGTCTGTTCAAAAGCAAGGAATTTCAAAATAGAAGGCGACACCGAAGCGTGAAAGCGAATTCCCCCTTTATATGGGCCAATGGCATTGTTATGCTGTACCCGGTAACCCATGTTGGTCTGTACATTACCCTTATCATCGACCCATGTAACACGGAAAGAATGGATCTTATCGGGGATAACCAACCGCTCGATCAGGTTTGCTTTTTCAAACTCGGGATGCTCGTTGTACACATCCTCAATGGATTCCACTACTTCTTCCACGGCCTGGTGATATTCCTGCTCGTTGGGAAAACGCCTTTTGAGAAGACCTAAAACTTCTGAAGATTTCATACGTCAATATTAATTTTTTTACACTAAGGTCGTATGGAACTCGCATACTATCATGTTCTTGTGGAAAAACGTTCTCCTGCTCGTTTCATACGATTATTTTATTGTTTTCACTTTGGTGTATGTAACTTGCTATAATCATGCACCTGTGTAAGGATGATCCTCCTGCTCGTTTCATACGTCAATATTAATTTTTTTACACTAAGGTCGTATGGAAAGCCTTCCGGTACATTGAGATAAACCGGGCAAGCCTCACAATAATCACGATCCCGGTTCTAATCAATTAGAGTCCGGTTTCCTGAAAAAACCTCACAACTAAATACTGTTATTAAATAAGCACTTTGAAATGCAAAGGTAGAAATAAATTTCTAAAACAAAAATATTTCATGTTTTTTTATTAAATCTGTTAGTAAAACAGCTATTTTTTTAGACTTCTGTAAATAGGAATAAAGACAATTGCCCCCGACATCAGGATGGAGATAACAGTGAACGGGGTTATTGTTGCATATAAAAGGATATAGACAACCAGTACAATCCAAAGGATAATGATAAATGCAATCTGTGTTTGAGAGAGTTTCTTTCTTGCCATACTTTTAGAAATAGTTCTCACAAAGTTAAGAACTCATACAACTCAGGCAAAACATTGTACTTTAAAATTCAGGATATACCTGTTAATTAGTATGTAAACTTTTTGACACATTTTTTAGAAAAAAACCATCAAAAAGATACTATTATTATACTATTTAGATCATTAATATAGAATATCAAATAATCTATCATCTTTTTTCTTTGATATTTCGAAAAGATAATGCATTTTTGCACCTTTGCAGTTTATTTTTTCATCATCTTCCATTAAAAAATTAATCATATATGTGTGGAATAGTCGGATATATCGGGAACAGACAGGCTTACCCCATTTTAATAAAAGGGCTCCACAGGCTCGAGTATCGTGGATATGACAGCGCCGGAATCGCGTTGATCGATAATGAACACCTCAAAGTGTACAAAGCAAAAGGAAAAGTAGACGAATTGGAGCAATTCGCACAACAAAAAGATATCGCAGGAACGATCGGAATCGCGCATACCCGCTGGGCAACCCACGGGGAGCCGAATCATAATAATGCGCACCCTCATTATTCACAATCGGAAGAGATCGCCATCATTCATAACGGGATCATTGAAAACTACACGGTGCTGAAAGAAGGGTTGATGAAAGAGGGATACACATTCCAGAGTGAAACCGATACAGAAGTATTGGTGCAGTTGATAGAATACATGAAGAAAACAAATGCCACCGATCTGCCCACTGCGGTACAGCTGGCATTAAGCCAGGTTGTCGGAGCCTATGCCATTGCCGTTCTCGACAAACATCATCCGGATCTGATCGTGGCAGCCAGAAAGGGTAGCCCTTTGGTGATAGGCATAGGAGAAGATGAATATTTTATAGGTTCCGATGCAACGCCCATCATTGAATATACTAACAAGGTCACCTATATAGGTGAGGAAGAAATTGTCACCATAAAACGGAACGAACCGCTTAAGATAAAGACAATAGGTAATATCGATAAAACTCCGCAGATCCAGCAACTCGAGCTGACTCTCAGTCAACTAGAGAAGGGAGGATACCCCCATTTCATGTTGAAAGAGATATTTGAGCAACCTCACTCCCTGAGTGATTGTATGCGGGGCAGGGTGAATGTCGACAAGGATAATATTACTTTGGCCGGTTTCATCGACAACAGAGAGAAATTTCTGAATGCCAAACGGATTATTATTACTGCCTGCGGTACTTCCTGGCATGCTGCACAGATCGGCATGTACGCAATCGAAGAATATGCCCGGATTCCGGTCGAAGTGGAGTATTCATCTGAATTCCGCTACCGGAAGCCGGTAATCCATAAAAATGATATTGTGATCGCCATCTCACAATCGGGGGAAACTGCCGATACATTGGCAGCGGTAGAACTTGCCAAACAGCACGGAGCATTTATCTTCGGCATTTGTAACGTAGTAGGCTCATCTATTCCGAGAAATACACATTCAGGGTGTTATACCCATGTAGGCCCCGAAATCGGTGTAGCCTCTACAAAAGCCTTTACGGCACAGGTGACCGTCCTCACCATGCTGGCTATCCTTATCGGAAAGGAGAACGGAACAATTTCACACGATGAATACCTGAAACTGATCCGGGAATTAAGCCTGATACCGGACAAAGTAAGTGAAGTATTGAAGAAGAATGACCAGATTGCCGAACTGGCAAAAACGTTTACCTATGCGAGCAACTGTATTTATCTGGGCCGAGGGTACAATTTTCCGATAGCATTGGAGGGAGCTCTGAAACTAAAAGAGATCTCCTATATACATGCCGAGGGTTATCCTGCCGCCGAAATGAAACATGGCCCTATAGCACTTATCAGCAATGAAATGCCGGTTATAGCCATTGCTACCCAATCCGAAACTTACGGGAAAGTGTTGAGCAATATTCAGGAAATAAAAGCCCGTAAAGGAAGGATCATTTCGATAGTCACCGAGGGGGATAATATAATAAAGAATCTTTCATCACATAGCATAGAGGTACCTGCAACCATGCCCTGCTTAGCCCCTCTGCTTTCGGTTATTCCCCTTCAATTGTTGGCCTACCATATTGCGGTGGTAAAAGGATGCGATGTGGATCAGCCTCGAAACCTGGCAAAGTCAGTGACGGTTGAATAAGCAAATACCGGATTGTTTTGGCTGTAACAAAAACTTAACTATAACTTAATCAAAACGTAACGCCCCATATGGTGTTATCTCGCTATTTTTGTGTGGTTTTATAGATTAAGTTGACAAAAAACATCCATTATGAGATCTGTATTAATACTCGGTTGCTCTCTATTGATTTCGGTGTCTGCTTTTGCTTTCACTGACAATAACAGCGAAAAGAAAAGTAAAGAGTTCACAGCGGTAGACCGTGTGGAAAATGTGAAAGCGTTACAACTGACCGGCTCAGTTGTAGACGATAAGAACAAAGAGACGCTTGCCGGTGCGACTATTATTGTGGACGGAAAGAAATATTATTCCGACCTTGAGGGTCAATTTACCATCTCAGATGTAAATCCCGGCAAATATGAACTAACGGTTGAATTGATTTCTTACGAACCCTATACAACTGAAATCGACCTTACAAAAAATCAAAACCTTAACATTAGTTTACTGCAAAAATAAATAATAGGTAAAAAAGTAAAGAGAGGTAGGGTTTTCAGATTCTATCTCTCTTTTTTTATCTGAAAACTCAATCCAGATACTACCCATGAATATTACTAAACAGAATTCGCGAGGTAATTATCATTCTGCGAAATTATACATTTAAAACCAAAGCCTTTAAATATCAAGAGGAACCTTACCTATCAACGATGTGCTTTTTCTTTCTGATACCGACTTGGCGTATTGTGCCTTGAAGTTACGGTGGGACTTCATCAGGTTACTTGATTGCAGTGTGATGATTTTCGATTCATTGACCAGATTCAGGAAAAGGATGCTGCTCCTGGTAGTCGACTCTCCTGCTTTCACCCGTTTAATCTGACGTTTGGTTAATTTGGGATTCAAATCCAGGATAGTTTCCCGCATATTCACTATCTGACTAAATTGGCTGTAATCACCTGATTTTTCCATTTTTTCGTACTCTGTAAACGCTTCAGAAAGAATTTTATAAATGACCTTCAGGTCTTCAATCTGCTCTTTTGAGAATGCGGTGTGATTATTGTCGATATACTGGAATGTATTCTCTGTTATTGCTTTCAATGATTTGGTAATCTCATAGGAGTAGTCTACCAACTGCACATATTCCTGTTCAAGATCCAATGCATTGAGTTGTATGCTTTCCAGCGTGGGTACCACCTCATAATCCCGTTTATCCTTGAATCTTTCATACAACTCATAGGCTTCACCCATCGCCTTCTTTACAAGCTTTCTATCCTCATCTTTCAATCCTTCTACTATACGTTTATAGATCGAAAGCGTTTTTTCCAGCATCAGGTGCACGTCATTATTACAGGATGCAACCAGTTGTTGTTCGCTGGAAAGGATTTGTTGTTGCTGCTGTTCTTTGGATTTCAGTTTAGAGTGTAATCTACCCGATTTAAACAGGATAAAGATAACCAGGAACACCATGACAGCGAGGGCGATCTTACCACCCCACATCAGGAATAACCCCACGATCATGGAGGCAGTGAAAGCTACCAATGCTGTCAGTAGCCAACCCGCTACCACCGTAAGAACCCCGTTAATCCGGTACACGGCGCTTTCCCGTCCCCAGGCCCGGTCGGCCAGGGAGCTTCCCATTGCCACCATAAAAGTAACATAAGTGGTGGACAAAGGTAATTTCAACGATGTCCCGAGCGAGATCAACAAAGCCGCAATAGTAAGATTGACGGATGCCCGTATCAAATCGAAAGAGGCTTTGTTTTCCAGTTCTACCGGTTCGAATCGTTTATTAATGAAATTTTTTGATGATGCAGGTATTATCTTACTGATCGATTTACTAAAATTGAGGCTGCTCCTTACCATGTGACGTGAAAGAGGTGATGAGGAGAATCGCTCCACTCCGTCTCCTTTCCGGGCAAGATTTACTTCCGTTTCGGTGACTGCCCGGGATTTTTTGGAAAACCAAAGTGCCAACACCATGATCACTCCGGCAACCAGCAACCACCAGATATTGGCGACGACCGGTTCTGACAACCGACCCATATGGAGTTGATTGATATCACCTCCTGAAGCAGTCACTTCCCGCGCTATCTGGAATGAATCGTAGCCGGCCATGGATACACCGATAAAATTCACCAGGTCGTTCCCGGCAAATGCCATTGCCAATGCAGCGGTTCCGGTCAGCACAATCACTTTCAGTATCTTTACGCGGAAAAGATGTTGGAGTATCGCCATGAACACCGTCCATCCGATAAAAGTATACAGAAGGGCAGTTCCCATATTATGTTCCAGATAATCAAGCATACCATGGCTTACCAGCACGCTTCCTTTTAATCCCTTAAAAATGGCAAAGTAAGTAATCGCTGTAAGCGCAATACCTCCCCAGATGGCGCCCAGATATTTAAACGGCTTGGCATAATTGAAAGAAAATATTAACCGGGAGACATACATAATGGCACTACCAGCTACAAATGCAATAGCGATAGAAATAAATATACCACCGATAATAGCCAAGGCTTTCCCGCTGTTAAGGAATTCGCCAATGTGTTCGCCCGATCCTGAAGTCCAGACGGAGAACAGGGCAACCGCCACCGCTGCGCCAAGTAGTTCGAATACCAGAGAAACAGTAGTAGAAGTAGGTAATCCAAACGTATTGAACAGGTCAAGCAGAATAACATCCGTAAGCATCACTGCCAGAAACAGAACCATAATAGCCGGGAATGTGAATTTCTCCGGATAAAATACCCCACTTCGGGCAATCTCCATCATCCCGCTGGAGAACATCGTCCCGATCATCACTCCTATGGAGGCGACCGTGAGGATCACCCAAAGGGGTGCTACTTTTGATCCGATACTCGAATTGAGAAAGTTGACCGCATCGTTTGCCACACCTACGATGAGGTCGAGTGCTGCCAGGCCTAGAAGAATAATTACAATGATTAAATAATAGGGTCCATTTAGTGCCGAATTATTTTGGGCACAAAGGTCTCTTATAAATGTTACAAATTGGTTACGATCCTGTTACAATATTATTAAGATTACAGCGATAATTCGAAACTATATCTCCAATTTATTTTCATTATGTAAATCTTATCAATATCTTTTCTCATCTGTCAACTCTCCTTTATCATTCCACATTTTCCAGATCCCGGTCTTTTTACCGTCATAGTAGTTCATTTCATACCGTTGTGTTCCCAATTCATCCCAGATCCGCCATGTCCCATGCTTTTGTCCGTTCCTGTATTCAGCTTCGGAGATCAGCTGCCCCGATAAGTCATAATTCCTCCACAGACCATGTAGTTTCCCATTTTTATAGGAACGCACCTCTTTGGGCTTCCGGTTTTCGAAATAGACAATATAAGGACCTTCGGGCAGGCCGTTTTTTATTTGCATTTCCAATTTGATGGTATTATTATCATAATATTCCCGGTAATCTCCTGTATAGAGTTCCGTCTGCGCCCTGTCCCGATAATAAACTCCCCCCGATTGGTACAACTGCGGCGTATCCTGCGGTTTCTGTGCCGGCAGAACCACAATCATACAAAAACCGGCCAGGAATAGCCATATTTTATTCTTCATAAGTCAATATTTATTTTTTATACTAAGGTCATGTGGAACATTGTAGAAACAAGATTTTTATAATAGTAAAAAACACCTTGATTTACACCAAGGTATTTTTTACTTCTGAATAGCATATTATTTTTAAAACTGATATCCTGTCCAGGAAAAGATATCGGTAGGACAACCGGCGTTACCCGTTTCCACAGTTATATTGGCTGTTCCGTTCTTCTCTACGCCACTCAATGCGGTTGTCAATGAGTTGGTAATATTGATTACAGAAGTAGGATCACCTGCTCCTTTTCCGTCAGTCATGTCGACAAGGTCTTTTGCTTGCCCCTGTCCTTTTACCAAAGCATTTTCGATAGTGGCTTTTGCTCCGCGACGAATCTTCAACACGTCGTGCATATAATATCCTTCGTCAGTGTTGGCAGCAAGACGCAGGTCAATAGTCATATTTTTGATCGTGAAGTTGGACTGGCCCTGCTGATCCGGGTTGTTTCCATCCAGGTTACCGTCGGCTTCTACTCCACGGGGATCTTCTTCAGAGCTGACATATCCGGCTTCCCAGATACCATAAGCATTTTCCAGTGTTCCGTTATAACCTTGTGTAAAGTCGAACATATCATCATCGGAATTTACCACCAGCAGGTTCTTTACATTCACAGAACCGCCGAAGAATTCGATACCGTCATCGGCTCCGTCGGGAATATACACGTTCTCAATTTTAGTACCGTTACCCACTCCGTTAAGAGTAAGTCCGTTGTGCTCCACATCAGCGCTTGAACGGGCTCCGGTATAAGCAAGTATCAAATAGGTGATAGAGCCTGAGTTGTCGGCAGCATTGGTTCCACCATAGGTATAAGCGTTATTGATTTCAGTCTTACCGGTCTCACCACCCGAAAGAGGCGCTCTCCCGTTGATGATCAATCCGCCCCAGTGTCCCTGTGCTGCATTCTCGATATCGGCAGTCATGGTGACAGGAGCGTCAGCAGTACCGTTCACATTGATCTTCCCTCCCTGTAATACCAGTATATAGCTTCCGAATCCTTTCTGTGCTTTAATAGTAGTTCCTGCAGGAATATTCAAAGTAGCACCATCTTCCACGATCAGCGGACCGGTCAACAGATATTCCACGGAGGCATCGAGTGTTCTTGTATCCTGAATTGACCCGGACAATTTATAATCATCCGTCGGATCGGTTCCATTGTCATCATCATTATCATCGCAGGAAGTCAACACAACCGGTGTCAACATCGCGGCAAACATCAAAAAACTAAAAAAAATCTTTTTCATCTTGTTAATCAATTAGTAAATAAATAATATGATAAAATATGCTGTAATTAAAATTGATAACTCACACCTAAACTGATATTCTGTCCTTTCCTGAATTCATTGAGTATCACATTTTCATTCGCCGTACTGCTTTCCCTCGACAACCTGTAAGAAGCATTCAATAGATTGGATGCCCTGAGTTTTAAAGAAAACTGTTTATTAAAGTTGTAGGATGAGGCAAAGTCGAGCGTGGGAACTCCCTCTTCGATAATATCATTGAAACCTCTTGCTCCAATTGTATGAATCCGGTCACTGAAATAGTTGAAAATAAGAGAAGCCACAAAACTCTTCTCTTTTTTTGTATAGTTATAAGAGAGATCAAAATTGGCAAGGAATGGCGAGGCACCCTCTAACCCTGTATTTCTGGGATCTGTATTGAGTACCTCCAATCGGAGGTTGGTGTAGATATAAGAAGCATTTAATCCGGCAGAGAGTCTGTTCATCTGCTCCCGCTCACTATTGAACCGATTAAAGATGTTCTTCCGAAGTTCCAGTTCTACACCTCCCACCAGTGCATGGTCGCTTATATTGTCGTAGGTAAGCAGCCCGGCAGAGTTTCCCTGGTCTACCCGTCCGATCGGATTAACAATATATTTATAGAAACCTGTAACAGATAACAATTCGCCGGGATTCATATAAAAATCCCATTTCAGATCTACATTATAGTTATCCGAAGGTTTCAGATCAGGATTACCCTGGTCGGCAAACGAAATATTCACATATTGGTAGGGAGAGATCTCCTTCGATTGCGGCAGGGTGTATGTTTTGCTCGCACCGAAACGTACACTGTTTTTGTCGTTCAGGTCATATTTTAAATTGAGGCTTGGCAGGAAATAATTCTTTTTGATGGCCTCTTTACCGGGGGCAACATGTGTAACATGATGCTCTACGGTCAAATCCACCCTGTCCATACGTAATCCTATGTTACCGGTTAGCACTTTTGAGAGCGGATAGGATGCTTCGGCAAAGGCGGAATGGATCTGTTTCGTCACGTGATATGAATTCGGATCACCGACTGTCATCGTTAACTGCCCGTTAGCCAGGTTTTGCTCGAACAGCTGATCCATATCCAGATTTTCAATAGATAAACTTGGCATACCCAACGGACTGAAATTATATTCTATTGCTTCGAATTTGTCATCCACAAAACGTCCGCTATAGCCGATTTTCAATTGTGAATTATCTGTTCCTAAGCGGTTTTTGAGTTTAAAAGTAAGTGCGGCTTTTGCATTCAGATCATTGTTCTTCAGTTCGGAAAAGAAACGTTTGTTCCTGTTGCTTCTGGTCAGATCATACAAATTATCCTCTTTTAAAGAGAAATAATTTTCCCTTCGGTCAGGCTCCAACCCTTTTATTGTATTGTAAGAAATACCCACATCAAGTTTTAGTGAATTAGTCAGTTTCCAGTCAGACAATAACTGATTGACAAACAATAGATTGTCATTGGTTTGTTGCCTTCTTGAAAAGCCCATATAGGTAGGGCTTCCCTGATGACGTTCCGAATTGTACCCGCTGTATTCACCTACATATTGATCATTGGCATGAACCAGCATAAAATTATATTGTAGATTGTGTTTGCGGTTGAGACCGAGAAGTGCGTTTGCAAGAACCAGTTGATTGGTGTTTTGCGAAAATTTATCTCCGGTCTGATCCTGCCAGATGGTTCCGTCGGTCGTCGTATTACGAACAATCTCTTCGGTATAGGAATAATCTGTACTATGAGAAGCTACTACAAAGAATGATAATGGATTGTTGTTTTCACCCAACCGGAATGATTTGCCGCCGGAAATACCATAACTATGGTTCAACGGCATTGAGACCTCTTTCGGATTAAGGCTATTAGGAAAATTATACTGGTTATCGGAAGGTCGACTGGTATTGGCAAAACCAAAATAGCCGGAACCGTCCTGTCGTAAAAAATCACTACCTGCTGCAGCACTGTTCACACCACCGGAAAGATCCAGCGACAAAGCACGGTCGCCTACCAACTCTTTTGAAATGATATTAATGCTGGCACCACCCACATCGGAGTAGTCGCTGCTGCTGAATACCTTATTTACACTTATATTTTGAATAATATCGGTTCCGAAAAACTCAAGCGCAATATTCTTGTATTGCGGATCTTCCGATGGAATAGCAAAACCATTGAGTAAAGTCACATTATAGCGGTCTCCCAATCCCCGGACAAACACATTTTTAACTCCTTCCTGACGGGAAATACCGGATACC